>CAJYLQ010000020.1 GCA_913775975.1 uncultured Sphingomonas sp. | reverse complement strand
GGAGCTGGGCATCCGCAGCCAGTTCCTCGACCGCCGCCTGACCGCGAACGTCACTTTCTTCGACACCAACTACCGCGATCTTCAGGCCCAGACGATCGAGACGCTGGCGGACGGCACCTCCAACTATCGGCTGACCAATGTCGGCAAGCTCAACACCAAGGGTATCGAATTCGAGGGCTCGATGCGCTTCAACGATGAGTTCAACCTGGGCGGTGCGGTCACCTATCTGGACGCGAAGTACACTCAGTTCGACGTGGCTCAATGCTATCCGCTCCAGACGGCGGCGCAAGGCTGCACGGGCTCGCCCGCCAGCCAGAACCTGACCGGCACCACCGCGATCCAGGCGCCGAAGTGGAAGTTCAACGCCAATCTGGACTATTCTCCGCACCTGACCACCGATCTGCGCGGTGTGGCGCAGGTGAACTGGCAGTATCAGAGCAGCCTTTACTTCCAGGCGCGCGATCCGCAGACGTTCCAGCCCGCCTTCAGCATCGTCAATGTCGGCCTGGGCGTGCGGGACGAGGACCGCCGCTGGGAACTCGTCGCCTTCGTCAACAACCTGTTCGACAAGCAATATTATGGGTCGCTGGTGAACACGGCGGGCAATTTCGGCAACAACATCGCGACGCAGGCGGTGCTGCCGCGCGACTTCCGCCGTTACGGCGGGGTGCGGCTGGGCCTGAACTTCTGATGCGACGCGGCGGCGTCCTGACGGTGTTGGCGGCGGTGGGTGCGCTCAGCGCTCCTGCTGCCGTCTCCTTCGCGGCCGAGGGGCCGGCGGCGGATGCGCCAGCACTGCCGCCCGTCGATGCGCCGCAGCTGGCGGCGCTGGGTCGATACCCGGTCGGCGTCGCGCGGACGGTGTTCGTGCAGCGCGGGCAGGTCGATCCGTCGCAGGGGACTGCGCCGCACGAGCGCCGGCTGGATGCCGCCATCTGGTATCCCGCCGCGACGGCGGGGCAGGGGACCGTCTATCACACCGCGCTGTCGGGAGAGGATGGACGCGACGTGCCGTTCGACCTGCCCGGCATGGCGACGCCGGACGCCCGGCCTGTCGATCCGAAGGCGGGCGGGCGCTTTCCGCTGGTGATCCTGGCGCATGGCTATGGCAACACGCCAGAGGTGCTGGCGTGGCTGGGTGAGAACCTGGCGAGCAAGGGCTATGTCGTGGTCGCGCCGCATTTCCCCGATCCCGCGATCAGCATCCGCACCGACGCCGCGCGCGCCGGCCCGACCGGGCGGCGGCCGCTGGACATCGCCTTCGTCACCGCGGAGGCGCAGCGGCGCGCGATCGCGGGAGAGGGCGTGCTGGCGGCGGCGGATGCGGAGCGGACCGCGCTCATTGGCTATTCGATGGGCGGCTATGGCGTGTTGACCGCCGGTGGCGCGCCGCTGGATGCGCATATGGGCCCGCTCAGCGGCGGCGTGCTGGCGCCCTACATCGCCGGGGCCGCGCGAGCGGGCGAGCTTCGCGCCGGGCGGGTCAAGGCGATCGTCGCGATCTCTCCGGCCGCGCGGCTGGGCGATGCGCCGATCTGGACCGGACCGGGCGCGGGCGCCGTGGGCGTGCCGGTGATGATCGTCGTCGGCGACCGGGACCGGGTGGTCGGCTATGACGCGGTGCGCGCGCTCTATACCGCGCCCGCCGCCGCGCCACGCTATCTGCTGACGTTCCGAGAGGCGGGGCACAGTATCGCGCTGACCGGCGCGCCGCCCGCGATGCGGCGGACCTTCTGGGACATGGACTGGTTCGAGGACGCGGTGTGGCGCAAGGACCGGCTGCTCCCGATCGAGGCGCATTTCATCACCGCCTTTCTGGACCGGCATGTGAAGGGTGACGTCACGATGGCGACCTATCTGGAGGGGCTGGTGCCCGATTCCGATGCGGGGCGCTGGCCGGATGCGCCGGTCGGCCGCGTCGCGCAGTTCAGCCCCGGGCCACCCGCCGCGACGGTGTGGAAGGGGTTTCAGCCTGGCCGAGCGATCGGCATGACATTCGAGTTTCGACCAGCATCATGACCGACAGATCCTCCGACGCTCCCGTGATGATGAAGCAGGCGATGCGCTGGTTCGGCCCCGCCGATCCGGTGACGCTGCGCGATATCCGGCAGGCGGGCGCGACCGATATCGTGACCGCGCTGCACGAGATCCCGAACGGAGAGGTGTGGCCGGAGGCGACGATCGCCACGCGCCGCCGGATGGTGGCGGATGCGGGGCTGGACTGGTCGGTGGTCGAAAGCCTGCCGGTGCATGAGGACCTGAAGACGCGGGGCCCCGGCTGGGACCGGCTGATCGAGGCCTATATCGCCAGCCTGCGCAATCTGGCGGCGTGCGGCATCCGCACCGTCACCTATAATTTCATGCCGCTGCTCGACTGGACGCGCACCGACCTGGCGTGGGAGCTGCCGGACGGGGCGCGGGCGCTCCGGTTCGAGCTGGAGGCGGTGGCCGCGTTCGATATCCATATCCTGCTGCGCCCCGGTGCCGAGGCGGACTATGCGCCCGATATGGTGGAGGCGGCGGCGCGGCGCTTCGCCGGGATGGACGCGGACGCGCGCCGGGGGCTGGAACGGACGATCCTGGCGGGCCTGCCGGGCAGCGAGGAAAGCTTCACCGCCGCCGCCTTCCTGCGCGCGATCGAGGGCTATGCCGGCACCGACGCGGACGCGCTGCGTGCCAATCACGTCGCGTTTCTGGAGGCGGTGTGCCCGGTCGCGGATGCGGAGGGCGTGCAGCTGGTCGTGCACCCCGACGATCCGCCCTTTCCGATCTTCGGCCTGCCGCGCGTCGTCAGCACGGAAGCGGACGTGACGGCGCTGTTCGACCGGGTGCCCAACCGTTCCAACGGGCTGTGCCTGTGTACGGGATCGTTCGGGGTCCGCGCCGACAACGACCTGCCCGGCATGGTCGAGCGGCTGGGCAACCGGATCGGCTTCCTGCATCTGCGCAGCGTCCAGCGCGAGCCGCGCGGCGCGTTCCACGAGGCGGCGCATCTGGCGGGCGACGCGAAGATGCCGGCGGTGATGGCGGCGGTCCACCGGCTGCAACAGCACACCGGCCGCGCGATCCCGATGCGCCCCGATCACGGCCATCAGATGATGGACGACCTGAACCGGCGGACCAATCCGGGCTATTCGCTGCTAGGGCGTATGCGCGGGCTGGCGGAACTGCGCGGACTGGAAGCCGGGATCGCGCACGCGGCGCGCGGCTGATCGTCCCAGATACGACTTCGAACGGGAGAGATTTTGCGATGACGACGACCGGGATCACCCGCGCGATGGGGGCGATGCTGATCGCCGCCGCCACGCCGCTTGCCGCCCAGACCGCCGCCCCCATGGCGGCCCCCGCGCCGGCCCCCGCGCCGTTGCTGACGTCGGGCGATCTGCGCGAGGGGACCGACCTGTCGGGGCCCTGGCATTATTCGATCGACCCGTTCCGGTCCGGCATATCCGGCTTTCATGGCGGGATGCCCGATATCGGCCAGCAGCGCTGGCGCGACGTCGATATCCGCCGCGCGATGGCGGAGGACAGCCGCGTCCTGTACGAATTCGACCTCGCCCATTCGCCGCTGACGTCGCTGCCCTCGTCCTGGCTGACGCAGGCGCCAGAGCTGCGCCATTATGACGGGCTGATGTGGTATCAGCGCACCTTTCCCGCGCCGGCGGCGCGCAAGGGGCGATATTTCCTGCGCTTCGGCGCCGCCAACTACGCGACGGTCGTCTATCTGAACGGCAAGGAGGTGGGCCGGCACGAAGGCGGCTTCACGCCCTTCGCCTTCGACGTCACCGGCCTGCTGCGCGATGGCGAGAACCAGATCACCGTCGGCGTCGATTCGCAGGCGACGGAGGCGACCGTGCCGCCGCCCGTCACCGACTGGGAGAATTATGGCGGGATCACCCGCGCGGTGCGGCTGATCCAGACGCCCGACACCTATGTCGACGACGCGTGGGTCCGGCTGACGCGCGACGGTCGGATGGCGGTGGACGTGCATCTGGACGGGCCGCAGGCGGCGAACCGCGCGGTGCGGCTGCGCATCGCCGAACTGGGGCTCGACCGGGCGGGGACGACCGATGCCAGCGGGAACTGGCGCGCCACGATGACCGCGCCGCGCGCGCTGGTCCGCTGGTCGCCCGACCGGCCGAAGCTGTACGATGTCAGCATCGCGGCGGGCGAGGATGCGTGGCGGGACCGTATCGGCTTCCGCACGATCGAGCGGCGCGGTGCGGATATCCTGCTGAACGGCAAGCCCGTCTATCTGCGCGGCATTTCGATGCACGAGGAGGAGCTGGGCGTCGATCCGACCCGCGCGATGACACCCGCCGCCTCGCGCGCGCTGCTGGGGGAGATCAAAGGGGGGCTGAACGGCAACTTCGTCCGGCTGGCGCACTATCCGCACAGCGACGTGACGGTGCGGCTTGCCGACGAAATGGGGCTGATCGTGTGGAGCGAGGTGCCCGTCTATTGGCGGGTCGCCTGGTCGAACCCCGATACGCTGAACCGCGCGCGCACGATGCTGGCGGAGAATATCCTGCGCGATCGCAACCGTGCGTCGATCGCGATCTGGAGTGTCGCGAACGAGACGCCCGTCACCGATGCGCGCAACAGCTTCCTGCGGACGCTGGTGAGCGATGTGCGCCGGCTGGACGATACGCGGCTGGTCAGCGCGGCGCTGCTGGTGGAGCGCGACCAGGCGGCGGATCATCCGGTGATGACGCTGGTCGATCCGCTCGCCGAAGTGCTCGATGTGATGGCGATCAACACTTATAACGGCTGGTATACGCAGGACCGGCTGGGCGATCTGGCGAAGAGCGAATGGCGCGTGCCGGCGGACAAGCCGCTGATCTTCAGCGAATTCGGCGCGGATGCGCGCGCGGGCTTCCACGATACCGCGAACAAGCAGAAATTCTCCGAGGAATTCCAGGCGGACTATTATCGCGCGACGCTGGCGATGTCGGACACGATCCCGACGCTGCGTGGCATGTCGCCCTGGATCCTGAAGGACTTCCGCTCGCCCCGCCGCCAGAACCCCGATTTTCAGCAGGGCTGGAACCGCAAGGGGCTGATTTCCGAAACCGGGCAGCGCAAGCAGGCATTCGGCGTGCTGGCCGACTATTACGCGCGCAAGGCCGGGTCGGGCGCGACGAAGTAGCTCAGTAGATGTCGCGCCGGTAGCGTCCCTCCGCCAGCATCGCCTCCAGCTGGTCGTCGCCGAGGATTGCGGCGAGGGCGGCGTGGACGCCCGGCGCCATCCCCTTCAGACTGCCGCAGACATAGATCGCGGCACCCGCCGACACCGCCGCCCGGATCGCGTCCGCCGCGGCGGTGACGGCATCCTGGGCGTAGCGCGGGCCGTCGCCAAGGCGCGACCAGGCGGTGTGGGTGGCGATCAGCACGCCCGATGCGGCGAGGGCGTCGCGTTCCCCGGCATGGAAGTCGTCATGCGCCGGGTGCCGCTCCCCGAAGAACAGCGTGGCGGGGCCGCCGCCGCCCGTCGCGGCGCGCTGGCGCAGATGCGCCATCAGTCCGGCGAGCCCCGTGCCGTTGCCGATCAGGATCAGCGGCGTCGCCGGATCGGCGGGCGCTTGGAAGGCGGGGTTCGGCCGGATGCGCGCGCGCACGATCCCGCCGACCGGCGCGCCCGAGGTCAGCCAGCCCGAACCGAGCCCGGCAAAGCCGTCCGCCGCGCGACATGCCCGCACGATCAGCTCGACCCGGCCGGACGCGGGGATCGAGGCGATCGAATATTCGCGATGCGGCAGCGCCGGCAGCGTCTGGGGATCGAGCGGCGCATCGGCATCGGTGGGGAGCAGCCGCGTCATCAGCGCTTCGTGGACTGCCGCCGTGTCGGGTAGCCCGGTCGCGGCCATAAAGGCGGCGACGCGGGCGGCATCCTGCTGCGGCAGGATCTCGACGATATCGCCCGCCTGCCAGTCGGCGGTGGCGTCGATCGGCGCCAGGGCGATGTGCCAGGCGGGATCGCCGCTGCTGCCCGGATTGAGCAGGCGCCGCTCGACCAGCCGCCAGTCCGCCATCGGGGCTGGCGCCCAGTCCGGCTGGTCGGTGCGCGCGCCGAGGCTCGCCAGCTGCTGCTGCCACTGGCGCTGTGCATCGGCGTCGTCGCCGTTCATCTCGACCGGATCGAACAGCCGCGTCGCGCCGCCGGCATGAAGCCAGCGATCGACGCGGTGGCCGAAGGCGCAGAAGTCCGGATATTCACGGTCTCCCAGCGCCAGCACGGCGTAGCGCAGATGCTCCAGCCCCACGGCCGCGCGCTCCATGCGCCGCGCAAAGGCGCGGGCCGTGTCGGGTGGCTCGCCCTCGCCATAGGTGCTCGCGACGACGAACAGGCAGCGCGCGCGGGCGAGCGTCGCGGCATCCAGCGCCGCGAGCGGTAGCGCCGTGGCGCCGGGCAGCGCCTGCGCGGTCAACCGGGCGATTCGCTCGGCGGTGCCGGTCTGGCTGGCATAGGCTACCAGAGTCGTCGCATTGGTGTCGGTTTCGGGCGGGGTCCCGCTCCGGACGGCGGCGAGCGCCGCCTTGCGCCGGCGGCGGCCGAGATAGAGCAGCAGGCCGGTCACGGTGAATAGCGGCATCGTCAGGCTGGCGATCGTGATACCGATCCGGCCGGCGAGGCCGAAATAGGCGCCGCGATGGATCTCCAGCACGCTGGTGACGATATCCTGACCCGTGCTGCGATCGGCGTAGCGGATGTCCGACAGGACGCGGCCGGTGGCGCTGTCGATGGTAAGCTCGTCGGACACACGATCGTGCCGCGCGCCGGGCAGCTTGGCGCGGAACTGCACCGCCACGCCCTCGCGCGCGCTGGCGGTGATGCTGTCATAGGGCGCGCCACCGGTCGCGCGGGTAAAGACGGCGAAGGCGCGCGGCAGGTCGGCCACGGCTTTGCCTTCACCCTTGCCGCCCTTGCCCCTCTTTTCGCCGCGCGGTCCCTCCGGCCGGTCGACGGCCAGCAGATACTGCACGCCGTCGCGATACCAGCCATAGGACCACCAAAGCCCGGTGCCCGCGCTGACGAGGTAGAAGATCAGCACCCAGCCGCCGACCACCGCGTGCAGTCCGCGATAGAGGTTGCGTCCCGTCATGCGCAGGTCGAGCACCAGCCAGTTGCGCCAGTCGAGCGGGCGGCGCGGCCAGCGCAGATACAGGCCGGATAGCGCGAAATAGACCAGCGACAGCGCCGCGAAGCCAGTGATCTGCCGGCCCCAGCCATTGCCGTGCCCCGGCAGTGCCAGCCAGCGATGGAGATTTTCCACCTGCTCGAAAAAGCCCTCGCCGCGTGCCGATCCCAATGCGCGGCCGGTGACGGGGTCGGCGAAGACGCGATGGCGCTCCTTCGAGCCCTTCATCGAATAGGTGACGGCGGCGGCGCGGGCGGGATCACGCTCCGTCACGAGGCGGCCGATGCGCGCGCCGGGCAACTGCGCCTCGATCCGCGCGATCAGCGCGGGTACGGGTAGCGGCGCGGAGGCGGCGGGAGTGATGGTGACGATGCCGGGGTTGGCGGCAGCAAGGATCTCCGCCTCGAAACTCATCAGCGCACCGGTCACGCCCATGACCGCAAGCACGAACCCGGCGGTGATACCCAGGAACCAGTGAATCTGAAACAGAACCGTCCGAGTCATTCCAACGCCATTCACACGCTATTGCAAGTCACTTGCGTTAGCTGTGGTGTGCGGAGTGGTCAATGCTTGCGCCGGTGAGCGATCATACAGAGCTCTCGACCAGTTCGACGATTTCAAAGGCATAGGCGGCCCAGCCCCTCTGGCGGGCAGCGTCGGCGGCAGCGGCTCGCTTTCCGGTGGCGTCCTTCAGCGATCGGGCATGGCCCCAGAACACCTCGGTCTTCCCGTCGGCCAGTTCGGCGACGATGCGCCAATAATGGGTCAGCGGCGCGTTGGTCGGGCCGATCGTCTTCACATAGCCGTCGGCCATGGTGGCGGTAAGGTAGCGCTTTCGTCTGGCCATGACAGCGTCATAGCCTATCGCATCGACGGCGGCGCGAAATCCGACGCAAAAAAAAGAGGAGGCGCGCCCGGCGAACCGGATCGCGCCTCCCCCCTCAATTCATTCAGGTTCAGGCGATCGCCGACCGAACCGAGCGACGGCGATAGCGCGAGGCCGCGCCCACCATGCCGAAGCCGACGAGCATCATCGCCCAGGTCGCGGGCTCCGGAACCGCAGCGGTGATGCTGTAGTTCGCGGTTTCGAACGCGTCGGCGGCGGGGTTGTTGACGAACGACACCGAGGTGATGGTCTCGCCGGCCGAGGCAGCGAACTGCACGTACTGCGAGAAGCTCTGGTTACCGTCCGTCACCGGGAAGCCCAGGCCGGTGGCGGTGAACGCATAGCTCGACACGTTGGTGTTGACCGTCAGGCGGTTGTAGGTGTCCGGCGAACCCCACAGGAAGCTGAGGTAGCTGATCGGCGAGGTGAACGACAGCGTCGCCGGCTGACCAGCCAGCGGGCCGGCTGCCAGGAAGTTGTTACCGAAGATGGTGCCGGCGGGCATGTCGGCGAACGGACGATCCGAGTTGTACACGGTGCCGCCGGTCAGCGTAGCCACCGCACCGCCGTTCAGGCCGGCCGAGCTGAGCGACAGGAACGGACCCGAGCCGCCGCCCATCGAGCCGACGAGTGCGGCATTCGCCGTGGTGGGAAGGGCGCCGATCACAGTGGCCAGCAGGACGAGCTTCAACGAACGCATACACGGTCTCCCTGAGGTTAACGGCTGATGAACTGCTCGTCAGCCACGGGCCGCTCAATGTGCAGGGAAACAGAAAGTTCAGATCGAAACGCCTGCGAAACGAGTGATTTAATGCAGTGTGTCAGTCTGATACGATTTAGTAAGGCGCTGGAAACGCTTTCATTAACCAAATGTCATCGTTTTCGCCGGCAGGCGTCCGAACAGAAGCGAACGGACTCCCAGTCTCGCGCCCACTTCTTGCGCCACATGAACGGGCGCCCGCACGCGGCGCAGATCTTGGTCGGCAGGTCGCGTTTATCTACGCCGTTGGGCATGGGGACGGCCGGGGCTCCGCATCGAGAAAGGCGGCGACCGCGTCGAGGTCCACCGTCTTGTCCAGATAGGTGCGGCCGATCCCGCGTGCCAGCAGGAAGGGCAGGGTGCCCGCCGCCATCTTCTTGTCGTGGCGCATATGGTCGACAAGGGTCGCGCCGGATGCGGCGATCCCGGCCGTTGCCAGCCCGTCGGGCAGGTTGCAGGCACGAAAATGCGCGGCGACGCGTTCCGCGTCCGCCGCGGGGGACAGGCCCTGCGCCGCGGAGAAGCGGAAGGCGAGCGCGATGCCGGCGGCGACGCCCTCGCCATGGATCAGGCTGCCGTCGAAGCCGGCCTCCGCCTCCAGCGCATGGCCGAAGGTGTGGCCGAGGTTGAGGAGCGCGCGCGTGCCGTTCGTCTCATGCTCGTCCGCGGCAACGATGCGCGCCTTGGCCGCGACCGAATGAGCTATGGCGTGGACGCGCGCGCCGACATCACCGGCCAGCAAAGCCGCGCCGTTCGCCTCGCACCAGGCGAAGAAGGCGGCGTCGTCGATCAGGCCGTATTTCACCACCTCGGCATAGCCCGCCGCCAATTCGCGCGCGGGCAGCGTGTCCAGCACCGCCGGGTCGATCAAGACGAGCGCGGGCTGGTGGAAGGCGCCGATCAGGTTCTTGCCCGCGCGCGTATTGATCGCGGTCTTGCCGCCGACGGAGGAATCGACCTGCGCCAGCAGCGTCGTCGGGATCTGCACGAAGCGGCATCCCCGCTTCAGGATAGCGCAGGCGAAGCCGACGAGATCGCCGATCACGCCGCCGCCAAGCGCGATCACATGGTCGCCGCGTTCCACCCCCTGCGCGAGCAGCCAGTCGCACACCTCCGCCAGCCGAGCCCAGCTCTTCGTCGCCTCGCCGGGCGGCAGGATCAGGGCGGCGCTGTCCACCCCGGCGGCGGTCAGTGACGCCCGGAGCGTATCGAGATGCGGGCGGACATGCTCGTCGGTGACGATCGCCATCGTCCGGCCGCGCGCCAGCGGCGCCAGCCGCTCGCCGGCGCGACCCAGCAGGCCGGGCGCGATCTCGACTGGATAGCTGCGCGCGCCCAGCGCCACGGTGACGGTCACGCTGTTCCCGGCAGTCATCGTCCGATCGCTTTCAAGATGGCCGTGACGGTCGCCTCGTGCGGACCGCGCTGGCTGGAGACATGGAGGTGCGCCATCGCATAATAGGGATCGCGCTTCGCCGCGAGTTCGGTCAGCACCGCCTGCGGATCGCGACCGCGCAGCAGCGGGCGCGTGTCGCGGCGGCGCACGCGCTCCGCCAGCACGTCCGGCGTGGCGTTCAGCCAGATCGCGGTCGCCTGATCGAGGATCAGCGCGCGCGTTTCGTCGTTGATGAACGCGCCGCCGCCGGTGGCGATCACCTTTGGCGTGCCGTCCAGCAACCGGCCGATCACCCGCCGCTCGCCATCGCGGAAATAGGGTTCGCCGAAGCGGTCGAAGATTTCGGTCACGGTCATTCCGGCCGCCGATTCGATCGCATGGTCGGCATCGACGAACGGCAGCGACAGCCGCGTCGCGAGGCGGCGGCCGACGGTCGACTTGCCCACGCCCATCAAGCCGACGAGCACGAGGGGCTTGCCGGTCCAGGGGGTTTGGCTTTCCATCATCGTGGGCCGCGCTATACAGCCGTGACGCGTTCGCGCAAAAGCCGTGCGAAGCCGCCGACCCGATCCGCCTGTCGTCCGTTATTATCCAAGGTCGTTGCCATGTCCCGCCTGGTGCTATTCCTGATCGCCCTTCTCATCGTGGTGGGGGGCGGGCTGTTCCTGCTGGCCGGCCGCGATTCGGAGCGGCCGGTGGCGCAGGTCGAAAAGCAGGTCGATCTTGCGAACCTCCAATAAGATCCGCCTCGCCGGGCTGACGCTGGCGGCGGTCGTCGCCGGCGCGGCGCTGGCGCAGGACCGGCCCGAATCGATCCTGCCGCCCGGTTTCGGCGATCCCGCGCCGCAGCCCGCCGCGACCACGCGGCCCGCGCCCGCCGCCACGGCGAGCGGTACGGCGGCGGCCCCGGTCGCGGCATCGTCGGCGCTCGATCCTGCGAGCGCGGTGGTGCAGCCGCTGCCGACCGATACGCCCTCCGCGACGCCCAGCGCCTCGCCGACGCCGATCGATCCGGCGACGCTGGCCGCCTATGACATGCCCGCCTACGCCCGGCGCTCGCTAACGCGCGTCGGGATCGACGGCGATCTGCCGGCAGGCGCGTTCGGCGATGCGGACGGCGGCTATCTGGAGGCGCTGATGCGGCGCATGGCCGCGCCGCTTCCGTCGCGCTGGCTGTCGATCGAGCTGCGCCGGCTGCTGATGGCGCGGCTGGAAACGCCCACCGGGCTGAACGGCGCGGATTTCGCCGCCGAGCGGGCATGGCTGCTGCTGCGGATGGGCGAGGCGGTGGGCGCGCGCGCGATCGTGCAGCAGGTCGACAATGGCGACTATACGCCCAAACTCTATCAGGTCGCTCTGAACGCGATGCTGGCGAACGGCGATCCGGCGGGCCTGTGTCCGCTCGCCGATGCCGGGCTGGCGGCGACGGGGGAGGGCGGCTGGGCGCTGGCGCGGCCGCTCTGCACCGCGCTGGCCGGCGATGGCGCGGCGGCGCGGGCGCAGCTGGCACCGCTCCGGCGGCGGCGTTTCGCCAACGGCTTCGATATCCGCCTCGCCGAAAAGGTGATGGGCGCGGGCGCGCAGGGGCGGCAGGCGGTAACGGTCGAATGGACCGATGCGGACCGGCTGACGCCGTGGCGCTATGGCCTGGCGATCGCGACCGGCGTGACCGTGCCCGACGACTTCTATGCGGCGGTCGGCCCGCAGGTGACGGGCTGGCGCGCACTGGCGCCCGCGATTCCGCTACCCGACCGGCTGGGCCCGGCGGAGACGGCGGCGGCTCAGGGTATCCTGTCCAATATCGCGTTCGTCGATGCCTATGGCGCGGTTGCGGAGTTGGACGATGCACCTGCGGCGATGGCCGCGACGGCGGCGGACCTGCGCACCGCCTATGCCGATCCCGATCCGGCCGCGCGGCTGGCGGCGCTGCATAATCTGTGGGGTGATACGCCGTCCTATGGCCGGCTGGTTCTCACCGCCCGCGCGGCGGTGCGGCAGGCGGCGGGACCGGACAATTCCGACGCCGACCGGCTGGTCGCCGCGATGCTGTCCGCCGGTCTGGACCGGACGGCACAACGCTGGGCCGGATATGTTCCGGCGGGGGGCCAGGCCTGGGCGTTGCTCGCCGTTTCCGACCCGGACGGTCGCCGATTCAGCCGATCCGACGTCGAATCCTATGGCGGCGGCGATGTGCGGCGGCGGCTTTTCTTCGCATCGCTCGCCGGCCTTGGCCGTATGTCGGCGGAGGACGCGCAGGCAGCCGCCGAATCGCTCGGCGTCCCGATCGGCCGGCAGGACAGCTGGACGCGCGCGCTCGACCGCGCCGTAGAGGCGGACCAGCCGGGCACGGTGCTGCTGCTGTGCGGGATCGGGATGCAGACGAGCCACTGGGCGGGCGTGCCGCCGGCGGGGCTGTACCGCATGGTGGCCGCGCTACGTGCCGTCGGGCTGGAGGGCACCGCCCGGATGATGGCGGCCGAAGCGATCAGCCGCGCCTGATGGCGGCCAGCGCGCCAGCGGCGGCTGCGCCCCTCTCGGACCGGGCGCTGATCGATCGGTTTCTGGAGATGCTGGCGGCGGAGGCGGGGGCGGCGCGCAACACGCTGGCCGCCTATCGCAGCGACCTGTCGCTTGCCTCACAGGCGCTGGGCGGGCGCTTGTCCGTCGCGGATGTGGCGATGCTGCAAACGGTCGCGGAGGAATGGCGGGAGCTGGCCCGGGCGACGGTGGCGCGCAAATCGGCGGCGCTGCGACGCTTCTATGCGTTCCTGCACGAACAGGGGCACCGGGCCGACGATCCCGGCGCGGCGCTGCCCCGGCCGGGCACGGCGCGGCCGCTGCCGAAGGTGCTGAGCCATGCGGATGTCGACCGGCTGTTCGCGGTGATTGCGGAGCGGCTGGCGGTGGAGGGGCCGCTGCCGTCGGACCTGCGCCTGTCCGCGCTGATCGAGCTGCTTTACGGCTCCGGTCTGCGCGCGACGGAACTGGTGTCGCTGCCCCGCAACGCGATCGCGCCCGACCGGCCCTATCTCATCCTGAAGGGGAAGGGCGGCAAGGAGCGGCTGGTGCCGCTATCGGATCGCGCCCGCGCGGCGGTGGCCGTGTGGCGCGGGCATGTCGCGGCGGATCAGGCGTTCCTGTTCCCCTCCGGCAAGCGGCACCTGACGCGCATCCGCCTATACCAATTGGTGCGCGAGATCGCGGGGCAGGCGGGCATTCCGCCCGACCGGGTCAGCCCGCACGTCCTGCGCCACGCCTTCGCCACGCACCTGCTGGCGGGCGGCGCGGACCTGCGCGCGCTGCAGACGATGCTGGGCCATGCCGATATCGCCACCACGGAGATCTACACGCATGTCGATGCCTCCCGCCTCGTCGAGCTGGTCACGACGCGCCACCCGCTCGTTGACCTTCCGGTCCGCCAGCCCTAACCGCCGCCGCGATGGCTAGCTTTCTGGAATTCGAGAAACCGATCGCCGAGCTGCAGGGCCGGATCGATGAACTGCGCGATACCGCCGCCGACGGCGCGGTCGATATCGATGCGGAGATCGGTCGTCTGCAGGCGAAGTCGGACAAGCTGCTGCGCGACACGTTCGCGAAGCTGACCCCCTGGCAGAAGACGCTGGTCGCCCGGCACCCGGAACGGCCGCACTTCAAGGATTATGTCGCCGGGCTGTTTGAGGACTGGCTGCCGCTGGCCGGCGACCGCGCCTTTGCCGACGATCAGGCGATCATGGGTGGCTTCGCGACGTTTCGCGGCCGGCGGGTCGTTGCGATCGGGCACGAGAAGGGCAACGACACCGCCACCCGCATTCGCCACAATTTCGGCATGGGCAAGCCCGAGGGGTATCGCAAGGCGATCCGCCTTATCGAGCTGGCCGATCGCTTCAACCTGCCTGTCGTGACGCTGGTCGACACGTCCGGCGCGTTTCCCGGCATCCAGGCCGAGGAGCGCGGCCAGGCGGAGGCGATCGCCCGCTCGACCGAGGCGTGCCTCGCCGCCGGCGTTCCCGTGATCGCGGCGATCGTGGGCGAGGGCGGCTCGGGCGGCGCGGTGGCGCTCGCGGCGGGCAACCGGGTGCTGATGTTCGAACACGCGGTCTATTCGGTCATCAGCCCCGAAGGCTGCGCCTCGATCCTGTGGCGCACCGCCGATCGCGCCGCCGACGCGGCGGAGGCGATGCGCGTGACCGCGCAGGACCTGAAGGCGCTGGGCGTGATCGACACGATCGTCTCGGAGCCGCTGGGCGGTGCGCACCGGGCGCCCGCGCCGGCGATCGCCGCGCTGGGCGATGCGCTGGATCGTGCGCTGATCGACCTGTCGCCGCTGTCCGCCCGCGAACTGCGCGAGGAGCGGCGCGCGAAATTCCTGAAGATGGGCCGGCTCTGACCGGCCGGTGGCGGTCGATCGCACGATGACGGTTGACCGCCGCCGCAAAATTCCCCATCAGCCCGCCTCCACCGCGTCGAGGCCCGATGGCGGAGTGGTGACGCAGAGGACTGCAAATCCTTGCACCCGGGTTCGATTCCCGGTCGGGCCTCCATCCTTTCGACGCACGTCCGCGCGGATCGCCCATTGGAATTTACGATGCCGCCGCGGGATGCAGGGGATTCCCGGGGCTGGCGTGCAGCACGTCGTGCGACGATCGTAACGGCATTTTGCTGAAACATTGCGTCCAAATCGCGTCTTGCTTCGCGAAACGTTAAGCACCCCGCGCTAGCGAGGGGGCATGACGAAGCCATGCCCCCTTCGCCGTCTTGCGGGACGTATCCTTGCCGATCGTCGTGGTGCGACCGTCGTCGAATACGGCCTCATCATTTCGCTCATCATCCTCGTCATGCTCGTTTCACTGACCAGCTTCGGCAATGCGACCATCAGCATGTGGGGAAATGTTAGCGATCGTGTGGTAAATGCCCGTTAAGCATAGTTCAAAAAGTGGGGCATCGGCTTAAATATTTGTCAACTAGCGCAACGTAGAGAAACCTTGCTGGTCCCGAAACATCGCGGTCCGGCCGGGTGACTGAAGCTTCAGACGATACGGAGACCGACATGCAGACCATTCGCAACATCTTCCAGAACAAGAAGGGCGCCACCGCCATCGAGTACGGCCTGATCGCGGCGCTGATCGCGGTCGCGGCGATCGGCGCGATGTCGTCGCTGGGCACCAAGCTGAACTCGACCTTCAACGCGGTCGCGGGCAACATGAAGTAAGCCTTCGACCCTGTCGAACGCTTGCCGAAAGGGGCGGTGGATCACCCGATCCGCCGCCCTTCGTGCGTCTGGAGCGTCGCGTCCCTCTTGGCGGTGCCCGGGCTTCGCGATACGTAGGCCATCAGGACTTGGTGTATTGCGCAAATAAGACGCTTGGCGTAAGGGGTGGCACATGACGACGATGACAATCCCGGGGAGCGACATGGCCGCTGCCGACAGCGCGCCGATGCGACAGGCGATGGTGTCCAGCCAGCTGCGCACCAACGCGGTCGACGACGTGCGTGTGGTCGCCGCGATGGGCACCGTGCCGCGCGAGGCGTTCGTGCCGGAAACGGCGCGCGCCATGGCCTATATCGACCGCGCGGTGCCGCTGGGCGGCGGGCGCTATCTGAACACGCCGCTTGCCATCGGTCGCCTGCTGACGGAGGCCGAGCTGCTGGGGAAGGATCGCGTGCTGCTGATCGGCGCCGCGACCGGCTATACCGCCGCGCTGCTGGCGCTGATGGGCGCGACGGTGACGGCGGTGGAGAGCGACCCGGCGCTGCTGGCGACCGCGCGCACGAATCTGGAGGTGACGGCCGGGGTGACGCTCGTGGAGGCGCCGCTGACCGCCGGTTGCCCGGACAATGCGCCCTATGACGTGCTGCTGATCGACGGCGCGGTGGAAACGATCCCGACTGCGCTGCTCGACCAGCTGCGCCCCGGCGGCCGGATCGCCACCGGTCTGGCGGAGCGCGGCGTGACGCGGCTGGCATCGGGCCGCCGCACCGCCAACGGCCATGGCGTCGTCCCGTTCGTCGACGCGGAATGCGTCATCCTGCCCGGCTTCGCGCCGCCGCCCACCTTCCGCTTCTAGGGTCTCATGCCGATCGAATCGCTCCTTCGCGCGCCCCTGCGGCGCGCCACCGTGGCTGGCGTCCTGCTGGCATCGGCCGCCACGCCAGCATCGGCGGAAACCCTGCGCGAGGCGCTGGCCCGCGCCTATCAGGGCAATCCGACGCTGACCGGCCAGCGGGCGGCGCAGCGCGCGACGGACGAGAACGTGCCGATCGCACGGGCGAGCGGCCTGCCGGGCGTCAACGTGAATGGCGCGCTGACCGAGAACGCGATTCAGGCGACGAACAGCTTCCTCAATCCGGCGCGCTCGGCGACGGGCAATGCGCAGCTGTCGATCCCGCTGTTCCAGGGGGGCGCGGTGCGCAACGGCGTGCGCGCGGCGGAGGCGCGGGTCGATGCGGGCCGCGCGACGCTGCGCGGCACGGAGGCGTCGCTATTCACCAACGTCGTCGTCGCCTATATGAACGTGCTGCGCGACGAGGCGATCGTCGGGCTGAACACGCAGAATGTGCGGGTGCTGGAGACGAACCTGTCCGCCAGCCGCGACCGGTTCCAGGTCGGCGACCTGACGCGGACCGACGTCGCCCAGTCCGAGGCGCGGCTGGCGCTGGCGCGGGCGCAACTGCAATCGGCTGAGGCGCAGCTCATCAGCAGCCGCGAGACGTATCTTAACGTCGTCGGCGATCCGCCCGGCGCGCTCGAACAGCCGCCCGTGCTGCCCAACCTGCCCGCGTCTCCCGACGCGGCGGTGACGGCGGCGCTGGCCAACAATCCGCAGATCGCCGCCGCGAAGAAGGCGCGGGAGGCCAGTCGCTATGATGTCGGCGTCGCGCGCGCGGCGCGACTGCCGCGCGTGTCGGCGGTGGGGCAGGGCAATTACTTCAACTATCTGAACTCCGCGCCGGCCGCCGTCACGGGCACGCCGATCCCCAATGCGGTGACGACCGCGACGGCGGGCCTGCAATTGACGCTTCCGCTGTTCCAGGGCGGCCGCCCAGCCGCGCAGGTGCGGCAGGCGCAGGCGCTGGAGAGCCAGGCGATCGAGAATGTCACCGCGACGGAGCGCGGGGTGATCGCGCAGGCGCGCTCCGCCTATGCGATCTGGCGCTCTTCGCAACAGGTCATCGCCTCTGCCGAGACGGCGGTGAACGCCAACAAGCTGTCGCTGGAGGGGGTGCGCGCGGAAAACAGCGTCGGCACGCGTACGGTGCTCGACATCCTGAACGCGGAGCAGGAGCTGCTGAACAGCCAGGTGACGCTGGTGACGGCGCGGCGCGACGCCTATGTCGCGGGCTTCGCGCTCTTGGCGGCGATGGGTGCGGCCGAGGCGCGCGACTTGGGCCTGGACGGCGGCGCGCTGTACGATCCGACGATCAACTATCGCCGCGTGCGGGGCCGCATCAACGATTTCGACAGCGACGAAACGCCGCAGGCCGTCGCGCCCACCACCGCCGCCGCACCCGCGCAGACCGCGACCGTCAGGCGCGTGCAGGATCCGTTACTTGATACGAACGTTGACAGAAGCCCTGCTCTGACCACAGGTGCACAATCGCCGAACCGCCAATAGGGGCGTGGCGAGGGACGTTAGCGGGACATGGGGGACATGAGCGCCGAGCCGTCGATGGAAGAGATCCTGTCCTCCATCAAACGGATCATTGCCGAGGAGGGCGAGGCGCCCGTGCGCGCCCGCCGTGCGCCGCGTGTCGCGCCGGCCGCCGCGCCGCTCGTTATCGACGATGCGGACGAGGATGAGGATGATTCCGGCGCGGGCGTGCTGGAACTGAGAGATCCGATCCCGCCCGTGCGCATGACGCCCGAAACCTTCGCTTCGCGCATGGCCGCGCGCGCCGAGCCCGTCGCCCTCGAAACGTCCGACGCGCCGGGCGACGATCCCGTGGTCGAGCCACTCTCTGCCGTGGAGCCGATGGTCATGCCTGCACCTGCCGTCGAAGCAACCGCATCCGCCCGCCCCGCCGCCCCGCGCGCGGACGAGGCTGAGCCGATCCTGTCGGCCCGTGCGGCGGAGGCGAGCCGCAGCTCGCTCGACAATCTCAGCCGCCTGCTAGTCCGCAACGATGCGGCATCGGCCGACGATAACACGCTGGAGGGGCTGGTGCGCACCATGCTCCGTCCGATGCTGCGCGAGTGGCTGGACGCGAACCTGCCGGCGATGGTCGAGCAGATGGTCGCGAGCGAGATCGCCCGAATCACAGGCCAGCACGGCCGATGAGGTTGGCCGCGTCGGCCGGGAACGACTCGCCCTCCGCGCTGTTCAGGTTACGATGAGCGGCCGTAATCCCCATGACATGTCGTCGGCCGAGATCGGCGAAATGGCGCCGTCGCCTCCGATCGAGGATGCGACGCCGCCGCATGACGCGCGCCACGATATCTTCTTCGCGGCGGTGAAGACCACGCGGATGCCGATGATCGTTACCGATCCTCATCAGCCGGACAATCCGGTCATCTTCTGCAACGACGCCTTCACCTTCATGACCGGCTATTCCGAGGATGAGATCGTCGGGACCAACTGCCGCTTCCTGCAGGGCCCTGAGACCGATCGGGAGGCGATAGCGCAGGTTCGTGCCGCGATCGCGAACCAGGAAGAGGTGTCGGTCGAGGTCCTGAACTATCGCAAGAACGGTTCGACCTTCTGGAACGCGCTGTTCGTGTCGCCGGTCTTCGATCCCGCCGGCAAGCTGCTGTATTTCTTCGGGTCGCAGCTCGATATTTCGCGTCGCCGCGAGGCGGAAGAGGCGCTGCACGAGGCGCAGAAGATGGAGGCGGTCGGCAAGCTGACCGGCGGCATCGCGCACGATTTCAACAATCTGCTTCAGGTCATCATGGGATACATTGATATCCTCGAGGCCAAAATTCCGGTCGAGGACCGCGCCGCGCGCCGCGCGGTGGAGGCGATCGCCACGTCCGCAGGGCGCGGCGCGACGCTGACGCAGCAGCTGCTGGCTTTTGCCCGCAAGCAGGAACTGCGCGACCGCCTGCTGAACTTCAACCAGTTGATCGGCGACTTCCGCCCGATCATCGACCGCACCGCCGGCGAGGGGATGACCGTCCGGCGGCAGCTCGACGACAATCTGTGGAACTGCCGCATCGATCCGGTGCAGGCGGAAATGGCGCTGCTAAACATCCTGAGCAACGCGCGCGATGCAACGGACGGGCGTGGCTGTGTTACGATCCGGACCAGCAACATGGTGTTGCCCGAAGACGATGTGATCGCCGGGCAGAAGTTGCAGGCCGGCGAATACGCCGTCGTCGCGATTTCCGACGATGGTCCGGGCATCGACATGGGCATCGTCGACAAGGTGTTCGACCCCTTCTTCACCACCAAGGAGATGGGGAAGGGTGCGGGGCTGGGCCTGGCGATGGTCTATGGCTTCATGCGCCAGTCGGGCGGTTTGGCGACGGTGCGCAACGCCGACGATGGCGGCGCGGTCTTCACGCTGTTCTTCCCGCGCGCGACGGGGCCGGTGCCGATACGCGCGGTGCCGCTGCAACGCGCCCCCGCCTCCGGCCGCGAGCGCGTGCTGATGGTCGAGGATCAGGAGGATGTCGGCGAGCTGGGCCGCGAGATGCTGCGCGACCTTGGCTATGAGGTGACGCTCGCATCCAGCGCACGCGCGGCGCTGGACGTGTTGCAGACCGATTCGGGCTATGCGTTGCTGTTCACCGATATCCTGATGCCGGGCGGGATGAACGGCGTGGCGCTCGCCAATGCGGTGCGCCGCGACTTTCCGCATACCGCCGTGCTGCTGACGACCGGCTTCGCCGACGAGGCGATCGACGAGGGCGCGCGCAGTTACGAACTGATCCGCAAGCCCTATCGCCGCAACGACCTGAACGAGCGTATCCGGCAGGTGCTGGACAAGCCCGGCGCGCGGACCTGATCCGCGCCGCCGGGTCGGCGATTTGATGCTGCGGCCCGGTTGAACGGGCGGGCGGTTCTGCTCTACCGTTTGCGGCATGAAGGCATTTCTGCTCGCGGGGCTGACCCTGCTGCCGGCGCTGGCCGCCGTTTCCGCTGCCGATGCGCGACCCCTGACGATCGACGACGTGACGATGCTGTCGCGTGTCGGCACGCCAGTGGTGTCGCGGGACGGCCACTGGCTCGTCTGGGCGCAGCGCGAGACCGACCTTGAGAAGAATCGCGGGCGGTTCGACCTGTGGCGGCTCGATTTGACGCGGCGTGGCGCCGCGCCCGAGCCGCTGGCGGCGGAGGCGGACGTCAATGAAACCGATCCGCAGATCGTCGGTGACACCGTCTATTTCTCGTCAGACAAGGGCGGCGGCGACGGCGCGGTCTGGGCGGTGCCCGTCACCGGCGGCACGCCGCGCAAGCTGACGGGCTTTGCCGGCGGGTTCGGCGGCTTCAAGGTATCGCCGGATGCGACGCGCCTGCTGGTGTGGGCCGATCGCCGGCCGGGCGCGCCCAGCCTTGCACCCGCGATGGAAAAAAAGGCGGCGGATGCCGGGTCCGGCCGTACCTATGACCAGCTGTTCGTGCGCCACTGGGATAGTTGGGCGGACGGCACGCGGTCGCAGTTGTTCGTACTGCCGCTGGGGGCCGATGGCGCACCGGGCGATGGCGTGGCGATCACCGGCGCGCTGGTGGGCGATACGCCCTCGAAGCCGTTCGGCGGTGGTGAGGAGGTGGCGTGGAGCCCCGATTCGCGCACCGTCTATTTCGCGCTGCGCGAGGCGGGGCGGATCGAGGCGACCTCGACCAATCTCGATATCTTCGCGGTGCCGGCGGATGGCAGCGCGGCACCGGTCAACTTGACCGCCGCGAACCGCGCCACCGATACCCTGCCCACCGTTTCACCTGACGGGCGCAGCCTCGCCTGGCTGGCGATGGCGCGGCCGGGGTTCGAGGCGGATCGGCAGGTGCTGATGATCCGCGATCTGGCGAGCGGGCAGGTCCGCGCGCTGACGCAAGGGTGGGACCGCTCCGTCGCGTCGATCGCCTGGGCGCCCGATGGCCGGTCGCTCTACGTGACCGCCGACGATGTGCAGCAGGTGCCGCTGTTCCGCGTCGACGCACGCAACGGCAGGGTATCGCGCCTGACCGGCGAAGGGCACGTCGGCGGCGTCGCGGTGTCGGCGAAGGGCGTGGTGGTGTCGATGGACAGTCTGACCGCGCCGGCCGACTTCTATCGCGTGACGGCGCCCGAGCGGCTGGAACGGCTGACCAGCGTCAACGCACAGCGGCTGGCCGGCGTCGACATGCCGACCGTCACCCGGTTCAGCTTCACCGGCGCGAACAACGATACGGTCTGGGGCTATGCGGTGCGCCCGGCGGGGATCACGACGCCCGTGCCGATCGCGTTCATGGTCCATGGCGGGCCGCAGGGGTCGAGCAACAACAGCTGGTCCTATCGCTGGAATCCGGCGGTGTTCGCGGGTGCCGGTTACGGGCTGGTCGCAGTCGATTTCCACGGATCGACGGGATACGGTCAGGCCTTCACCGATGCGATCAGCAACAACTGGGGCGGCTGGCCGCTGGAGGACCTGCAAAAGGGCCTCGCCGCTGCCACCGCGAAGTTCGACTGGCTGCAGGCGGACAATGCCTGCGCGCTCGGCGCCTCCTATGGTGGCTATATGATGAACTGGATCGAGGGTCGCTGGCCCGATCGCTTCAAGTGCATCGTCCAGCATGACGGCGTCTTCGATGCGCGCGCGATGGCGTACGAGACCGAGGAGCTGTGGTTCGACGAATGGGAGCATGGCGGCAAAACCTATTACGAGGATCCCGCAGCGTTCGAAAAATGGAACCCGGTCAATTACGTCGCCAACTGGAAGACGCCGCAGCTGGTGATCACCGGCGAAAAGGATTTCCGCATCCCCTACACGCAGGGACTGGCGGCGTTCACCGCGCTCCAGCGGCGCGACGTACCGTCGGAACTGCTGGTCTTCCCGGACGAGAACCACTGGGTGCTGAAGCCGAAGAACTCGCGGCAATGGTATCGGACCGTGCTAGGCTGGCTCGATCGCTGGACGAAGATGGGGGCGCCGGCCGGTCAGGCACCGCGCTGACCGGCGGGGGAGGGGGCGCGGCGGCCCGCAGGCGCGCGGCGAGCCCCAGCAGCGGGGCGACGCTCGTCTCCTCCCACAGAAACTGTTGCTCGATCATGCGATGTACCCGCGTGATCTCAACTGCATAGCCCGCGCGGTCGCCCTCGATCCGGTCGGGTCCCCAGGCGGCGATCTGCGCGCTGTAGCAGCGCATCACGCGTGCAATCCGGTCGTGATATTCGCCAACCATCCCGCGGGCATGGCTGGGCATCTGATCCATCGGCATCGCCGACAGCGCCGACCTGATGATCTCGCTTGTGCGGGTAAAGGCGAGGTGGAAGACGAGGCGCTCATGGGCGAGTTCTGATTTGTCCATGCCTCCATGCGCATTTATCCTGTCCCGGAACGCGCCCATGGACTTTCGCAATTCGCCGTGAAGGTTCCGGAGATGCGGCATAACGGTCACCTGATACTGTACAAACGGTTCCAGAGCTGGTTGACGCGTGCATGATACCGCTACAATTCCTGTCGTTTCGATAATGGCTGCGTTACGAAATATGTTGCTTCGTTGCGGGGGGAATTGTCCTCCGCCGGGAGGGCCATTACGGCCCTGCGCATGACCGAGCTTCCCAAGACCTTCGACCCCGCCGCCATCGAACAGCGCTGGTATGCGCATTGGGAGGAGCGGGGGCTGTTCCGCCCCGACCGCCCCGGCGCCGAGCCGTGGACGATCGTGAACCCGCCGCCCAACGTGACCGGCAGCCTGCATATCGGCCATGCGCTGGACAACACGCTGCAGGACATCCTGACGCGCCATGCCCGCCTGAAGGGCAAGGATGCGATGTGGGTGGTCGGGACCGACCATGCCGGCATCGCGACGCAGATGGTCGTCGAGCGCAATTTGGCGAAGGACGGCGTGAAGCGCACGGACCTGGGCCGCGACGCGTTCGTCGACAAGGTGTGGGAATGGAAGGCGGAAAGCGGCGGCCAGATCACCCGCCAGCTGCGCCGGCTGGGCTGCTCGATGGACTGGTCGAACGAGCGGTTCACGATGGACCCGGGCTTTTCGGCGGCGGTGCTGAAGGTGTTCGTGGAGCTGTACCGGCAGGGCCTGCTGTATCGTGACAAGCGGCTGGTGAACTGGGACGCGGGGCTCGGCACGGCGATCAGCGACCTGGAAGTCGAGACGCGCGAGATCAAGGGCAGCTTCTGGCGGCTGCGCTATCCGCTGGAGGACGGGTCGGGCTTCATCGAGGTCGCGACGACCCGGCCGGAAACGATGCTGGCTGACATGGCGGTCGCGGTGCATCCCGACGACGCGCGCTATACCGCGCTGGTCGGTCGCAGGGTCCGGCTGCCGATCACCGGGCGGCTGATCCCGATCGTCGCCGACGAACATGCCGATCCCGAGCTGGGATCGGGCGCGGTGAAGATCACGCCCGGGCACGATTTCAACGACTTCGAGGTGGGGCGCCGCGCCGGGATCGAGGCGCGCGACATGCTCAACATGCTCGATGCGAAGGCGCGCATCTGCCAGACGGCGGATGGCGCCGTGCCTGCCGAACTGATCGGCCTCGACCGGTTCGACGCGCGCAAGGCGATCGTCGCGCGGCTGAAGGATGAGGGCGTGCTGATCCCGCATGTCGACAAGGACGGCGTGGAGCATGATGCCGAACCGCGCACGATCCAGACGCCCTATGGCGACCGATCGGGCGTGGTGATCGAACCGTGGCTGACCGACCAATAGTATGTCGACGCCAAGACGCTGGCCGCCCCCGCGATCGAGGCGGTGCAGACCGGCGCGATCCGGCTGGTGCCCAAGACCTGGGAGAAGACGTTCTTCAACTGGATGGAGAACATCCAGCCCTGGTGCGTCAGCCGGCAGCTGTGGTGGGGGCATCAGATTCCCGCGTGGTTTGGTTATCCACTTTGGGCGGTGGATTTCGCAAAGCTCAATCCGGAGCAGGTTGGTTCACCTGCTTCACCGCTCCCTACCTTCGTTGCTGAGTCTGAAGTAGAGGCCATTTCACAAGCAGAGGCATTTTATCGGCAACATTGGGATCTTGAGGGCAAGGAATTTAATGTAGTTGTTGGCAGCGAGGCGGGTATAAACGTCAACGCCGCTAGCGTGACGGTGTCAATTCGGCGCGACCCCGACGTGCTCGATACCTGGTTCTCCTCCGCCCTGTGGCCCTTCGCGACGCTGGGCTGGCCGGAGAATGGCGATCCGAAATTGGCGGGCCGTTACCCCAACGACGTGCTGATCTCCGGCTTCGACATCCTGTTCTTCTGGGATGCGCGCATGATGATGCAGGGGCTGCACTTCATGCACGACGTGCCGTTCCGCACCCTGTATCTGCACGGCCTGGTCCGGGCGGCGGACGGGTCGAAGATGTCGAAGTCGAAGGGCAACACCGTCGATCCGCTGGGCCTGATCGACCGCTACGGCGCCGATGCGCTGCGCTTCTTCATGGCGGCGATGGAAAGCCAGGGCCGCGACATCAAGATGGATGAGAAGCGGGTCGAGGGATACCGCAACTTCGCGACCAAGCTGTGGAACGCCTGCCGCTTCGCGCAGGCGAATGGCATCGGCGGCTCGACCACGCTGGAGCCGCCGCATGCGAGCCATGCGGTCAACCAGTGGATCGTCGCGGAAACCGTGCGGACGGTGCAGGCGGTCGACCTGGCGCTGGGCGAATATCGTTTCGACGCCGCCGCCAACGCGATCTACCAGTTCGTCTGGAGCCGGTTTTGCGACTGGTATCTGGAGCTCATCAAGGGCCAGATCGACGACGAGACGAAGGCGGTGGCGGGCTGGGTGCTCGACCAGATCCTCGTGCTGCTCCACCCGTTCATGCCGTTCATCACCGAGGAACTGTGGCACGGCCTGGCGCCGCGCGACCACGACCTGATCGTCGGCCACTGGCCGATGCCCGATGCGCGGGCGCTCGATCCGGAAGCGGAGAAGGAGATCGACTGGCTGATCCGGCTAGTGTCCGAGATCCGCGCGGCCCGTACCGAGCTGAACGTCCCGCCGGGCGCGCGTCTGCCGCTCCACGTGCGCGACGCGGGCGAGGGGACGAACGGGCGGCTCGCCCGGCAGCAGACGGTGCTCGCGCGTCTCGCCCGCGTCGACCTGGCCGAGGGCGAGGCGACTGGCGGCGCGGCGCAGGTGGTGGTGGACGAGGCGACCTTCGTCTTGCCGCTGGCGGGCGTCATCGATCTCGACGCCGAGCGCACGCGCCTGACCAAGGCGATCGCCGCGGCAGAGAAGGAGCGCGACGCGCTGGGCGGACGTCTGTCCAACCCCAGCTTCGTCGAGCGCGCCAAGCCCGAGGCGGTGGAGAAGGCGAAGGCCGATCATGCCGACAAGATGGCCGAGGCCGCACGGCTGCACGCGGCGCTCGGCCGGCTGGGTTGAGCATCGGAACCCGGCCGCCCTTGACGGGGCGGCCGGGTCGTTCCCGACCCGGGGGGTCGGGCGGGTCCGGTCAGTGGATGTCCGGCGCGTCCTTAGCCACCTGCGACGGTGCCAGCTTGGTGTTCAGCACCCAGCCGACATTGTCGTTCTCGTCCGCGACTTCCCAGAACAGGCCGTTCTTGTTCCCGGTGGGATAGACGACGCTGCCGACGGGCAGGGTGCGGATCACCTTCGCCGATGCGGCGGCAGAGGCGCGCAGCGCGAGCGGCGCCTGCGCGGTGAAGGTCTTGGCGGGGGCTGCCTGTGCCGTTCCCTCCGCGCCGGGTGTGATGAGCCCCAGGCTGTTCACCATCTTCGCATAGGCCTGGATGAAGGACAGCGTCACGATCCGGCCGATATCGGTGTTGTCGTAGCCGCCACCGACCGCGCCGCCGATCGCGAAGAAACCGCCGCCGCCCAGCGACAGATTGTTCTTCGCGGCATAGCCCTCCTCGGTCGCCAGCGTTTCGGTGGTGCGGACGTTGGTGAGCGAAAGGACGGTATTCGCCTCCATCTTCTTGCTCTTCAGGCCGCCCAGCAGCCCGCCGACCCGGCCGCCGATCAGGCCGCCGATGCCGCCGGCAACCCCACCGCCGCTGACATCGGCATTGGCGCCCTGCACCTCCGCAACGAGGACGTAGTCCGCCGCCTTGATCTGGCCCTGGCCGACATTGGCGCCGCGCTGGAGCCCCAGATTGCCGCCGATCGCGCGCTCCTTCTCGGCGGCGTTCAGGCCGCTGCCGCGATCGACGATGTTGAAGCAGCCGGACCGCGCGACCAGCACCTTCAGGAGCTTCGACGGCGGGGCGAGATTCCAGGCGGTCCAGTAGGAGGAATTGTCGCCATCGACGATCGACACCGTGCCCAGCTTGCGCGTGCAGCGCGGCACGTCGTTGGCCGTCTGCTCCTGCAAGCGCTGGCCGGCGGATGGCTTGGCCAGCTTTTGCGCGATGGCGGGCGTTCCGGCGATGACGGTGGCGGTCGCCAGCGTGGCGGCGATGAGACGCATGTTCACTCCTGCACTCCCCATTTGCATGTGGCGGTGACGGGACCGGGCGAAAGGGCCCGTTTCGATCCCCCACAGACACCGCGAAATCCGTAAAGTTTTATCGAAGTGTGGACAAGGTCGTGACGCAGCCGTGCCGATCGCCTGACGGCCCTAGCCGTGCGGGCCGTGCTGCGCTACGCGCGGGCGAATATGGCCACTCCTCTCGACACGATCCGCAACTTTTCCATCATCGCGCATATCGACCATGGCAAGTCGACGCTCGCCGACCGGCTGATCCAGGCGACCGGCGGCCTCTCCGATCGGGAGATGAGCGAGCAGGTTCTCGACAATATGGAGATCGAGAAGGAACGCGGCATCACGATCAAGGCGCAGACCGTGCGCCTCGCCTATACGGCGCAGGACGGCGAGACGTACACGCTGAACCTGATGGACACGCCGGGCCATGTCGACTTCGCCTATGAGGTCAGCCGCTCGCTGGCGGCGTGCGAGGGCGCGCTGCTGGTCGTCGACGCGGCGCAGGGCGTCGAGGCGCAGACGCTCGCCAACGTCTATCAGTCGATCGAGCACGATCACGAGATCGTTCCGGTCATCAACAAGATCGATCTGCCCGCCGCCGAACCCGAGAAGGTTCGCACCGAGATCGAAGACGTGATCGGCATCGACGCGTCGGAGGCGGTGCTCGCCAGCGCCAAGTCGGGCATCGGCATCGCCGATATCCTTGAGGCGATCGTGCGCAAAATCCCCGCGCCCAAGGGCGATGCGGATGCGCCGCTGAAGGCGATGCTTGTCGACAGCTGGTACGACCCGTATCTGGGCGTCGTCATCCTTGTCCGCGTGATGGACGGCACGCTGAAGAAGGGCCAGCAGATCAAGTTCATGCAGGCCGGCACCACGCATCTGATCGATCGCGTCGGCTGTTTCCGGCCGAAGATCGAGCAGCTGCCCGATCTGGGGCCGGGCGAGATCGGCTTCATCACCGCGCAGATCAAGGACGTGGCGCAGGCGCGCGTCGGCGATACGCTGACCGATGCCAAGCGCCCCGCCGCCGAGGCGCTGCCGGGCTTCAAGGAAGTGCAGCCGGTCGTGTTCTGCGGCCTGTTCCCGGTGGATGCCAACGACTTCGAGAAGCTGCGCGAGAGCATTTCGAAGCTGCGGTTGAACGACGCGTCGTTCAGCTTCGAAATGGAGACGAGCGCCGCGCTCGGCTTCGGCTTCCGCTGCGGGTTCCTGGGCCTTCTACATCTGGAGATCATCCAGGAGCGGCTGACGCGCGAATACGACCTCGACCTCATCACCACCGCACCGTCGGTGGTTTATCAGATCGAGCTGACCCATGGCGGCGGGCAGATCGACCTGCACAATCCCGCTGACATGCCCGATCCCAACAAGATCGAATCGATCAGCGAGCCGTGGATCGAGGCGACGATCTACGTTCCAGACGAATATCTCGGCTCGATCCTGAAACTGTGTCAGGATCGGCGCGGCATCCAGAAGAACCTGACCTATGTCGGCGGGCGCGCGCAGGCGACGTACGAACTGCCGCTCAACGAGGTGGTGTTCGATTTCTACGACCGGCTGAAGTCGCTGTCGAAGGGCTATGCCAGCTTCGACTATCACCAGATCGGCTATCGCGAGGGCGACCTCGTGAAGATGAGCATCCTCGTCAACGAGGAGCCGGTCGACGCCCTGTCGATGATCGTCCATCGCGGCACCGCCGAGGTGCGCGGGCGCGGCATGTGCGAGCGGCTCAAGGAACTGATCCCGCGCCACCTGTTCAAGATCCCGATCCAGGCCGCGATCGGCGGGAAGGTGATCGCGCGCGAGACGATCAGCGCGATGCGCAAGGACGTGACCGCCAAATGCTATGGTGGCGACGCAACACGTAAGCGCAAGCTGCTGGAAAAGCAGAAGAAGGGTAAGGCGAAGATGCGCGAGTACGGATCGGTCAGCATCCCGCAGGAAGCCTTCATCGCGGCACTGCGCATGGGTGACGAGAACTGATCCGGACGGCCGGGCGGAGCGAAATCTCCGACCCGGCCGCGTCGCTTCGCGTCAGATGAAGCCCAGGTTCCAGGTCGATCCGTTGTAGTTGCCGATATTGGGCAGCACGGTGCGCATGTCGGTGTCCGACACGCCGAACCAGCGCGCCAGCGTCGCGGCATATTGGTCGACCGACATGGTCGGCAGCAGGCGGCCTTGCCCGACATCGTCGGGCGTGTTGTTGCCGATCGCGGGTGGGGTGCCATAGAAACGCTGGCCACGCACCGCGCCCCCCAGCACGAAGTGCATCGAGCCCCAGCCATGGTCGGACCCGTCATCGTTCGACTGGAGCGTACGGCCGAAATCGGATGCGGTGAAGCTGGTGACCTTGTCCGCCACGCCCAGCGAAACCGTGGTGTCGTAGAAGGCGCGCAACGCATCCGCGACCTTGCCCATCAGCGGCCCATGCTGTGCGACGAGGTTGTCGTGCAGGTCGAACCCGCCGATCGACACGAAGAACACCTGCCGCTTGGCGCCCAGATCCTGCGATACGGAGATCAGCCGCGCGACCATCTTCAGCTGGTCGGCCAGACCGTTGTTGCCGGGGAAGAGCGTGAAGTTGGTCGCCGGCGCATTCGCCAGCGCGCCTGCGACCTGCGTGTAGGTATCCAGCGACCGTTTCGACACGCGGGCATGTTCGTCGGCCAGCAACGCGCCGGTCGGGCTGGTCATCAGCGAGCGCAGCGTCGTCGCGGCGGCGCTTGAGCCATAGAGCGTGCGGCTGTTGCCGATCAGCGGGACGGGGCCGCCGGTGCCGACCGAATATTGCACCGCGTTGCGCCCGGTCAGGTACACCGCATTGCCGCTGGTGTTGATGCAGGTCAGCGTCGCGCTGCCATTGCCGCTCTGGTACAGATCGCCGATGCGGCCACCCCAGCCCGACGTCGCGCCCTCCGGGTTGGAGGCCTGGAAATAGCTTTGCTGGTCATTGTGGCTGAACAGCTTGGGCGGCAGCTTCACGGTGTTCTGTAGATATTGCGTCTTCGTCGTCGGCTGGACGAGCGTGCCGAGGTTCAGCGCGACCGCCATCTTGCCCTGATCGAACAGCGGCAGCAGCGATCCCATCGTCGGCGCCAACGCATATTGCCGCCCGCCCGCCAATGCGGCGGCCGGGTTGAGCACGGTGTTCGCCAGCGAGTCGCGGGTCAGCGCGATGTTGCTGCGTGCCGCGAGATACTGGGCGTAGCTGGCCTGATCGTACGGCGTCAGCGTGTTGGCATAATCCATGCCGCCATAGAGGAAGACGCAGACCAGCGCCTTGTAATCGGTCGCGGTGGCCGCCGCCGCCTCTCCGATCGCGCCGAGCGTGGTGGCGAAGGGCGTGGCGACACCGGCCAGGCCCAATGCGCCCGCGCGCTTCAGGAAGGCGCGGCGCGACTGGTCGTGCTCGAAACAGCTCATCACTTCACCATCAGGAATTCGGGGGCGGCGAGCGTCAGCAGCACCGCGATGCCGACGCGGTTGGTGGCGGCATTGGTCGTGCTGGTCGCGACGCTGTCCACCGCCGCGCGGATCGCGGCGACGGTGCCGGCGGACAGCTGCCCGGCGGCAAGGACCAGATTGACCTCATCGACCAGCGCGGCACTGTCCGGTGCCTTGGCGATGAGGTCCGTATAGTCCGGCTTGGTATCGCCGGTGCCGTTCGCGACCAGCGAGTACATGTAGTTGATATAGCCGACGACGGTCTGTTCGTTGGTGATCTGGAACTCCGGCGCCACCAGCCCGGCATTGGCGATTCCGGTCGCCGGCGGGGTATAGCCGGGGCGGTAGAAGTTGAAGACCGACGGGCTGCGCCCCTTGGACTGGCCCAGCCGGCTCGACTGGCTGCTTGTGTCGCCGAAGCCCCAGGCGTTCGATGGCGATGCGACCTTGCAGGCGCGCGCCCAGCCGGTCAGCCGCATTACCGGCTCGCGCAGCTTGCCCGCGCTGGCCGTCGTCAGCGCGGCGTCGCTGCGCGCCTCGGTATCGAGCAGGATCGCGGTGACGATCGCCTTCATGTCGCCGCGCACGCCCTGGCCGTTGTCCGCGAACTTCGCGGCGACGCGTCCGACATAAGCGGGTGAGGGGTTGGAGGTGACGAGCCGCTGGATCAGCTGTTTCGATACGAACGGCGCGATGTTGGGATGCGCGAAGATGGTGTCGAGCGCGCTCCTGACCGCGGCCATGCCGCCGCCCGTCACCGTCGCGCCGAGGAAGGTCGCGCTTCCCGTCTCGTTGATCCCGGCGTTCATCACCAGCGGCTGGCGATAGCGATCGGGCGTCGAGGAGGTGTTGTTGACCAGCGACAGGCCGGTGAACACGCGCGCCAGGCCGCTGACATCCGCTTGGGTATAGGTGTCGAGCGGTTGGCCGGCCGTACCCTTGAGCGTCCCGTCCATGTTCAGCTGGTACAGGCCCAGCGTGAACAGCTGCATCAGTTCGCGCGCATAATTCTCGTCCGGCTGGGCTCCGGTCGTCGTGTTCATCTTACGATTGTTGAGGAAGGTGAGGAACGATCCCATCGCCGCGTTCAGCGTGATCGCCTCCATGATCTGGCGATAGTTGCCGAACGCATTGTCGAGCAGCAGGTCGACATAGGCAGCCATGGCGAACTGCCGCCAGTTGAGGTTCACCCCGTCGATCCCGACGACGAGCAGATCGAGCAGCGCCATGCCGACGCGCTGGCGCAGCTGGTCCGGCTCCACGATCAGCTGCCGCCACATGGTGGGATCGAAGCCGGTGGTGCTGTTGATGTTCGCCGCGACGTTATAGCCATTCGCAACCAGCCAGTCCCAGTGCGACGTCGCACGCGGCAGCGCGAACTGCGCCGTTATCCAGGCTTCGTATCCGTTAGCCACGACGGTGGCGATCGTGTCGCGCGTCGCGCCCATGGTCGCCTGGGACAGGAAGCGGCTGGCCTGCGCCTCGGTCGGCGCCACGCGCGTAATGGGGACGGGGGTGCCGCCGCCCGAGGCGGTGCCCGACGACGTTCCACCCGTTTCGCCTCCGCAGGCCGCCAGTAGCAGCGCGGACGCGATCGCGGTGGAGGCGGGCAGGGGGGCAGGGGCGTCCTGCGTGGCGGAGACATCGGCGTCCCCGCGATCATGTTCGAATTCCAGCACGCCGGGATCCACTCGCGTTGCGAACAGCCGCCATGCCGTCCGGCGCCGAATCTACCGCGTCACGGTTAACGAATCTTGGCAAAGCGTAACGCCGGAGGGCGGACGGCGCGCCGTCCGGCCACGAAAAAGGGCGGCCCGTCGCCGGTGCCGCCCTTTTTCGTGGCCGATGCCGCCATGGAGCAAGTCCATGGCGTCGGACGATGGCGCATGCGCGCCTTCGCCAGCCGGTGCGGCAGCGGGGCGTGCCCCGCCTTCGCGATCAGCGCTTCGAGAACTGGAAGCTACGACGCGCCTTGGCGCGGCCGTACTTCTTACGCTCGACGGTACGGCTGTCGCGGGTCAGGAAGCCCGCCGCCTTCACCGGCGCGCGCAGGATCGGCTCGTACTTGGTGATCGCCTGGCTGATGCCGTGCTTCACCGCGCCGGCCTGACCCGACAGACCGCCGCCCTTCACGGTGCAGATCACGTCATACTGGCCCTCGCGCTCGGTGATGCCGAACACCTGGTTGATGACGAGACGCAGTGTCGGACGCGCGAAATAGACTTCCTGATCGCGACCGTTGATCGTGATCTTGCCCGAACCCGGCTTCAGCCAGACACGAGCCACGGCGTCCTTGCGGCGGCCGGTGGCGTAGGCGCGGCCGAACTTGTCCAGCTCCTGCTGGCGCAGCGGCGTCGTCGGCGCGGCGGGGGCGTCGACCTGACCGTTCAGGTACGCATCGGCGCCGGTGTCGGCGGCCGACGTGGTCGCGGCGGCGGCTTCGCGCTGCTGCTGGCCGAGCGTGGCGGCCAGATCGGACAGCGACTGACGGTTGTCGGACATTATGCGCCCACCTTGTTCTTGCGGCTCATGCCGGCGATGTCGAGAGCCTCGGGGTTCTGGGCGGCGTGCGGATGCTCCGCGCCCTTGAAGATGCGCAGGTTGCGCATCTGCTGGCGGCCGAGCGGCCCGCGCGGGATCATGCGCTCCACGGCCTTTTCCAGAACGCGCTCCGGGAAGCGGCCTTCCAGCACCTTGGCGGCGGTGATGCCCTTGATGCCGCCGGCGTAGCCGGTGTGCTTGTAATAGACCTTCTGCGCGGCCTTGTTGCCGGTGAAGCGGATCTTGTCGGCGTTGATGACGATGACGTTGTCACCGCAATCGACGTGCGGGGTGAACGACGTCTTGTGCTTGCCGCGCAGGACGTTGGCGATCACGACCGCCGCACGACCGACGACGAGGTCGGTGGCGTCGACGATGTGCCACTTCTTCTCCACCTCGTGCGGCTTGGCCGACTTGGTGGTCTTCAGGAGCGCCTTCATGGGCGATAGACCTTTCAAAACGAGAGCGCGCCACCCCTCGGGGCAGCGCGGACCCGTGCCCATTGGCGAAACGCCCCGCTGAAGTCAAGATTTCCGGCTCTTTCCTGACGGGTATTATGCTACCCGACGGCGCGGCGGCCGAGTCGATGCGCGGCGGTGACGGCCGCGATCAGCAGCAACGCGGCGTTCGCCTGATGCGCGACGGCGATGTCGATCTTTACCCCCGTCAGCAGCGTCGCGACGCCGAGGAAGATCTGGAGCGTCACGAGGCCGGTGACGACGAAGCCGGCGCGCGATCCCGTCCGCGTCACCGCGACGGCCAGCGCGATTAGCGCCGCCGCCGCCACGAAGGCGAGCCAGCGATGGATGAACTGCACCACGACCGGATTGTCTACGGCATTGCTCCATAGCGGCGCCAGCATCGGTACGTTCGCGGGGAAGAAGGTGTCGCCCATGCGCGGCCAGGTCGAGAAGGCGTAACCCGCGTCCAGCCCGGCGGTGAACGCACCCCAGACGATCTGGACGAACAGCACCCCGATCGCGAGCGCGCCGAGCGGCACCAGCCGCGCCGGGGCGGCGAAGGCGCCCTTGCGATCGAGATGCAGCAGGTCGAGCGCGGTCCAAACCGTCCCGGCCAGGATGACCAGCGCGGTGCACAGATGCACCGCCAGCCGGATATGGCTGACATCGGTCCGCACCGACAGGCCGGATGCGACCATCCACCAGCCGATCGCGCCCTGCAGCGCGCCCAGCATCAGGATCGCGGTCAGCCGCCAGCCATAGCCCGCCGGGATGCGCCGCTTGATCGCGAACCACAGCAGCGGCAGCGCGAAGGCGATGCCGATCACCCGCCCCAGCAGCCGGTGTGCGAATTCCCAGAAGAAGATCGCCTTGAACCCGGCCAGGTCCATATTCTGGTTGAAGGCGCGATATTCGGGAATCTGCTTGTAGCGATCGAACTCCGCCTGCCACGCCGCATCGGTCAGCGGCGGAATGACGCCGCTGATCGGTTTCCACTGCGTGATCGAAAGGCCCGATTCGGTCAGCCGGGTAATCCCGCCGACGACGACCATCGCGACGATCAGGCCCGCCACGACGAATAGCCAGTGAGCGACCTGACGCGGCCGGGCGTTGGACATGAAGGCGGCGCTGGGCTGAAGCATCGCGAACTCCTACGCCCTTGCCGGGCGGGCGTCCATGACATGGCGTCGCGGGATGCCGCGCGCTAGAGGGGCCGGATGTCCAACCAAGATACCACGCTCGAATTTCTGCCGCGCTTCGATGCCGCGGGCCTCGTTACCGCTGTCGTTACCGATCGAGCAGGTGCGCTGCTGATGGTGGCGCACATGAACGCCGATGCGATCGCCGCGACTCAGGGCAGTGGCGAGGCGACTTTCTGGTCGCGCAGCCGGGGGCGGCTGTGGAAGAAGGGCGAGACGTCTGGGAACGTCATGCGCGTCGTCGAAATGCGCGTCGACTGCGATCAGGACGCGCTGTGGCTGATCGTCGACCCGGCCGGGCCTGCCTGTCACACCGGCGCGCCCAGCTGCTTCTATCGCCGCGTCACGGAGAACGGACTGGTCCCCGTCGCATGAAGCGCCGGGCGCTGGCGGCCCTGCTGATGCTGGCGGGATGCGGTCGCGCCGGCTCCGCGCCCGACGCCCCCGCGCCCGGCGATACCGGCGCGCGGCTGGAGGCGGCTGCGGTGGAGCAGGGGCTGATCGCCGATCCCGCCGCCGGCTCGCTGGTCGGCGCATGGGCGCGCGATACCGATCGGTTGTGTATCGTCGAGGGGGCTGTACCGGGCAGCCGGCGGATCGGCATCGTCACCGACTATGGCGACGGACAGGGCTGTTCGGCATCGGGCACGCTGTTCCGGCGCGGCGGGGCGCTTCGCATAGATCTGGGCGATTGCCGGATCGATGCGCGCTTCGACGGGGAGCGGATCACTTTTCCCGCCGAACTGCCCGCTGCTTGCCGCAAGGCTTGTCGCGGACGGGCGACGCTGGCCGCGCTGGAGGTCAAGCGGCAGAGCGAGTCGGCTTCCGAGGCGGCGATGCTGCGCGGCCGGGGTGGTCGACGGCTCTGCGATTGACGTTGACGTAAGCGTCATGTAAATGCTGGCGGATGGACGACGCCGTTGCCTCCTACGCGCCCGTTGCGCCCCATGCGGATCGCGACTGCTACTCGATCACCGACCTGTGCGACGAGTTCGCCGTCACCGCCCGCGCGCTGCGGTTCTATGAGGACGAGGGCCTGATCGCCCCGGCGCGGCGCGGCACCCAGCGTATCTATTCGCATCGCGACCGATCGCGGCTGGCGTGGATCCTGCGTGGCAAGCGCGTCGGTTTCTCGCTGGGCGAGATTCGCGAGATGATCGACCTGTACGATCTGGGCGACGGCCGGCGCGTCCAGCGACAGGTGACGATCGAGCGATGCCGCGCGCGCGTCGCCGCGCTGGAGGCGCAGAAGCACGATATCGATGCCGCCATCGCCGAACTGACCGACTTCATCGCGACCGTCGAAAACGGCGGCGCCCACGATCACCGGAAGGATTGAGAGGATGCCCCGCTACACGCCCCCCGTCCGCGACACGCGCTTCGTTCTGGAGCATGTCGTCGGGCTCGATCGCCATGCCAATGTCGATGGCTTCGCCGCCGCCACCCCCGATACGGTCGATGCCGTTCTGGAGGAGGGCGGGCGCTTCGTCGCCGATGTGCTGTTCCCGCTCAACCAGGTCGGCGACCAGCATGGCTGCACCCGGCATGACGACGGGTCGGTCACGACCCCGCCAGGCTTCAAGGAGGCGTATCGCCGATTCGTCGAGTCGGGCTGGGGCACCTTGTCCGCGCCGGAAGCCTTTGGCGGGCAGGCGATGCCGCACGTCGTCTCCACCGCGTTCCAGGAATATATGATCTCCGCCAACATGGCCTTCGCCATGTATCCGGGCCTGGCCCATGGCGCGATCGCGGCGTTGCTGGTGAAGGGATCGGAGGAGCAGAAGGCGAAGTACCTGCCCCGCATGGTGTCGGGCGAGTGGGGCGGCACGATGAACCTGACCGAGCCGCAGTGCGGCACCGATCTGGGCCTGATCCGCACCCGGGCGGAGCCGACGGGCGACGGCAGCTATGCGATCACCGGCACGAAGATCTTCATCTCCGCCGGCGAGCATGACCTGACCGACAACATCATCCACCTCGTCCTCGCCAAGACGCCCGGCGCACCGGATACGTCGAAGGGGATCAGCCTGTTCGTCGTGCCCAAGGTGATGGTCAACGACGACGGCTCGCTGGGCGCGCGCAATGCGGTGTCGTGCGGTTCGATCGAACACAAGATGGGCATCCACGGCAACTCCACCTGCGTCATGAACTATGACGGGGCGACCGGCTGGCTGGTCGGCGAGGAGATGAAGGGGCTCGCCGCGATGTTCATCATGATGAACGCCGCGCGGCTGGGCGTCGGCCTGCAGGGGCTGGGGGTGGCCGAGACGGCATACCAGAACGCGGTCGACTATGCCCGCGACCGGCGGCAGGGGCGTGCGCTGACCGGGCCGGCCGAGCCGGGCGAGAAGGCGGATACGCTGTTCGTCCACCCCGACGTGCGCCGGATGCTGATGGAGGCGAAGGCGTGGACGGAGGGTCTGCGCGCCCTGTGCCTGTGGGGCGCGCTGCAGGTCGATCTGGAGCACAAGGCTGCGGACGAGGGCGAGCGGCAGCTGGCCGCCGACCTGATCGGCCTGCTGACCCCGGTCATCAAGGGCGTCGGCACCGACAAGGGCTATGAAATCGCGACGAACGCGCAGCAGGTCTATGGCGGCCACGGTTACATCCGCGAATGGGGGATGGAGCAATATGTCCGCGATGCCCGGATCGCGCAGATCTATGAGGGCACGAACGGCGTGCAGGCGATGGATCTGGTCGGCCGCAAGCTGGCGCAGAATGGCGGCCGCGCGGTGCAGGCGCTGTTCCGCATCGTGACCGAGGAGGTCGCGGCGGCGAAGGCCGATCCCGCCATCGCCGGTATCGCCGAGCGGCTGGGCAAGGCGCTGGGCGAGATGCAGGCGGCGACCATGTGGTTCATGGCGAACGGGATGCAGAACCCGAACAATGTCGGCGCGGGCGCGGTGCCCTATATGCATCTGACCGGGCTGGTCGCGACGGGCCTGATGTGGCTGCGCATGGCGAGCGCCGCTTCGCGGCTGAAGGCGGCGGGGGAGGGCGACGGCCGCTTCGGAGCCGCGTTCCTCGACGCCAAGCTGGTCACGGCACGGTTCTTCGCGGATCGCATCCTGCCGGGTGCCGGCGCGCTGCGCCGCACGATCGAGGGCGGGGCGGACACGATCATGGCGCTGCCCCCGGAAATGTTCGCCGCGGCCTGACGACGCGCGTCATGCCGGCCGGCGGGGTGGGTCAGCCTGCCCCGCCGCCGGCAGCAGCGGCCGGTGACGGCGATGTCGCGCGGCGGACGCCGGACAGGTCCGCCGGCCCCCGGCCGATCGCGGACGGTGCCGAGACCGGCTTGCCGGCCGCCGCGTCGGTGGGCTGCCGCCGCATACAGCCGCCCGGCCGCGTGCGCGGGTAGAGCGTGCAGTTCCACAAGGTCCGCTCCAGCCCCGCCGGCCGGTCGCGCAGATAGCTGAACGCCATCGCGGCCAGCTGCGTGGCGTCCGGTGCATGGCCGGGTTTCGGAACCGCCTTCGCGTCCGTCCAGCCGAGATACTTGCAGTGCGGGCGCGTGCCGCAGGTGGTGGCGGCGAGGGCGGGATAGGCCTCCGGCGCGGTGCCTGCCGGCAGGGTGACGAGGAAGCTGTCCGTCTCGCCGGCCGCCGCCGCCGGCACCGTGCCGACCGCGAGCGCCGCGCCGGGCGCGATGGCGGCGCCGGGCGCCGATGCCGCGAGCACAGCGGCCGCCTCTTCTTGCGCGGTCTGCACCTCGTCAGCCACGGCGCGGGTGCGGTGCGCGTCGGAGACGGCGGCGAGCTTCTCGATCACCGGCTCGGTCGCGGCGACCTGGCGGTTGAACGCGCCCGGCGTGCCCCACCAGCCGGCCCAGCGAAAGAAGAGGTGGGGGCCGACGCGTGCGATCTTGTCCAGGCTGGACTGCCAATAGGGCACGACCCAGTCGGTATGATAATGGGTGGCATAGCCGACCTTGCGATCGACGGTGCCGGTCAGCGCGGCCGTCGCGATGGCGCGCGCGCGCGTCCACATCGCGGGTGGCGGCGACCAGCGGGTCAGCGCGCCGTCGCAGGAGAAGGTGAACTGGCAGCCGGTGCGCCGCTCCTGTCCCTCGAACACCACGCCGCAGATCGTCTTGGGAAAGGCGGGGTGGCGGACGCGGTTCAGCACGACCTGCGCGACCGCGCGCTGCCCGGCGGGATCGTTCCCCGCCTCGTACAGCTCCGCCGCCGCGAGGCAGTCGGTCGCGCGTGCCACGTCGATCGCCGCGCCGCGCAGGCGGAACGGCCGCGCGGCCGGGTTCGGCCCGTCGAAGAAGGGGACGTCGGCGTTGTAGGCGCGCGCCTCCTCCGGCGTCAGGTCTACCAGCTCGACCGGGGCGACGGCGGGGATTTCCGCCGCCGGCACGACGCGGCGCGGCGGCACGACCTTGCGGCCATGGGCGACGGCGGGCGGCGTCGCGGGGTGCGACACGAGGAACGCCGGCACCGCAATGGCGGCACCGGCGATCAGGATCAGAACGACCCGCTGGACGGGGCCGGGCCGCTTGGGCGCGCTCACTGTTCGGGCAGGAAGTCCGGGACAGACAGATAGCGTTCGCCCGTGTCGTAGTTGAAGCCAAGCACGCGCGCGCCATCGGGCAGGTCGGGCAGCTTCTGCAGGATCGCGGCCAGCGTCGCGCCCGACGAGATGCCGACCAGCATCCCCTCCTCGCGCGCGGCGCGGCGGGCCATGTCCTTCGCGACGGCGGCGTCGACCTCGATCACGCCGTCGAGCGCCTGCGTGTGCAGGTTCTTCGGCACGAAGCCCGCGCCGATGCCCTGGATCGGATGCGGGCCCGGCTGGCCGCCGGAGATGACGGGCGAGGCGGCGGGCTCGACGGCATAGACCTTCAGGTCGGGCCACGTCTTTTTCAGCGTCTCCGCGACGCCGGTGATATGGCCGCCCGTGCCGACGCCGGTGATGATGACGTCGATCGGCGAATCGCGGAAGTCCTCCAGGATCTCCTGCGCGGTGGTGCGGACATGGACGTCGATGTTCGCGGCATTCTCGAACTGCTGCGGCATCCAGGCGCCGGGCGTTTCGGACACCAGCTCGATCGCGCGCTCGATCGCGCCCTTCATCCCCTTCTCGCGCGGCGTCAGGTCGAAGCTGGCGCCATAGGCCAGCATCAGCCGCCGGCGTTCCAGCGACATGCTTTCGGGCATGACGAGGACGAGCTTGTATCCCTTCACCGCCGCGACCAGCGCCAGGCCGATGCCGGTGTTGCCGCTGGTCGGCTCGATGATCGTGCCGCCCGGCTTCAGGTCGCCGGAGGCCTCCGCCGCCTCGACCATCGCCAGTGCGATCCGGTCCTTGATCGAGCCGCCGGGGTTCGACCGTTCGGACTTGATCCACACCTCGGAGCCGGGGAACAGCCGCTGCACGCGGATGTGCGGGGTGCGGCCGATCGTTTCCAGTATCGTGTTGGCCTTCATGGCTGCGCTACTCCGTGTTGGGATTCGGTATGCAGGATCTCTGGCGGGTCAAAGGTCCGCGCGCGCTTCAGTTCCGGGAACAGGCGCGCCCAGAGCAGCGTGACGGCGATCGCGCCGACGCCGCCGAAGACGACCGCGCCGACCGGCCCGAGCAGGAAGGCGAGCAGGCCGCTTTCCGCTTCGCCCAGCTCGTTGGAGGCGGAAATGGTCAGCTGCGACACCGCGCTGACCCGGCCGCGCATGTGATCGGGCGTGTGCAGCTGGATCAGCGAGGACCGGACATAGACGGACACCATGTCCGCGCATCCCGCCGTCACCAGCGCGGCGAGGCTCAGCCAGAAATTGGTCGATATGCCGAACGTCAGGATGGCGAGGCCGAACACGACGACCGCGATCAGCATCTTCACCCCGACGTTCGACGTCATCGGCCGGAACGAGAAGAAGATGGCGGTGCTGGCCGCACCGATCCCCATGCCCGCCGCGAGGAACCCCAGGCCCGACGAGCCGACATGCAGGATGTCGCGGGCGTAGATGGGCAGCAGCGCGGTCGCGCCCGCCAGCAGCACGGCGAACAGGTCCAGCGTGATCGCCGCCAGCACCAGCCGGTTGCGCCGGACATAGGCGAACCCCTCCAGGATGCGGATCAGCGGCCGCCGGTCCTTTTGGGCGGGCGGCTGCGGCACCTTGCCGATCAGGAAGATGCCGCCCAGCGCGATCGTGAACAGCGCCGCGATGGTGGCGTAGGCGACGTCGGGATGGATCGCATAGAGCAGGCCGCCGACCGACGGCCCCGCGATCGTGCCCACCTGCCATGCGATCGAGCTGACTGCGATCGCGGTCGGCAGCGATTCGCGCGGCACCAGATTGGGCGCCAGCGCGGAATAGGCGGGCCCTGAAAAGGCGCGCGCGATGCCGATGAAGATCGCCGCGCCGAACAGCGCCGGCAGGCCCAGCACGCCCGCCCAGGTGCACAGCCCGAGGATCGCGGCGGTCGCGACCAGCAGCGCCGTCGTCGCGCGCACGATCCAGCGCCGGTCGATACTGTCCGCCACCAGCCCGACGACGGGCGTCAGCAGGAAAAGGGGGACGAACTGCGCGACGCCGATCATGCCGAGCAGGAAGGCTGAATCCCGGATGCTCATCGTCAGCCGGGCGGTGCTGTACACCTGCCAGCCGATCACGATTGCCAGCGCCGACAGTGCCACCGTGCCCGCGAATCGCGACAGCCAATAGGCCCGGAAATTGGCGATGCGCAGCGGATGGGTTGGCGGGGTGATCGGATCGGTCATTTCGCAGGGCGGTGTAGGCCCGGCTTCGGACAAAGGGCAACCACCCGATGGCGAGGCAATTGCTCTTGCCCGCAAAGGGAGACTATAGGCGCGGGCATCGCACACGGAAAACAAGGTTTCACCTGTGGCCAAAGCCCCCCGCGCTCCTGAACCCCCCATCCCCAACCGCGAGCGCCCCGGCGAGCCGCAACCCTATCAGGCGACCAACGAGGAGCTTCTCCAGTTCTACAAGGAGATGCTGCTGATCCGCCGGTTCGAGGAAAAGGCGGGGCAGCTGTACGGCCTGGGCCTGATCGGCGGCTTCTGCCACCTGTATATCGGTCAGGAAGCGGTGGCGGTGGGCCTGCAGTCCGCGCTCGACGGTGAGCGGGATTCGGTCATCACCGGCTATCGCGACCATGGCCACATGCTGGCCTATGGCATCGATCCGCAGGTCATCATGGCCGAGCTGACCGGGCGCGGGGCTGGTATCAGCCGCGGCAAGGGCGGCTCGATGCACATGTTCTCCACCGAGCATAAGTTCTATGGCGGCCACGGCATCGTGGGCGCGCAGGTGTCGCTGGGGGCCGGTCTTGCCTTCAAGAGCAAGTACAACGGCGATGGCGGCGTCTGCATGGCCTATTTCGGCGACGGCGCCGCAAACCAGGGCCAGGTGTACGAGAGCTTCAACATGGCGGAGCTGTGGAAGCTCCCCATCATCTTCGTGATCGAGAACAACCAGTATGCGATGGGCACGGCGGTCAGCCGCGCCTCTTCGGAGGATCAGCTGTATCGCCGCGGCGAGAGCTTCCGCATCCCGGGCATCCAGGTGGACGGCATGGACGTGCTGGCCTGTCGCGGTGCCGCCGAGGAGGCGCTGGCCTGGGTGCGCGCGGGCAAGGGGCCGATCATCCTCGAGATGAAGACCTATCGCTATCGCGGCCACTCCATGTCCGACCCGGCCAAGTATCGCAGCCGCGAGGAGGTGCAGGCCGTCCGCGACAAGTCCGACCCGATCGAGCATGTGAAGCGCCTGCTGGAAGAGCGCGGCGTCAAGGAGGACGAGCTGAAGACGCTGGAACAGGCGATCCGCAAGCAGGTCAACGAGGCGGCCGACTTCGCCGAACAGACCCCCGAGCCGGATGCGGCCGAACTGTATACCGACGTGCTGGTGGAGCGTTACTGAGATGGCGATCGAGATCAAGATGCCGGCCCTGTCCCCGACCATGGAGGAGGGCACGCTCGCCAAGTGGCTGGTGAAGGAAGGCGACACCGTAAAGTCCGGCGACATCATGGCCGAGATCGAGACGGACAAGGCGACGATGGAGTTCGAGGCGGTCGATGAAGGCACCGTCGCGAAGATCCTGGTCGCCGAGGGCACCGACAATGTGAAGGTCGGCACCGCGATCATGCTGCTGGCCGGCGAGGGCGAGGATGCCTCGACCGCCGCCGCCGCGACCAAGGACGACAGCCCAGCCCCCGCCGCTTCGGCGGACGAAGGCAAGAAGGCGGACACGGTCGAGGATTCGGCGCACCCCGCGCAGGAGAAGGTCGACACCGGCGCGCGCCAGCTGTTCGACGCGGCGGGCCACAAGCCCGAGGTCGCCGATCCCGCGATTCCCGCCGGCACCGAGATGGTGCGCACCACCGTCCGCGAGGCGCTGCGCGACGCGATGGCCGAGGAGATGCGCGCCGACGACCGCGTCTTCGTGATGGGCGAGGAGGTCGCGCAATATCAGGGCGCCTACAAGGTGACGCAGGGGCTGCTCGATGAGTTCGGCGAGCGGCGCGTCATCGACACGCCGATCACCGAATATGGCTTTGCCGGCATCGGCACGGGCGCGGCGATGGGCGGGCTGAAGCCGATCGTCGAGTTCATGACGTTCAACTTCGCGATGCAGGCGATCGACCACATCATCAATTCGGCCGCCAAGACGAACTACATGTCCGGCGGCCAGATGCGCTGCCCGATCGTGTTCCGCGGCCCCAACGGTGCCGCCAGCCGCGTGGGTGCGCAGCATTCGCAGAACTACGGCCCGTGGTATGCCAGCGTGCCGGGCCTGATCGTGATCGCGCCCTATGACGCGGCGGATGCGAAGGGGCTGATGAAGGCGGCGATCCGGTCCGAGGATCCGGTCGTGTTTTTGGAAAACGAGCTGATGTACGGCCGCTCGTTCGACGTGCCCAAGCTGGACGACTGGGTGCTTCCGATCGGCAAGGCGCGGATCATGCGCGAGGGCAAGGACGTGACGATCGTGTCCTACTCGATCGGCGTCGGCCTGGCGCTGGAAGCCGCCGAGCAGCTGGCTGGCGAGGGGATCGACGCGGAGGTCATCGATCTGCGCACGCTGCGTCCGCTCGACAAGGACACGGTGCTGAAGAGCCTGGCCAAGACCAACCGCCTCGTGGTGGCGGAAGAGGGCTGGCCGACCTGCTCGATCGCGTCGGAGATCATGGCGATCTGCATGGAAGAGGGCTTCGACGATCTCGACGCCCCCGTGCTGCGCGTCGCCAACGAGGACGTGCCGCTGCCCTATGCCGCGAACCTCGAAAAGCTGGCGCTGATCGACGCGCCGCGGATCGTGAAGGCCGTGAAGAAGGTCTGCTACAAGTAAGCGGACGTCGGGGGGGGTGTCGGAAACCGGCGGCTCCCCCCTCTCTGCCTGATTACCGGCGGTAGTTCAGGTGGAATATCGATCGCAGGTCGATGGCGTGACCAGCGAATCGTTGGGATTATAGATCTGGGTATAGTCGCGATTGTCGCGCACCAGCAGCGACGCGGAATAGTGCAGGATCCGCGGGCTTACGAACAGGCTGCCGAACAGCGGCTGATAGCGATAGTTTATTTCCACGAACATCACGCCGTTGTTGACCGGGGCGGACACCTTCGCGCCTGCGTCACCCATGCCGTCGCTGGCGTTGGTCCCCGCATTCTGCTGACGGCCATCGGACCCCGCGGTCGGCGTCGTGGTGCCGTAGCTGGAATCCAACCCCACCCCTGAAGCCTGTCCAAAGCAGCGCTGCCAGTGGATCCGCTGTACCGGCGCATTGTCGTAGCTTTGCTGCACGTTTTCCAGGCTGGATAACGTGACCCGGCCCGAAGCGCCCAGCGGCGTGGAACCGGCGGCGAGCCTGATGCCGGCGAACACGTCGTTGATGTCCGTCTCGCGCAATTGGGTGACGCCCGACGAACCGTTGACGCCCACGCGCGACGCCGTGTCCGCGAGGTTCAACGCCAGCTGGCTGATACGCAGATTGGTGATCGACAGCCACGCCAGCTCCACCCCCCAGCCGCCTACCGCGAGCAGCAGCGGCAGCGTCAGCGCGAACTCCATCAGCGCCGCGCCCTTCCGGTCGCGGGGTAGATGCCGGGCGGGGCGTAGGCGGAGCATCCTCATGCCGGGCATACCAGCTTCGGTCCGGCGCCAGTCTGCGTCGAATAGGGCTGGTTCTTCAGGATCGTGGTCGCGCTGATCGACGGGCGCTGTGTCCACCCGATCAACCACCCGAGCGGGAACATGCGGTCGAACTGTACCGTCATGGTGTAGACGACGACGTCATTGGCGCCGCCCTGGCCGGCCACACCCGGATCGAGATCGCGCGAGCCATTGCCGTTCAGATCGGTAAAACACTCGGTCGAGGGATCGAAGACGCCATCGCCATTATTGTCGCGAAACGGCTCCGCCGTGATGTTACCGAATTTCGCGTAGCTCTTGCGCGACGATTGCCACGTTGCGCCCTTCGCGATCGACCACACCTGCTGCATCACCTTCTGATCGAGCGAGGAGCCGGCTGCGTCCGACGCGTTGGACTGGATTGTGCCGTCGCGCCCCGCCTTCTGGACGACGCCGGTCAGCACCGATTGGACGTAGGCCTGATAGGTAAGGTCCATCAGTCCCATGATGATCGCCAGCATCACGGGGAGGACGAAGGCGAATTCGACGATCGTCGCGCCCCGCCGATCGTCGCGCAGAGGGATGAACGCGCGGGTCACTGGCTGATCCTCAGCATCGCCACGCGCTGTGCGATCGTGCGGAAGGCCGCCTTCAGCGATTCCGTGCTCTTCGCCTGGAAAGCCTGTCCGGAAGAGGCGCAATATTGCAGGTCCGGCGTCACGTCGGTGCCCAGCGCGACGACGTAGATCGTGATGCCACGCATCTTCGCGGCATCGCATTCGACGCGGAATCGCGCGGTATGATTGTCATAGTCCTGCTGCGAGTCGTTCTGGCCGCCCGTGCGATTGTCGAACACCTCGATGCCGTACTGGCCGTAGATGGCCTGATTCGGCGCCATGGAGCCGTCGGTCATGAAGACGATGCTGCGCGATGGCGCTTGGCGTCCGGGCCATGCGGCGGTCGTCGCGCCGAATACGCCGTTGGGGGAGATCATCCGCGTGCCCCAGATCATGCCGACGTCATGATAGGTGCCGCCGGAGGCCTTGAACCTGGAATCGTAGACGTAGTTGCGAACGTCCTGCGCACTCATCGTGTCCAGCGTACGGGCAGGCATGCCGCAGATGGCGTAGCCGGCATTGGGGTAGTAGTTTCCGGGCCGGAAGCTGCGGTAATAGTCGCTCGTGTCCTCGTCCCTGATGTCCTGCGGTCCCAGATAGTCGCGCATGTAGACGACGTCCGGCCAGGCGGGGCGCCACTTGTTGCTGTCGCTGGACGGGACGATATCCGGGTTCAGATCGTCCGGCAGGTTGCGGACGTCGAAGCTCGACGCGGTGGACGTATTCAGTTCCTCGATGCAGCCGGGCCAGCTGGTCGTCGTTCCGTCAAAACGGGTCGGGTCCGCCGTGTTGCCGCCGTTCGCGGTCCTCAGGAAGGCGGAGGTATCCCATGTCACGGCCTCGTACCGCCAGTAAGGCAGCAGCGGCTGTTGCCGACCGGAGCAGGTTCCGCCGTTCCCCGATGTCCAGCTGGTGTTATAATAGCGCCGCGCCTGCGGCCGGTCATTGGACCAGGTCGGTCCGCTGGTGGCAAAGCCGCTGGCGGGACTGCGCTGGTCGAAGCAATAGCTGCGCGGAACGTTATACAACCTGACGTCCGACGGATCGCCCCAGGCATAGTCGCCGGGGAGCACGCCGCCCGATCCGGTTGCGGGCGAAAGATGCCGGCTCTGATAGGTCCAGCTGTTTTGCAGATATTGGGAGGGGATCAGCCGGCCGACATTGACCGAAGACGCATAGGTGACGAAGCCATAGCGGATATGCGTGTTGGGATCGGTGCTGCCGCGGACCGTACTGTCGAACAGCATGACAGACTGGCGCAGGGATTCCATCTTGGAATAGGTGGTGGTGCCGTTCGACGTAGTCGCCGGCTTTTCCGACCCGTTGTTGCAGTTCGGCGAATCCTGAGGATAGCAGGTCATCGACCCCGTCGTATCGAGCACGAACATGACGTCGGCGTCGGGCACGTCATATACGGCCTGGCATGTCACCGACACGGTCTGTGTTCCGACACGGAAGAAAGACATGACCGCCATCGGTACGTCCGCGCTGGCGGTGGCGTTGACCCCGTTTGCGACGTTCGGGTCCGTGTTCACCGATGCCTTCACGGGCGTGAAGCGTACATTGGCCGTCCGATACCAGCCGGCCGGGAAATTGTTGCGGAAGAAACTGCTCGCCTGATCGCTCGCGGCACTTTCCATCGGTGTCGACATGGTCGTGTCGGTCATCGCTCGACGACCGGCGAGGGCGCCCGCATCGCAGGCCTGTTGCAGTCGCACCTTCACGACGTACAAGCGGGCCATGTCGACGGCGGATCCCGCCATGCCGATCATCGGCACCAGCGCCGCCGCCATGATCGCCAGCGTATTGCCCCGGCGATCCCGGGCGAGACGCATCAGGAAGCCTGCACGAGGGGTAATGACTGCAGAGCGGTTCAGGCGGCGAAACAAAGCGGCGAGCATGAGCGAACTCAAAAAAACGAAATTCTTCCAAGGCATGGTGGAGGAGAGTTAATATTCCGTACGAAAACGTAATGCCGGATGGCGAACGTGCCCTGGTGATCGGCTATGCTCCCGCGACACGGCGCGACGCGCTGGCGGCGCTGCTGGCGCTCGATGCGCGGCTGGGCGGCATCCTGCGCGGCACCCGCGAGCCTATGGTCGGGCAGATGCGGCTGACTTGGTGGCACGACGCGCTCACCCGTCTGGACGGTGCAGTTCCGCCCGCGGAGCCGGTGCTGATGACGCTGGCAACGACCATCCTGCCGCTGGGTATCACCGGCGCCGCGCTGGCGACGATGATCGACGGATGGGAGGTACTGCTCGACGATCTGGACGATGCGGCGCTGACGGCTCACGCGTGCGATCGCGGCGGTCGTCTGTTCGCACTGGCGGGACGCGTGCTGGATACGGAGTCGGCGCAGCTGGCGACGGCGGGGCAGGGCTGGGCGCTGGTCGATCTGGCGGCGAACCTGTCCGACCCGGCGCTTGCGGCGCGCGCCCGTGCCATCGCGGGTGAGCGGCTCGACGTAGCACTCGCGCCGCGCTGGCCGATGGCGTTGCGGGCACTTGGCGCGCTGGCGCATGGGGCACGGATGCGATTGGCCAAGCCGGACAGGGCGGAGGGGCATCCCTTGCGCATCGCGCGGCTGCTGCGGCACCGGCTGACCGGACGCTGATCGCTTGCCCCGGCCGGCGCGACGCGGTTAGCCTGTCGCCGACGAAAGACGGGGGCAAGGCGATGTGGCGATACTGGATGGGCGGGGCCGGGCTGGCGGCGCTCGCGGCGGGGGCGGTGCTGTGGTCGGCACGCGAGGCGCCTTCATCCGCGCTACCCGCACAACCGGCGATGCGCGCCGCCGCGACGGAAGCCGACGACGCGGCCCCCGCCGATGTGCCGGAGGCCACCGCCCGGACGCGGGAGGAAAAGCGGTTCGATCGTTACGACAAGGATCGCGACGCGCGCATCACGCGCGAGGAATATCTGGCCGCGCGCCGCAAGGCCTTCGCCAAGCTGGACGTCGATGGCGACGGCCGGCTGTCGTTCGACGAATGGGCGATCAAGACGACGACGAAGTTCGCCGCCGCCGACAGGGATCGCGACGGCGCGATGAGCCGCGCCGAGTTCGCCACCACCGCCGTCAAGCGAAAGACCCCGCGCCCCGTCAAATGTCCGCCGGAGCGCCCGTCGGAAGAGAGTTGAGCCACGCCGTCATCGCCGCACGGCCACGATCGGTGTACATGCGCTTGCGATCCGCCTTTTTCGTGCGGCCGGCGATCGGCGGGAACAGGCCGAAATTGACGTTCATCGGCTGATAGGTCTCCGCCTCCGCGCCGCCCGTGATATGGCCCAGCAGCGCGCCCAGCGCGGTCTCAACGGGCGGAGGCGGCAGCGTCTGCCCCAGCAGGTCCGCCACCGCGAACCGCCCCGCGAGCAGGCCGATCGCCGCGCTTTCGATATAGCCCTCGCACCCCGTGATCTGCCCGGCGAAGCGCAGGTTGGGCCGGTTCTTCAGCCGCAGCGTCGGGTCCAGCAGTTCCGGCGAGCGGATGAAGGTGTTGCGATGCAGCCCGCCCAGCCGCGCGAACTCCGCATTCTGCAATCCGGGGATGGTGCGGAACAGGCGGACCTGCTCGGCATGTTTCAGCTTGGTCTGAAAGCCGACGATGTTCCAGAGCGTGCCCTGCGCATTGTCCTGGCGCAGCTGCACGACCGCATAGGGCCAGCGGCCGGTGCGCGGATCGTCCAGCCCGACCGGCTTCATCGGGCCATAGCGCAGCGTATCGATGCCGCGTTCGGCCATCACCTCGATCGGCATGCAGCCCTCGAAATAAGGCGTGTCCTTTTCCCAGTCCTTGAACGGCGTCTTCTCGCCCGCCAGCAGGCCGGCATGGAAGGCGAGATATTCGTCCTTCGTCATCGGGCAGTTGATGTAATCCGCCTCACCCTTGTCCCAACGGCTGGCCTTCCAGGCGATGTCCATGTCGATCGTGTCGAAATGGACGATCGGCGCCAGTGCGTCGAAGAAGGCGAGCGCCTCCGCGCCGGTCGCGCCACCGATCGCGTCCGCCAGTGCCGGTGCCGTCAGCGGCCCGGTGGCGAGGATCGCGGGGCCTTCCGGCAGCGCATCGACACGCTCGCGCACCAGCGTGACGTTGGGGTGATCGGCCAGCGCGCGGGTGACGCCCTGCGAATAGCCGTCGCGATCGACCGCCAGCGCTGAGCCGGCGGGGACGCGATGCGCATCCGCCTGCCGCATGATGAGCGAGCCGAGCGCCCGCATCTCCTGATGCAGCAACCCCACCGCGTTCGATTCGGCGTCGTCGGAGCGGAAGCTGTTCGAACAGACCAGTTCGGCAAGGCCATCGGTCTGGTGCGCGGGCGTCCGCTCGCCCGAACCGCGCATCTCCGAAAGATGGACGCGAAAGCCCGCCTCCGCCAGCTGCCACGCGGCCTCAGAACCGGCGAGGCCGCCGCCAACGATATGAATGTCATGGGTCATGCCCGTCCGCCTAGCGGCAGGAGCGGGGATACGGCAAGCTGGCGGCATGACGACGATCTTCACCATCGGCTACGAGGCCACGACGATGGCCGACTTCCTTGCGGCGCTGCAGGCTGCGGGCGTTCGCCGCGTGATCGATGTGCGCGCCTTGCCCTCGTCCCGCCGTCCCGGCTTCTCCAAGACGCCGCTGGCCGCTTCGCTGGCGGAGGCGGGCATCGGCTATGTCCACCTGCGCGCGCTGGGCACGCCCAAACGCGGGCGCGACGCCGCGAAGAAGGGCGACGTGGCGACGCTGCGCGCGGTGTACGACGAACAGCTGGAACTGCCGGAGGCGCAGGCGGCGGCCGCGCAGATGCTGGACCTGGCGGAAGAGACGCCCAGCGCGCTGCTCTGCTACGAACGCGACCCGTGCCATTGCCATCGCACCTTGTTGCTGGAGGCGGTGGGGCAAGGGATGAAGGTGGTCGACCTTTATGCCTGAAGACGCGATCTCCCGACTGACCGCGAACGAGAAGGAGTGTCTGCGTCGCCGCCTGCTGCCACAGACCGCCAAGGAGATGGCGATCGATCTGGGCATATCCCCCCATGCGGTGGAAAAGCGGCTGAAGATGGCGCGGGCGAAACTGGGTCAGTCCTCTTCGCTGGCTGCCGCCCGAATGCTGGCGGAGGCGGAGGGGTACCAGCGACTGGTACCCGGACATTTGGACCTGTCGGGAGATGATGATCGGGTCGAGGAGGGGACAGCTGCGACGCCCGGCGAGGTGGCGCCGCGGCCCCCGCTTCACAAAGGATCGATCATGCTGGCTTTTCTGGTTCTCGCGGCAATGGTGCAGGACGTTCGTGCGCCGGACCCTTTCACGCCCAAAATGGTAAATCAGAAGGGCGAGGATGTCGCCGCGCGCAAGGTGGGGATGGACGAAGCCGCCGCCTACAATCGCGAGGGGTTTCGGCAGAAGGATCGCGATGGCTCGGGCTATCTCGACCCGGCCGAAGCGTCCGCGATGGAACCGCGCGATACCAATCGGGACACGACCCTGCCGCCCGCGCCACGAGCGGGTACGCCGGATCCGGCAGCGGAGCGGAAGTGGATGGACTTGCTGGACCGCAATCGCGACGGCAGGGTCAGCGAAGACGAGTATGTCAGCTATATGATGCCATGGACGCTGTTGAGCGGCGTGCCGGCGGCCTGGAAGCCGGCAGCTCGGGTCAAATAAGGCCTCATCCGGCAATCGGCAGCCGCACCTTGCCGTCGTCGTCGCGCTGCAGGGGGCCGTAGGCGATCACCGTTTCCAGCAGCAGCGGTTCGTAGAGATGGGGGAAGAGCTGGCCGCCACGGCTCTCCTCCCATTTCAGGGTACGATAGGCGGCGAGGTCGACCGCCGCGACGTGGAGGTCGGACTGGCCGGCGAAATGCTTGTCCACCGTCTCCGTCAGCTGGGCGGCGGTCGACAGGTGGATGTAGCCGTCGGCGAGATCGACCGGCGCGCCGTCGAAGCGCCCGGCCTGTTCCAACGTGTGCATCTGATCGGCCGTCAGCACCTTGTACGCGACAAGATTGTCCTGCGGTGCTGCCGGCCGATCGGTCATTCCTCCACGTCCTTCTCGTCCAGGGTCTGCGGGCCCGTGCCGTCATCGACGGTCAGGGTATCGGCGGGATCAACCGCCGGCGTTTCCGCGCGTTCCTCCGCGACCAGCGCCTCGGCGGCGTTCTCGGGCTCTTCCTCCTCATCGATCTTGGCGGCGGAGGCGACGTGCTCGCCGTCCGCGACGCGGAAGATGGTGATGCCTTGCGTGTTGCGGCCCGCGACGCGGATGTCGCCGACCGTCGTGCGGATCAGCTTGGCCTGATCGGTGACGAGCATCAGCTGCTCGCCATTGTGCGCGGGGAAGCTCGCCACCACCGGGCCGTTGCGGTCGGAGGTGATGATGTTCGTGATGCCCTGGCCGCCGCGACCCGTGCGGCGATATTCATAGGCGGAGGTCCGCTTGCCATAGCCGTTGGCGGTCACGGTGAGGATGAACTCCTCCGCCGCTTCCATCGCGGCCATCGTCTCGGCATCGAGGGTCGTTTCCCGCTCGCCCTCCTTCCACGGCGCGGCGCGCAGATAGGCGTCGCGCTGGTCGGTGTCGAACGGCGTGCCGCGCAGGATCGACAGCGAGATGACGGCATCGTCCTTCGCCAGCGAGATGCCGCGCACGCCGGTCGAGGTGCGGCTCTGGAACTCGCGCACATCGGTCGCGGCGAAGCGGATCGCCTTGCCGCTTTTCGTCGCAAGCAGCACGTCGTCCGTCTCGGTCAGCAGCGCGACGCCGATCAGCGTGTCGGTCGATTCGTCGTCGAAGCGCATCGCCAGCTTCCCGTTCGACGGGATGTTGGCGAAGGCATCCATGGAATTGCGGCGCACGGTGCCGTTCATCGTCGCGAACATGACGTGCAGGTCGCCCCAGCGGCCCTCGTCCTCCGGTAGAGGCAGAACGGTGGAGATGGTTTCGCCCGGCGCCAGCGGCAGCAGGTTCACCATTGGCCGCCCGCGCGTCGCCGGCCCGCCCTCTGGCAGGCGCCACACCTTCAGGCGATAGACCTTGCCGGCGGTGGAGAAGAACAGCACCGGCGTGTGCGTCGAGGTGACGAACAGGCTGGTGATCGCGTCCTCGTCCTTGGTCGCCATGCCGGCGCGGCCCTTGCCGCCGCGCTTCTGCGCGCGGAAGGCGTCGAGCGGGGTACGCTTGATATAGCCCTCTACCGTGACGGTGACGACCATGTCCTCGCGCTCGATCAGGTCCTCGTCGTCGATGCCGCCGGCGAAGTTCTGGATCTCGGTGCGGCGCGGCGTCGCGAACTGATCGCGGATCGCCTGCAACTCGCCGCGCATCACCTCGTACAGCTTCACGCGATTGGCGAGGATTTCGAGCAGCTCGGCGATCGAATCGGCCAGCTGCTTCAGCTCGTCGCCGATCTCGTCGCGGCCCAGCGCGGTCAGGCGATGGAGGCGCAGGTCCAGGATCGCGCGGACCTGCGCATCGGACAGGCGATAGGTATCGCCCGACGCCTCGTCCTCCACCGCCTCGACCAGTGCGAGATAGGGGGCGATCTCCGCCACCGGCCATTCGCGGGCCAGCAGCGCCATGCGCGCCGCCGCCGGGCTGGCCGAACCCCGGATGATGCGGACGACCTCATCGAGGTTGGTGACCGCGATGACGAGGCCCAGCAACAGGTGTGCCCGCTCGCGCGCCTTGGCGAGTTCGAACTTCGAGCGGCGGGTGATGACCTCCTCGCGGAACTGGACGAACGCCTGGATGATGTCGCGCAGGTTGAGCAGCTCTGGTCGGCCGCCGCGGATCGCGAGCATGTTGGCCGGGAAGGACCCTTGCGCCGGGGTGTGCCGCCAAAGCTGGTTCAGCACGACTTCCGCGGTCGCATCCCGCTTCAGGTCGATGACGATCCGAACGCCCTCGCGGTTCGATTCGTCGCGGATGTCGCTGATGCCCTCGATCCGCTTGTCCTTCGCGGCCTCGGCGATCTTCTCGACCAGCGCGTTCTTGCCCTGCTGGAAGGGGATTTCGGTGAGGACGATCGACTCGCGATCCCCGCGATGCCGCTCGATCGCGTGGCGCGAGCGGACGATGATCGAGCCGCGCCCCGTCGAATAGGCCGATCGCGCGCCCGCGCGGCCCAGGATGATCGCGCCGGTCGGGAAGTCCGGACCGGGGACGATCTCGGTCAGTTCCTCCGCCGTCACCGCGCCATTGTCCATGTACGCGAAACAGGCGTCGATCACCTCGCCCAGATTGTGCGGCGGGATGTTCGTCGCCATGCCGACCGCGATGCCGCCGGCCCCGTTGACGAGCAGGTTGGGGAACTGCGCCGGCAGGACCTGCGGCTCCCGCTCCGACGCGTCGTAGTTGGGGGTAAAGTCGACCGTGTCCTTGTCCAGCCCGTCGAGCAGGCTGTTCGTCACCTTCGCCAGACGCGCCTCGGTATAGCGCATCGCGGCGGGCGGATCGGGGTCCATCGAGCCGAAATTGCCCTGGCCATCGATCAGCGGCACCCGCATCGACCAGTCCTGCGCCATCCGGGCCAATGCGTCATAGATCGCGCTGTCGCCGTGCGGATGGTATTTACCCATCACGTCGCCGACGATGCGCGCCGACTTGCGATAGGGCCGCCCGGCGAGGAAGCCGCTTTCATAGGCGGAGTAGAGGATGCGCCGGTGCACCGGCTTCAACCCGTCGCGCACGTCGGGAAGGGCGCGCGCGACGATGACGCTCATCGCATAGTCGAGATAGCTCGACTTCATCTCGTCGACGATCGAGATCGTCGAGGCGCCGTCGAAATGGGCGGGGGGTTCTGCGAGCGTGGTCTCGTCAGCCAAGGCCGTATCGTCTTTCGGATGGGGAAGTGGTGTAACCCTGTTCCCCTAGCCCGGACCGACGCGCCTGACCACCCCCGCGCCCGCGCGCGAGGGTGGCGGGATCAGGACTTACTTGCAGGCCTTCTTCGCCTTGTTGCCCGGCTTGGAGCAATCGTAGGTGACGGTCTTGCCGGTGCTGGTCTTGGTGGTCACGCTGCGCGCGACGACGGTGCGCTTCACCGTCTTGGCAGCGGGCGTCTTTGCCGGCGTCGGGCTCGCGGCGATCGCGGCGGTGCCCGACAGCAGCGATCCGGCAGCGAGGAGAGCGAAGGGGAGCGAACGGGTCATCGGGCAGATCCTTCGAACGGGGAAAGGGCCCGCCGCCGCATCCGGGAGTATCATGCGACGGCGGTAGGACAGGATATGCGCGCCATGCCCTGACAGGCGCGTGGCCGCCACATTACGCTTCCGTCATCACGGCATGATTTCAGGGTGCGATTTCAGTGCCGTCCCAGCCGAACAGACGGCCGCTGTCCGGCGCCTTCAGGCCGTCGATCACGTCGAGCAGCTGCACTGCCGCGCGATCGGGCGCGAACAGCTGGTCGGCGCGGACATTCGCCTGAAACGGGCGGGACAGCGCGGTGTCGACCGTGCCGGGGTGCAGGCCGACGACGATGCTGCGATCATTGCGCCGCCGCTCCTCCACCGCGATCGTGCGGATCAGCTGGTTCAGCCCCGCCTTTGCGGCGCGATAGCCGTACCAGCCGCCCAGCCGGTTGTCGGAGATGCTGCCGATCCGCGCGCTCAGCACCGCGAAGACGCAGCGCCCCGTCTTCGGCATCCGAGGCAGGAAGTGCTTGGCGACGAGCGCCGGGCCGATCGCGTTGACCGCATATTGCCGGGCCAGCCAGGCGGGATCGAGCGCGGCGATGCTCTTTTCCGGACCGCGATCGCCCTCGTGCAGCAGGCCGGTCGCGACGATGACGAGGTCGGGCGTCTGAGCCAGCGATGCCGCCGCCGCCGCGATCGACGCCTCGTCGGTGATATCCAGATGGTCGGCGCCGGGAAAGGCGCGGGCGAAGGCGCGGACGGGCACCTCCTCCTCGGTCAGGGCGGCGACCAGAGCGCCGCCGATGCCGCCCGATGCTCCGATGACGACCGCGCTGCGCGGAGGGGTGCTGCTCATACCGTGCCGATGACCGATCGGCCGTTGTCGCGCAAGCCGCCCCTATCGCCCGTCCGGCCGGGCCGCCTGCGCCGACACGATGGCGGGATCGGCCGCCAGTGCATGGAGATAGGCATGGCGCGCCGGGGTGCCGAGCGGCAGGCGACGCAGCGCGCGGTCCTGATCGCGGGTCAGGCGGAACGGGCGATAGCCATGGTCGAACAGGCAGCGTTCGGTCTGCGTCACCATGATCGCCTGCGCCTCCGCCAGCCGCTTTTCGGGGCGGAAGCGCTGGACCATCCGCGTCTGCTGTTCGGCCTGCGACATGCCCGCACCGTTCATCGGCATGTTGAGGTTGCGGTCGTTCCACTCCTCCGCCGCGATGACGGCCTTTGCAGGCGCGGTCTTGCTGATATCCATGAACGCACCCTCCTTCCCGCAAGCGACCGCATCGGCACGATATTGATCAAGCGAAACGCCCGGCTTGCCCCAGCTGACCATCGGCTGCGCGCCAAGCGCGGGCGCGGAAACGACGGCAAGCAACGATGTAAGGCGCAGCGCGGCACGCATCGGTCATCTCCAGCAGGTCACGCGGCAGGGTAGGGCGGGGCGGTACGCCCGTCTAGCGGCGGAAGAGCCAGCGGTCGTCGGAACTGTCCGCCGCGACGAAGGCATAGCCGTCGCTGTCGAACCCGCGCATGTCTTCCACTCGCTCCACCCGGTGCTCGACCAGCCAGCGCGCCATCATCCCGCGCGCCTTCTTCGCGTGGAAGCTGACGAAGCGGTCGCCGTCGCGGAAATCGACGGCGATCACGCGGACCGTGGCGGGCAGGCGCCCGTCCACCGCCGCCCAATATTCCTGGCTGGCGAGGTTCAGGATCGTGCCGGACCCCTCGGCCGCGACATCGTCAGCCAGCAGCGCGGCGATCCGGTCGCCCCACCAGTCGGTCAGCCGGTCGTGCGCACCCGGCGCCCAGCGCGTCCCCATCTCCAGCCGATAGGGGCGCATCGCGTCGAGCGGGCGGAGCAGGCCGTACAGGCCCGACAGCATCCGCAGATGATCCTGGGCGAAGGGCAGCGCCGCGTCGGGCAGCGTCTTCGCCTCCAGCCCGGTATAGACGTCCCCTGCGAAAGCGAACAGCGCGGGGCGTTCCGGCGCGTCGGCGAAGGCGTGAAAACGGTCCGCATTCAGTTTCGCCAGCGCGGGCGAGATCTTCATCAGCGCCGACAGCCGTTTCTGCGACAGGCGGGCGGCCGCCCTGGCCAGCGTCTTCGCCTCGTCCGCCAGCCGGGGGCGGGTGGGGGTGACGGCGGGAAGCGGGCTGTCATAGTCCAGCGTCTTGGCGGGGGAGAGAATGGCGATCATGCCGCGCCGGGTAGCGGCGCGCACCGGCCGGTTCAATGCCGGGCATCGTCATGCCCCGCGGGGCGTTCAAACAGGGTTCAGCGGCGGTGTTCGAGGGAACCAACATGGTTTCGCTCGCTTGAAGCAGCAATCACGGGTCGATAGGACGGCCGGGCCGCATTGCCCCGACCGTTCGTCGGCGGACAACAGGAGAGACTTCCCCCATGAAGACGATTTCGAAGCTCGCCATCGCCCTGGCGCTGACGACCGGCGTCAGCGGTCTGGCGCTGACGACGCCCGCAGAGGCGAAGAAGAAGGAGGAGGCGCCCGCCGGCCCCAAGCTGAGCCCGGAGGCGCTGAAGTCGGCGCAGACGGCGCAGACCGCGCTGAACGCGAAGGATCTGGCGACGGCCGAACCCGCCATCGTGGCGATGGAAGCGGCGGCCAAGACGGATGACGACAAGTATTTCGCCGCCGTCTTCCGCTACAATCTGGAGCAGCAGAAGATTCAGGCCGCCCGTGCCGCCAATCCGAACGCGCCCGTCGACGAGACGGTGCTGGCCAAGCCGCTCGATGCGCTGCTCGCCAGCCCGGTGACGAAGCCGGAGGACAAGCAGAAGTTCGCCTATCAGCGCGGCATCCTGGCGTATAACGGCAAGCAGTTCCCGATCGCGATCCAGTACCTGACCCAGTCGAAGCAGCTGGGCAACACGGACCCGAACCTGACGCTGCAGCTGGCGCAGGCGAAGGTCAGCAGCGGCGATGTCGCGGGTGGCCTGTCCGATCTGGAAGCGGCGACGACTGCGATGGACGCCTCCGGCAAGAAGGCGGACGAGGATATCTATCGCTACGCTATCTCGCGCGCCAACCAGGCGAAGATGGGCCCGCAGACGATGGCGTGGCTGAAGCGCTACGTGATGGCCTATCCGACGAAGCAGAATTGGCGCGCAGCCGTCGTCACCTACGGCCTTGCCGGCAACTCGGTGGCGCAGCTGACCGATGCGCAGAAGATCGACCTGTTCCGCCTGCTGCGCGCGACCGGCGCGCTGGCCGACCAGAACGACTATCTGGAATATGCCGACGACGTGCAGCGCCGCGGCCTGCCTGCCGAGGCGCAGGCGGTCATCAAGGAGGGCATGGCCGCCGGCAAGATTCCGGCCGGCAACACCTTCGCCAAGCAGATCCTGACCGATTCGACCAACGCGCTGAAGACCGAAGGGTCGCTGGCGCCGCTGGAGGCGAAGGCGAAGACGGCGGCGAACGGCAAGCTCGCCGCCGGCACGGCCGACGCGTATCTGGGCAGCGGCGAGTATGCGAAGGCCGCCGCGCTCTATCGCCTCGCGCTGGAAAAGGGCAGCGTCGACGCGGACGAGGTGAACACGCACCTTGGCATCGCGCTGGCCCGGTCGGGCGACAAGGCGGGCGCGAAGGCGGCGTTCGACGCGGTAAAGGGTGCGCCGCGCGCGGGTATCGCCGCGCTCTGGACCTCGTATCTGGAAGCACCGGCCGTCACGGCCTGATCGATCGGGAGCGGGGCGGCATCGTCCGCCCCGCGACCGACCGACGGCTGGAGCGGGTCAGCTGGGCCGGATCAGACGTCCCGGATCGGAATGCCGGACACGGCCTTCGCCGTCCGGATCGTCAATGACGTCTTCACGCTGGCGACGTTGGGTGCGGGCGTTAGATGGGTCGTCAGGATTTCCTGAAAGCTTTTCAGGTCGCTTGCGACGATCTTCAGGATGAAGTCGATCTCGCCGTTGAGCATGTGGCATTCCCGAACCTCCGGGATCGCGGCCACATGGTCCTCGAACGCGGCGAGATCGCGCTCCGCCTGGCTTCGCAGCGAGACCATCGCGAACACGGTGATGGGATAGCCGAGACGCCCGGCGTCCAGATCCGCGTGATAGCCGCGAATCGCGCCCGCTTCCTCCAGCGCCCGAACCCGGCGCAGACAGGGCGGTGCGGTCAGTCCAACCCTCTCCGCGAGTTCGACATTCGTCATCCGGCCGTCGTCCTGTAACAGGGACAAAATCTGCCGGTCGATCCGATCGATCGCCATTACGCCCGAACTCTCCCGAAACATTCGACTGAACGTTCCCTCACATAATATAATTACGGCACAACGCAATTGTCCCATATTGCGACGATCAATCGAGGCGGTGCCCCGAAATGGGGGTGGGCCCCTTAACGATCCCGCCATATCCGCTATGCAGAAAGCCGGCAGGAAAAGGTACGCGTGCGGTTCGATGACAGCCTGAAGACGGTTCTGGCAGCCGATCAGGGCCCCGGTTTCGGGGCCCAGTCCGCGTGGCGTCAGATCGTCGACCTGCTGGGTCGCGGGCGCATCACCGATGCGGAGGCGGAGGGCGCCGCGCTGGCACGGCTGGCGGGCCTCCGATCGATGGTGCCGGTCGCGATCCGCGCGGCCAGCGCGCGGGCGCTGGCGCTAGCCCGGCCGCCCGCCGGTCTGGTCGCGTTCATGGCGGCGGACGATCTGGCGATCGCGGCCCCCGTGTTACGCACCGCGCGCCTCGAGGGCGAGGCATGGCTGGACCTGCTGCCGCGCCTGTCCCCCGCCGGGCGTGCCGTGCTGCGCCAGCGTCGCGATCTGCCCGAGGAGGTGGTGCGCGGGCTGGAAAGTTTCGGCAGCGTCGATTTCGTGCTCCACGACCGGGCCGGCGCGGCTGCGACGGCCGATCCCGCTGCCGGAACGCGCCTCCCCGAGACTGTTGCGACGCCGGCAGAGTCCGCGATTGCCCCGCCGCTCGCACCCGCATCCATCCCGCCGGTGTACGATGCGGCGCCGGTCGTCGACATGCCGCTGTCACCATCGTCTTTTGTCACGCTGGGTGAGGTGACCCGAACATTGCCGCTCGTGGCCGAGGCGCTGCGGCAGGCGGAGGAGCCGGCCACGCCCGCCTCCACCCCCCGGTTCGAGATCGCGGATCTGGTGGCGCGGATCGACGCGTTCCAGCGGGATCGCGAGGAACCGACGCTCGCCGCCGAGCTATCGCCGCCGGCGGAGGGATTCCGGTTCGAGACCGATGCCGCCGGGGCGATTCGCTGGGTGGAGGGCGCCTCTCGGACCGCGCTCGTCGGTGTGTCGATCGCGCGCGCCGGGCGGTTCGGCATCGTCGCCATCGACCCGGCCGTCGCCGCCGCCTTCGCGCGCCGTGCGCCGTTCGTCGATGTCCGCATGGAGGTGGCCGGCGCGGGCGAGGTCGCGGGATCATGGCGCGTTGCCGGGACACCGCTGTTCGACCGGACGACCGGCCGTTTCAGCGGCTTCCACGTCGCCGCGCGCCGGCCGCAGCGGCATGAAAGTGCCGTGCCGGAGGTCAGCCGCCAAGCTGCCTCGGAAGGGCTGCGGCAGCTGGTGCACGAGCTGCGCACACCCGCCAATGCGGTGGCGGGCTTTGCCGAACTGATCGAGACGGAGCTGCTGGGCCCCGTCGCCGACAGCTATCGCCGCCGCGCCGCCGCGATCCGGCATCAGGCCGCCGGCCTGCTGTCCGCGATCGACGATCTGGATACCGCCGCGCGGATCGAGGGCGGGGCGCTGGACCTGAGGAGCGGCACGGTCGCGCTGGGCGATCTGGTCGCACGGCTGGCGACGGAACTGACGCCGCTCAGCCGGGAGCGCGGGGCCATCCTGACGCTTTCGGGCGAGGAGGCGGTCGCGGCGGTGGATGACCGGGCGGCGGAACGTCTGATGGGCCGGCTGCTCGCGACACTCGTGTCGGCGGCCAGCCCGGGCGAACGGATCGGCATAGCCGTCCACCCCGCCGGCGATCAGGCCGTCGTCGCGCTCGACCGCCCGCGCCGGCTCGCCGATCTGAAGGGAGAGGCACTGTTCAGTCTGGACGGCCTGGTCGACCGGGACGAGGGCGGCCCGCTGCTTGGTGCGGGCTTCACCCTGCGGCTGGTGCGCAACCTGACGGCAAAGCTGGGCGGAACGCTGTCGATCGAGGCGGACCGGCTGGTACTGCGCCTGCCCGCAAGGCGCGACGATGCGCGGGCCCACCATGCCGGAGAGCCGTGGGGACGCTGACCGTTCGGTCGCGCGTCGCGAAGATGGTGCCGGTTGCAGGGATCGAACCCGCGACCTTCGGTTTACAAAACCGCTGCTCTACCAGCTGAGCTAAACCGGCGTGGCGCTCCCCATGCGTCAGGCGACGCCGAAGGTCCAGCCTTCCGTTGCGGCGATATGCGGCGTCATGGCGCGGGGATGCCATAGGGCGGCATCATCCGCGACCGTCCGCAACCATGCGGCGGTCAGGATCGCATCGGTCCGGTGATCGTCATAGCGGTGCAGCGGGGCGTGCGGCGCGCTGCCCAATATCGCCAGCGCGGCATCCAGCGACTGTGCATCGCGCAGCTTCCGCCCGCGAGGCCGCCCGGCGGCCTGCAGCGCGACCGCCGTGTAGATCTCGACGATGACGGGCCCGACGGGCGGCAATGGATCGAATGGCCAGATCGCGACCCGGCCCGCGCCATGGCCGGTCAGAGCATGCAGCATCCGCATCCCCGTCAGGCTCGATTTGCCGACCTGTGCCGGCCCGACGAGGTTGAAGACGCTGGACGGCGCCAGCCCTTTCGGAACGAGCGCCGCCTCCGTCCGGCGCAGTCGCCCGCGCCCGGGAGGAAAGGCCGTCCCGCAACGCCCGGTCTGGCGGAAGTGGCTTGCGATGCCGGCATGATCCAGCATGGTGCCCAGGCCGAGATGCGGTGCCCCCGCCGCCATCCGCTCGACCAGCGCCCAGAGAGCACAGGCATCGCGGGGCGGCGGTTCCAGGCCTGGCAGATAGGCGCCCATATCGACGAAGGGCAGGGCGAAGGACAGGTCGATACCAATCAGCATCGGTTCGGCATCGGCCGCGCGGGCGGCGATCCAGTCGCGCAGCTCTCCCCGGCTCCATCGCCGGTCGATGAGGACGGGGGCGGCGCTCCCAGGTTCCGCCACCGCGATGGCGAGGCCGGCCGGCCGCTCCGCCACGGCGCCGGACCAGTCGATCGCCGCGAACCGGGCAAAGCGCGGCTCAGCCGCCACGGCCGGCGCGCTGCGCCTCCCACCAGGCTATCCGCTCGGCGATCCGCTTTTCGAACCCGCGCGGCGACGGTTCGTAGAAGCGCTGCGGCGGCAGTTCCTCCGGCCAGTAGTTCGCCCCCGAAAACGCGTCCGGCGCGTCGTGGTCATAGGCATAGCCTGCGCCATATCCCATGTCCCGCATCAGCCGGGTCGGTGCCCCCAGGATAGATTTGGGCGGACTGATCGAGCCGCTCTCCTTCGCCGTCCGCCATGCCGCCTTCTGCGCGAGATACTGCGCATTCGATTTCGGTGCGGTGGCGAGGTAGAGGCACGCCTGCACGATCGCCAATTCCCCTTCCGGGCTGCCTAGGAAATCATAGGCTTCCTTGGCGGCGATGCACTGGGCCAGCGCCTGCGGATCAGCGAGGCCGATATCCTCGACGGCCGCACGGGTCAGCCGGCGTAATACGTATAGCGGCTCTTCCCCCGCGACCAGCATCCGCGCCAGATAATAGAGCGCGGCCTGCGGGTCGGACCCACGGATCGATTTGTGCAGCGCGGAGATCAGGCCGTAATGCCCCTCCCGATCCTTGTCATAGATGGCGACGCGGCGTTGCAGCAACGCGGACAGGCCGGCGGGATCGAGCGGTTCGGCCAGATCGATCGCGAACAGCGTTTCCGCCTGGTTCAGCAGGAAGCGACCATCGCCGTCCGCGCTGGCGATCAGCGCCTCGCGCGCGGCGTCCGTCAGCGGCAGCGACCGCTCCTCCAGCGCCTCCGCCCGCGCCAATAGCTGGTCCAGCGCCTCCGCCCCCAGCCGGTGCAGCACCAGCACGCGCGCGCGGCTGAGCAGTGCGGCATTGAGTTCGAACGAGGGATTCTCCGTCGTCGCGCCGACCAGCACGACCGTGCCATCCTCGACGAAGGGCAGGAAACCATCCTGCTGCGCGCGGTTGAAGCGATGGATCTCGTCCACGAACAACAGCGTCCGGCGCCCGGCACGCCCCGCGTCCTTCGCTTCGGCGAAGGCCTTCTTCAAGTCGGCGACGCCGGAGAAGACGGCGGAAATGCTGGCGAAGCGCAGGCCGACCGCGTCGGCGAGCAGGCGCGCGATCGTCGTCTTGCCCGTGCCGGGCGGGCCCCACAGGATCGTCGACGACAGGCGCCCCGCCGCGACCATCCGCCCGATCGCGCCGTCCGGGCCGGTCAGATGTTCTTGCCCGATCACCTCGCCCAGTGCGCGGGGGCGCAGGCGATCCGCGAGCGGCGCCTCCGTGCCGGGCGTATCGGTCTGGAGTGGGGGATCCATCGCGGCGAAGAGGTCGGCCATGGCAACGCATGTAGTCGCGCCGCCGCACGGCGTCACCCCGCCGCCCGGCGTTCGCCGGCTCGGCACCGTCTATCGGCCGCCTGATGACGGGCCGTTGCCGCCACGACGAGCGGCAGCCCTGGATCTAAACGGAGTCTGCCGGAGGGTCGCTGAGCGGCGATACGGCGGTGAACACGATACCCTCCCGCCGATAGTCCATGTCGATGCTGCCGCCCGCCTGGGTCGCCAGCACGCGCTGAAGCAGGCGGGTGCCGAATCCGATATTGGCGGGCGCAACCACGGGCGGGCCACCCTTTTCGGTCCATGACAGGTGCAGGCGCGCCGCGTCGCCATGGCGGATGACCTGCCATTTCAGGCATACGCGACCGGCGACGTTCGACAGCGCGCCATATTTCGCCGCGTTGGTCGCGAGTTCGTGCACCCCCAGCGCATAGGCTGTGACCAGATGCGTCGGCAGGCGCAGGTCGGGACCGTCGAGGGTGAATCGCGCGGGATCCTCCACACCGAAGGGAGCCAGCGTCCGTTCCAGCAGCACCCGCATCGGGATGCTTTCGAAATTCTCCGTCACCAGCAGATCATTCGCCGCCGCCATCGCCCGGATCCGCGCCTGCAGCGTCGATCCGGCTTCATCGAGCGAACTGGCCTGGCGGATCGTCTGTGCCGCCACGGCCTGCAGCGCCGCCAACGTGTTCTTGACGCGGTGGTTCAGCTCCGTCGCGACGAGTGCGCGCTGGTCCTGCAACTGGCGCCGCTCGGTCACGTCCTGCGTGGTGCCGGCGATCGCGATCGGCGTCCCGTCCGCGCGATAGCTGGCCTGGCCGCGAATCTGGACCCAGCGCTCCTCGCCGCTTGGCGTCGTGATCCTGTACTCGACATCCAGCAGCGCGCCGGTCGCCACGGCGTGATCCAACGCCTGACGCTGGAACGGTCGGTCCGCCGGGTGAATGCTGCTCCGCAACTCGTCCAGCGTCAGCGAATCATGGGGCGCGCGGCCGCAGATCGCCTTGCAGCCGTCGGACGCGATCAGCCTTTCGCTTTCCAGGTCGATGCTCCACGTGCCCAGCCGCCCGGCCTCCAGCGCGAAGCGCAGGCGCTGTTCGGCGGCCTTCAGCTCCGTGGTGCGATGCGCGACCTCCGACTCCAGCGCGTCGCGATCGCGCAACAGGCGGGTCAGCCGTTCCCGCTCCAGCGTCACGTCCAGCTGGGAGGCGAAGAAATAGGTCAGCTCGCCATCTTCGTCGAACACAGGCGACACGAGCAGCCGATTCCAGAAGGTGGAGCCGTCGACCTTGTAGTTCAGCAGTTCGAGTTCGATCGTGCGGCGCGCATCGATCGCGTCGCGCAGCCGCTGCACCTCTGCCCGATCAGTCGCCGGGCCCTGAAGGAAGCGGCAGTTGCGGCCGATGATGTGCTCCCGATCATATCCGGTCAGCACGCTGAAGGCGGCGTTGACGAATACGATGGGGTTGTCCGGCCGACGCGGGTCGGTGATGATCATCGGCATCCGGGTGGCGCGCACCGCGGACGAGAAGGGATCAGGGCCGTTTCCGGCGCGGGTCAGCTCGCGGACGATCCGCGCCTCTTCCTTGAAGTTCGGCAACGCGTGGAATCCGAATATCGAAAGCCCCCCGGCCCCTTGAGACCCGGCATAGCCGCATCTGATCGCGAGCGGGAGACATTTCGTCGATCGAGTGTAAAATGTTACTCGGGAATGGTGAGATCGGCTCGTTTCAGTTCACGGGTGGACGGCGGCGATAGCTCAGCGCCTCCGCGACATGGACACGCGTGACCGTATCGGAATTGCCCAGATCCGCGATCGTGCGGGCGACGCGGAGGATGCGGGTATAGCTGCGCGCGGTCAGCCGCATCGCCGCCGCGGCCTGTGCCAGCAGCGCGCGCCCCGCCTCGTCCGGGGTCGCCACCGCCTCCAGCAGCGGGCCGTCCGCCTCAGCGTTGGTGCGGGCTGGGTGGTCGGCATAGCGTTCGCTCTGGATCGCGCGGGCCGCCGCGACGCGCGCGGCGACCTCTGCGGAGCCCTCCTGCGGTGGTGGGAGGATCAGGTCCGCAGCGGTCACGGCGCCGACCTCGACATGCAGGTCGATCCGGTCGAGCAGCGGGCCCGATACCTTCGCCTGATAGTCCGCCGCGCATTTCGGCGCGCGGGCGCAAGCCAGAGCCGCGTCGCCAAGATGGCCGCACCGACACGGGTTCATAGCCGCGATCAACTGAACACGGGCGGGAAAGGTGACATGCGCATTGGCCCGCGCGACGGAGACGGTGCCGGTCTCCAGCGGCTGGCGCAGCGAATCGAGTACGGCGCGATTGAATTCCGGCAGCTCATCGAGGAACAGCACGCCCAGATGTGCCAGGCTCACCTCGCCCGGCTTCACCTTCAGCCCGCCGCCCGTCAGCGCCGCCATCGAGGCGGAGTGGTGCGGGCTGCGGAACGGGCGTGCCCGCGTCAGCCGCCCGCCGGTCAGCGTGCCCGCGACCGATTGGACCATCGATACCTCCAGCGCCTCCGCCGGATCGAGCGGCGGCAGGATGCCGGGCAGGCAGGCCGCCATCAGCGACTTGCCGGCGCCCGGCGGGCCGCAGAACAGCAGGTTGTGGCCACCCGCCGCCGCGATCTCCAGCGCACGCTTGGCGACCTCCTGCCCCTTGACCTGACGCAGGTCGGGGCCCGCGACCGGCTCCTCGACGCCGCCGGGCTGCGGCGCGGATATCAGGCCGTGGCCCTTGAAATGGTTGATGAGCGACAGGAGATCGGGCGCGGCGATGACCTCGACGGAGGCGGCCCAGGCCGCCTCCGGCCCCTGCGCGGCGGGGCAGATCAGCCCCTTTTCCTCTGTACCGGCATGGAGCGCGGCGAGCAGCACGCCGGGGGAGGGGGCGATGCGCCCGTCCAGCCCGAGTTCGCCCACCACGACGTATTCGGCCAGCGCTTCGGCGTCGACGATGCCCATCGCGGCCAGCAGACCGAGTGCGATCGGAAGGTCGAAATGCGATCCCTCCTTTGGCAGGTCGGCGGGCGACAGGTTCACCGCGATCCGCTTTGGCGGCAGTGCGAGGCCCATCGCCGCGATCGCGCCGCGCACCCGCTCGCGGCTTTCGCCGACCGCCTTGTCGCCCAGCCCGACCACGTTGAAGGCGGGCAGGCCCGCGATCAGCTGCACCTGCACCTCGACCGCGCGCGCCTCCAGCCCCAGATATGCCACCGTCGATACGATCGCCGTCATCGTCACCCCATCCCCCCGCAGCGGCCCTGTTAAGCGGCGGATCGCGACGGGGGAAGCGCGGGAAGGGGCCCGGCATGGGACAGGCGATTGACTTCGCGGCGCGCCCTGCGTATGCGGCGCCTCATCAAAGGCCGTCCCACGGGCGGCCCTTTTTCGTTGAAGACGATCAGTTAGGGAATGAACGATGAAGCGCACCTTCCAGCCGAGCAACCTGGTGCGGGCACGCCGTCATGGCTTCCGCGCGCGGATGGCGACGGTGGGCGGCCGGGCCGTGATCCGGGCGCGCCGGGCGCGCGGCCGCAAGAAGCTGTCGGCCTGACCACATTGACCCGCCGCCGGGATTTCCTGGCGGCGAATGCGGGGCGGCGGGCGCCGATGCCGGGATTCGTCCTGCTGGTGCGCCCTCGCAACGATGGCGATGCCGCGATGCGCATCGGCTATACCGTCACAAAGAAGATCGGCAACGCGGTCGTCCGCAACCGCATGAAGCGTCGCCTGCGCGCGCTGGCACGGGAAATCCTGCCGGCGGACGGGGTGCGCGGCGCCGACCATGTCCTGATCGGCCGCGCCGGCGGGATCGAGCGCGACTATGCCGCGCTGCGGACGGAACTCTCCAAGGCCCTGCGGAAAGTGTCGCGGTGATCGCGGTCGCTCATCCATGTGCGTGACGCCGCCCCCCGCCGGCGATCCGCCTGCCGAGGGGCGGCCCTCGCCGGCCGCGCGGCTGCTGATGCTGGTGGCGCGGGGCTGGCAACTGGGCCCTTCGCTGATCCTGCCGCCCTCCTGCCGCTATGATCCGTCCTGTTCGGCCTATGCAATGACCGCGCTTGCCCGCTATGGCGCGCTGAAAGGGGGCTGGCTGGCGGCGAAGCGGATCGCGCGCTGTCATCCCTGGGGCGGCCATGGGCCGGACCCGGTCCCCTGAACCGAAGCGCAAACCGAATCGCCGCCTGCACTCTCCACTGCCGACCAACCACCGGGATGACGATACAGTGAAAGACGATCGCCAGAATTTCGTGCTGTTCGCGGTCATCGCGGCGCTCATCCTGTTCGGCTGGCCGCTGGTGCAGAGCCGCTTTTTCCCGACCAACCCGCCCGCGACGAAGATCGTGAAGGGCAAGGAGGTCGCGGTCGCCCATCCGGGCGCCGATCCCACGGCCGACACCCCCGTTGCCAATCGCGACCGCCGCGCCGTGCTGGCGGAAACGCCGCGCGTCCGGATCGATACGCCGCTGCTGCAGGGGTCGATCAACCTGAAGGGGCCGCGCATCGATGATCTGGTCCTGACCCGGTACAAGGAAACGGTGGCGAAGGACTCCGCGCCGATCCGCCTGCTCTCCCCGGCCGGCGCGCCAGAAGCGTACTTCGCGGGTTTCGGCTGGCGTAGCGACGGCCTCGCGCCCCCGGCCGCCGATACGGTGTGGACGGCATCCGCGCCCGTGTTGAAGCCCGGCCAGCCGGTGACGCTGGAGGCCGCGAACGCGACCGGCCAGCGGTTCCGTATCGAGATCGGGGTGGACAAGGACTATCTGTTCACGATCCGCCAGACGGTGCTGAACGGTGGTGCGCAGCCGGTGACGGTCGCGCCCTTCGGCTATGTGAACCGGGTGGGCGTGTCGAAGGACCCGGACAGCTGGACGATCCATACCGGCCCGATTTCCGTCAATAACGGCGCCGCGGAATACGGCCCCAACTTCCCCGACCTCGACAAGACGCCGGAGCGGTTCACGACGAAGGACGGCTGGCTGGGCTTTACCGACAAATACTGGCTGACCGCGCTGGTGCCCGATGCGGCGCAGACGTTCGACGGCCAGTTCCGCGCGGGCGCGAACAAGAGCTATCAGGCGGACTTCACCGTGCAGCCGCGCGTCGTGCAGCCCGGGCAGGCGCTGACGCAGAGCGCGCGCTTCTTCGCCGGGGCGAAGGAAGTGGCGCTGCTGGATCGTTACACCGACGACCATATCGTCACGAAGCTGGACTATGCGATCGATTGGGGCTGGTTCCGCCTGGTCGAAAAGCCGATCTTCTACGTGCTCGACTGGCTGTTCCGCATGGTCGGCAATTTCGGCGTGGCGATCATCCTGTTGACGCTGATGATCCGCGCGCTGCTGTTCCCGATCGCGCAGCGGCAGTTCGCCTCGATGGCGGCGATGCGCGCGTTGCAGCCCAAGATGAAGGCGCTGCAGGAAAAGCATAAGGACGACAAGCAGCGGCTCCAGCAGGAGGTGATGGCGCTGTACAAGACGGAGAAGGTCAATCCGCTGGCGGGCTGCCTGCCGACGCTGATCCAGATCCCGATCTTCTACGCGCTGTACAAGGTGCTGCTGCTGACGATCGAGATGCGCCACCAGCATTTCGTGCTGTGGATCAAGGACCTTTCCGCGCCCGATCCGGCGACGATCGTCAACCTGTTCGGAATGCTGCACTTTACCCCGCCGCACTTCCTGGCGATCGGTGTCGTGCCGGTGATCCTGGGTATCAGCATGTACTTCCAGTTCAAGCTGAATCCGCAGGCGATGGACGAGACGCAGCGGCAGGTCTTTGCGATCCTGCCCTGGGTGCTGATGTTCGTGATGGCGCCGTTCGCGGTGGGCCTCCAGATCTACTGGATCACGACCAACTGCGTCTCGATCCTGCAGCAGCGACTGCTCTATGCCCGGCATCCGGGTCTGAAGCAGGCGCCCGCCAAGTGACGGAAGGCGTTGCGCCGGAACAGGAAAACGGCCTCGACCCGGTGCTGGTCGAGGAGGCCCGGCGGCTGTTCGCCGGGCCCGTCGCCTTCCTGAAATCCGCGCCGAAGCTGGAGCATCTGCCAGATCCGGAGGTTCCGGAGATCGCCTTCGCCGGGCGCTCCAACGTCGGAAAGTCTTCGCTTCTGAATGCGTTGACCAATCGCAACGGATTGGCGCGCACGTCGAACACGCCGGGGCGGACGCAGGAGCTGAACTTCTTCGATGTCGGCCAGCCGCTGCAACTGCGACTGGTGGACATGCCCGGATACGGTTTTGCCAAGGCGCCTAAGGACATGGTGCGGCAGTGGCGGTATCTGGTGAACGATTTCCTGCGCGGGCGGCAGGTGCTGAAGCGCGCGCTGGTGCTCATCGATTCGCGTCACGGCATCAAGGATGTTGATCGCGAGGTCATGACGATGCTGGACAAGGCGGCGGTCAGTTATCGTATGGTATTGACGAAGGCCGATAAAGTGAAGGCGACGGACCTCGCCGCCGTCACGTTGGCGACCGAGGCGGAGGCGCGCAAGCGGCCCGCCGCGCATCCGCAGATCATCGCCACATCATCGGAAGGTGGCATGGGGATCGCGGAATTGCGCGCGGCGGTGCTGGAGGCGGCGCGGCTGTAAGTCGCTGTTCCGACAACACTTTCCGGCGCTTATCGCGCCGGGAAGCGCCATTCCAGGATCGGGGCGTTATCCTGTAGCGTCAGCCGCGCATAGCGTGCGCGGCCGATCGCGGGGAGGCGGAGCGGCGAGCCGTCCCGCACCTGCCGCGTCTCGACGGTGCGCCAGATTTTCCCGTCATTCGAGGACTCTAGCGTCCACCCCAGGGGCTGCGCGGCGAAGGCCGGGCGCAGGTCGCTGGCGGGGATCGCGGTCATCCGGCCGAAGTCGGCGGTGAGCGTCGCGCCCTTGCCGGAGCCGGGATTCCAGGCGGTCGCGTAATTGTCGTCGGCGGCACGCGCGGCATCGTGAAGTGTGTCGATTTTCGCCGCGGCCGACAGCGTCATGGGCATATTCTTGCCACGGTTCGGCGCGGCGCCGGGCAGCACCGGACCATCAAGCGTGGGCACCACGGTCCGCAGCCGGTTTCCAGCGACCTCCAGTTTGTCGATCGCGACTTGGCGGAGCACGGTATCGCCGGCGGGGGGGAAGGGCAGCGCCTGGCGGTGATAGAGGATGAAGGGCTTGCCGCCGATCCGCACGATCGCGTGATGGCCGGGGCTGATAATGTCCTTCGCCGCGTCGGTCGACAGCAGGGGCTTGTCCTCCGGCTCGACGAAGGGGCCCATGGGGGAGGTGCCGACGGCGTAGCGAACCTGATAGGTGTCCTTGGTCGTGTTGCCCCAGCTATAGGTCAGGAAATAGGTGCCGTTCGCCTTGAACATGAACGGCCCCTCGAAATAATGGGCCGGCGTCACGTCCTTCGGCTCGCCGTCGAAGGTGACCATGTCGGGCTTCAGCTTCACGACGAAGCAATGGCCGTTCACCCAGTTGAGGCCCGAGCCCCAGTAGAGATAGGCCTGCCCGTCATCGTCGATGAACGCCTCCGCGTCGATCATGTGATAGCCGGGGCGGAAATTGCCGGGGATCAGCGGCTTGCCGCCATTGGCATCGCGCCACGGGCCGCCGGGACGGTCCGCGACGCCGACCCACACCTCGCTGCCGACCGACACGTACATCCAGAAGCGGCCGTCGCGCCCCTTCACCACGGAGGGGGCCCAGACCTTGGAATCGCCCGAGGTCGGGCTGGTCGCGGCGGCCTTGGTCGGCCAGTTGGGGGTGGAGAAGGTCCAGTTGCGCAGATCGCGCGACCGCCACAGGCCCAGCGTGTCGCCGCCCCACGGGTCGATCGTGGCGAAGATGAAATATTCGCCCCTGTCCTCGACGATCGAGGGGTCGGCGAAATAGCCGGGCAGGATCGGGTTGCCGCGATGCGGCGCGGCCCAGGCGGGTGTGGCCTGTGTGGCGCTGGCGGGAGCCGCCTGCGCCGCGGCGGCCGCCGGCGTCATCGCGACCAGCGCGGACAGGATCGCGGTCTTCAACATCATGTTCCCCTTCAGGTCAGCGAGGTGGTCGGCGCGGCGTCGGGCGCGGTCAACATGCGCACCTCGTAGACGATCGTGTCGCCGCGTACCGCGCGGAAGCCGATCACGGCATCGGGCTTGCCCTGCGCGCCCGCCGAGGGCAGCGGATAATCGACCTCGACGAAGCCGTCGCGGCCCGGCCCCTTGCGCGTTTCCGTGACGAGCGGCTGGCCGTCGACGCTGATCGCGATGTCACGATCGACGTCATGCCCCCAATAGACGACGCGCAGCACCGCCGGACCGGGCCGGCGCGCGAGCGTCATCGCCATCGTCTCACCCGGCTTCAGCTGGCGCGCGGAGCGGCCGTTGATCTGGATCGCCTCGCTGTTCGACGCGGTGAAGGCGTGGTCGCGCTCCGGCTGCATTTCGCCGAGGTACATGGTGTCGACGGTGCGGCGGGCGAGCGCGCGGTAGCGCTGCTGCGCGGCGACATAGGCCGCCTTCTCCGTGCCCCAGCGTTCGGGCGTGAAGGTGGGGAAATAGACGGCGGTGCGGCGGTCATATTGCGGGAAGAAGGGCGAGAGCGTCAGATCCTCCCCCAGCGCCGATTTCGCGGCATAGCGCAGCCCCTTGCCGCCCGACAGCGCGGCGGCGGGCGCACCCGAGACGACGAGCGCGGGCCCCAGATCCTCGAACGGCTTGGCGGCCGGGCCCATGTCGGCGGCAAGCACGAGCGGGCCGTGGCGGAAGGATACCATGGTGGGATCGTCCGGCATCGGTTCGGCCACCAGCGCCATCGGCAGCGTCAGCCGCACCGTGTCGCCCGCCTGCCAGCGCCGCGCGATCACCGCATAGCCATCGCGCATCACGGCCGGCGCGGGTTTGCCGTTCAGTTCCACCATCGGGTTCCGCGTCCAGCCGGGCAGGCGCAGCGCGAGCGCCGTCGCGGTGCGCGGCGCGCGGCGGACGGTGAGCGTGGCGGCGCCCTCCATCGGCATCTTCGTATCGAGGTCCAGCGCCAGCCCGCGATCGGCAAGGTCGAGGCTGCTGGGGATGTAGAGGTTCACGTAGAGCGTCCGCGGATCCTGCCAGTATATCGAATCGGCATGTTTCGCGTGGCTTTCCATGCCGGAGCCGACGCAGCACCAGAAGCTTTCCTCGCCGGTCGAATAGCTGCGGCGGGCGCCGGCGGCGAGCGGCATGAAATAGACGAACTGGCCGGTATCGGGGCGCTGATGCGCGAGGATGTGGTTCAGCTGCACGCGTTCGTAGAAATCGAACCAGTCGGCGCGCGGCTGCCAGCCATAGAGGTGCCGGGTCAGCTTCAGCATGTTGTAGCTGTTGCACGCCTCGCACGTCGCCTCCGTCACGCGTTTCGACAGCTGGTCGGGCTGGCCGAAATGCTCGCGTTCGGAATTGCCGCCGATCGCGTAGCTGTGATGCTGCGTGACGCGCTGGTGGAAGAAGCGGGCGGCGGTGGCGTGGTTCGGGTTACCCGTCACCTCGTGCAGGCGGGCAAGGCCGATCAGCTTCGGGATCTGCGTATTGGCGTGGAGGCCGGCCAGCCTGTCCTGCTGCGCGGTAAGGGGATCGAGCACCGCCTTGTGCCGGATCTTTTCCGCCATCGCGCGCCAGCGGGGATTGCCGGTCAGCGCGTAGGTTTCGGCATAGGTATCGTTCAGGCCGCCATGTTCGGCCGCCAGCACGCGCTGCATCTGCGCATCGTCCAGCGGCTCCAGCACGCCCGCCAGATAGGTGGCGAGGCCGATCGCGATCGGCAGCGCGCGCGGGTTGTTGGCCAGATTGTGCGCGTCGAGCAGGCCGGCATGGACCTTGTGCCAGGTATAGAGCGGCACCCAGCCGCCATTGAGGTCGAACCCGCCCGATCGGATGTCGCCGCGGCGCACCTCCTCGAACACGATCTTCCCGTCGATCGTCTTGCCGTCGCGGTCGACGGTGGTGCCGCCGCAATAGCCGTCGCCATGCGCGGCCTGGATGCGCGCCATTTCGGCGAGCGCATGGTCCAGGCTGGCGGCAAGCTGGCGATCGCCCGTGTTGGCGATCGTTAGCGCGCAGCCCGACAGCCAGTGGCCGAGCGAATGTCCCGCGATGCCGCGCGACTCCCAGCCGCCATAGCCGGGCTTGGGCGCGGGCAGGCCGGCGGACAGGTAGAAATTGTGGAGCAACCGCTCCGGGTCGAGCGACAGCAGATAGCGCCGGTTGGCGGCGAACGCGTCCGCGAAGACGGACGGTTTCAGGTGGACATGGCGCGCGGGGACGGGCGTGACCCGTACGCCGCTGATCGGCACGGCGGATGTGGCGGCGATGGCGGGGCCCGCCATCGCGGCGATGCTGGTGCCGGCCAGCAGCAGGCGACGGGTAACGATCACGGCATTCCTCCAACCTTGGGGCAAGGGGAGGGGCGGGGCGCCGGCATGGTGCCCGTCCTCTCCAACCGATGGCCCGCGTCGTTCGCGCGGGTCCGTCCTGCCGCCGATGTTCGACGCCGGTTAGACGGCATTTGTCGGCGTAATGCAATCCGACGACGTCGCGCCGCCTGTCGATCGCGAACAACCGCCTTGCGAAGGTGGCGGGTGCGGCTATTGTCCGACAACAGCGAGATAAATGTTCCAAGGGAGAGATAGGATCATGCGAATCATGTTGAGCGCGCTGGCGCTTGTGCTGGCGGCGCCGGCCATCGCCCAGACGATGCCCGCGACGGACATGTCGGCGGACGCGAATCAGGTGACGGTGCATGGCGACCGCCCCGCGCCCAAGTTCGACAAGCGCATCTTCGGCCAGTTCGCGGAGCATTTGGGCACCGGCATCTATGGCGGCATCTGGGTGGGCAGGAACAGCAAGGTGCCCAACGTCAACGGCTATCGCCGCGACGTGCTGGACGCGCTGAAGGCGATCCGCACGCCGGTGATCCGCTGGCCGGGCGGCTGCTTCGCCGACGAATATCACTGGCGCGAGGGCATCGGTGAGCCGGGCAAGCGCAAGATCAAGATCAACACGAACTGGGGCGGCGTGACCGAGGACAATGCGGTCGGCACGCACGAGTTCATGAACTATGCCGAGATGGTCGGCGCCGAGGCCTATGTCAGCGGCAATGTCGGCAGCGCGCCGCCGTACGAGATGGCGGAGTGGGTCGAATACATGACCTCCCCCACCGGGTCGAGCCTGGCCAAGGAGCGCGCCGCCAACGGCCGCAAGGCGCCGTGGAAGCTGGCGATGTTCGGCATCGGCAACGAGCTGTGGGGCTGCGGCGGCAACATGCGGCCGGAATATGCGGCGGACGTGACGCGCCGGTATTCCACCTTCATCAAGATGCCGGCCGGGCAATCGGTGATGAAGGTCGCCAGCGGCGCCAATGCCGACGACTATAACTGGACCGACGTGATGATGCGCGATGCCGGCGGGCATTTCGACGGCATCGGCGTCCATTACTACACCATCCCCTATGACTGGAACCACAAGGGCGCGGCGACCGGGTTCGACGAGGACCAGTGGGCGCGCACGCTGGCCAAGACGGTCAAGATGGACGGCTATATCACCGAGCACGCCGCGCGGATGGACAAGTACGATCCCAAGAAGCGGGTCGCGCTGCTGGTCGACGAATGGGGCACCTGGTACGATCAGGAGCCGGGCAGCCATCCGGGCTTCCTCTATCAGCAGAACTCGCTGCGCGACGCGCTGGTGACGAGCCTGAACTTCGACATCTTCGCCCGCCACACCGATCGCCTGCGCGGCGCCAACATCGCGCAGATGGTCAACGTGCTGCAGGCGATGCTGCTGACCGACGGCAACCGCATGGTGAAGACGCCGACCTATTGGGTGTTCGACCTGTACAAGGACTATCAGGACGGCATCGTCCTGCCGGTCGACGTGCAGTCGCGCTGGTACAACAAGAACGAGTGGACGCTGAAGGCGGTCAGCGCCAGCGCGGTGCGGGGCACCGACGGCGTCGTCCATATGGGCCTGACGAACGTTGATCCCAACCAGCCCGCGACGGTGACGGTGAAGCTGGACGGCGTGACCGGCAGCGCGGTCACGGGCCGCATCCTGACCGCGCAGGCGATGGACGCGCACAACACGTTCGACGCGCCCGACACGGTGCGTCCGACGGCGTTCACTGGCGCGACGATGGCGGCGGGCACGCTGACGGTGACGCTGCCGCCCAAGTCGGTGGTGATGCTGGATATCCGCTGATCGGGTAACCGCTCGCCCGCCGCATCGATGTGCGGCGGGCGGGTTTGCCGATCGAGGCGCGCAGTTTCGGCGGCATGACATTTCCGCTAAGCCTGCCAGTATGCTCGATTTTATTCTTCGGACAGCCGCTGCGGCGATCGGCCTGATCGCATGGTCGGCAGCGGCGGCGGAGCGGCCCTGCTATGACGCGAAAGTCCGCGCACGGCCGGTCGATCAGATCCCGAGCGTGATCGGCGACTGCGGCAGCGACTGTATCGTCATGTCGTGGCCGTGGCTCGTTGCGCTGGACGTGCGGCGGGTGATCGACGGCGTATCCCCCGGCAGGAGCGTATGGACGCTGGCGGTCCAGCACACATATGCCCTGCCCCGCGAGAGTATCTACTGGCTCCGCCGCAACGCTGCGGGCAGCTACAATATCGTCGCTGCCGAAGACGGCGCGGCGTTGACCCGTTGCCCGGCGGGCGAGGTTCCCGCCCGATCCTATATCGGCGTGGCCGACGAACGGGATCTGGATGCGCTGCGCAGGGACGCGATCCGGACCTACGGTCATCACGGGAAGTGTAGGGCCGCACGCTGGTGGAGCGGCAGCCGGCTTCCGTCCCTGCGCCCTCAGCGCCCGATCTGGCTGGCCAGTGAGGCGGTCGCGCTGCCGGGGCGGGCGGGCTTGGGCTGGCTGGGGTCGGGTGACCAGCCGGTGCAGAAGATGATCTCCACCCGCTCGCGGATGCGGCCGTCGGGGCCGGCGGCGTCGGCGAAGACCGTGGCGGCGCGGGCCAGCGCTTCGCGGGACAGCGGATGCCGGTCCGCCAGGATGGCGGTGCCGGCCATGCCGCGCAGATCCTCGATCAGCCGGAACAGGTCGGGATAGCCGATATCCAGCGTCTCGATATCCGCGACCGGCAGCGCGAAGCCGGCGCGCATCAGCAGGTCGCCGGCGGAGCGGACGTCGATCTGCGGATGCGTGCGCGCGACCGGCCGCTCCCGCTCCGCCTCCGCGAAGGCGCGCCGCAGCGTGGGGAAGGAGCCGGCGCCGACGAACGCCGCCAGGAACAGGCCGTCGGGCCGCAACGCCCGCCGCGCGAGCGCCAGCGCGCCGGGCACGTCGTTGACCTGGTCGAGCACGCCCGCGCTGACGACGCAGTCGAACGCGCCGTCCGCGAAGGGCAGGCGATCCTCGTCCCCCTGTACGCCGCCGCTCGCCTTCGCGAAGGACCGGCCGGCATCCAGCCGTGCGATCCGCGCGCCGGGCGGGGGCGCGAAGCCGCCGTCGAAACTGCCGATATCGAGGAAGTCGGTGAAGTCGCGCGTCACGGTCGCCAGCCGGTCGGCGATCCCGTCGAGCATCGCGGCGCGCAGAAAATCGTGGCTTGCGAAGCCCCTGGCGGCGCGATCGCGGCGGGCGCGGCGCAGCGCGCGGTCGAAGATGTCGGGGGCGGCCATGCGCGCGCTTGTGCCCCCTCGCATCCCCGGCGACAAGCGGCGGCGTGATGCTGCGCCGCCTGATCGAGCCGCTGGCCCGCATGGCCGCCTATGCGCTGCCGCCGCGCTGCGCGGGATGCGGCGTGCCGGTGGCAGCGGATCACCGCTTCTGCGCGGACTGCTGGCGCGGGCTGCGCTTCCTGGGGCCGCCCTGGTGCGCGGCGTGCCACGTGCCGTTCGACCATGATCGCTGCGAGGGCGCGGTCTGCGCCCCCTGCGCCGCGAAGCCGCCGCGCCATGCGGGGGTGCGCGCGGCGGTCGCCTATGGCCCGGTCGCGGGGCGGCTGGCGGTGCGGCTGAAGCATGGCGGACGGATCGCGCTGGCGGGAACGATGGCGCGGGCGATGGCGCGGCTGGTGCCGATGGACGCGCCGAACGCGCTGCTGGTGCCGGTGCCGCTGCACCGCGCGCGGCTGTGGCGGCGCGGCTTCAACCAGGCGGCGCTGATCGCCGACGCGCTGGCGCGGGCCACGGGCCTGTCGCACGATCCGCTGCTGCTGGAGCGGCGGCGGCCGACGCGGCTGCTGCGCGGGCTGGGCCGGCGCGCGCGGGCGCGGACGGTGCAGGGGGCGTTCCTGGTCCCGGCCGAGCGGCGCATGCGGGTGCGCGGGCGCGCGATCCTGCTGGTCGACGACGTCTATACAACGGGCGCGACGGCGGCGGCGTGTACGCGCGCGCTGCTGGCGGCGGGCGCGGCCTCCGTCACGATCCTGTGCTGGGCGCGGGTGCTGCCGGATGAACCCTGATTGACAAGCGTGCCCGCGCATCTCACCTGAACAGGCATGGCGAAGGTTGAAATCTATACCAAGGCGTTCTGCCCCTATTGCACGCGCGCCAAGCAGCTGCTGGCGTCCAAGGGCGTCCGGCCCGAGGAATATGACATCACGATGGGCGGTCCGCAGCGCGCGGAGATGATCCAGCGCGCCGATGGCCGCACCACCGTGCCGCAGGTGTTCATCGACGGGCGGCATATCGGCGGGTCGGACGATCTGGCGGCGCTGGACAGGGCCGGCGGACTGGATCCCCTGCTTTCGACGTGAGGGCGGCGCTGCTCCAGATGACGGCCGGGATCGATCCGGCCGCCAACGCCCGCACGCTGACCGATGCGATCGCGCGCGCGGCGGGTGATGGCGCGGCGATGCTGTTCACGCCCGAAATGTCCGGCCTGATGGACCGGAACCGCGCGCGCGGGGCGGCGTCCATCGCGGCGGAGGCGGACGACCGCGTGCTGGCGGCGGTGCGCGAGGCGGCGGCGCGGCACGGCATCTGGGTGCATCTGGGATCGCTGGCGGTGCGGCGCGACGATGGCCGGCTGGCGAACCGCGCCTTCGTGATCGATGCCGATGGCGCGATCCGCGCGCGATACGACAAGCTGCACCTGTTCGACGTCGACCTGCCGACGGGCGAGAGCTGGCGCGAATCGGCCAGCTACACGCCGGGCGAGACGGCGGTGGTGGTCGACACGCCGGTCGGCATGGTCGGCCTGACCATCTTCTACGACATCCGCTTCCCCGACCTGTTCCGCGCGCTGAGCGATGCGGGCGCGACGGTGCTGGCGGTGCCCGCCGCCTTCACCCGGCCGACGGGCGCGGCGCACTGGCACACGCTGCTGCGCGCCCGCGCGATCGAGGCGGGGGCGTTCGTCCTCGCGGCGGCGCAGACGGGCGAGCATGAGGACGGGCGCGTGACCTATGGCCATTCGCTGGCGATCGACCCGTGGGGGACGGTGCTGGTCGACATGGCCGAGCCGGCGGGGCTGGCGCTGGTCGATCTGGACCCGGCGCAGGTCGCGGACGTGCGCGCGCGCATCCCGGCGCTGCGCCATCGCCGCGCGATCCCGCCCGTGTCGGTGGTGCGGTGATCGTCTTCGACCTGCGCTGCCCGGCCGGTCATGTGTTCGAGGCGTGGTTCGCATCCGGCGCGGCATGGGAGGCGCAGCGCGCGGCGGGCCATGTCGCCTGCCCGATCTGCGGCGACACCGATATCGGCAAGGCGGTGATGGCGCCCGCCGTCGCGGCGAAAGGCAACCAGCGTGCCGTCGAGGCCGCGCCCGACGCGGCGAAGCTGAAGGAGGCGGTGGCGCAGCTGGCGCGGATGCAGGCGGGGCTGCTGGAAAAGTCGCAATGGGTCGGCACCGCCTTCGCCGAGCGTGCCCGCGCGATGCATAGCGGCGAGGAGGCGGCCGCGACGATCCACGGCCAGGCCAGCGTGGCGGAGGCGCGGGAACTGGCGGCGGAGGGCGTGCCGCTGCTGCCGCTGCCGCTGCCCGTGCTGCCGCCGGATCAGGTGAATTGAGCGGAGGCAGGGTGAGCGAAATGGGGGCGCATGGGGGCGGGCGCGGCGTGGCCTTTGCCGCGTTGACGCTGGCGGGGCTGTTCTGGGGCCTAGGCTTTCCGCTGGGCAAGCTGGCGCTGCGCGAGGTGGAGCCGGCGCATCTGGTGTTGTGGCGGTTCGCGGTCGCGGCGCTGGTGTCGCTGCCGTTCGCGTTGCGGGCGGAGGCGCGGGCGCTGCTCCGCAATCCGGCCGTGCTGCTGGCGGGCGCGTTTTACGGGCTGGCGTTCCTCGTCCAGTTCGCGGGGCTGGCGGGGGTGACGGTGACGCTGGCGGCGCTGCTCGTCGGCGTGATGCCCGCGCTGGTCGCGGTCGGCGCGCGGCTGACGGGCGAGCGGGTCAGCCGCGCCTCCTGGGCCGGCGTGGCGGCGGCGACGGTGGGGGCGGCGCTGATCGCGGGCAAGCCGGGCGGCGCGGGCACGCCGATCGGGATCGCGCTGTCGCTCGCCTCGCTCGTCATCTTTCTCGCGTGGCTGCTGGTGCTGAAGCGCGCGCCGGTGACGCGCGATCCGCTGGCGGTGCCGGCGGTGACGCTGGTGGTGGCGACGATCGTCATCCTGCCGGTCGCGCTGATGCTGCACGGGCTGCCGCCGGTGCGGATCAGCCCGGTCGCCTGGGGCGGGATCGTGGGGCAGGGGCTGCTGTCGACCTTCGCGGCGACGGCGGCGTGGCAATATGGCGCGGCGCGCGTCGAAAGCGCGAGCGCGGGCGTGTTCATCAATATCGAGCCACTGGTCGGCACGGTGGTGGGGATCGGCTTGTTCGGCGATCCGGCGGGCGCGCCGCTGATCGCGGGCGGGCTGCTGATCGTCGTCGGCAGCATCGTCGTAGTGCGCGGCGAGCGATCCGAACCGGGCGCCACCCACGCGGCGGAGGCGAATCGGGGGCTGTCGACCGACTGAGGGCGTGGGTGCGGGCATCGGTATGGCCGCACGAAAGCGGGTCGTTGACCCATCGGTCCGGCGCGCCTATCCGGGGCCGTCGCCAGTGCCCCCGTAGCTCAGCCGGATAGAGCGACGGTTTCCTAAACCGCAGGTCGGAGGTTCGAGTCCTCTCGGGGGCACCACGTTTCTCGTGGTTTTCCGGCGTTTTCCGATCCTCCAGAACACGCGAAACGCGTAAGTCGCGGCGGTTCGCGTCGGCACATGAGTCGGCACAGTCTGTTCCCGAACAGTACCGGTGCGCGCGTCCGCGCGGGCCGCCATGACGCGCGTCTGCATCCCATCCATCCGCGCGCCTGACGCGCGACCGCACCGCACGCGCGGCGGCTGACCGACGGTGGTCAGCCGGCGCTTTCGTGCGCCCATCGACTTCCGATCCGGGAGCCGACACGATGTCGCATACCCAATCGACTGGCGCGCCCTCCCGGCGCGACGTTTCCAATATCCTCAAGGGCGCCGCCGGCGCGCTGTCCGGGGGCCGGCGTGGCCCCGATCAGGGCGAAGGCCGCCGCGTGCCTCACCGGCACAGCTATGACGAGCACGATCCCCGCGCGAAGCCGTGGGCGCGGATCGGCGACGGCACGGTGGGTGAGGGCCTCGCGCATCGCGACGCGCTGATCGCCGCCGCCGAGGAAATGTATCGCGAAAGCTGGCGCGAGCTGCCGCATGTCCGGGTGCGCCTGGCGCGCGAGGAATATGCGGCGCTCAACGCCGAGCTGGAGGGCGGGGGCCTGCCGATCGGCCGGCCGGCCGCGATCCGCCTGCAGTTGAGCAAGCTGCGCGAGCTGATCGACCGGGCGCGCGATCGCCTGCGCCGGATCGATGTGACGGTGCTGAAGGCACTGGTGCAGAAGATCGACTTCGCCACCGGCGCGCTGTTCCCGTCGATCGACCGGATCGCCGGCGACGCGGGATGCCATCGCAACAGCGCGATCGCCGCGCTCCGCCGCCTGAAGAAGCACGGCTTCATCGACTGGGTCCGGCGGACGACGCGCACCGGCAATGATGGCGAATTCGCGCCCCAGCGCGAGCAGACCAGCAACGCCTATTTCTTCGATCACCGCCGCCGGATGGCCGAGCGGACGTGGCAGCGGTTCTGGCAGCTGCTGCAGTGCAAGCTGCGCCGCCTCGGGCCCAAGCGGCCGCCCCAGGGCGCTCCCGAGGCCGTCATCCAGTCCCCCGAGCTGCGCGCCACGCTGGCCCGCGTCTCCGCTCTCATTCCCAACGCGAGTACATGAAATGTGCTCTATCCACCTTCAGGGAATGAAGATCTGACGAATAGCCCCGCTGAAGGCGGGGCCATGCGCTGAAATCAGGCCGAAAGGGCCCACCCGATCAACCCGATCGCCAGGACACGGCGGTCGGAGCGTGGCGGCGTGCGCCGCCACGGTGCTGCCGGAAGCAGCAAGCGCGGATCCGGCACGTGTCATTCGCGGACGTCGCCCCCGGCGCGATCCTTTACTTCCACGCTTGTGGAGGGTCCCGCTTCTCCATGTTGAGCGCGGTGGTTCGGGAATGACCATTCGGGGACGGGTTCCGGGAAAGCCGCGCACCAGGTGGCATGCGGCCTGACGAACCAATCAACCGTCGCATTGAACCTTCGTTTTTGGGAAGCGCAGGGGGCGGATTCATCCTATGAACTGCCCTACAATTGACGGAGATCGTGGGTCGTGATTTCACTGATAACACTGTTGCTTGTCAGCGCGGCGTCCTCGAACTTCGCGACCGCGCCCGGTATCACGGCCTTTGTGAAGGACCATCATCTTACTCGATACAGCGTCGCATTGGTTGACCTGAATGGTGATAGCCTCCCAGAAGCGTTGATTTACGCTATGTCCACGTCTGCTGGCGGCCGTCAGTCTGACCTTTGCGGAAGCGGAGGTTGCACCCTCTATGTCTTGTCCCTGACGCCAACCGGCTATCGACGAATTTCGAATATTTCCATTACCCATCCGCCGATCCGGGTCCTGTCGACGACCACGCGCGGATGGCGCGATCTGGGTGTCAACGTCGCGGGTGGCGGGATCACCAAGGGGTACGAAGCGCGGCTGCGATTTGATGGCCGAAGCTACCCGACGAATCCTACCGTTTCACCAGCAGTCCGATCCAGAACAACGATTGGGAAGGTGCTAATCGCTAACAACCCTCCTCTGCCGTAATTCCCCAAATTCGATCGATTCCGAGAACGCCTTTGGCGTCTCGATCGCTGTCCCCAATCGGGAAAGCTCAGCCGACCCGCGAAGCTTGACCAGCTACCACACGCCATTGCCCGGAAGCTCGCGACCATAGGCGTGTGTATGCGTAGGTTCCGTCGATCGTCATGTCTCCAAACGTGCCGGCAAGCGTGGCCTTCGTGGTTGCAAGCACCATATCGCCGACCGGATGAAACTGCCCTTCCGTCAGGTCGATCTGAGTCAGCTTCAGAATACCCGATGCGTGCGCCGAAAGGTCTTGGTCCTTCCCTATGACCGTTCCATCAGGGCCGGTGAACACGAGACGGTCATCGATCAGCGCCGACAAAGCGGTCACGTCACCGGCGAGCATCGCCGCCCGCAACACCTCCTCTGCCCGCGCTATCTCAGCTTCGTGGATCATGCCCCCTGTCTCGCCTAGCCGATCGCGATGGCAAGGATCAGGGAATAGCGACATTCCCATTTCCCTATCCCGATGGCAAAGCCTTGGCTGCTTCGCTGGCCTTTCCGAATTGGGAATGGCCGGAAGCGCCCAATTGCGGATGTTCGCTGCCCGCCTTAACAATCAGGGCATGTCGATAGATGCACCGCAATTAGAACAGGCCGCAGCCGACCTGCGGGCTGTCACGGCCAATTTTCGCACGAGCATAGTCGAAGATCGCCTTACGGGTGCAGACTTGATCCTTGGCTGTCGTCAGATTTTGAATCTGTGGGTAAAATGCGGCGGTTCGTCACTAGACGACCCGGTGATCGGCTTCACAGGCATCGAAAGCCAGTCGGATCACGTTCTCGGCGGCAGTCAGGTGCGCTTCGGGCGTGATGTAGATCGTGTGCGCTTCGAGCCAGGATCAATGGCTGAAGAACGGGAGGTTGAGGAACTTGGCCGATTTTTTGACGAGGATTTCAAGCGCTCTGTCGAGGAATTAACAAATCATCTCAACGGCAGCTAACCACCAAACCCGGACACTTCCCTAAATCGATCCCAATCGGGACGGCGGCAGGACTTGGCTTGCGAACATCGCGATCCGCGGAGCGGATCCACCCTCGCTATGCGACGATCGACGCCCACTCATCAAACAGCCGCCGCCGGCGGGGCAGGTGGGTCGCGCGATTGTAGGCGCCCTCCACCTTGCGGTTGATCCCGTCCGCCTCCTCGTCGCGGCCGCCGCCGACGTGGCCGAGCGCGCGATCGATCGCGCCGCGCTCGCCGGGGAGCGCCTCGTTCAGGATCGTCGAAAAGCTGGCCCGCCAGCCGTGCGGCACGTGGCGGCCGGCGAAGCCGGCGCGGGCATAGAGCCGCCCGATCGCGCCCTCCGCCACGCCGGGGAAGATGAGCCCGCCGGCGGGAGACACCCGCGCGCGCGCGTCTCGCAGGATTTCGACCGCCGGCGTCGACAGCGGCACGAGGTGGTCGTTCGCCGCGTCCACCTTTTTCGCCGCCGCCAGCTTCATCCGCGCCGCCGGCACGCGCCAGACCGGCGCGGCGCCGCCCAGGTCCTCAATCTCTTCCCACCGCGCGCCGCGCACGGCGGCCAGGCGGACAGCGGTCAGCGCAAGGAAGCGGGACGCCAGCTTCACCGCGATCGGCGCGTCGACCAGCCCCGCCGCGGCGAGCAGCTGGCGCAGCTCGCCGGCGTCGACGATCGCCGGCTGGCGCCGCGGCGCCAGCGCGCGCTTCAGTGCCTCGGCGACGTCGCCGGCGGGATCGTGATCGCACCAGCCCTCCGACCGGGCGAAGGCGAAGACGGCGTTGATGCGCTGCTGGATGCGCCGCGCCGTCTCGATCCGGCCGCGCGCCTCGATCGCGCGAAGCGTCGCCAGGACGAGCGGCCGCGTCACCTCGGCGAGCGGTAGCGCGCCGATCGCGGGGAAGACGTCGCGCTCCAGGCTGGCGATCACGTCGGCCGCGTGGACCGGCGTCCAGTCCGACCGGCGGTGGGCGTGCCAGGCACGCGCTGCGCGTTCGACGGTCACCGCGTCGAAGGCAGTACCGGAACGCGCAGCGCGCGGATCCTCGCCCCGGCCAAGCTGCTCGCGCGCGACGTCGCACCGGGCGCGGGCGTCGGCCAGAGACACCTCCGGAAAGCTGCCGATCGTCAGCAGCTGCTCCTTCCCGCCCAGGCGGAACCGCCAGCGGAAGGAACGCAGTCCGGACGGCGCGACGAATAGGAACAGCCCCCGGCCATCGAACAGCTTGTAGGCGCGCGGCTTGGGCCGCACGCGTGACACCACGGCGTTGGTCAGCATAACGCTTCCTCGAAGTGATTGGAGTCGAAGGATCGGCGATGGAGATTGACTGGGCTGCGACAGGAAATTGGATGCAGGCTTGGGCCGGCTTCGCGCAGGCTGGCGCCGTTATTTATGTCGCCACGAAGGGCGTCGATGCGTTTCGCCTCTGGCGCAGGCAAAAGATCGGCGAGCGTAAGTTGGACACGGCTGAGAACATTCTGGACGTGGCCTACCGCGCGCGCTTAGCTTTCAGCCACATCCGTAATCCCATGATGCAGGGAGGAGCGCTAGAAGTCGCGCGGAAAAGTTTGGTTGCGGACGATCCGGAGTGGATGGCGCGTGTGCCAGAGAGATTGAGACAGCAGGCGATCTATGGACGCGCCGTGTTCGATAGGATTCAGCTCGAAGCGGCCAGCCTCGCCCAGTTGATCGCGCTGATGCCAAAAGCCCGCGCCTATTTCGGTGCCGAGGTAGAAAAGCAGTTGAAGATTCTGTGGCGCCAACGAGCGGCGGTCTGGGCAGCGGCCGAAGCGTATACACGGGACACAGGTTCCGATCCTGCATTTTCCGAGTTAATTCGCAGAAATTTGTGGGAAGGATACGTAACCGGCACGGGCAGCGTGAATGAAATTGATGTTGCCATTGCCGATGCATGCGGGCGCTTGGAGAGCGTATTGGGTCCGATCCTGAGCGAAACAGTAGATTTAGTGATCAAGCCATAACAAGATACAGAAGGCAATGTTGGCCGGATACTGGGCCGTCCACCAATCTGATTAATCCGGAAAGTCTGTTGATAAGCGGTATGCCAAGAATACCTCAAGCGGGAGAGCGCAATGTCTGAAAGGGAAGTAAGCACTTTAGAGGTGGTCGGGCAAGCTGCCGAGCACCTTCCTGCCCCGATCAAGGTGGGGCTGTTCAAGGCTCTGAACACCCTTTTGGGAGGACTAACCTCTATTCCAGCCGCGTGGATCAAGCGTCCTGCGCAGGCAATAGACGATACCACGTCTGCGCGCTCGGCTGTGGCGGCGCTTTTGGCGAAGGGTGTGGCAGACGAAGCCTTGAAGGATCCGTTGGTTATGTAGGCGGCGGCGGAAATTTACTTACCGACGACCATTCGCAAGGCGCGGAACAGGGTTCAGGTTGCACAGAAGGCAGCAGAACATGCAGCGAAGCAGGCGGCGGACGGCGCACCCGCTGCGGCGCCTGGGGACGACTGGATGAACACGTTCATGCGATTCGCCGACGACGCATCCTCGGATAAACTGCAAGACCTGTTTGGACGCATCCTCGCCGGGGAAGTGGTACGGCCTGGATCTTTCTCGCTTGCAACTATCAGGGCGGTCGCGGAACTCGACCAGTCGATCGCACAAGATTTCTCTATTGTCTGGGCTAAGAGCGTAGGCGAGGCGGTCGATTTCACTGCGGATTTTCAGAGGGGCGAGGGGTTTGAACGGTGGAAGCGGCTGGTCGAGGCGGGTCTGATGGCTCCTTCCCAGACTGCTCAATTCCTGCCGCCATTCCGACCCGTCATTAACGGCAACGGGCTTTGGACGCCATTCGCCGTGAGTAGTTCTTTTTTGAACGTGCACTTCCCACAGCATTGTGCCGCAAGCTGGGTGCACATCGATTTCACGCGGATCGGTCGTCAGGTAGGGAGTATCCTTGCGCCGCCGGATTACGCTTCAAACATGCGCGAGGCTGGGCGACGACTGGCACAGCAAGGTGTTGCCCGGGTCGAACTGCAAAAGCACGGCGAGCCGATTGAACTTATCTACGCGGCTCCGAACGCGGGGTAAAGGCGGAGACACCCTCCGCCACAGGCATGCATTTCCGCGGGTCATCGACGACGCCGTGCCCCCAAAATGGATGCAAAATACCCCATTTCTTCGGTAAAGATGTCGGTCCGACGGATGTCGTATCAGCGCAGTGCAAGTATCCTTAACGCGGGTCGACTCGACCTATTTCAACGTGGGGAACTTCCATGCGTAGGATGATCCAAATTGCCGGGCTATTCGCGTTGACGACAGCGCTGACGTCACCGGCTTGGGCTTGGCCAGATGATCGAAGCGTGACCCGTGAAGTCTATGGTGACACGCTTGCGATCAAGATGGCCAATGGCACGCGTGCCACCGGAAGGTTGAGCATCAAGGTGACCGCGACGCTGTCGATCCAACAAGACGGTAACGCGCGTTGGCCAGACGACCGGAGTTGCCACTTTCGCAACGTTCGCCGCGTGTTGGTGAGAACCTTGACGCTTACGACTGCCGACGGGACAGAGATTCCGGTTCGCGATACCGTGATCGCTCTTCCCCCTGGGGCGGGAAAGGACTGGTCGAAGGTGACGCCGTGCAATGACAAGGCCGGCGAGGCGGAAGGCTATCTCGACGGGCAGATCGGCAGCGCGTCCGATTGGCAAAGTTACATCGACGGTCAGCGCGCGGACGCGCTGCGGATCATCAGCCAATTCGGCCAGGTACAGTAGGAAGGCGATCGGCCGCGCTGCTCCCGATCAGCGCGGCCGATTGCGGATGATCAACTCCTTCGCGGCGGTCGCGCGGCCGATCGCGGCTGCTGACACTGTCCAGGTCGTGTCCACCTCCTCGATGTCGAAGGCGGCGAAGGTCTCGCGGATGAACGCGGTCGCGTTGATCGAGAGGATGAACTGGCCGGCGATCCCGGCCAGCTGATCGGCCATCGTCAGCAGCCCCACCGGGTGGTCCGGCTTGTTAGTCAGTGCATTGTCGTCTCCGCCGCCATTGCCGGGCGTAGGTGGAGCGAAGCGGAACCGGAGGCCGGTAATGGCGGTGTCACCGCTTCCGGGGGCCGCGGGC
>CAJYLQ010000019.1 GCA_913775975.1 uncultured Sphingomonas sp. | reverse complement strand
GAACCGGGGGCGTTGCCTTTTTGCAACGCAGCGGGACGAAGCGACGCCGGTCAACGTCGCTGCCCTTTGATTGTCACAAACTCGCAATATTGATCTCACATGGGCCGCGGCAACGGCAAAAAACACGAGCCGCGAATCCAAGAGCACCATGCTCAAAGGGGACAAGATCAGATGCGTATGACTTTCGCTTGCGGCGTTGCCTTCGCCGCGCTCATGCTGCCGGGTGCCGCCTTCGCGCAATCGACCGGTTCGACCGAAGCCGACACCGTCGGTTCGGGTGACATCGTCGTCACCGGCGCGCGCGAACCCGGCGTCGGCGGCGTGGACATTCCGAACACGTCGAAGAACAAGCAGGTCCTCAACCAGACGTTCATCTCGCACCAGACCCCTGGTCAGACGATCAACGACATCATCAACCAGCTGCCGGGCGTCAGCTTCCAGAACAACGATCCGTTCGGTTCGGCGGGCGGCACGCTGACCATCCGCGGCTTCGACAGCAGCCGCATCAGCCAGACGTTCGACGGCATCCCGCTGAACGACACCGGCAACTATGCCATCTATTCGAACCAGCAGCTGGACCCCGAGCTGATCGAGCAGGTCAACGTCAACCTCGGCTCGACCGACCCCGACTCGCCCACCGCCTCGGCGTCGGGTTCGACCGTCAACTATCGCACGCTGATCCCCACCGACGAATTCGGTGCGCGCATGGTCGGCTCGATCGGCGACTATAAGTTCTTCCGCGTCTTTGGCCTGGTCAACACCGGCGTGTTCACCCCCTGGGGCACCAAGGCCTGGTTCTCGGGTTCGAGCGCGACCAATGACGTCGTGTTCAACAACTTCGGCCGCATCAACAAGCAGCAGTATAACGCCAAGATCTATCAGCCGATCGGCAGCGGCAAGGACTTCATTTCGGTTTCGGGCCACTACAACCAGAACCGCAACAACTTCTTCGGTTCGGCGCCGCTGCGGAACGAAGATTTCGTATACACCTCGACCGGTGGAACCGGCGCGAACGCTGCCGCCCCAACGCTGGTGACCGGCGTTGCCCGCACCGCAGGCACCGGCAGCCTGAACCGCTTCCCGCGCAGCCGCGACGAGCTGCCCTATTCGGTTGCGCGCTGCCAGATCGCAGTCGGACGCGCCGGCGTCGCCGACCAGCCCGCGATCGTCAACGCGCCGGGTAACTCGAACAACGGCAGCGCCTGCGGCAGCAGCTTCGACGAGCGCTACAACCCGTCGAACACCGCTAACATTCGCGTCAATTCGCGCTTTTCGCTCAGCGATAAGCTGACGCTGTTCGTCGATCCGTCGTATCAGTACACGAAGGCCAACGGCGGCGGCACCGTGACCGCGCGTGAAGGCGGCTGGGTGCGTGGTACGTCGACGTCGGGTCTGCCCGCCGTCACGACGCCGATCTATGGCTATATCGGCAACCAGTATTATTTCGGCCGCGACCTGAACGGCGATGGTGACGTGCTCGACACCTGCGCCCTGCAGACCAACGCGACGACCGGCGCCGTGTCCTGCACCAGCGCGACGTCGAGCAATGGCGTGACCCTGCTGGCCCCCAGCCAGACGATCACCAATCGCTACGGCGTGATCGCCTCGCTGCGCTACAATTTCTCGGATACGCAGAGCATCCGCGTCGGCTACACGCTCGATTACGGCCGTCACAAGCAGACCGGCGAGCTGGGCTTCCTGCAGGCGAACGGCAAGCCGTTCGACGTCTTCCCGGTCAACAATGGCATCCTCGCCATCAACGGCGGCGTCCTGCAGAAGCGTAACCGCTTCTCGAAGGCGATCCTGAACCAGGGCTTCGCGCAGTACATCGGCAACTTCTTCGACAGCAAGCTGCGCGTCGAAGCGTCGGTGACCGGCAAGTGGTTCAAGCGCGACCTGACGAACTATTGCTTTACCACGTCGGCCGGCGGCAACGTCGACTGTATCGCATCGGGCGCTCAGAACGCGGCCTATGCGGCAGCCTTCCCGTATGTCGTGGGCGGCACCACGGCGGTTCCGACCGTGACCGGCTATGCCGCGCCGCAGAACCGTGTCTACAAGTATGACCGCATCCTGCCGGCAGGCGGCCTGACCTACGAAGTCACCGACGCGGTCAGCATCTTCGGCAACTATTCGAAGGGTATCCAGGTCCCGGGTACGGACAACCTGTATCAGGCGTTCTACTATCCGCAGAACACCACCCCCGCGAACCCGAAGCCGGAAACGACGGACAACTTCGACGCGGGCATCCGTTACACCTCCAGCCGCATTCAGGCGTCGCTGGGTCCGTGGTATACCCGCTTCCAAAACCGTCTGGCGAGCGCCTATGACATCGACACGCAGCAGACGATTTATCGCAACCTGGGTCGCGTCGATAAGTATGGCATCGACGGCAGCATCTCGTATCGTCCGATCCGCGAACTGCTGTTCTATGCATACGGTTCGTATCTGAAGTCGGAGATCAAGACGAACGTCGAGATCGGCCGCTGCCCGCAGACGCTGACCGCGGCGAACACGACCAACAACTGCACGGTCGCTGGCGCCCCGATCCTGGCGCAGACCGCCGGCAAGCGTGAATCGGGCGCGCCGGTGTACACCTTCGGTGGTCGCATCCAGGCGACGCTGGGCCCGCTCGAACTGGGCGTCCAGGCGAAGCGCACCGGCCGTCGTTACGTCAACGACCAGAACCTGCCGAACTTCGGCTGCACCGTGTCGCTTGTGAACAACGTTTGCCCGACCGTGAACGACGTGCCCGCCACCTACACCGGCACGCGCGGTATCCTGGTCCAGACCTGGGGCGCCACGGCGCCGGGCTACACGGTCGTCGACTTCGACGCCCGTCTGGCGCTCGACTGGGTCGGCATCGGCGGCAAGAACAAGACCTACCTGCAGCTGAACGTCGTCAACGCGTTCAACAAGTTCTACGTCGGCGGCTTCAACGGCGGTTCGACGCTGACCTACAACAACACGATCCCGTTCGTGCAGATCGGCAGCCCGCGCGCGTTCATCATGTCGGTGAACACCGCTTTCTGATCGACCTGACCGACACGGTCTGACGAACAGGGCCGTCGCTCCATCATCGGAGCGGCGGCCCTTCTGTTTTGCACGGCGGTGCGCACGCGTGTAGAGACGCCGGCTATATGGCGACCCTTCCCGCCCCCACCCGCCCGGCGCTCAACGTGCGCCCCTTCTTCGAGAACAAGAGCCGCGCCTTCTGGACGCTGCAGGCGGTCGGCTGGACCGGCTATCTGCTGCTGCGCGGCGCCTCGACGCTCACCAACCTGTCGCTCGACACGATCATTCCCGTGATCGTCGAAGCGATCGTCGGCTATTGCGTCACGCTGCTGCTCTCGACCTTCTATGGCTATTTCCGGCGCTTGCCGCGGGTCAGCGGGCTGATCCTGACGATCCTCGCCTTCGTGGTCGCGACGATCTTCTCGACCTTCGTCGATGCCTTCACCTGGTCGCTGATCCAGAACGGTCAGCCCGGCGTCACGCTGCCCCGCATGGTCGTCGCCTTTTACGTCGCCTTCACCGCGCTGTTCGGCTGGTCGGCGCTGTACTTCGGCATCAACTTCTACCTGATCGTCGAGGACCAGATCGACCAGATGCAGCATCTGGAAAGTCAGGCGTCGTCGGCGCAGCTGGCGATGCTGCGCTATCAGCTCAACCCGCACTTCCTGTTCAACACGCTCAATTCCATCTCGACGTTGGTGCTGCTCAAGCAGACCGAGCGGGCGAATGCGATGCTGAGCCGGCTGTCGTCCTTCCTGCGCTACACGCTGGCCAACGAGCCGACCGCGCACGTCACCGTGCTGCAAGAGGTCGAGACGCTGAAGCTGTATCTCGAGATCGAAAAGATGCGGTTCGAGGATCGCCTGCGCCCGGTGTTCGACGTCGATCCGCGCGCCGAACGCGCCCGCCTACCCTCGCTGCTGCTGCAACCGTTGGTCGAGAATGCGATCAAATATGCGGTCAGCACGCAGGAGCAGGGCGCTGAAATCTGCATCCGCGCGCGGCTCGCCGGGGATCGCGTGCAGATCGGCGTATCCGACACGGGGCCGGGTTTGCAGGAGGGTCGTGCGATGCCAAGCCTTTCAACCGGCGTGGGTCTCCCCAATATTAGGGAGCGGCTGGTCCAGGCCTATGGCCCGGATCACCGTTTTGAGACGCGTACCGCGCCGGCTGGCGGGTTTTCGGTGGAAATCGAAATCCCCTTCCAGCTCGACGATGTGAGTAGAGAGGCCGCATGACGATCAGAACCATCCTGGTGGACGACGAACCGCTCGCGATCCAGGGATTGGAGCTCCGGCTCCAGGCGCATGAAGACATCGAGATCATCGAAAAGTGCTCGAACGGGCGCGAGGCGATCCGGGCGATCAAGACGCACAAGCCCGACCTCGTCTTCCTCGACATCCAGATGCCCGGGTTCGACGGCTTTTCGGTCGTGCAGGGCCTGATGGAGGTCGAGCCGCCGCTGTTCGTGTTCGTCACCGCCTATAGCGACCATGCGCTGCGGGCGTTCGAGGCGCAGGCGGTCGATTATCTGATGAAGCCGGTCGAGGAATCGCGTCTTGCCGACACGATCGAACGGGTGCGTCAGAGGCTTAGCGAAAAGCGCGGCGTCGAGGAGGTCGAAAAGCTGAAGGAGGTGCTCGCCGAGCATGCGCCCGAGGCGGCCGCCGATATCGCCGACGCGGGCGACCTGTCGGCCAATCGCTACGAGAAGCTGATCAACATCAAGGATCAGGGCCAGATTTTCCGCGTCGACGTGGATACGATCGAGCGGATCGACGCGGCGGGAGATTACATGGTGATCTACACTGGCGACCGGAACCTGATCCTGCGCGAGACGATGAAGGATCTGGAAAAGCGTCTCGACCCGCGCCGCTTCCAGCGCATCCACCGCTCGACGATCGTCAATCTCGATCTGGTGAAGCAGGTGAAGCCGCACACCAACGGAGAATGCTTCCTGGTGCTGGGATCGGGCGCGCAGGTGAAGGTGAGCCGGTCGTATCGCGACGTGGTGGCGCGCTTCGTCCACTGACCGCCCGTCGGCGGGTCACAAAGCGGCGGGTATCCGAAAGGCCGGGCCCGCCGCCCCCTGCCGAACCAGTACCCGGCCGCGAGGCGCCTATATGTCGGCAAATTGCGCTAAGCAGCGCTGCTCTATCTGCAACTGCGCGTCGACCAGATCGCATATTTCGAGCGCGATGGTGCGATAGGCCTCCCAATCCTGCCCGATCTCTCGCGAGCCCCATTTGGCGATATGGGCGCTGATCGCGAACCGCTTGTCGTTCAACAGCCGGATATCGGCATTGAACGCGCGCAGGGCCCCGGCATCCATGCCGGCCCGCGCCTGCGGGATCAGCACATCATATATGTATCTGGAGTTGGCCGAAAAGTTCTTGCTCTGCCGCAACCGCGTGGCGGACAGCGCCGGAAGATCCGGCAGCGACGCGGCGCAATGTCGCCGCATCTCGACCAGACCCTGCCTGATGCTGTCGTGATGATGCCGGAGCGAAAGCGTCATGCGGTGTTCTCGATTCAACGATTCGGATGGCCCCCGCCCCCTGACAACGTTTGCTGTCGCAGGGATTGCTGAACAACATTTGAAGACAGACGGAAGTCAGGGGATTTTTCCGCCAGTCGATCGGCAGGCGCGAATCCGGTGCGGCCGATGCCGCATGCCCGCGCCAACTACGCGCATGTAGCGATAAGGGCGCCAATCCGGCTTGCCGCGATGGTGGGTATCGATCCGCCGACTTGAAACCATCCGGCGGGCCTGCGCCGACCGCAACATCGGGGCGGGAGGCCAGGGGGGATGGTGGACAGGGCTGGATTCGAACCAGCGTACGCTTGCACGGGCAGATTTACAGTCTGCTGCCTTTAACCACTCGGCCACCTGTCCAGATGGGCCGCCATAGGCGAGGCGGCTCCATGGCGAAGCCGGCGGCCGCTGTCAACGCCTGCGGGCGATCTTTCCCGCATCCGGACTTGCGCTCGTCCGGCGGCCCGCATAGCCCGGCTGGCATGATGACCCTGCTGCCTTCCCCAGCCCCCCCTCTTGCCCCCTGCGCCGGAGCGCGTCGCTGATGGCGCGCCGTGGCCATCGCCCGTCCACCGGCACCGCCAACCGGCCGCGCCTGTGGGGCCGCCATCCGGTGACGGCGGCGCTCGCCAACCCCAACCGCACCGTCCGCAAGCTGTGGATGACGCGAGAGGCCGCCGCCGCGCTCGACGTGCCGCCGGTGATCCCCGTCACCTATGCCGATGTCGCCGATCTCGGCCGGCTGGTGCCGGCCGACGCGCCGCATCAGGGCGTGGTGGCGGAGGTGGACCCGCTGGAGGAGATGTGGCTGGCCGACCTGCTGGAGGAAGGGCGCGACGATCGCCGCCCGCTCGTCGTGCTGGATCAGGTGACGGACCCGCACAATGTCGGCGCGATCCTGCGCTCCGCCGCCGCGTTCGACGCGCTGGGGATCGTGACGCAGGACCGGCACGCCCCGCCCGAATCGGGCACAGTGGCGCGCGCCGCGTCGGGCGCGCTGGAAACGGTGCCGTGGGTGCGCGTGGTGAACCTGTCGCGCGCGCTGGACGAGATCGCGGAGGCGGGCTTCTGGCGGATCGGGCTGACCGGCCATGCCAAGGGCACGCTGGCGCAGACGATGGGCGACCAGCGCATCTGCATCGTGCTGGGCGCGGAGGGCGAAGGGATGCGTCAGAACACCGAGGCGCATTGCGACGAGCTGGCGAAGCTGCCGATCAGCCCGAAGGTGGAGAGCCTGAACGTGTCGAACGCCGCAGCGATCGCGCTGTATGCGGTAGCGGCGCGGGGGTAGGCAGGGCTGAGCCCGCTTCTGGCACCCCGACAGCGGGGGCCAGATGGGGAGGCGTTGAATATGTGGCGCCGACCATCCCGCGGGGTAGCAGAAGCATTTAACGCGGCGACGCAGGCAAAGCCTGCGTCGGACGGGGTCGGCGGGCGCCGACCCGCCGGCCGGGCCGGGTGATGCCGGCTTCGCGGCATCGCCCGGCCTTCAATCCTCCGCCGCGATCTTCACCCGCAATCCGTCCAGCGCCGGGCCGAACGGGATCTGGCACGACAGGCGGCTGGTTGCGTCGCGATCGGCGGTCGAATCGAGCAGGTCGTCCTCGTCGGGCCCCAACTTGGGCAGCAGGTCGGCGAAGGCCGGGTCGACATGGACGTGGCAGGTCGCGCAGCTGCAGCAGCCGCCGCACAGCGCCAGCAGCTCGTCGATGCCGCCGTCGCGGATCACCTCCATCACCGACAGGCCGGTTTCGCCGTCCAGTTCGCGTTCTTCCCCTTCGCGCGTCGTGACGATAAGCTTGGGCATCATGCAATCTCCGCTCTTTGACCGCCGCCATGGCGGGCGCCGCCGCCCGGATCAAGCGCCTTGGGCCTGAGCGCGGAGCAGCTGCGCGCGGGGCTGGACGCGCTGGCGGCGATGGAGCCCGCCATCGCCGCCGCGATCGCGCGCGTCGGCTATCCCGCGCCGCGCATCCGCCAGCGTGGCTTCGCGACATTGCTGCGCACGATCCTGGGCCAGCAGGTCAGCGTGCAGTCCGCCGACGCGGTGTGGCGCAAGCTGGACGCGCTGGTCGGCGACGCCTCCGACCCCGCCACCATCGCGGCGGCCAGCGACGAGACGCTGCGCGCCGCCGGCCTGTCGCGGCAAAAGGCCGGCTATGCGCGCAGCCTGGCGGACGAGGTGACGAGCGGGCGGCTGGCGCTGGACGCGCTGCCCGAGGATGACGAGGCGGCGATCGCCGCGCTGGTGCGGGTGAAGGGCATCGGCCGCTGGTCGGCGGAGGTCTATCTGCTGTTCGCGGAGGGACGCACCGATATCTGGCCGGCGGGCGACCTGGCGGTACAGATCGAGATCGGCCGCATCCTGGGCCACGACACCCGTCCGTCCGAGGCGGCGACGCGCGCGCTGGCGGAAAGCTGGCGCCCGCATCGCGGCGCGCTGGCGGTGTTCACCTGGCACCATTACGGGGCGACGGGGGACGCGCCGCTGTAGGTCGCCGGGCTTGCGCGCCGGGGTGCGGATGCGGTGCCGTCATCAGCCGCACACAATGTACGGCAAGCACCCTACCCATGCCGGCCGATCACTGCGGCTCGCCGGGCCGGGGCAAGCGGATCATGCCGTCCGGGCGCACCGCGTAGACGCCCGGAATCGCGCGCAAACGGCGCTCCAGCCACGCGGCATCCCGGGGGCGGCGCGCGGCCACCGCGAAGCCTTCGAACGCGTCATAGCTGTAGATTATGCGTCCCCCGGCCCGCACGATCGCGCGGCGGACGCGGGCGCGCTGGCCCGCCGTTGCGCAGTCGCAGGACAGGATGAAGGACGACCCGCGATCGACGCCCTGCGGCGCGGGCAAGGGCGGCGGCGCCGCCAGGATGGAGGGCGGTGTCATCAGGGCGGCGGCAAGCCATGCGAGCATCGTTGCGTCCTCAGAGCCGGCGCATCCGGGCGTCCGGTGATGCTTCTACCGGACCCGCCTGTTCGCGGCGTGAACGGAGCGAACCGGCCTTCGCGTCTATCGTATCGACAGCGTCGCCGCGCGCGCGGCGAGGCGATCGACCGCGGCGGCGTGGATCGCTGGCGTGGTGACGAGCACGCCGAACGCCTGCGGATCGGGCTTGTTGAAGGCGAGCGGCTGACCGAACGCGTCGCTGGTCGCCGCGCCCGCCTCGCTGGCGATCAGCACGGCGGCGGCGATGTCCCACTCATGCCCCCAGCGGAGCGTCGCGACGAGGTCGGCGCGGTCGGCGGCGACCATCGCGATGCGCAGCGCGATCGAATTGGGTTTCGCCACCGCGACGAAATCGCGGTCCGCGCGCGGCAGGGCATCGGCGGGCACGCGCGCGCCGGCCAGCACGTCGCGGTCGCCCACGGTCAGCCGGTCGCCGTTCAGCCGCGCGCCGCGCCCCTTCGCCGCCGTCCAGCGTTCGGCGCGGGCGGGCGCGTCGAGGACGGCGAGCACCACCTCGCCCGCCTCGACCAGCGCGATCGACACCGACCAGCCGGGGCGGCCCCGGATATAATCGCGCGTGCCGTCGATGGGATCGACCACCCATACCCGGTCGCACGCCAGCCGGTCGGGCGCGTCGGCCGTCTCCTCCGAGAGCCAGCCCGCCTCCGGCAGCAGCGCCGACAGGCGCGCGCGAAGCATCCGGTCGGTGTCGAGGTCGACCTCGCAGACGGGGCTGCCCGCCTCCTTCTCCCAGCGGCGGAAGTCGGTGTGCCAGCGGGCGAGCGCCATCTGCCCCGCCTCCGCCGCGATCTGCGCCACCGCGCCGAGCAGGTCAGCCCCCGGCAACGGTCATGCCATCGATGCGCAGCGTCGGCACGTTGGTGCCGTAGCGGAAGCGGAGGTCGTTCGCGGCGGTCATGCCGCGATACATGTCGCGCAGGTTGCCGGCGATGGTGAAGCCCGCCACCGGCTCCGCCAGCTCGCCGCCCCGGATGCGGAAACCCGCCGCGCCGCGACTATAGTCGCCGGTGACGCCGTTGACGCCCTGCCCGATCAGCTCGGTGACGTACACGCCCTCCCCCACCTCGGCGAGCAGCGTGTCGAGCGGCAGGCGGCCGCCGTCGAGATAGAGGTTGCCCGTCGTCACCCCCGGCGCGCCGCCAATGCCGCGCGCGGCGTGGCCGGTCGGCTCCAGCCCCAGCTGCCGGGCGGCGGCCGAATCGAGCAGCCACGTTTCGAGCACGCCGTCCTCGACGATCGCGGTGGGTGACACCGCCAGCCCCTCCCCATCGAACGGGCGGGAGCGCAGGCCGTGCGGGCGATGCGGATCGTCGCGCACCGACAGCGTGTCGGGCAGGATGCGGGTGCCCAGCGCATCGAGCAGGAAGCTGGTCCGCCGGGTGATCGCGCCGCCGCCGATCGCGCCGATCAGATGACCGATCAGCGAGGCGCCGACGCGCGGGTCGTAGACGACGGGCATCGCGCCGCTATCCATCCGCCCCGCGCCGACGCGGGCGACCGCGCGCTCCCCCGCCTCCCGCCCGATCGCTTCCGGCGAATCGAGCAGGTCGCGGCGGCGGGCGGCGTGGTGGCCGTAATCGCGCTGCATCCCCGCGCCCTCACCCGCGACGACGCTGGCGGACAGGCCGTAGCTGGTCGTGGCATAGGCACCGGCGAAGCCGTGCGACGTGGCAAGCGCCCAGACCCCGCGCGACGCGCTGGCGCCCGCGCCCTCGCTGTTGGTGACGCCCGGCACGTCGCGCGCCGCCGCCTCCGCCGCGAGCGCGAGGTCGCGCAGCGCCTGCGGTTCCGGCTCGCCATGATCGTCCAGGTCCAGCATCGGCGGCGCGCCGTGCATCAGTCGCTCGGCTGGGGCGAGGCCGGCCCAGCGATCCTCCGGCGCCTCGCGCGCCATCGCCACCGCCCGCTCCACCAGCGTGGCGAGCGCGTCGTCGGACAGGTCCGAGGTGGAGACGCTGGCGGACCGCTGGCCGATGAAGACGCGCAGGCCCAGGTCCGCCCCCTCCGACCGGCCGACATCCTCCAGCGCGCCGAGGCGGACGGACACGTCCAGCGCGGCATCGGCGGCGTAGACGGCATCGGCGGCGTCGGCACCGGCGGCGCGCGCGCGGGCGACGATATCGACGGCGCGGTCCTGGGCGTGGGAAACGGTGAGCATGACGGGTGATCTAGGGTGCGCGGGCGGCGGGGACAACGCGCTCATGCCGTACCGACGACCAGAAAGGCGAGGAATACCAGTAGCCCCGTGAAACGGTTGGCGCGAAACCGCTCCAGCGCGCCGGCGCCGTCATCGGGACGCAGCGTCGCGACCTGCCAGACGAGATGGCCGGCGGCGGGCAGCAGCGCGACGACCGCGAGCGGATCGGGCCGGACGCTCCAGATCGCGCCGCTCCACAAGGCGATGGCGGCGGCATAGAACAGCGCGACGCCGCCCCGCACCCGCCCGCCCAGCGCCAGCGCGGAGGAGCGGACGCCGATCAACGCGTCGTCCTCCCGGTCCTGCAGCGCATAGATGGTGTCGTAGCCGACGACCCAGGCGATCGACCCGGCATAGAGCCACCAGAGCGGCGCGGACAGATTGCCCGCCACCTCCGCCCAGCCGACCAGTGCCGCCCAAGAGAAGACGAGGCCCAGCCACGCCTGCGGCCACCAGGTGATCCGCTTCATGAATGGATAGGCCGCGACGGGCGCCAGGCTCGCCAGCGCGACCCCGGCGGCGAGCGGGTGCAGCTGCACCAGCACGACGAGCCCGACCAGGCTGAGCGCGACCAGCCAGATCCAGGCGCCGCGCACCGAGATGAGCCCGGCCGGGATCGGCCGCGCGGCGGTGCGCGCGACCTGCGCGTCGAGATCGCGGTCGACGATATCGTTATAGACGCAGCCGGCGCCGCGCATCGCGATGCTGCCGATCAGGATCCAGACGATCAGGCCCCAGCGCGCGAACGCGCCGCCGGCCAGCGCGACGCCCCAGGCGCCGGGCCAGAACAGCAGCCACCAGCCGATCGGCCGGTCGAACCGCGCCAGCAGCGCCAGCCCGCGCAGGCGGGCGGGCAACCGCGCGACGAGCCCGCGATGCTCGCTGTCGGGAACGATGACGGTCATGCGCCGGCTCTAGCCGGGCGCGCGGAGGCGGTCACGCGCAAAGGGCGGGTGCGAATGGCAAGACGAATGGGGCGCGCGCGCTATCTTTGCGGTACACCATGCAAGGTGCGGTCGATCCGCCGGGCCATATCCGCCACTTTGGCATTGGGGCGCTGGTTGGCTGCGCCGGCGTAGAGCGCCTTGAGGTAAGCGCGATCGAATCCCGTCAGTTCCGTGGGGTGGGTCGTCGCGCCGGATGCGAAGAGCGTCAGGATGGTATCTCCGCCAGTGGCATTTGCGGGCCGGACCATCGCAAACGCGCGCATCGCGGTGTAATCCGCGATCTGAATGGTCGTCAGTCCTTTCAAGGCGGCGCGATCGATCAGGACCACCGTGCTCATGATGTCGCGACGAACGGGCACGATAATTCGGGACGCATGGGTCAGGCTCAGGGTCGGCAGGCCCGTTTCGGAGCCAATATATATGGGCGACCCGTCCTGGCCCCGGATCGCGCTGTTCGACACGACGTGGACCGGGCCCCGATCGGCCAATAGCGCCCTCAGATCGGCTGGCGATATTCCGCCGACGATCGTCGACCTGCCGCTTTGAAGCCGGACCAGCTCCGCCCGGCTGTCGTCGACAAAAAACACCGCGATATTGGGCTTGCACTGCTCGCCGGCGAGACGGATGCCAGCCTCCGTCGCGTCGGCCAGCATCCTGTCGGCGACCTGCAGGAGATAGGGTTTCGGCAGCCCCGATGTTATGACGCAGATCGGATCGGCGAAGCGGGCGATCGGCTGGTCCGCCGACTGGATCGGTGTGATTTCACGTGTCAGCTTCCGAAGCTTCACGATATCCGGGAGATCCCGGCCGACGACGATGATCGCCTCGTCCGACGGTTCCGGTCGAGACTGCGCGGCGGGGATCGACTGCGCGGACGCGGCCGCCCCCCAGAGCAGGAACGCTGCCGCCAGCGTCGTCGCATATACCCCCGCTGCGGCGATGCGCGCGATACCCATACCGTGCTCCTGTCCGACGATCACCGTCATCATGCACGTTTCGCGGCGCAGGGAAAGCAGCTTGACCGCGCTGTAGCGCGGCACAGGCGTTGCATCAAAAGCGGCGGACCTTGGTCGATCGCCGCGAGTATCGCCTGTGCGGGCCAGGCCGCAGCGGCTATACGGCGCCGATGCCCTTGAAATCCCTTCGATGATCGGCCTGTCCGTCGCGGTCGGGCGCTTTGTCGAGGCGTTGTTCTGGGCGATCTTTCGTGTGGCGGGGACGGTTGCGGCGGCGGTCGTGATGGGGATTGCGGTGCTGGTCGTGTGCGGGGTTTTCGCGCGGCGCTGGATGCGGCAGAGACGCGGGCGATGATCGCCACACCCGCCTGGCCGCCCCGTTCCTGCCCCCGCGTCTTCGTCGATGCGCCGCTGGCCGCCGGGCCGTTGCGGCTCGATGGGCCGGCCGCGCATTATCTCGCCACCGTCATGCGCGCGAAGCCGGGCGATCCGGTGAAGCTGTTCGACGATCGCACCGGCGAATGGCTGGCGACCGTCGCCGCCGCCGGCAAGCGCGACCTGATGCTGGACGTCGGCACGCTGCTGCGCCCGCGCGAGCCGGTGCCCGACCTGTGGCTGTGCGCGGCGCCGCTGAAGAAGGGGCGGATCGACTGGCTGGTCGAAAAGGCGTGCGAGCTGGGCGTCGCGCGGCTGGTGCCGGTGGTGACGCGCCGCACCGTCGTCGACAAGCCCAATGCGGACCGGCTGCGCGCACACCTGATCGAGGCGGCCGAACAGTGCGACCGTACCGCACTGCCCGAACTGGCGGAGCCGGTGAAGCTGCCCGCGCTGCTGCGCGACTGGCCGGCGGAGCGCGCGCTGTTCTTCGCCGACGAATTGGGCGGCGCGGACGCTCTGGCGGCGATGCGCGGCCATGCCGGGCCGGCGGCGATCCTGATCGGGCCGGAGGGCGGATTTGACGATGCGGAGCGCGAGGCGGTGCGCGCACTGCCGCAGGCGATCGGTATCTCTCTGGGCCCGCGCATCCTGCGCGCCGATACGGCGGCGGCAGCGGCGGTATCGCTGTGGATGGCGGCGGCGGGCGACTGGGCGGCGACCGCAGCGCCACTTTAGTCGAGATTAGCCAAGCTGCGCTGGCATGGCCGTTCATCCCCGCGTAAGGCGCGGCCATGACGACCAAGACCGCCGCCGAGCAGCGCTCGCCCATCATCGAGTCGCGCGACCAGCTGATCGCCAGTTTCGCGCGTGGCGAAAAGCCGGCGGAGCGGTGGCGGATCGGCACCGAGCATGAGAAGTTCGTCTATCGCACCGCCGATCACCGCGCGCCGTCCTATGACGAGCCGGGCGGCATTCGCGACCTGCTGGCCGACCTGACCCGCCATGGCTGGCGGCCGGTGGAGGAGAAGGGCCACGTCATCGCGCTGACCGGCGCGGACGGCAGCGTCAGCCTGGAGCCGGCCGGCCAGTTCGAGTTGTCGGGCGCGCCGCTGGAAAACCTGCACCAGACCTGCGCCGAGACGGGCCGCCACCTGGCCCAGGTGAAGGAAGCGGGCGAGCGGCTGGGCGTCGGCTTTCTCGGCCTTGGCATGTGGCCGGACAAGACGCGCGCCGAACTGCCGGTGATGCCCAAGGGCCGGTACGAGATCATGCGCCGGCACATGCCGCGCGTCGGCAGCTTGGGCCTCGACATGATGCTGCGGACCTGCACGATCCAGGTCAATCTGGACTATGCGTCGGAAACGGACATGGCGCAGAAGTTCCGCGTCGGACTGGCGCTGCAGCCGCTGGCGACCGCGCTGTTCGCCAATTCGCCCTTTACCGAGGGCAAGCCCAACGGCTTCCTGTCCTATCGCAGCCATATCTGGTCGGATACCGACCCGGCGCGCACGGGGATGCTGCCCTTCGTCTTCGAGGACGGGTTCGGCTATGAGCGCTATGCGGACTATATGCTCGATGTGCCGATGTACTTCGTCTATCGCGAGGGGCGGTATATCGATGCGGCGGGGCTGTCGTTCCGCGATTTCCTGAAGGGCGAGCTGTCGGTCCTGCCGGGCGAGAAGCCGACGCTGGACGACTGGAACGACCATCTGTCCACCGCCTTCCCCGAAGTGCGGCTGAAGACCTTCCTGGAGATGCGCGGCGCGGATGGCGGCCCGTGGGGCCGGATCTGCGCGCTGCCGGCGCTGTGGGTCGGGCTGCTCTACCACCAGACCGCGCTGGATGCGGCATGGGATCTGGTGAAAGATTGGTCGCTCGATGAGCGGCAGGCGCTGCGCGACGCGGTGCCCAAGCTGGCGCTGGACGCGCCGCTGCCCGGCGGCGGGCGACTGCGCGATATCGCGGGCGAGGTGCTGGACATCGCCCATGCGGGGCTGGCCGCCCGCGCCCGGCACGACGGCGGCGGCGCGGACGAGACGGGCTTCCTCAGCCCGCTGCGCGAGATCGTGCGCAGCGGCAAGGTGCCGGCGGAACTGCTGCTGGAACGCTATCACGAGGCGTGGCAGGGCGATGTGCGCCGCGTCTATGACGAGGCGAGCTTCTGACCCGGCTTGCCTTGCGCGCGCGGCGAGGCTACCTGCTCGAAACACCCGGAGCGCGGGTATAGCACAATGGTAGTGCAGCAGCCTTCCAAGCTGAATACACGGGTTCGATTCCCGTTACCCGCTCCACCCCAGATCGCGCCGGCTCTTTGACGCCTTTCCCGCCAGTCGGATAGGGAACGGCCTGCCGTGTCGAGACAGGATCGCGGCAGAGGCGTTGAGAGGTCTGCGGCTACCGCGCGGTCGTGCCGGCGATCGGGACCACCGCGACCCGCCCGCGACGACGTTCCAGTTGCTGGCGATCGCGCATCGTGTCCGCCGTACTCGCCTGTTGCGTGGGTGGGGGCGCGGCGTGGCTTTGCCAATAGCCGAGGCCGACAGCGGCCGTCAGCGCCATGAGGGCCATGACCGCGACGATGATCAAAGAGGGCCGGTTTTGCATGGCCTTGGCAATCGTCCGATACGGGACTTGTTCCGCATCAATTCATTGCTGTCGGCGCCGTAACCACGGCCGCGCGACACGTCTCACCGCCCCCGCGACAGCCTGCGCGTCGGACTTACCAGACGGACGGATCACTGCCACGCACGCGGCGCAGCGCGTCGACGCCGCGAGGATCGTCCAGCCAGAGCGGATCGTAGGATTCCAGTTTCGTCCAGTCGGTCCGTGACGTCGCGTGATGCAGTGTCGCGCGCATCGGCCGCACCGCGACCGCCGGCCTGACCTGCCGCGCGGCGCGCTGCCCGGCGATCAGCCGGATGTGCTGGACGAGGAACAGCGCGGTCACGAGCGCTGTGGCGATGGTGGCGGCAGCGAGCATGGCGGGGGTTTTCCGAAAAAATAAGTAACAGTTCGTTCACCATAACCCTGGATTGCCCAAAGGGTTCACCCCCGCGCACCGGTCATCGCGCCGATCGCCCCGTTCGGCGCGACGCCAGCGCCGTCTGATGCCAAGTGCCCGGTTCCGGCCGGAATATTCGCTTTTGGTCGGGATCGCGGTGTAGCCAGGGTGCGGCGCCCCCCGGCTTTATTACGGGCGCCGCCCCCGGCGGCAGCCTCGACGACGGGGAACCGCGATTACGCACCCGACGCGCCCCGCGCCGCCACCGTACCCCCGCCTTTCCCGGCACTTGCCCGATGCGCGCCCGTGCGGCAGGACCGGCCGCGATGACGATCGAAACCACCCGCTCGCTCGCCGACAGCCATCGCAGCGTGGCCTTGCCGGTGGGGGGCAGCGCGTGGCGGCGGTTCCTGGCCTTTGCCGGGCCCGGCTATCTGGTCGCGGTCGGCTATATGGATCCGGGCAACTGGGCGACCGATATCGCGGGCGGATCGGCGTTCGGCTATGCCCTGCTCTCCGTCATCCTGCTGTCCAACCTGATGGCGATGGTGTTGCAGGCGCTGTGCGTGCGGCTGGGGGTCGCGGCCGGGCTGGATCTGGCGCAGGCATGCCGGGCGCAATATTCGCGTCCCGTCGCGATCATCCTGTGGATCCTGTGCGAGATCGCGATCGTCGCCTGCGATCTGGCGGAGGTGCTGGGCACCGCGATCGCCCTCAAACTGCTGTTCGGCCTGCCGCTGGTCTGGGGCGTGATCGTGACGGCGGTCGACGTGTTCCTGATCCTGGCGCTGCAACGCTATGGCTTTCGCCGGCTGGAGGCGTTCATCATCGCGCTGCTGCTCGTCATCGCGGGCTGTTTCGCGTTCGAGCTGCTGCTGGCGCGACCCGATCCGGTGGCGGTGGCGAAGGGGCTGATCCCGACGACGCGGATCGTGACCGACCCGGCGATGCTGTATCTGGCGATCGGCATCCTCGGCGCGACGGTGATGCCGCATAACCTCTACCTCCACTCCTCGATCGTGCAGACGCGCGCCTTCGTGCAGGATGCGGGCGGCAAGCGGGAGGCGGCGCGGCTGGCGACGATCGACGGCACGGTGGCGCTGGGCCTCGCCTTCTTCATCAACGCCGCGATCCTGATCCTGGCGGCGGCGACCTTCCACACCGCGGGCCGCACCGACGTGGCGGAGATCGACGAGGCGTATCGCCTGCTCGCCCCGACGCTGGGCGCGGGCACGGCGAGCGTGGTGTTCGCGGTCGCGCTGCTGGCGGCAGGGCAGAATTCCACCGTCACCGGCACGCTGGCCGGGCAGATCGTGATGGAGGGCTTCCTGAACCTGCGCCTGCCGACATGGCTGCGGCGCGTGGTGACGCGCGCGCTTGCGATCGTACCGGCGGTGCTGGTGGTCGGCGCGAGCGGCGATACGGGCGCCACGCGGCTGCTGGTGCTCAGTCAGGTGATCCTCAGCCTGCAACTGCCGTTCGCCGTCGTGCCGCTGGTGGCGTTCACCGGCCGGCGGGACATCATGGGCGAATTTGCCAGCCCGGCATGGCTGCGGGCGGTGGCCTGGGGGATCACGGCGATCATCATCGGGCTGAATCTGACGCTGCTTTACGGAATGTTGTAACCCGCCCGCGCTAACGGTTGGCGCGTGACAACGGCGACGCCGGGGTTACCATGATGCACATCAACTGATCGGGGCGTATCCTTGGCCACTTCCCTCTCCACGCAGCCCACTCCCCTTGCCGAGGCGATCCTCGACACGCTGGTCCATCGGATCGGCAAGGACCAGAAGGCGGCGCGGCCGCACGACTGGCTGGCCGCGACGATCCTGACCGTGCGCAACGATATCATCGAGCGCTGGATGGAATCGACGCGCGACGCGCATGCGAAGGGGGCCAAGCGCGTCTATTATCTCAGCCTCGAATTCCTGATCGGGCGGCTGCTGCGCGATGCGCTGGCCAATCTGGGCCAGACGCACGACGTGGCGGGCGCGCTCGCCTCGCTGGGCGTCGACCTGGCCGAGCTGGAGGAGATCGAGCCCGACGCCGCGCTGGGCAATGGCGGCCTGGGGCGGCTGGCGGCGTGCTTCATGGAGAGCCTGGCGAGCCTGGACCTGCCCGCCTATGGCTATGGCATCCGCTACGTGAACGGCATGTTCCGGCAGCGGATCGACGACGGCTTTCAGGTCGAACTGCCCGAAAACTGGCTGCAGCACGGCAATCCGTGGGAGTTCGAGCGGCGCGAGAGCGCGTATTTCGTCGGCTTCGGCGGCGAGGTGGTGGGCACCGAGACGGGGCAGGTCCACTGGAAGGTCGGCGAGGCGGTGGAGGCCATGGCGGTCGATACGCCGATGGTCGGCTGGCGCGGCAAGCGGGTGAACACGCTGCGGCTGTGGACGGCGCGGTCGCTCGACCCGATCAAGCTGGACGCGTTCAACCGCGGCGACTTTCAGGGCGCGCTGGCCGACCAGCTGCGCGCCGAAACGCTGACGCGCGTCCTCTATCCGAACGATTCGACCGAGGCCGGGCAGGAATTGCGGCTGCGGCAGGAATATTTCTTCTCGTCCGCCTCGCTGCAGGACATCGTGCGGCGGCACATCCAGTATTTCGGCGATATCCGCACGCTGCCCGATAAGGCGGCGATCCAGCTGAACGACACGCACCCGGCGGTGTCGGTGGCGGAACTCATGCGCCTGCTGCTCGACTTCCACGACCTGGGGTTCGACGAGGCGTGGGACATTACCCGCAAGACCTTCGGCTATACCAACCACACGCTGCTGCCCGAGGCGCTGGAGAGCTGGCCGCTGCACCTGTTCGAGCGGTTGCTGCCGCGTCACATGCAGTTGATCTATGCAATCAACGCCAAGCTGCTGCGCGAGGCGCGGGGCATGGAGGGCGTGGACGACCGCGCCATCGCCGCGATCAGCCTGATCGACGAGGGCGGCGAGCGGCGGGTGCGCATGGCGAACTTGGCCTTTGCGGGCAGCCACAGCGTCAATGGCGTCGCTGCGCTCCATACCGAGCTGATGAAGAAGACGGTCTTTGCCGATCTCCACCACCTCTATCCGACGCGGATCAACAACAAGACCAACGGCATCACCCCGCGCCGCTGGTTGCAGCAGTGCAATCCGCAGCTGACCGCGCTGATCCGTGAGGCGATCGGCGCAGGTTTCGAGGATGACGCGGAAAAATTGATAGCGCTCACGGAATTTGCGCAGGACGCGAATTTCCGGGAACGCTTTCTCAGCATCAAACGTTCCAACAAGGTGGGGCTGGCAAATTATCTCCGGGAATCGAGCGGGCTGCGCATAGACCCCGATGCGCTGTTCGACGTCCAGATCAAACGCATCCACGAATATAAGCGCCAGCTGCTCAACATCATCGAGACGGTGGCGCTCTACGACCAGATCCGCAGCCATCCCGAACGCGACTGGACGCCGCGCGTCAAGCTGTTCGCCGGGAAAGCGGCGTCGAGCTATCACAATGCCAAGCTGGTCATCAAACTGGCCAATGACGTCGCCCGCCGGGTCAATTCCGACCCCAGCGTCGGCCATCTGTTGAAGGTCGGGTTCATCCCGAATTACAATGTCAGCCTAGCCGAGAAAATCATTCCTGCCGCCGACCTGTCCGAACAGATCTCGACCGCGGGCATGGAGGCGTCGGGCACCGGCAACATGAAGTTCGCGCTGAACGGCGCCATCACCATCGGCACGCTGGACGGCGCCAATGTCGAGATCAGCGAGCGCGTGGGGCAGGAGAACATCTTTATCTTCGGCCTCACGGCGCAGCAGGCGGTGGCGATGCGGCGCGACGGCTTCGACGCCCGCGCGGTGGTGGAAGCCTCGCCCGACCTCGGCGCGGTGCTGGACGCCATCAGCAACGGCGTGTTCTCACCCGACGATCCCGGCCGTTACGCCGGGCTGATGGGCGGGCTGTACGATGGCGACTGGTTCATGGTCGCCGCCGATTTCGACGCCTACACCGCCGCGCAGCGCAGCGTCGACACACGCTGGCAGGACCAGGCGGGCTGGGCGACCTCGGCCATCCACAATGTCGCGAAAGTCGGATGGTTCTCCTCCGATCGCA
>CAJYLQ010000018.1 GCA_913775975.1 uncultured Sphingomonas sp. | reverse complement strand
GATCTCGGTGATCTCGTCGAAGCGTTCGTAGAGGAACGATTCCTTGTGATGCGCCAGGCACCATTTCGCCATGATGCTGCCGCCTCGGCTGACGATGCCGGTCACGCGCTTGGCGGTGAGCGGCACGTACGGCAGCCGGACGCCGGCGTGGATCGTGAAGTAATCGACGCCCTGCTCGGCCTGTTCGATCAGCGTGTCGCGGAATATCTCCCACGTCAGCTCCTCGGCGATGCCGCCGACCTTCTCCAGCGCCTGGTAGATGGGCACGGTGCCGATCGGCACCGGTGAGTTGCGGATGATCCATTCGCGGGTGTCGTGGATGTTGCGGCCGGTCGACAGGTCCATGACCGTGTCCGCGCCCCAGCGGATCGACCAGACCAGCTTGTCGACCTCCGCCGCGACGTTCGAGGCGACCGCGCTGTTGCCGATATTGGCGTTGATCTTGACCAGGAAATTGCGGCCGATCGCCATCGGTTCGGTTTCGGGGTGGTTGATGTTGTTGGGGATGATCGCCCGGCCGCGCGCCACCTCGTCGCGGACGAATTCCGGCGTCACGTAATCGGGGATGGCAGCGCCGAAGCTGTTGCCGTCGCGGACATACTCGCGCAGCATCTCTCGGCCGAGATTCTCGCGCGTGGCGACATATTCCATCTCGGGCGTGATGATGCCCCGGCGGGCATAGTGCATCTGGCTGACATTGGCGCCGGGCTTCGCGCGCAGGGGGCGGCGCTCGACATTCGGGAAGGGCTGGACACCGCCGGAGCGGTCGGGGCCGAGCTGGCCATTATCCTCCGGCTTGATCTCCCGCGCGTCGTAGCGCTCCACGTCGCCGCGCCCCTCGATCCAGTCGCGGCGTAGCGCGGGCAGGCCGGCCATGATGTCGATCGTGGCGGCGGGGTCCGTATAGGGGCCGGACGTGTCGTACACGTTGAGCGGCGGCTCCCCGCAGGACGGGTCGAGGTCGATCGCGCGCATCGCGACGCCGAGGGGGCCGACATGTATCTTGCGGCTGCCGCGAATCGGGCCGGTGGTCACGCCGATTTCGGTAGGTGCCGGGATATCTGCCATTCTCGTCTCTCCATCGCATGCCGCGGGGAGGATGGAGAGAAGGCCGGGACGGGCGCCGCTCCACTCCCTACGCCGGTGTCAGCCGGATCAGGTTCAGCGGGTCGGAGGCTCGCGCCCCCCTCTCAACCGCCGTGTCAGCGGTCCCCCGGGGATCACGCGAGCATAGGCGCCTCTGCCAAAAAGAAAAGGGCCGTGCGGGGGATGGATCCCCGCACGGCCCAGGACCGACACGACAGGGGCGCGCGTCAGCTGTTCGTGGTGCGATAGGCGCCGTTCAGCCCCTGCGGGTAGAAGCCGCCCTGTGACGTGTTGCTCGCATTGAGATAGACGACGTTGAGCGTCTGGAACGGCGTACGGCCCAGCACGCCGCCATTGCTGTCGGTCGGCACCAGATTGGCGGTGGTGGCGGTGCCGATATCCTGGTCGACGTCGGTCGATCCGTCCAGCGCGTCGAGTGCATCGGACAGCGCCGTGATCTGCGTGTAGATATCGCCCGAGGTCCGGCCGAGCGCCCAGAGTTCCGCCCGTACGGTCGCGGCGTGGTAGCTGTAGGTCCCGAGCAGGCCGGCCGCCGCCTCCAGATAGCCCTTGTTGGTGAGGCGCCGCGCCGCGCCGCGCAGCGCGGCGACGGCGATACCCGTGATCAGATACGCACCGATCAGGAAATTCTGCTCGCTCGCATAGGGATCGAAGGTCTGGCTGGTCGTGATGATCTTCGCCGCTTGCGCCGCCGCCGTGAACGCGCCCGTGGCGGTCACGCCCTGGGAGGTGGCGCTGGCGGAACCCGACAGGTTTAGCGCCGGCTGCGATTGCGTCAGGTTGCCGAGCGCGGTGCGCAGGAAGGTGACGTGCGCGAGCGAATCGGCCGCCATTTCCAGTGCATACTGGCGGACGACGCTGCCGCTGGAGAAGGTCACGGCGCGGGCCGCACCGTCGCCCGAGCCCACCAATACCGGCCCCGGCGAGGTCAGGCCGGTCTGGAGGCTGCTGGAAATCCCGGCGCCGGTGGTGGCGTAGGCGAAATAGTTCGCCGCCAGATATTCCAGCTGCAGGGCGAAGTTCAGGACGTCCGTATCCTGCGTTCCGACGGAGCCCGTCGCGCTGGGCGACGGGGTGGGCGATGGCGACGGCGTGGCGCCGTTGTTACTGTCGTCACCACATGCGGAGAGCAGCGCGAGGCCGCCGGTCATCGCGGCGGTGCCGCCCAGCAGTCGCATGAACCGGCGCCGGTCGTTCGACGGGGCCGCGCCCCGTTCCATCGTGTCGGACAGGTCTGTGATCTTGGTCATCTCGCCCCCCTTCAGTTCGCGGCGGAGCGGCGGAGGGCCGCGTTCGCATTATTGGTTCCGGCTGGGAAGAAGCCGCCGGCGGTGACCTGCGCCTTCGTCAGATAGGCAATGTTGTGCACCTGTTCGGTCGTGCGGCTGAAGACGAGGCCGTTGCTGTCGGTCGGGACGATGTTGGCGGTCGTCGCGGTGCCGGTGCCGGTCGGGGTGACGCCTGCATCATCGCTGGCCACGCGCTGCGGCGGGCCGGACGAGACGGCGGTGCCGTCGAGCGCATCGCGCGCGGCGGCGATCTTGTCGGTCGCGGTCCACAGCGCCGGGGTCGCGATGCCCCGGCGGTACAGGGCGGAGCGGATGATGCCGGCATGATACGCCTCCGCCGCCAGGATGCCGGCGGCGGCATCGACGAGGTCGACGTTGCTGATCAGCGGCGCCGCGCCCTTGTACGCCGTGACGCCGACATCCTCGAAGATATAGGCGCCGAGCAGGAAGCTGTTGTCGTCGGCATAGGGGTTGAACACCCCGCCGCTCGCTGACAGGTCAATGCCCGCCGCGACGGCGGCGGCGGTGAAGACGGTCGGTGAAATGTCGATCGCAGGCTGCGCCACGGCCGAACCGCCCAATGCGGCGCGCAGGGCGATGACGTGCAGTCGCTCGTCCTCCGCGATCTCGCGCGCATACTGGATCACCGACACGTCGGAGAGATTGGCACGCTGCCCGCCGCTGACCGCGCCGCGCGTGCCGACCGACCCGGTCAGCAGGCTGTTGTCGAGCCCCGCGCCGGTCGCTGCGAAGGCATAGAACTGCGCCTCAAGATATTCGAGGTTCAGCGCGAAATTCAGAATGTCGAGGTCGCTTGGCGCGCTTTGCGCGGCGGCAGGCGATGCCAGGCCGATCGCCGCGATGCCGCCGGCGGCCACCATTCCCGCGCCCAGCGCGCTGCGAAAGAAGTCGCGTCGTTCCGCACGCCGTTGCACGCGGCGATCCATCGCCGCGATCAGATCTACGCTGTCATTCACAGACATCCTCCCGAGATACGCCGGCGTTTTCCCCGACTAATTGCCGCCACCTCTGGCGGGTGACGATCTGGCGAACCCCCTCTTATTGGCCCACCGGATGGACATAGTGTCACAGTTTTTCGATCGGCGCTCAAGGGGTGATGTCGGACAAATTAGCGAATATCGGCTCGTGGGTTACAAGGCACTGTTACGCAATGAAAAAGGGCCGGCGCATGGTGGCGCCGACCCTTCCACGTCGCAGATCCTCGGGGGATCAGGAGCTGCGCACGTTCCCGTTGACGCCGGCCGGGAAGAAGCCGCCGCCATTGGTGGAGGTGCCGTTTAGGTACACGATGTTGAGCACCTGCTGCGGCGAACGGACGAAGGCGATGCCGTTCGAATCGGTCGGCACGATATTGGCCGCGCCGGAAGAGGTGACGAGCCCCTGATCCCGGCTGCCGCCCTGGTTGAGCAGGCCGGTGTTGCTGGTGCCGTCGAGCGAATCGCGGGCTGCCGAGATCTGCGTCGTCGCGGTGATGAGCGACGCCGTCGACAGGCCACGGCGATAGAGGACGGTGCGAACGAGGCCGGCATGATACGCCTCCGCCGCATGGATGCCCGCCGCCGCCTCGATATAGGCGGGGGTGGAGAGCAGTTGCACGCCGCCCATATAGGCGGTCACGCCGACATCCTCGAACAGATACGCGCCGAGGAGGAAGCTGTTCTCGTCGGCATAGGGATCGAACGTCGCGCCCGACCCGACGACGCCCGCCGCCCGCGCCGCTGCGGTGAATGCGCCGGTGGCATCGCCCGAGATGTTTATCGTCGGCTGCGCCGCCGCCGCGCTGCCCAGTGCGGTACGCAGGAAGTTGACGTGCGCGATCTCGTCATAGGCGATCTCGCGGGCATATTGTGCGATCACCGGGTCCTGGAAGGTGACGCCGCGCGGCTGGCCGGCGGTGACGCTGGTGTTGATCTGGACCGAACCCGCCGTGCCCGTGCCGGACCGCAGCGAGGCGGCGATCGGCTGGTTGAAGGCGGCATAGCTGTAGAAATTCGCCTCCAGATATTCGAGCTGCAGCGCGAAGTTCAGCACGTCCGCCTCGGATACGGCGGTCGGGGTCGGCGTCGGCGTGGCGACGGGGACGTCGCGATTGTCGTCGTCACCGCAGGCGGCGAGCAGCGACAGGCCGCCCAGCGCCGCGGCGCCGCCGCCGGCCATCTTCATGAAACGTCGGCGCTCGGTACGGCGCTTGGCATTGGCTTCCTCGATCACGTCGAGGACGAAACGATCCTGGGTCATGTCTGCTATCCTTTCCGGGAGGGTGGGGTTCAGGAGGCGCGGCCGGCGCTGGCGCGCAGGTTGCCGTTGACCCCTGCCGGGAAGAAGCCACCCATGGTGGCGGCGGCGGTGTTCAGGTTCAGGTACACGATGTCGAGAACCTGACCCGCCGTGCGGCTGTAGGCGATGCCGTTGCTGTCGAGCGGCACGATGTTCGACACCAGCTGCCCCGAGATGGTGTCCGGGCCGAGCCCCTGATCGAGATCGCCCGACAGGCTGGTGTTGATCGTACCGTTGCTCGCACCGTAGCGGCCGTCTAGGAAATCGCGCGCGTCGGAGATCTGGCCCGCGATCGTACGCAGCGCGGGCACGTTGACGCCGCGTGCGTACAGCGTCGTGCGGACCATCGCTGCGTGATACGCCTCCACCGCCAGGATGCCGGCCGCTGCCTGCAGGAACGTCTTGTTCTGGATGAGCGGCGAGGCGCCCTTGTACGCGGTCACGCCGACATCCTCGAAGATGAAGGCGCCGAGCAGGAAGTTGTTCTCGTTGGCATACGGGTCGAAGATGCCGCCCGAGGCCGACAGATCGACGCCTGCCGCCGAGGCTGCCGCCGTGAACGGACCGCTGGCGTCGCCCGAAATGTTGATCGCCGGCTGCGAAACCGCACTGCTGCCCAGCGCCGTGCGCAGGAAGCGCACGTGCGCCACCTCGTCAGCCGCGATCTCCTTGGCATAGGCCTGGATAACCGGATCGCTGAACTGTACCTGCCGCGCCTGGTTGGGGCTGTTGCCGGTGATGACCGCGCCCTGCTGGCCCGTGCCGGTCAGGAGGTCGGACGAGAGACCCGTTCCGTTTGCGGCATAGGCATAGAATTGCGCCTCGAGATATTCGAGGTTCAGGGCGAAGTTCAGGATGTCCGCATCGGTGAGCGTCGACGACTGCGCACCCGCCTTGGTCGAGAAGCTCAACGCCGCCGCGCCGCCCACTGCAAGCGCGCCCATGCCGAACGCCGCCTTGAAGAATTCGCGGCGTTCATCCCGGCGTCGGACACGATTGTCCAACGCTTCCATCATCTTCACGCTGTCGGCCATGGTCGATCCCCTCAAAAGAGGCACCGAGGCGGAATGCGACGGCGCGCTACGTTCGGACGGTGCCGGCCTGTCCGATCGTGGACGGCATCCGTGCGCGCAGTAACGGGCGTGATGGGGCTAGGGATGCAGGGGAATTAAAAAAACATAATCCGGATCAAACGGTTGGTACGTTTTCGTACGCGCATTCGCTAATTTGTGCTAAATATCCCGGGTTCGCGCGACCTACGGGTACAATTCGTCCCGTCGCGTGTCGGACGCACCCGGGTGGCCGGGTCAGAGAATGTAGCGCATCCGTACGGCCTGCGTTTCCGCCTCGTCGTCGATCGTGAAGCGCGCGGCCGCAAAGCGCGGCGGGCCGAAGCGGATCACCGGATTGCGCGAGAAGCCGAACCCCTCGCGCGGAATGCCCGCGAAGGTATCCAGCTTCGCATTGCCATTTTCGTCATGGATGACGGCGACGGCGTAGTTGCCGCGCGGAAGGGCGGGGAAGCGGATCAGCCGGTCGTCGGCGGGTACGGACCGGGTGAGCGCGCGGGCGTCGTCGACGCAGTTGGGGAAGTTCTGCGGATCGTTGGTCAGGCAGACGCGGATCATCCCCTTGGCGGAGCGCATCTGCTGGATCGTAACGTCAAGCCGGCCGACGGGCGTCGCGCCGCCCAGCATCGTCAGCGCGAGGCCCCCCAGCCCCAGCACCGTCAGGCCGCGCCGCACGCGCCCGGTTGCGGGCGTGGCTGCGCGCGAAATCGCCGATGCCGCGGTCGGTGCCGCACAGACGGTCCCAATGGCGGAAGTAGAGGCCATAATTGCACCCATATTGCTCATGATGCCGCTGATGATGGCTCGCGGTAATCAGCCAGCCCCCCAATGGGCCACTCCACATGAACCGGGGGAAAACCTCCCACCCCATATGGTTGGTGACGCCCATAATGGTCATCACCGTGAGGACGAAGCCCAGCGCCGCGACATGGATCGGAATCACGAATACCAGTAGCGGAATTGCCACAGCACCGGTCAGCGCCTCGACCGGATGGAACGCCATCGCCGCCCACGCGGTCGGCGGACGGCTGGCGTGATGGACGGCATGGGCGAGGCGGAACACGCGCGGCCGGTGCATCCAGCGATGCGTCCAGTAGAACCAGGCATCGTGCGCCAGCAGGTAGAGCAGCACCGACACCGGCAGCCACCACAGTGGCCGGGAATCGACATCGGTGTAGATCCGCGTCCAGCCGCGATTCTGCCAGCCCCAGGCGACGATCCCGGCGGGGATGCCATAGATGGCGGCGCTGGCGAGGCTCCAGACGATCTCGCGGCGCATCTGCGGATCGAGTCCGGTATAGAGGCCCGGATGCCGCAGCCGGGTCGCGAAGGCGAAGGCGCCCGACACGATCAGATAGCGCACGCCGACGATCAGCGTCATCGCGATGGCGGACAGGATGATGGCGAGCGTCACGACAGCCCTCTTACCCTGTTTCGTCCCGAAACGGGAGGGCTGGCTTTTCGCGAGCGACGGCGCGATGTAACCGGTTACGCTTAAACGACCCGAAGGAGAGGGCATGACCAGGATCGCCGCCGCCATCGCCCTGGCGCTTGTCGCCGCGCCGCCCGCCTCGGCCGGGGCGCCGGCGCCGTCCGTCGTGGCATCGGCGGAGCCGGAGGGGCAGACGCCGCATCCCGCGATCCGGCCGGGCGACTATCCCTATCTGATGTTCGTCCCGCGCGGCTATGCGGTGGACCCGGCGGAGCGCTGGCCGCTGATGATCTTCCTGCACGGTTCGGGCGAGCGGGGCAGCGACGTGGCGAAGGTCGCCACCTGGGGGCCGCCGAAGGTGGTAGCCGGTCATCCCGGCACACCGATGCTGATCGTCTCGCCGCAGCTGCCCGGGGATGCGGACTGGGATATCGCGACGCTCGACCGGCTGCTTGCGGATATCCGCGCCCGCTACCGCGTCGATCCGTCGCGCATCTATCTGACCGGGCTGTCGCTGGGCGGCATCGCCAGCTGGCGCTGGGCGATCGCGCATCCGCAGCTGTTCGCGGCGCTCGCGCCGGTCGCGGCGGAAACGCCGATCCGCCGTGCGTGCCTGCTGAAGGACCTGCCGATCTGGGCGTTTCACGGTGACGACGACGGCGCCGTCCCGGTGCGCGGAGATTTCGAGATGGTGGAGGCGGTGCGCGCCTGCAAAGGCAGCGTGAAGCCGCGCCTGACCGTCTATCCCGCGACCGATCATTTCAGCTGGGTACCCGCCTATGACGATCCCGCCTTCTGGCGCTGGATCGGCGAGCAGCGGCGCGTCTCCGGCGGCAAGTAGGCGGCGGCTTTATCCCCGCGTCGCCGCGTGCCACCCGGCCAGCGCATAGACCGCGCAACCCGTCCAGATCAGCGCGAAGGCGGCGATGTGATACCCGAGCAGCGGCTCCCCGAACAGCAGGACCGCCTGTGCCAGCTGCAAGGTCGGCGCGACATATTGCAGTAGCCCGAGCGTCGCGTAGCGCAGCCGCTTCGCCGCCGCCGCGTAGAGGAGCAGCGGCGCGGCGGTGATCGCGCCGGCGGCAATGAGGAGGATGTTCAGCCGCAGGTCCGGGCCAAACGCCGCCGTCCCCGCCGCCTGCGCCTGCCCCAGCACCAGCAGCGCAGGTATGGCGAGCAGCAGCGTTTCCACCGTCAGGCCGCCGAGCGCGTCGATCGCCGCGATCTTGCGGACCAGCCCGTACAGGCCGAAGCTGAAGGCGAGGACCAGCGAGATCCATACCGATCCGCCGCCCGCGATCGCCATCACCAGTACGCCGAGCGCAGCGATGCCGACTGCGACCCACTGGGTGCGCCCCACCCGCTCGCCCAGTACCGCGACGCCCAACGCTACGTTGACCAGCGGGTTGATGAAATAGCCCAGGCTCGCTTCCAGCACATGGGCATGGCTGACCGACCAGATATAGGTCAGCCAGTTGATCGCGATCAGCGTGGCGCTGCACCCCAGCAGCGCCAGCGTACGTCCCCGCGCCGCGGCGCGGATCGCCGGCCCCCGCCGCCAGATCGCCACCGCCGCGAGCAGCAGGACCAGCGACCACAGGACGCGATGCGCCAATATCTGCACCGGCGGCACCGGCCCCAGCAGCTTGAAATACAGCGGCAGGATGCCCCAGAGGATATAGGCGCCGATCGCCAGCCACAGGCCCTTGCCATGTTCGGTCATGCGGGCGCTCTTCGCGGGCACGGCGTGCGGATGCAACCGCCATCACGGGCCGGGCGGGTGCGGCTATCGCTTGCGCACGAACTCCGCGCGCAGCACCAGCCCCTTGATACCGTCATATTTGCAGTCGATCTCCTGCGCATCGCCGGTCAGGCGGATCGACTTGATGAGGGTGCCGCGCTTCAGCGTCTGGCCCGCGCCCTTCACGGTCAGATCCTTGATGAGCGTCACCTGATCGCCATCGGCCAGCAGATTGCCGACCGAATCGCGCACCTCGACCCCGCCCTCCGGCATCACGGGAGCCGCGGCGGCGTCGGACGCGCTGATCCATTCGCCCGTCGCCTCGTCATAGACATAGGCGTCCTCGTCCTGTCCACTCATGCGTATCCCCCTCGTGCCGGCCATTGATCCGGGCGGCCTAGCCGGTGCTGCGCGCCGCGCCTAGCGATGGGGAGGCGGCGCCCCGAAACGCCGCCGCGTCGTGCGCAACGCCGCATCGCGGCCGTGCCAGCAACAGCCCATCAGACGGCGGCTGGCATGCTCCAGTCGATCGTCCCGCGACAATGCTGTGCCAGGAACGCGTTCGCGCGGGAGAAATGGCCGCTGCCGAACCAGCCGGAATGCGCCGACAGGGGAGAGGGGTGGGGCGCCTTCAGCACCAGATGCCGGCCGCCCTGTGCCACGTCGCGCACGAACGCCGCCTTCTTCTGGGCATAGCTGCCCCACAGCATGAAGACGGTGGGATCGTCCCGGTCGGCAACTTGCCGAATGACGGCGTCGGTGAACCGCTCCCAGCCGCGTTCGCGATGCGCGGCGGCGCGCCCCTCCTCGACGGTCAGCACGCTGTTGAGCAGCAGCACCCCCTGCCGCGCCCAGCTTTCGAGGAAGCCGTGCGCGGGGCGGGCGATACCGCAGTCGGTCTCCAGCTCCTTGTAGATGTTCACGAGGCTGGGCGGCGGCTTCACCCCCGGCCGGACCGAAAAGCACAGGCCATGCGCCTGCCCCGCGCCATGATAGGGATCCTGCCCCAGAATGACGACGCGCACCTCGGGCAGCGGCGTCAACTCCAGCGCGCGAAACCAGTCGGTGGTGGCGGGGAAGATGCGTTTGCCCGCCGCTTTCTCCGCCTCCAGGAATGTGCTCAGCGCGGCCATGTGCGGCGCGTCGAACGCATCGGCCAGCGCCGCGCGCCAGCTTGGCTCGATGATCGGGTTGGCCATCAGCGGGGCTTTCGCAAAAGGAAGGGACGATCGGGGCGAGGGGCGGCCTCTAGCCGCCCGGCCGCCCTCAGAACAATCCCGGCACGTCGCGCTGCGCCGGGCTCGGCCGCGTTGCCGTCAGCAGTTCGCGTCGCCCGTCGCCGCTGCCCACCGACTGCGCGCGGGCATCCAGCGTGATCGGCGCGCAGCTTTTCCCCTCCAGGAAATCCAGCGCCTTGCGGGTGGACCCCTCGCGCGGGTCACCCATCGGATAGGCAAGGTCGTCGGATGCGGTACACGTCGCGGGCATCTTGCTGGCGATCCCGTCATAGTAATCGCCGGTATTCACCGAATTGCGGACCGAGAAGGCGATCACGCGCAGCCGATCGTCGCAGGCCGACTGGTCGAGTGCGATCTGCCCGACCGGCTTGCCATAGGTATTGGTGCCGATCAGCGCGACATTGCCGCTCAGATACGGGACCATCGCGTTCATGACGAGCTCGCTGGCCGATGCCGTGCCCTCTGTGCCGATAAAGGCGATCCGCGTCGCCGCGATCGACTGGCTTTGCGCGCCGAAATAATAGGTGCTGTTTTCGGACGACTTTTCAGGGCGGAAGACGAGGCGCCCGAACACGTCGCTGGTGCTGCGATTGGCGCCGAGCAGCTGGCCGAACAGCTGCGCGATGCTGAGCGCGCCACCGCCGTTATAGCGCAGGTCGACGATCACCTGCGTGACGCCCGCCGTGCGCAGCGTGTCGAACGCCTGGCGCAGTGCCGGATCGGCGGTGCCGATGAAGGTGCGCAGGTTTACATAGCCGTAACGTTGGCCGTTTTCCGTAATGACCTTCACGCCGTAGCGCGACGATACGGGGGTGAGAGAATAGTCCGCCTTCGTCACGACAACGTCGCGCGTGCCCGATGCGTCGCTGATCCGCAGCGTGCGCGTCAGGCCGGGCGTGGAGGGGCCGAACGCCGTGTTGATCGCATCGCCGCCGCCGCTGGCATACAGGTCGGCGACGGTGCGCATCGTCGCGCCGCTGGTCCCGATCGCGAGGATCTCGGCGCCGCGATCGATCCCCGCCGTCAGCGCGGGCGCGCCTTCGAACGCTTCGGTCACGAAGATGCGGCGATTGACCGCGTCATAGCTCAGCCGGAAGCCGAAGCCGGCGCTGGCCCCCGAACTGTAATAGGCGTTTTCCTCCTGGATCGACGTGACATAGGTGAAATACCGATCCTTGCGCTGGGCACGCGCGACCGCGGTCAGCGCGTCCAGATAATCCTCCAGGTTGGAATAGGCGGTCGGATTGACGTTGGTCTGCAACGCATCGGGGAACAGATACCATTCGCGCATCTGGTCCAGCACCCATTGCTGTCGCGCCGCCAGCGTGCAGGTGCTGCCGGTGGGGGTCGGCGTCGCTGTCGGCGAGGGGGTGGGGCTCGGGTTTGCAAAGGTGCCGGTGCCCCCGCCGCCGCCATCGCCGCCGCATCCGCTCAACAGCGACACGGCACACAGTGCCGCCACGATCCGCTTGTCCATCCTGTACGCCTACCTTTCGGAGCGTGATGCTATGCCTGTCTTAAAGTCTTGTCATGGGGCCTGACGGCAGGAAAAACGCGAAACTCCCGGATGTGATCTACGTTAATACCGGCAGAAGGAGGAATTCGATGTATCGTCCATTCGTCCCCGCCATGGCGATCCCGGCCGCAGCGCTTGCCCTGATGGTCGCCGGCTGCAACCAGACAGACGCCGCCGGCAATGCGCAGGCGACCGCCGCCGCACAGGCCAAGGCGGAGAAGACCGCCGCCGCGGCCGCGCAGTTCGGCGACCGTGTCCGCGCGCTGCCAGAGGGGCAGCGGAACGGCGTGTTCCTGCGCGCGATCCGCGATGGCGGGCAGGCCTGCCAAGACATTACCGGCCAATATGAGGCCGCCGCCGTCGCCGGCAAGCCGACCTGGGTCGTCACCTGCGACAAGACCAAGCCCTGGGTGATCTCCTTCGGTGGCAACGGCATCGCGATCGTGTCGGAGATGACGCAGGCGGCCGGCCTGCCGCGCAAAGCGGGCTGAGTTCCGCCGCCTTGCCGGTTCGCGATCAGGCGGAGGGCAGGGTGCCATTGCCCGGTTCCAGCGCGTTCATCGCGGCATGAACGCGCGCCTCCGCCTCCGCGCGGGGCAGGCCGGGGGGCACGACCTCTCCGAAGCGCAACGTCACGATGCCCGGCCGCTTCAGACCGCGGCGCGGCCAGATGCGACCGATATCGGTGGCGACCGGCACGGTCTGCAGGCCCAGCAGCCGGTAGAGGCCGGCAAAGCCCGGCTTCAGCGGGGGCTGCTCGCCCGGCGCCACCCGCGTGCCTTCGGGAAAGATCAGGATCGACCGACCTTCCGCCTGCGCCGCCTTCGCATCGCGCATCATCGCACGCATCGCGCCCGCCGCCGCATCGCGATCGACGACGATCGCGCCATAGCGCCGCGCCGACCAGCCCCAGACCGGGATGCGCGCGAGTTCCTGCTTCAGCACCATCGCCGGTCCGTCCAGCCGCCATTGCAGATCCAGCGTCTCCCACATCGACTGATGCTTGGCGGCGTAGAAGGCGGGGCCAGAGGGTCGCTGGCCCTCGACCCGCACACGGATACCCAGCACATAGCGGACCAGCAGGCGGTGCATCCGCGTCCACGCGGTCGCATGGCGGATGATCGCGCGCCGTCCGAACAGCGCGCTGAGCGGCGCGGTCGCGATGACGGGCACCGACAGGCCGTAGAACAGCAACGAGAAGGCGATGTTGCGCAACAGGATCATGGTATCGACAGCCCCAGCCACAGCACCACCCGGCGCAGCAGCAGCTTGTTGTATTCGTTGACCAGCGTCGCCAGCCGCGCATTGCCGGGCACCCCGTCGCCCAGCACCGCCACCCCCGGTCCCAGTGCCGCGCCCAGCTCCATTTGCGCACGCGCGACGTGCCAGTCGGAGGTGACGAGGCGCACGGTGCGATAGCCATGGGTGCGGACCCAGCGCGTCGTCTCCTCCGCGTTCGATCGGGTGTCGACGGCATCGGTGCCCAGGTCGATGCAGCAGTCGAACAGCGCGCGCGGCGTGTGATAGGTACGGGCCAAATCGCGGGTGCGGACGCCGGGCGCTACTCCCGTGACCAGCATCCGCTTCGCCCGATGGCGTTGCAGCAGTTCCAGCCCCCGGTCGATCCGGCCCGGCCCGCCCGTCGGCACGACGACCGCGTCGGTGACGGTCGCGTCGTCGAGCGGCCGCGGCAGCAGCAGCATGAACGCGGCAAAGCCCAGGCTCCAGCCGATCACCAGCGCCGCCAGCGCGCGCCGGATCATGCCGCCCCCCGCTTCACAGCGCTCTCCCCAGGGCGCGCACGACCGCGATCCGCGCGGTCAGGGTGGACAGCAGGATGAAGAAAAGCGGCACCAGCGCCAGCGTCGCCCATTCACCCGGCCCCAGCAACACGCCGCTCGCCAGTTCAGACCGCAGTGCCGCGATCCGCGCGCCGACGAGCGCCGCCACCGCCGCCGCCGCGCCGCCGCCCGCCAGCCCGCCCCACATCGCATCCAGCGTGATCCGCCGCTGGAATAGGGCCGCCAGCTGCCGGTCGGTGGAGCCCAGCATGTGCATCACCTCGATCGTCGCGCGATGCGCGTCCAGCCCGGCGCGCGCGGCCAGCATCACCACCGCCGCCGTCGCCGCCGTCAGCAGCGCGACCATCGCCGCCGCCACCACCGCCAGCGTGCGCAGCAGACCGCTGACCGGCGACATCCACCCCTGCTGCCGGTCGATCCGCACCTCCGCCCCCGTCCGCCGTGCGGCCTGCGTGACGCGGGTGACGGCGGCATCGGCGGGGCTGGACAGATCGACGTCGAGTAGCGCGGGGACGGGCAGCGCGTCGTCTGCCGCGTCCGCACCAAGCCAGGGCCGCAGCAGGCGGGCGATCTCGGCCGGGTCCACCCGCACCGCCAGCGCGACGTCGGGGCTGGCGCGCAGCGCGGCCAATACGCGCGCCGTCGCCGCCTCGCGCCGCGCGGCCTCGCCCTCGATCACCTGTACCGTCAGCCGCCCGGCCAGCTGGCGCGACAGCTGCCGCTCCGCCGCCAGCGTACCCAGCCCCATCGCCGCCGCCATCACGGTCAGGAAGACGAGGATGGCGAGCACCGCCGTCATCGACCGCCGGCCGCGCGCGCCCTCCAGCAGCGGCGCCGCCCGCCGCGTCCGCGCGATCATGCCGGCCCCCGGATCGGCATCGGCTCCTTCAGCGGCGGATGCCGCAGGACGCCGGTGGGGTCGAGCAATCGCCCGCGATCGAGCTGCATCATCCGCGCGCCCTGCACGCGGTTCAGAAGATGCAGGTCGTGCGTTGCCATGACGACCGTCGTGCCCAGATTGCCCAACGAACCGAACAGATGCATCAGCCGGTCGGCCATCTCCGCATCGACGTTGCCGGTCGGCTCGTCGGCGACCAGGATCTCTGGCCGGTTGATGACCGCCCGCGCGATCGCGACCCGCTGTTGCTCGCCGCCCGACAGCGTTGCGGGCCGCGCCTCCGCCCGCTGGCCCAGCCCCACCCAAGCCAGCATCTCGCGCACCGAGGTCTCGATATCCTCGCGGGGGACGCCGGCGATGCGCAGCGGCAGCGCGACATTTTCCGCGGCGGTCAGATGGGGGACGAGGCGGAAGTCCTGATATACGACGCCGATCCGCCGCCGAAAGCCGGGCAGGCGCTGGCGCGGCAGCACCACCGCATCCTCTCCGAACAGGCGGATCACGCCCCGGCTGGGCCGCTGGGCGAGGTATATCAGCTTCAGCAGCGACGTCTTGCCCGCGCCGCTGGTGCCGGTCAGGAAATAGAAGGTGCCGGACTGCAACGAAAAGCTGACATCGGCCAGCGTTTCGGGGCCCGAGCCATAGCGCAGGCCGACATTCTCGAACTGCACGATCGTCGCCATCGGTGCGCCACGCCTTTGCACGGGCGGCCGATCGCATCAAGCCGCCGGCTGCGTCATCCTTTCGCCAAGGCGCGCCACGGGGGGTGCTTCTAGCCTTGCAACATGCTGTTCGGACGTGGCACATCGGCACGATACGGCCAGCCCGGCCGACGGTGAACCGCGTCTGCGCCCATGATCCTAGAATGCCCCGAATGCCGCACCCGCTATCTGGTGCCCGACAGCGCGATCGGCGCGGACGGGCGGACCGTGCGCTGCGCCAATTGCCGGCATAGCTGGTTCCAGGAGCCGGCGGTCCTCGACCTGTCGCGCGCGGCGCCGTTGCCGCCGGTTGCGCCGCCTCCACCGCCGCCCGCGCCGCCGCCGCCCGTGTCCGTCGCGCCTGCGCCGGAGCCCGAGCCGGCCGACGAGGTCGAGGACGGCGAAGCCCCCGCCGACCCCGAAACGCACGACGAAACCGCCGGAAACCCAGCGGATGCGTCGGCGGCCGATGACGTATCGGTGCCGCCGCCCGTGCGCTTCGTCTTCCCGCCCGTCGCCGCCGCAGCAGAGCCGGACTCCGATGGCGCGCCGGTCGCGATGCCCGCCCCGGCGCAGGGCGCGCCGACCTATGCCACCGGCTCGTACGCCGCGACCGAGGCCTATGGCGCGGATGCGGAGGCGTTCGCCTATCGCCCGCCGGTGCGGCCGCGTCGCAATCCGGCGAAACGGTGGACCGCGCTGGCCTTCGCGGCGGGGCTGCTGATGCTGGTCGGCGTCGCGGCGATCCTGTGGTCTGGCGCGCCGGGCCTGTCGAGCCGGCTGGGATTGCAGATCGGGCCGGACGGCACGCCGCTGCGGCTGAAGGACAACCCGATCGAGCGGCGTGAGCTGGAAAACGGGTCCGAGCTGTTCGCGGTCAGCGGGCAGGTGACGAACCCCTCGTCCGAGCGGCAGCGCGTGCCCGATATCCGCGCCGAGCTGCGCGACGGGGATGGGCGGCTGGTCTATAGCTGGACGATCACGCCCGAACGGCGGACGCTGGCGCCCGGCGGCACGATCGACTTCAATTCGGCCAAGCTGGACGTGCCCGCCAACTCGCGCCGGCTGGAACTCAGCTTCGCGGGAGAGGCCGGCCAATAAGCCGTTGCGGGGGGCGATCCGCTCTGCTAGTGGCGCTCGCCTACCGGCCGCCGGGCCCTGTTCCGGCGGTATGGCACGTGCGGTCGTGGCGGAATTGGTAGACGCGCAACGTTGAGGTCGTTGTGGCCGAAAGGCCGTGGAAGTTCGAGTCTTCTCGACCGCACCAGCCCATCCTGAAATCGTTGGAATATCAGGTCTGTCGAGCCCGTCCGGGGGCGGCAGGCAACCTCGCTCAACGTCACGCGCGGGGCCATCGGCTATGGCCGGCACCATGGATGCGACGATCGACGAACCGGCCCCCGGCGCGACGGCGCTGGTCATCATCGACATGATAAACCCGCTCGATTTCCTCGACGGCCCCCGCGATCGTCGACGCGGCGGAGGCGGCGGCCAGGGCGATCCGGCGGTTGCGCGACGCGGCGGACGCGCGCGGCGTCCCCATCATCTACGTCAACGACAATGGCGGTCACTGGCATCACGACCAGTCCGCCCTGATCGCCCGTGTGCACGATCAGGGCGGCGCGGCGGCGAGGATCGTCGATCGGCTCGCGCCGCGCGCGAGCGATTATTTCGTCATCAAGCCGCAATTCTCGGGCTTCTACGCGACGAACCTGCCCGTGCTGTTGCCCAAGCTGTCCGCCAGCCGGCTGATCCTGACCGGCATCGCCGCCGACATCTGCGTGCTGTTCACGGCGGCGGACGCGCATATGCGCGACTATGCGCTTTGGGTGCCGGGCGATGCGGTCGCCAGTTTCGACAAGCGGCGGAGCGACTGGGCGCTGGAGATTATGGAAAAGAGCATGGGCGCCGACACCCGCGCGACCGGAGGCACCGCGCTGAACGACTGGCTGGACGCCTGAGCGGCGGTGATCAGGCGGGCGGGGCGAGCACCGCGTCCCACTCGCCCCGCTGCGCCGCCGTCGCCGCGTGGCGGAGCGCGCGGACCAGCGCGTCATCGCTTCCCCAGCGGGCCGACAGGCCGAGATCGGCGGCGATCAGTCGATCGACCGTCGCCGCGGCGTCACCATCCGCAGCGGCGGCGGCGAGCGCCGCGCCGTGCGGATCGACGATCGGCGTTCCGGCCTGCGCTCGCGCCAGGACGAAGGCGACCCAGCAGCCGAGCGCCGCGACGACCGTGTCCGGCATCCGCCCCGCGCGGCGGTTCGCGGCCAGTGTGTCGCCCAGCCGATAGGGCAGCTTTTGCGAGCCGTCCTGCGCGATCTGGTCCAGGCGGTGGACGATCGCGGGGTTGCGGAACCGCTCCAGCACGTCGCGGGCATAGGCGGACAGGTCCAGCCCCGCGACCGGCGGCAGCATCGGTGCAATATCCTGCGCGATCATCTGCGCGACGAAGCCCGACAGCGCCGGATCGGCCATCGCATCGGCGACGCTCGCATGGCCGCGCAGCAGCCCGGCATAGGCGAGCGTCGAATGGCTGCCGTTGAGGATGCGCAGCTTCGCCCGTTCATAGCCCGATACGTCGCCGGTCAGGATCGCCCCCGCGCCCGCCAGATCTGGGCCGAGCGGGCGGCCGGGATCCTCGATCACCCATTGCGCGAACCGCTCCCGCTGGACGGCGGCCGCGTCGGCCACGCCCAGCCGTGCCGCCACGTCCGCCAGAAACGCCGGATCGGCGGCCGGCGTGATCGAATCGACCATCGTCGAAGGCACCCGCACCGTGTCGGCGATCCAGTCCGCCAGATACGGGTCGCGGTCGCGCGCGAAGGCGACCAGCGCGGCGTGCAGCTTCGGCCCGTTGCCGGACACATTGTCGCACGGGAGGGGGGTGAAGGCCGGGACGCCCGCCGCCCGCCGCGCGGCGAGGCCCGCGACGATCCAGCCGACCACGCTGCGCGGTACGGCGGCGCCCGCCAGATCGTGCGCGATATCGGGATGCGCCAGATCCAGCGTGCCGTCCGGTGCCAGGCAATAGCCCTTTTCCGTGACGGTCGTGGTGACGAGCGCGACGCCCGGATCGGCCAGCCGGGCATGGACGGCGGCGGGCGCGTCCGGCGCAAGGATTTCGCGATGCGCGTCGATGATGCGATCCGCCGCCTCCCGATCGCGGATCGCGAGCGTGTACAGCCCGTCCTGCGCGGCGAGCGCGGCGACCGTGCCCCGGCTGCGCATCGACACGGCGGCGATGCCCCAGCGCGGATCATGGTCCAGCACCGTGTCGATATAGGCGGCCTGATGCGCGCGGTGAAAGGCGCCCGGCCCGAAATGGACGATGCCGATCGCATCATGCCGGCCAAGACCCGGCCGGCGGATCGACGCGGGGAGCCGGTCCAGCGCGGCGCGGGACAGGATCGCGCCGCTCATGCGGCAGCCTCCGATCGCGCGCCATTTCGCCCGGCCCGTGATGTTGCCGTCATTCCCGTGCATCCCCGCCTGATCGAAGCCGGCCCCGCGGCCATCGCGCCGCGACCGTGCCGGACAAATCCGGCCGCTTCAAGGGGCGGGCGGGAACGTGCGGCGTCGGCGATGGCACGGGGAGGGTCGGGGCACCGCATGGCTTGTGCGGAGCGATGCCGCCGCCTACCGCTGCAATCCATCTCCCCCTGAGAGGCGATGGAAGGATAGAGGATGCCACGACCCCTGCGGCTTCATCCGGATCGGCTGCTGCCCGCCGATCCCGCGACGCGGGGCATCGCGCGGATGCTGTATGCCGAGATCGCGGACCTGCCGATCGTCAGCCCGCATGGCCATACCGACCCGCGCTGGTTCGCGACGGATCAGCCGTGGACAGACGCGACGACGCTGCTGCTGGCGCCCGACCATTACATCTACCGGATGCTCTACAGCCAGGGCATCGCGCTCGACGCGCTGGCGATCCCGCATCGGGGCGGCACCCCCGCGACCGACCCGCGCGCGGCGTGGCGGGTGTTCGCGGAGCACTATCACCTGTTTCGCGGCACCCCGTCACGCCTGTGGCTGGACCATGTCTTTGCCGAGGTGTTCGGGATGGACGTCGCGCTCGATGCGACGACGGCGGACACCTATTACGACGCGATCGGCGCGGCGCTCGCGACGCCCGCCTTTCGCCCGCGCGCGCTGTTCGATCGCTTCCGCATCGACTTCCTCGCCACCACCGAAGGTGCGCAGGACGATCTGGACGCGCATCACGCGATCCGCGCGTCCGGCTGGTCGGGGCGCGTCGTCACCACCTATCGCCCGGACGGGGTGATTGATGTCGAGCATGAACAGTTCGCCGGCGCGCTCGACCGTTTCGCGGCGCTGACGGGCGAGGATGTGCGCAGCTGGACCGGCTATCTCGCCGCGCACCGTCGCCGCCGCGCCGATTTCCGCGCGGCGGGCGCGACCGCGACGGATCATGGCCACCCGACCGCGCGCACCGCGAACCTGTCGGCGGCGGAGTGCGAGGCGCTGTTCGCCCGCATCGTCGGCGGCGACTGGACGCCCGCCGATGCGGAGCTGTTTCGCGCCCAGATGCTGACCGAGATGGCAAAGATGAGCGTCGAGGACGGCATGGTCATGCAGATCCATCCCGGCTCGTACCGCAATCACAATGCCGGCCTGTTCGCCAGCCATGGCCGCGACAAGGGCGCCGATATCCCGACCCGCACCGATTTCGTCCATGCGCTGAAGCCGATGCTGGACGTCGTCGGCAACGCGCCGGGCCTGTCGATCATCCTCTTCACGCTGGACGAGAGCGCCTATGCCCGCGAACTGGCGCCGCTGGCGGGGCATTATCCCTGCCTGAAGCTGGGCCCCGCCTGGTGGTTCCACGACAGTCCGGAGGGGATGCGCCGGTTCCGCGAGATGACGACGGAAACCGCCGGCTTCTACAACACGGTCGGCTTCAACGACGATACGCGCGCCTTCCTGTCGATTCCGGCGCGGCACGACGTCGCCCGGCGAGTGGACTGCGCCTTCCTGGCCCGGCTGGTCGCCGAGCATCGGCTGGACGAGGAGGAGGCGGTGGCGCTGGCGCACGAGCTGACGAGCGGCCTCGTCCGCCGCGCCTATCGCGTCGACGCGGCCTGAAGGGGGAAGATCGGATGGGGAAGTTCCTGGCCTTTGGCGAAGTCATGCTGCGCCTGTCGCCGCCGGGGCGCGAGCTGCTGCTCCAGACGCCGCGCCTCGACGTGTGGGTCGCGGGTGCGGAGGCGAATGTCGTCACGCAGCTCGCGCGGCTGGGACATGATGCGGGGCTGGCGACGCTGGTGCCCGACAACGATCTGGGCCGCGCCGCCGTCACGACGCTGCGCGGCCATGGTGTCGATACGCGGACGATCCTTCACGGTGGCGAGCGGATGGGCCTGTATTTCGTCACGTCGGGCGCGGGGATGCGCGCGACGGAGGTCATCTACGACCGCGCCGGTTCCGCCTTTGCCGAAGCGCCGGCATCGGCGTGGAACTGGGACGAACTGCTAAAGGGGGTGGATCGGCTGCATCTGTCGGGCATCACGCCGGCGCTGGGGCCGGTCCCCGCCGACAGCGCGATCGCGGCGGCGGAGGCGGCCAGCGCGCGTGGCATCCCCGTCTCGTTCGACGGCAACTGGCGCGGCAAGCTGTGGGAGCGGTGGGATTCGAACCCGCGCGCGATCCTGACCCGGCTGGTCGACCATGCAGACCTGATGTTCGGCAACCATCGCGATATCGCGCTGCTGCTGGACCGGGACTTTCCGGAGGAGGCGGAGGCGCGGCGTCGCGGTGCGGCGGAGGCGGCGTTCGAGGCCTTCCCCCGGCTGCGGATGATCGCCTCTACGGCGCGGCATGTCGAGCATGTCGACCTGCATCGCCTGTCGGCCCGGGTGGATACGCGCGACGGCCATGCGCAGACCGAGGAGGTGGTGCTGGCGGGCATCGTCGACCGGATCGGCGGCGGAGACGCCTTCGCCGCGGGCGTGCTCCATGCGCTACGGCAGGGCGGCGATGCGGCTTCGGCGGCGGCGACGGGGCTGGCGCTGGCGGCGCTGAAGCATTCGCTGCCCGGCGATGCCAGCCTGTTCCGGCAGGCCGATATCGACGCCTATCTGGCCGGGGGGCTCGACGTCAGGCGCTGACGCTATTGGGCCAGGATCTGCGCCAGCGTGGCGAGTGGCAGCGCGCTGCTGAAGCGGAAGCCGCAGGCGCCCTCGCGCACCCAGCAGATGCGGCCGAACATCACCGTCCCCGTGGCCGTCAGCGTCAGCTGCCCGGTCTGCCCGACCTCCAACACGGTCGAATCGGGCATGGCGAGCTTTACGCCGCCCGCGGAGATGTCGATCGCGGTCGCGGCGAAACGCCCGCTTTCCAGCCGCACCGTCGCGGGCATCGACAGGCCGAAGCGCGGTGCACGCGCCAGCGATCCGTCCGCGCGGGCCATGTGGAACACGTCCTCGATCGCGCGGGGCGCATCGAACTGCACGCCCGCCTTCGGCCCGCGCACCCAGCGGACCGTGCCGCGCGTGGGCGGCAGGCCGCGCACCTCGATCGTCACCACCTCTCCCACCTCCGGCGGGGTGGGGAAGCGCGCCATCAGTCCGCCCGCGGAAATGTCGTGGACCAGACAGGCGCTGACCGCGTCGCCGCGCGTCACCTTTCCGACGAGCAGCACGGCGCTGTGGCGCTTGCCGGCGCGGCGCTCTGACGAGGCCGGGGCGTCGTCGTCGGGCTGAGGCATGTCGCTGTCCAACATGCTGACACGGTTAACCAATAGTCATTGAGAAAACGTTTCGGGGCATCCGGCATTTAACCTCGATCATCGTGAATTGCCGGGTGGGGATGCAACCGGGGCGAGGGGCGGGCCGTTGCCCCATCACACCACGCGACGGTCGAACGCGCGTGGTGCCCATTCCCAATCCACCGCGAGGAGCATCCGCCATGGGCCTGTTTTCCAAGGACATTGCGACGCTGCACGATCTGTACGTCCATCAGCTGCAGGACATATATTACGCTGAGCAGCAGATCACGAAGGCGCTGCCCAAGATGATCGAGAAGGCGACGGATCCCGAATTGCGCCAGGGATTCGAAACGCATCTGCGCGAGACGGAGGGGCAGATCGCCCGGCTGGAACGCGTATTCGAGTTGGAGGGCCTGTCACCCAAGGGCGTTACCTGTCCGGCGATCGACGGCATCGTGAAGGAAGCCAATGAGGTTGCGGGCGAGGTCGCCGACAAGGCGGTGCTCGACGCCGCGCTTACCGCCGCCGCGCAGGCCGTCGAGCATTACGAGATCAGCCGCTACGGCACGCTGATCGCCTGGGCCGAGCAACTTGGTCGCGACGAGGCTTCACAGATCCTGGGTGAGACGCTGGCCGAGGAAAAGGCGACGGACGAGAAGCTGACCAGGCTGGCCGGCAGCAAGGTCAATCGCAAGGCGGAACTGGCCGGGGCGTGATTCGATCGCTCGTCCGGCCATCAGAGCCGGGCGAGCGTTTCGGGATCATGCTGTCCGCCGAAAAATCGATCGAGCGCCGCGCGGAAGGGGGCCGGCGCATCCGCGACGGCGGCGAACAGCGTCATCGACGATCGAAGCTTCATCGCATCGATCGGGCCGAGGATCGATTCGGCCGAGCCGGGCGCGGCGACGATCGTGCGCGTCGCCGCTACCAGCCTGGGGCCCAGTTCCGGGTGGGCAAGGTAGGCGCGGGCTGCGGCCGCCGAGCCGATCGCATAGTGGCGCGCCGTATCGCTGCGACCCAGCCCCGCGATCTGCGGGAAGATCCACCACATCCAGTGGCTGCGCTTGGCGCCGGCCGCCAGCTCCGCCGAGGCGCGCTCATAGGTGTCGGCCTGCGCCGCCAGAAATCGGGGGGCGTCCAGATCCCTCGTGTGGCCTTCGTATCCCGGGTGCATCGCGATCCTTCCGCTCCCCGCAACCGACCATGGCGGCCGGGCGTTCCCGAAGGGAACATCCTGAACGACAACAGGCGAGAGGGCAGGGGATGAAGCGGATCGTGGTGGCGATGCTGGGCGTCGCGGCGGTGGCGGGGTGCAAGCCCGCCGATGACAGTCGTGCGAAGGAGGATCAGGTCGTCGCCAGCGGCTTCGTTCCGCCCGTGACGCAGGCGCCGAAGCCCATGGCAGGACAGAGCAACGCCACGCCGCTGACCGCCTATGTCGGCCATGAACCGGGTGACGCGGTCGCCGGGGTCAGTTTCTTCGACCGGACCGAAGTGGCGAACGCGCTGATCGACATCGTGCCGGAGGCGCCGCTGCGGCATGAGATCACCGGCCGCGACGTTACCAGCGTCCCCGTCTTCCAGCAGGCGGACAAAGTCGCGGTGCATGGCTGCGCTCCGCATGACTGCAGTGATCGCAACTGGACGGTTTTCATCGCGGTCGACGGCAATGTCGAAAAGGCTGAGGCCTGCTATCACGACGCCGCCGCGATGGCGGATCGCAGCCGCTGGTCCACCCGCACCGCAACCCGCATGCGCCCAGGCGCCTGCCCCCAGGCCTGAGCCTTCGGCGAAAGGATCAAGACGATGCTCGAACATCTGCCAAGCTGGCTGGGCCATGCGCTGCGTAATGTCCGCGCCGGGCCCGATGCACTCGCCGTCGCGCAGGAGGGCTTGGGCGTAGCGGAGCGCATGATGCTGACCAGTCCCGCTTTCGCCGACGGTGCGCGGATGCCGCCGCGTTTCACCGCGGATGGGGAGGGGGTGTCGCCGCCGCTCGTCTGGGGTGATCCGCCGCCCGGCACCGCACGGCTGGCGCTGTTGGTGGAGGATGCCGATTCGCCGACGCCCAGTCCGCTGGTCCATGCCGTTGTCTGGGATATCGCGCCCGTGGCAGGCACGCTGGCGGAAGGTGCGATCGCGGCCGATGGCGAGGGGCAGGCGGGCCGCGATGTCGGTCGCAACTCCTATTATCGCGAGGGCTGGTTGCCGCCCGATCCACCGGGTGGCCATGGCGAGCATCGCTACGCGTTCCAGCTGTTTGCCTTGGGTGACGGGGCAGGTGATCCGGGTGGCGACCCCGGCCGGTCCGCGCTGATCGCGGCGATGCGCGGACATGTGCTGGCGGCCGGGTTGCTGATCGGCACCTATTCGCGCGACGAGGCGGCCCCGATCGGGCCAGTCGGCGCGGCGGTGGCCGCGGGCTGATCGCGCCGCGTGCGGTTCAGCTCGTGGTGTAAAGCCCCGTCCCGGCGATCAGCGCGGCCGTGGACAGGAACGAGACGAACACCAGAAGCAGGCTCTGTTTCACGTCAGGTACTCCGTTTGGCGAGCGATCACGCGATCGGCAGGACGGGCACCGCGCTGCAGACGGCGACGGCAGCGAACAGCAGCGCGGCGACCGAGCTGAGGGCAACGCGGCGGGCGGTTTCGACGGTGTTCGACATGATATTGGACCCTTTTGTCTTACCGGGCGCCCTGTGCGTCCCGATGCAAGGGTCATTGCAGCGACCGTGCCAAATCAATAAGCCATTGAAATAGAACAAAATATAGACTTGGCAATTTCCCGGTTGGCGAATCTCACCAGTTTCGATGGCGTTATCTGCCGTATTTAGGCGTCAGCCCGCGCAAACCTGGTCGCGGCCCTGCGCCTTCGCGGTGTAGAGGAGCCGATCGGCCCGATCCATCGCTTCTTCCATCGTCTCGCCATCACGGATCGCGACGACGCCGGCCGAGAAGGTCACCGCCCCGATCGGCGCATCGGTTTCCCGGTTGCGCAGCCGCCGCGCGCTGGTCGCGGATCGCGCCGCATCCAGCAGTTCGGCCGCCTGCGCCAGCGGTACGCCGGTGAGCAGCACGGCAAATTCCTCTCCGCCGAATCGAGAGACGACATGCGAATCGAAGGATTCCGCCAGCGTCTTGGCGATCATGCCCAGTACCCGGTCGCCGACGCCGTGGCCGTGCTGGTCGTTGATCCGCTTGAAGCGATCGATATCGCACAGCGCCAGGCAGTGCGGCCCGGAACCGCTCCGTTCGGAAAAGGCCTCCGCCAGCGCCAGCCGGTTGCCCAGCCCGGTCAGGGGATCGCGACGCGCGGCGTTGCGCGCCTCTGCCAGCTTCATGCGCAGGGCATCCGTCTCGTCCGTCGCGCGGGCCAGCCGACGCTCCGAATCCTGGACGCGCGCCAGCATCTGTCCGGCGATCCGCGTCAGTTCGGATACCGGCATCGCGTCGTCGATCGCGGCCGCGCTCAACGCCAGGTCCCGGCCGAAGCCGTGCGTGTCGTCCTTCATCCCCCGCACGATGTCGGCGAATCCGTCCATCTGCGCCTGGGTTTCGGCGACGAGCGCCTCGGCCTGTTCGTCATAGCCGGCGTCGGGGCGGCGTGACGGTGCGGCGGCGGGATCGGTGGCCACGCCCGCTGTCGCATTGCAGCCCAACCGCTCCAGATCGTCCTTGCGCAGGCGAAAGCCGCCATTGGTGATGTCGGCCACTTCCCGCGCGAGCTGGCTGTCCGGCTGGCTGAGCACAGCATAGGCAAACGCATAATGCGCCGGCTCCGGGCTGAGCTGCTGCTCGGCCAGAAACGCGCCGATGCGCAGGTACAGGCCATCAGCCCCGCCCCGCCGCAAAGACGCCCCCGCATTCCCCATCGTGTCCTCCAACACTTGATCGGGCGTCCAATTAAGCCGAAACCCTTAGCAAGCCGTTTCGAGCTGGCGAACGCCGATATCCGTCCCAGCGATGGGGCTATCTATATCTGCCGAAAGGAAGACTCCATGTCCGCAACCGCACCGATCCGCGTGGGCATCGGCGGCTGGACCTACGCGCCGTGGCGCGGGGACTTCTTCCCGCCGGGCCTGCCGCATCGCCGCGAACTGGAATATGCCGCCACGCGACTGACCGCGATCGAGGTAAACGGCACCTATTACTCGACCTTTTCGCCGGCGACGTTCGCGGGCTGGGCGGCAACGGTGCCGGACGGGTTCGTCTTCACGCTGAAAGCGTCGCGGTACGTCACCAACCGCAAGGTTCTGGCGGAGGCGGGGGAATCGATCGCCCGCTTCGTCGGCCAGGGGATCGTCGAACTGGGCGACCGGCTGGGACCCATCCTGTGGCAGTTCATGGCCACCAAGCGCTTCGACCCCGACGATTTCGATGCCTTCCTGAAGCTGCTGCCCGCGCACCATGGCGGTGTCGCGCTGCGCCACGCGGTGCAGGTACGGCACGACAGCTTCGCCGATGCCCGCTTTGTCGCGATGTGCCGGGCGGCGGGGGTCGGGATCGTCCATGCCGATGCCGCCGACTACCCGGCGCTGGCCGACATATCCGGCGATTTCGCCTATATCCGGCTGGAGAATGGCATCGCGGAGGAACCGGCGGGCTATGCCCCCGCCGCGCTGGATCGCTGGGCGGAACGCGCGCGCATCTGGGCGCGGGGCGGCGCGCCGGATGGCCTGCCCTATGCCGCACCCGATACACCGCCGCCGGAGGTTCCGCGCGAGGTGTTCCTGTTCTGCATCAACGGCGCCAAGGAGCGCGCACCCCATGGCGCGCTGGCGCTGATCGATCGGATCGGACGCGACGAGGATGCGCGGGCGTGACATGGCCATGTTGATCCGCCGGGCCGAGCGCGCCGATGCGGCGGCGATCGCGGCGATCATCCTGCCGGTGATCCGCGACGGCGCCACCTACACGCTCGATCCGGGGATGAGCGAGGCGGAGGCCGTCGCCCATTGGCTGGGTGACGATCGGGAGACGTTCGTCGCCGTCGAGGACGGGGCGATACTGGGCACCTATTACATCAAGCCCAATCAGGCCGGGGGCGGCAGCCATGTTTGCAACTGCGGCTATATGACGGCTGCAGCGGCGACCGGGCGCGGTATCGCGGCGCGAATGTGCGAGCATTCGCTGCGCCATGCGCGGGACTGCGGCTATCGCGCGATGCAGTTCAATTTCGTGGTCGGCACCAACGAACGGGCGATCCGGCTGTGGCAGCGCATGGGCTTCGCGATCCTCGCCCGACTGCCCGGTGCGTTCCGACTGCCCGATGGCCGCTTCGTCGACGCGCTGGTGATGTACCAGACGCTATAGGCAGCCCCCTTCCCGGCTGGTCAGGATGCGGATGTTTCGGTGGTGGTCTGAACGCCGGGCGATACGGGCGCCGCGGTGGCGGCCGGGGCGGCGGTGCGCGGCGGCGCGGCGGTAGGCTGGGCCTGACCCAGGATCGCCGCGGTTTCGATGATGTCCAGCGCCTGATGCGCCAGCGTGTAGCGGCGTGCGGCGGCCAGCCATGCCCCCGCCTCGCCGGCGCCGGGCAGGCGCATCACCTCTCCACGTGCTGCATCGACCTGCCCATCGTCGAGCAGGCGCCGGGCCCGTGCGAGCCGATCGACCGGCGCCGCCGATGGCGTGCCCTCCTTGCGCAGCACCACCAGATTGCCCAGCTCGCGCCGCGTCTGGTCCAGCCAGCTGCGATCCGCGCCGGTTTGAAGCGCGGGGGCGATCGCATCCAGGCCCTGGCGCAGATCCTCGATCGTGACGGGCTGATGCGCGGCCTGCATGATCACCGCGACGGCGCGCGGCTGCACCGCGACGAAGCGGCTCCGCAGTTGCTCCTCAAGATAGCCGAGCGCGGTGCCCCGGTCGATCGCGCGCCGTGCGGCGAAGGCGACCATCAGCGCCTCCGCCCGGCTGGCCTGCGCGCCGGCGGCGGCGGCATCCGTGGCGACGGCGGCGGTTCGCGCTTCCAGCGCGGTCAACTGCCCGGCAAGCGCGGCCTCTCGCGTTACCAGCGTCGCCGGATCGATCGCGGGCGTCTGGCCGCCGAGGCCCAGCGGCTGCGCGGGGACATAGCCCGCCGCCGCCTCGTTAGTCTGCCTGGCGTTCGCCTGTTTGTCGCCCAGCCCGAACGTCGCGGCCAGGTCGAATCCGCGATGCTGAATATAGGTAGACAGGGCGACACCCAGCGCCAACGCCGCGATCATCGTCAGCAGCAATGGCAGCCAGCGCCGGCCTTGCGACGCGGCAGGGGAATAAGGGTCGGGGCTGCTCATCGGCGGCGTTTATCTGCGTCCGCAACCGCGCGGTCAATCGGCCAGCGCTGTCGCCAGCGCGACCAGCGCCAAATCGCGTGGGTGAGGGGCGCTTTCCACCCTTGCCCAGCCGTGTCCGGCGGCCCCGGCAACCGCCGGCGCGATCGCGGCGAGCCGGATCGCCGCACGGTCGACCGGCGCCACCAGCTCTGCCAGCCGCTGTGCGGCGCGCGCGGAATGGAGCATCGTCACGGTACCGTTCAACGCGGACGTATCGATATCCACCAGCGGGTCGGCGGCATAGACGGTGATCGCGGTCACGCCCGGTTGCGTCGCCCGCTCGCGCCCCGCCAGATGCAGCAGTCTGATACCCGGCGGCAGGCTGGCGATCAGCGCGGCGGCATCGCCCGAGCCGACTTTCGCGACGGTCAGCCCCGCCGCCCGCGCCGCCGCCGCCGTCGCCGCGCCGACAGAATGGACGGGCAGATGCGCCAGCCGGGTCAGGCCCGGCCCGGCAAGGCGCGCGGCGTTGGCGCTCGTCAGCAACAGCGCGTCAAAGCCGGTCAGGTTGGCGGGCGGAGTCCACGGTACCGGCGCGATCGCAAACAGCGGGAGCGAGATCGCCCGCCCGCCCGCCGCGACGATCGCGGCGCAGGTCGCGGCGTTACCCGGCTCCGGCCGCAGCACCGCGACCGGGCGGCTCACGCGGCGAACAGCCGCCGCACTGCATCGGGCGCGCGCGCCAGCAGATCGGCCGCCAGCGTGCCGCCCAGATCCTCGCCCGCGACGCCCTCCACCAGCCCCTCTACACAGGCGGACCCGTCTTCCGCCAACAACTCGGCGCGCAGCGTCAGCGTTTCGCCCGCCAGACTGGCCAGCGCGGCGACGGGGGAGTGGCAATCCGCCTTCAACGCCGCGAGCAGGCCGCGCTCGGCCGCGACGCAGCGGTGCGTCGGCCCGTCGTCGATCGCGGAGACCAGCGTGCCGGCCAGTGCGTCGTCGGCGCGCACTTCGATCCCCACGGCCCCTTGCGCGGGGGCGGGCAGCATCGCGTCGGTGGGCAGCGCCACGCCCACCTCCCCCTTGCCCAGCCGGTCGAGGCCGGCGGCGGCGAGCAGCGTGGCGTGCACGTCCCCTGCCGCGAGCTTCGCCAGCCGCGTCTCGACATTGCCGCGCAGCAGCACGACCGACAGGTCGGGTCGCACGCGCAGCAGCTGCGCCCGCCGACGCGGGCTGCTGGTGCCGACCACCGCGCCTGCGCGTAGATCTGCCACCGCCTCCGCGCCGATTAGACGGTCGCGGACATCGGCGCGCGGCAGCATCGCGGCGATGCGGATCGCCGGCGGACGGACGGTTTCGACGTCCTTCATCGAATGAACCGCCGCGTCGATCTCCCCGGCCAGCAGCGCGCGGTCCAGTTCCTTCGTCCACAGCGCCTTGCCGCCGATCTCCGCCAGCGCGCGATCCTGCACCCGGTCGCCGGTGGTGCGGATGACGACGGTGTCGACCTCGCCCTCGGCCCAGCCATGCGCGGCGCATAGCGCGGCGCGGACCATCGCGGCCTGGGTAAGCGCGAGCGGCGATCCCCGCGTGCCGATCCTGAAACGAGCCATGCCCCGCTATTGGCATCGCCCACACGGAAACCCAACCCCGCTTCGACAAGCCCGGCGGGAACCGCTAAGGCGCGGGCCATGCTGATCCTGGGTCTGGAATCCTCGTGCGACGAGACGGCGGCCGCACTCGTCACCGGCCACCGGCAGGTGCTGGCGCACCGGCTGGCGGGGCAGGAGGCGGCGCACGCGCCCTATGGCGGCGTAGTGCCCGAGATCGCCGCGCGCGCGCATGTCGAGGCGCTGGCGCCGCTGGTCGAGGCGGCGCTGGCCGATGCCGGGGTGACGCTGGCCGAGGTGGACGCGATCGCGGCGACGGCGGGGCCGGGGCTGATCGGCGGGGTCATGGTCGGCCTCGTCACCGGCAAGGCGCTGGCCCATGCGGCGGGCAAGCCGCTGGTCGCGGTGAATCATCTTGAGGGCCACGCGCTGTCCCCGCGCCTGTCCGATCCCGATCTGCCCTTTCCCTATCTGCTGCTGCTGGTGTCGGGCGGCCATTGCCAGCTGCTGCTCGTCGAGGGCGTCGGCCGCTATCGCCGGCTGGCGACGACGATCGACGATGCGGCGGGCGAGGCGTTCGACAAGACCGCAAAGCTGCTCGGCCTCGGCTTTCCCGGCGGCCCGGCGGTGGAGCGCGCGGCGGCGCTGGGCGATCCCCATGCCGTGCCGTTGCCCCGCCCGCTGAAGGGCGCGGCGGAACCGCATTTCTCCTTCGCGGGCCTGAAGAGCGCGGTCGCACGGGCGGTGAACGACTATTCGGCGGAGGATCTGTCCGCCAGCTTCCAGCAGGCGGTGATCGACTGCCTGGTCGATCGTACCCGCCGGGCGCTGGCCGCCGCGCCGCAGGCTGAGACGCTGGTGGTGGCGGGCGGCGTCGCGGCGAATGCGGCGGTACGAGGCGCGCTGCGCGCATTGGCCGAGGCGAACGGCCGCCGCTTTGCAGCGCCGCCCCTGTGGCTGTGCACCGACAATGCCGCGATGATCGCCTGGGCGGGGGCGGAGCGGTTCGCCGCCGGCATCACCGATCCGCTCGACATCCCCGCCCGCCCGCGCTGGCCGCTCGATCCGGGGGCGGAGGCGGTGCGCGGCGCCGGGGTGAAGGCATGACGATCGGCGTCCTCGGCGCGGGCGCCTGGGGCACCGCGCTGGCGCAGGTGCTGGCGGCGGACGGCACGCCCGTGATCCTGTGGGCGCGCGACCCGGCGCTGGTCGCGACGATCGCGAATGAGCGGCGCAACCCCGTCTACCTCCCCTCCGCGACGCTGGCCGACACGATCCGGCCGACCGCCGACCTTGCCGATCTGTCCGCGGTGGAGATGGTGCTGGCGGTCACGCCCGCACAGGCGATGCGCGGCGTGCTGAGCCGCCTGCCGCGTACCGGCGTGCCGCTGGTCCTGTGTTCGAAGGGGATCGAGGCGGGGACGATGCGGTTTCTGCATCAGGTCGCCGCCGAGGAGCATCCCGCCTCCGCCATCGCCGTGCTGTCCGGCCCGACCTTCGCGCATGAGGTCGCCGCCGGCCTGCCCACCGCCGTCACGCTGGCAGCGGCGGATCGCGACGTCGCCGGGGCGCTTGCTCGCCGCATCGCCCGGCGCAGCCTGCGCCCCTATGTCTCCACCGACGTGACGGGGGCGGAGATCGGCGGCGCGGTTAAGAACGTCCTCGCCATCGCCTGCGGCGTCGTGGAGGGGGCGGGGCTGGGCCAGAACGCGCGGGCGGCGGTGATCGCGCGCGGATTTGCGGAGATGACGCGCTTCGGCCTCGCGCGCGGCGCACGGGCGGAGACGCTGGCGGGCCTGTCTGGACTCGGAGATCTGGTGCTGACCTGCTCATCGAGCAGCAGTCGCAATTATTCGCTGGGCGTCGGGCTGGGGCGGGGCGAATCGGCCGCCGCATTGTTGTCGGACCGGCGGACCGTGGCGGAAGGCGCGTTCACCGCCCCCGTGCTGCGGGCGGCGGCGGCCGAGGCGGCCGTCGACATGCCGGTGGCGGAGGCGGTGTGCCGCCTGCTGGGCGGCGCGACGGTGGGCGATGTGATCGGCGCGCTGCTGTCGCGGCCGTTGAAGGAGGAAGGGTTATGACCGTGACCGCGATCGGCATATACGGCAGCGCCGGGCGGATGGGTCGCGCGATCCGGTCCGCGCTGGAGGGCACGGACGCGCGCTTCGCCGGCGGGGCGGAGGCGGGGGACGACCCGCTCGCGCTGGCGACGATGGCGGACGTGCTGGTCGATTTCTCCAACGCGCAGGGGCTCGACGCGCATCTGGCGGCGGCGGTGCAGGCGGGCACGCCGATCGTCATCGGCACCACCGGCCTGTCGGTCGCGCAACATGCCGCGATCGACGAGGCGGCGCGGCAGATCGCGGTGCTCCAGACCGGCAACACCTCGCTCGGCGTGACGCTGCTCAGTGTGCTGGTGCGCGAGGCGGCGGCGCGACTGGGGCCGGACTGGGACATCGAGATCGTCGAGATGCACCACCGGCACAAGGTCGATGCGCCGTCGGGCACCGCGCTGCTGCTGGGCGAGGCGGCGGCGGCGGGGCGCGGCTCGACGCTGTCCGAACTGCGCGTCGACGAACGCGTCGGGCTGGTCGGTGCGCGCACGGAAGGGACGATCGGCCTCGCCGCGTTGCGCGGCGGGTCGGTGGTCGGCGACCACACTGTCATCCTCGCGACCGAGGGCGAGCGCATCGAGCTGGGTCATTATGCGCAGGATCGCACGATCTTCGCGCGCGGCGCGGTGAAGGCGGCGTTGTGGCTCGCGGGGCAGCCCGCCGGCCGCTATCGCATGGGCGACGTACTGGGTCTGTAGTCCCGTGAAGAAGGCGGATACCTTCGAATTCTATCGCCGGCTGGCGGAGGCGGACCCGCATCCCGAGACGGAGCTGGAATATCGCAACCCCTATACGCTCGTCGTTGCGGTGGCGCTGTCGGCGCAGGCGACCGATATCGGTGTCAACAAGGCGACACGCGCGCTCTTTGCTGAGGTCGACACGCCCGCCAAGATGCTGGCGCTGGGCGAGGAGGGGCTGAAACGGCACATCCGCACGATCGGCCTGTTCAACAGCAAGGCGAAGAACGTCATCGCGCTCAGCCGGATGTTGATCGACGACTATGGCGGGGAGGTGCCCGCCGACCGCGCCGCGCTGGAGCGCCTGCCGGGCGTCGGGCGGAAGACCGCCAATGTGGTCCTCAACGTCGCGTTTGGGCAGGAGACGTTCGCGGTCGACACGCATATCTTCCGCGTCGGCAACCGCACGGGGCTGGCGAAGGGCAAGACGCCGCTGGCGGTCGAGCTGAAGCTGGACAAGGCCACGCCCGCGCCGTTCCGCCTGCACGCGCACCACTGGCTGATCCTGCACGGCCGCTACATCTGCAAGGCGCGCCGCCCGGAATGCTGGCGATGCCCCGTCGCGGATCTGTGTGCCTACACGCCGAAGACGCCCGCGCCGGCGTAGCGCTCTATTCCCGTTCGGTGCGGGCCAGCAGATCGCGCAGGTCCGCCTCCCAGAAGCGGGCCCAGGTGTGGGTGCCGTGGCCCCGCGTTTCGGGCGTTTCCGCGATCAGGCGGAACCGCGTCCGCTTCATTCGCTTCACCGCCTCGGCCGGATAGGGCAGGCCGCGCGGGTTGATGAAATCATCCGCCGAATTGATCCACGTCATCGGGGCGGTTACCGCCTCCAGCCGGGGCCACGGATCGTAGTTTCGGGACGAATCGATCTGGTAGATCAGGTCGTTGGCATCCAGGCCCTTTATCGAGGCGGCGACGCGGGCTTGTGCATAGGCCGCCGCCGCATCGCGCGTCGGATAATTCTCTTGCAGATACAGCGGCGCGCCACCCGCGACGAACAACAGGCTTGCCGCCGTCCGCAGCCCCGCCGCGGGTTGCGCGCGATAGTCGCCGCCCGCCCAGGCCGGGTCCGCCTTGATCCCGTCGATCGCCAACTGCCGCCACATGCGGTTGAGGCCGGCGATCGGCACCGGCTCGCACGCCATCGGCATCAGCGCGCGCGCGAAATCGGGATGCGTCTCCGCCCAGACGAAACCGTGCATGCAGCCCATCGAGGTACCCATGATGAGCCGCATCCACCGGATGCCCAGCCCCTCGGTCAGCAGGCGGTACTGGGCCGAAACCATGTCGTCATAGTCATAGGCGGGGAAGCGCATCCGCAGCCCGTCCGATGGCTTGGACGAGCCGCCATGGCCGATATTGTCGGGCAGGATGATCCAGTAGCGGCGGATGTCGAGCGGCTGGCCGGGGCCGTAGAGGCGATCGGCGAATTGCGGCTGCAGGAACTGCTGCCCGGTGCCGCCCGTGCCGTGCAGCACCATCACCGCATTGTCGATCTGCCCCGCCGCGTCGCGATGCGGGCTGCCCAGCGTGCTGTAGTGCATCCGAAGCGCGGGCAACGTGCTGCCGTCATGGAAACGGAAGTCGCGCAGCACATGATCCGCCTCCCGCACCGGCCAGCGCCGGTCGGGCGCGGTCGGCGACGCGGTGGCGGCGATCGGCGGCTGCGCAGGCGCGGGCGCCTGCGCCGACAGTGTTGCCGGCAGGATCAGGGCGAGGGCGGTCAGGACGTTGCGGATCAAGGGCTTTCCCTGTGCTGCGTGGAAAGCGCCAGCCTGACATGCCCGCCCCGCTCCGTAAACCGGCTGCTACTGTACCGGCGCGACAGCGACACCCGGAATTTCGGCGGGAGGCGTCGCCTTCGTGGCCTCCGCCGCCACGATGCGGAACAGCGGCAGATAGGTCGCCGCGACCTGATCGGTGACGTAGCGCGCGGCCACGATGCGGGCGCCGACACGGTCGTGAATGGCAGGATCGAACGCCGCGATCGCGCGTGCCAGCGCTTCCGGCGCGCCGGGCGGCACCAGTGTGCCGCGTCGGTCGGCCAGCAGCGGCGCCATCGCCACGCAGCAATCGGTGGCGATGACCGGCCGGCCGGCCGCCATGGCCTCCAGCACCGCCGCCGGCAGGCCTTCGTAGCAGGACGACAGGATCAGCGCGTCCGCCCCCGCCAACCAGGGGGCGACATCGGCATCGAAGCCCGGCATCGCCACACGATCCGCGATGCCCAGCCGCGCGGCGAGGCGTTCCAGCGCATGGCGATCCGGCCCTTCGCCCAGGATGGTCAGCCGGTCCGCAGCGCCCGCGCCGGTAGCGAAGGCGCGCAGGAGCGTTCCGAAATCCTTCTGCGCGACGAGGCGTCCAACCGCCAGGAAATGGCGGCTGCCGTCCCCTTCTGGCAGGCGCGGTGCGACCGCGGCCAATGTGGCATGGGTGACCCGGTCGAATGCGGGGTTGGCGATCGGCGTCACGCGCGACGGAGCGATGCGCGTGATCCGCGCGATCTCCTCCGCCATCGCTGGCGACGTGCCGACGAAATGATCGATCGCGCGCGCCTGCAGCCGGGCCCACCAGCCGGTGACGAACTGGCCGACGCCGGGCACATCGAGCCGGTCGAGCGGGTTGCTGACCTTCATGACGATCGGCGGGCAGGCGCTTCCCAGCACCAGCCGCGCCACCACGGCCGCCAGCGAATAGCTGTTGCCGGGGCAGAACAGGATATCGGGGCGTTCGCGCCGGATCACGAACGGCAGCCAGACGAGCATCCAGATCGCGGCGAACCAGGCGGGCATCCACCAGCCTGGGCGGATCAGCCGGGTGCCGTCATGGCCGAGCGTCCCCGCGTCGCCTTCCGCCAGCGCGACGGTGACGCGTGCCTGCGCGGACCAGGCACGGACCAGACGCACGGCGGCACGCTCGGACCCGCCACGTTCCAGCCCGTGAATGAAACAGAGTATGTGAAGATCGGCGGGGGGGCCGTAATGGCGTTCGGGCATCGCCCACCCGTATTTCTGCATCAACGCACCGTTATGCAGCATCGTGTCCATACTCCGAATCGCGACACGCACCTGTTGGCCCTGACCCCCCGGTTGGCCCACGGATCGCGTCTGGCGAGAAATGATAACGGCCTGCTACCGCCAGATTGTACCCAAATCTTGTCAACGAGACCGATTCAACCAGCTGGAACGCGTCCGATACGATTATTGTCCCTGTCCGATACCGTACAAAGCTTTGCCGACGGGCGGTCGGGTATCGGGTGTTGTGCAGCTCGACGTTACGGCGACCGGCCTTAGGGCAAGTGCCATGCCGCCGCAAATTTTCGAAGCCTTCGCGGTAACTTGTGCCCGAAATGCGGCGGCGCAGGTGGGGCTATCCGCGTGGCACGATCCTGATCGCCAATCCGGCGTCAGGCCGGGAGCCCCAATGCGCGAAGGCGGGGGGCGAGGTCTTCAAAGCCGGTGAAGAGGATGGCGTGAAGACCAAGCGCGGCCGCGGCGTCGATATTGTCGGGATTGTCGTCGATGAACACCGCCTCGCCCGGGGTCAGGCCGAACCGGGCGAGCGCCAGATGGTAGATGGCAGGATCGGGCTTCACCAGACGCTCGACGCCCGAGACGACGATGTCGCGGAACCGATCGAACAGGGCCGCCTCGCGCGCACGGAAGGGAGGCCAGAATTCGTGGCTGAAATTGGTGATCGCGAACAGCGGGACGCCGGCGGCATCCAGCCGCTCGACTAGCGCGTGCATCCCGGGCATCGGATCGCCGATGCTCTCCAGGAAGCGCGGCCCCCAGGCCGCGATCAGATCGGCATGATGCGGATGCAGCGCGGCAAGCTCCGCCGAGGTGTCGGCGAAGTTGCGGCCGGCATCATGCTGGAAATGCCAGTCGGTGGTGACGACGTCGGACAGGAACGCGGCGAGCGCCCGATCCTCCGGGATCAGGCGCTCGTACAGGAACCGCGGGCTCCAGTCGTACAGGACGCGGCCGACATCGAAAATGACGGCGGTCGGCTGACGCTCCGATGGCAATCCCATCGGGGCGGAAATCAGCCCTGGCGCGCCTTGAAGCGACGGTTCGTCTTGTTGATGACGTAGGTACGGCCGCGACGACGGATCACGCGATTGTCGCGATGACGGTCCTTGAGCGACTTCAGCGAATTGCGGATCTTCATGGCTGTCGGGCTTTTCGTAACAGTGTCTGGAAAGCGCCGCCGCCTAGTGCCACAGGGGCGACAAGTCAAGCAACGGACCGCGTGTCCCACGCGTTTCGTCCCCGCAACGTTCGAGAGGGTATCATGCGCCGCCGCCTCAACCCCGTCCTTTTCGCCCTTCTGCCGTTCACCGCGCTGGCCGCCTGCGCGACCGGCCCGTCGCTGCCGCCCACCGAGGTGATTCGCTATCATCTGGGCGAGCCGATCGACCGGGGGACGATTCGCGTCGAGCCGCAGGCCGCCGAGGGCGCGACGCCCAGCATCGAGTTCAAGACCTATGCCGCCGCCGTCGAGACGCAGTTGCTGCGCAACGGCTACGCCCTGCCGGCGCCGGGCGCGCAGCCGCAGCTGATCGCGACCGTGGCCTTCACCCGCGCCAACCGCGTCGGCCCGCCGCGCCCGTCGCCCGTGTCGATCGGGCTGGGCGGTGGCGGCTTCAGCGGCGGGCGCGGCGGTGGCCTGGGGCTGGGCGGAGGCATCGGCTTCCCGATCGGCGGCGGCAAGCGCGATGCCTTTGTCGAGACCGAGCTGGCGGTGACGATCAAGCGGCGCGTCGACCAGTCCCCGGTCTGGGAAGGGCGCGCCCATGCGCTGGCCGATGCCCGCGGTACGGACGCGGATGCCGCAACGCAGGCGCAGAAGCTGGCCGTGGCGCTGTTCACCGGGTTCCCCGGTGAATCGGGCCGGACGATCGAGGTGAAGTGAGCGCGACGCGAATGACCATCAGCATCAACGCCGCGTTCGACAGCGGCAACATCCGCGTCATCGCGATCGAGGGCGATCGCGTCGATCTGGAGATCGTGCCCGACCACCAGTCGGACTTCTACCAGTGGTTCCATTTCCGCGTGGCGGGGGTGGAGCCAGGGCGGACACTCACCTTCCGCATCCTGAACGCGGGCGGGTCCGCCTATCCGTTCGGCTGGCCCGGCTACAGGACGCGGCTGTCGACCGATCGGCAGGCATGGCGGATGATCGACACCGGCTATGCGGACGGCGTGCTCGAGTGGCGGTGGGCGGCGGACGCGCCGCTCGCCTGGTTCGCCTATTTCGCGCCCTATACGATGGAGCGGCATGCGGACTTGGTGGCCCGCACCGCCGCCGTGCCGGGGATGCGGCATCGCGAACTGGGGCAAAGCCTGGACGGTCAGGCGATCGACGCCTTCTCGATCGGGACCGGACCGAAGCAGGTCTGGATCTATGGTCGCCAGCATCCCGGCGAATCGATGACCGAATGGTGGATGGAGGGCGCGCTGGACTGGCTCGCCAGCCCCGCTGCCGCGTCGCTGCTGGAGCGGGCGACGGTGCATGTCGTTCCCAACATGAACCCGGACGGCACGCGGCGCGGGCATCTGCGCACCAATGCGGCGGGCGTGAACCTGAACCGCGAATGGCACGCCCCCTCGGCTGAACGCAGCCCGGAGGTGCTCTGCGTGCTGCGCGCGATGGACGAGACCGGGGTCGCGGTGGCGATGGACATCCATGGCGACGAGGCGATCCCCGCCAATTTCCTGGCAGGTTTCGAAGGCATCCCGTCCTGGACGGAAGACCACGGCACCAAATTCTACGACTATGGTCGCCGCCTCGCGGCGCATACGCCCGATTTCCAGACCGCGCTGGGCTATGAGAAGGCGGCGCCCGGCCGGGCGAACCTGGCCATGTCGACCAATCAGATGGCCGAGCGATTCGGTGCGGTCGCGATGACGCTGGAGATGCCGTTCAAGGACCACGATCCGAACGCCGATCCCGAATTCGGCTGGAGCCCCGATCGTTCGCGCGGACTGGGCGTGTCGATGCTGGAGGTACTGGCGGATATGATCGACGAGATGTGAGGGGCGGGGGCTGGCCCGCGCGAAGGGCCGGCCCCGCTGAGCCGTCGCGGACGGACGACGGCTATCGACCTCCGTCTGTGCGGTGCCCCGGGCCGCGTCCCTCCACGCCCGTCGTCGACGGCGGACATGGCCTTTCTGCCTGCCGGGACCGCAATTCCGCGAGCGTGATGCGGCAGCGCGAAAACTATATGCCAGCACTATGCGATTGTCGGGAATCGCTCTCGAATTGCTACGCGGCATGGGCCTAATCGCACATCCCTGAAGGCGCCGTCGGTCGACGGCAGGCCGTCCGAAGGGATTTGGAGATGAGGGTATATTCCGCCGCCGCCGCGATGGTGGCGCTGGCGCTTCCGGGCGTGGCGAAGGCGCAGTCCGCGCAAGGGGAGGCCGTCGCCGATCCGGCGCCCGCACCGGCGCCGGCGTCCGTGGCGCCAGCGATCACGATCAGCGGCGCCGTGACGATCGCGTCCGATTATCGCTTTCGCGGCGTATCGCAGACGGACCAGCGCATGGCGGTGCAGGGCGGCCTGACGATCGCGCACGAGAGCGGCCTGTATGTCGGGACCTGGGCGTCCAACCTGGCCGGATGGGGCACGTTCGGCGGCGCCAATATGGAACTGGACCTGATCGGCGGCTACAAGACGAAGCTGGCCGACAATGCGACGCTGGACGTCGGCCTGACCTGGTACGTCTATCCAGGCGGCGCGAACAAGACCGACTTCGCCGAACCCTATGCCAAGCTGACCGGCACCGCCGGCCCGGCGACGCTGACCGCCGGTGTCGCCTATGCGCCCCGTCAGCAGGCGATCGGCAAATGGTACGACACCGGCGCCAGCGCGGCCGCCGGCACTTACGACCATCCCGGCGCGGCGGCGGACAATCTGTATGTCTGGGGCGACGGCGCGGTGGCGATTTCCGGCACGCCGCTGACGGGCAAGGCGCATATCGGCCACAGCCGGGGGCAGAACGGGCTGGGTCCCAACGCCACCGCCGTATCGCCGACGGGCGATTATTGGGACTGGTCGCTGGGCGTCGATGCCACCTACCGCAACCTGACGGTCAATCTGAGCTATGTCGGCACCGACATCTCCGACCGCGCGGCCGGCTATCTGCGGCCCAGCTTCAGCCGCGGGCAGGACGGCACCGGCAACATCGCCGGCGGCACGCTGCTCGCCTCGCTGACCGCCGCTTTCTGAACGGAGATGAGCATCATGCAGGATCTGGTGTGGATCGCGATCATGGCGGGGCTGTCGGCGCTGACGTTCGCCTATGTCCGCCTGTGCGACAAGGCATGAGGGGAGGGATGCGATGACGCTCGACCTGTGGCTCGCGGCGCTGACCGCGCTCGGCCTTCTCGTCTATCTGGTGGCGGTGCTGATCCGCCCCGAACGCTTCTGAAAGGAGCGGATCGATGACATTCCAGGGCTGGTTCCTGATCCTGCTGTTCGTCGGCATCCTGCTGGCGCTCACCAAACCCGTGGGCCTGTGGCTCCATGCGCTGTACGAGGGACGGCGCACGCCGCTGCACGTCGTGCTGGGCCCGGTGGAGCGCGGCTTCTATCGCCTTGCCGGGATCGATCCGGCGGCCGAGCAGGGGTGGCGCCGCTACGCGCTGCACATGCTGCTGTTCAACATCGCGCTGATGGCGCTGACCTATGCCGTGCTGCGGTTGCAGGGCGTTATGCCGGGCAATCCGCAAGGCTTGCCGGGCCTGTCCCCCGATCTCGCCTTCGACACGGCGGTCAGCTTTACCACCAACACTAACTGGCAGAGCTATGCGGGGGAGACGACCATGTCGAACCTCAGCCAGATGCTGGCGCTGACCATCCACAATTTCCTGTCGGCATCGACGGGCATCGCGCTCGCCTTCGCGCTGTTCCGCGGTTTTGCCCGGCGAGAGGCGCTGAAGAACGGGATGGGGGCGATCGGCAATTTCTGGGCCGACATGACGCGCGTGACGCTGTATCTGCTGCTGCCGATCTGCATCGTCTATAGCCTGTTCCTGATCGCCAGCGGCGTGCCGCAGACGATGGCGGGCGTCGTCAGCATCGACACGCTGGAAGGCGCACGCCAGTCGATCCTGCTCGGGCCCGTGGCCAGTCAGGAGGCGATCAAGATGCTGGGCACGAACGGCGGCGGCTTCTTCAATGCCAATTCGGCGCATCCGTTCGAAAATCCGACCGCGCTGACCAACCTCGTCCAGATGCTGTCGATCTTCCTGATCGGCTTCGGCCTGACCTGGACGTTCGGCAAGGCGGTGGGCAACACCCGGCAGGGTTGGGCGATCCTGTCCGCGATGGTGATCCTGTTCCTGGCCGGTGTCACCGTGACCTATTGGCAGGAGGCGGCGGGCAACCCCGTGCTGCACCAGCTGGGCGTCGCGGGCGGCAACATGGAGGGCAAGGAGGTCCGCTTCGGCATCGCCGCGTCCGCGCTGTTCGCGACCGTCACCACGGCGGCCTCGTGCGGGGCGATCAATGCGATGCACGACAGCTTCACCGCGCTGGGCGGTCTGGTGCCGCTGTTCAACATCCAGCTGGGTGAGGTGGTGATCGGCGGCGTCGGCGCAGGGATCTACGGCTTCCTGCTGTTCGCGATCCTGGCGGTATTCGTCGCGGGGCTGATGGTCGGGCGGACGCCCGAATATGTCGGCAAGAAGATCGAATCGCGCGAGGTGAAGCTGGCCGTGCTGGCGATCGCGGTGCTGCCACTGATGATCCTGGGCCTCACCGCGCTGTCGAGCGTGCTGCAACAGGGACTGGCGGGGCCGCTGAACAAGGGGCCGCACGGATTCAGCGAGATCCTGTACGCCTTTACCAGCGCGGTCGGGAACAACGGCTCCGCCTTTGCCGGGCTGACCGCGAACACGCCCTATTACAACGGCTTGCTGGGGCTGGCGATGTGGTTCGGCCGCTTCTTCGTGATCGTGCCGATGCTGGCGATCGCCGGGTCGCTCGCGGCGAAGAAATACACGCCCGAAAGCGCCGGGTCGTTCCCCACCACCGGCGGCCTTTGGGTCGGCCTGCTGGTCGGGATCATCCTGATCCTGGGCGGCCTCACCTTCCTGCCGAGCCTCGCGCTCGGTCCCATCGCCGATCATCTCGCGATGATCCGCGGCCAGCTGTTCTGACAAGGGGGCCATCATGGCACAATCCCAGACCCGGAGCCTGTTCACGGCCGACCTCGTCGAGCCCGCCATCAAGGCCTCCTTCGTAAAGCTCCGCCCCGCCGAGCTGATCCGCAATCCGGTGATGTTCGTCACCGCCGCCGTCGCGGCGCTGATGACGGTGCTGCTGGTGATCGGGCATGACGGGCTGAGCGCCGGCTTCAAGCTGCAGCTCGTCATCTGGCTGTGGCTGACGGTCCTGTTCGGCACCTTCGCCGAGGCGCTGGCGGAGGGGCGCGGCAAGGCCCAGGCGGCGAGCCTGCGCGCGACCAAGGCGGACCTGACCGCCAAGCGGCTGAAGGGAGACGGCCGCGACTGGGACACCGTGTCCGCCCAGGCGCTGAAGGTGGGGGACGTGGTGCTGGTCGAGACCGGCGACCTGATCCCTTCGGACGGAGAGGTCGTGGCGGGCGTCGCCTCCGTCAACGAGGCGGCGATCACGGGTGAGAGCGCGCCGGTGATCCGCGAGGCTGGCGGCGATCGATCGGCGGTGACGGCGGGCACGCGCGTCATCTCCGACGAGATCCGAGTCAAGGTGACCGTCGAGCCGGGGAAGGGCTTCCTCGATCGGATGATCGCGCTGGTCGAGGGCGCGGAGCGGCAGAAGACTCCTAACGAGGTCGCGCTGACGCTGCTGCTGGTCGGCCTGACGATCATCTTCCTGATCGCGGTCGGCACCATTCCGGGCTTCGCATCCTATGCCGGCGGCAGCATTCCCGTCGCGATCCTGGCGGCGCTGCTCATCACGCTGATCCCGACGACGATCGCGGCGCTGCTGTCGGCGATCGGCATCGCTGGGATGGACCGCCTCGTCCGCTTCAACGTGCTCGCCAAGTCGGGTCGCGCGGTGGAGGCGGCGGGCGATATCGACGTGCTGCTGCTCGACAAGACGGGCACGATTACGATCGGCGACCGGCAGGCGTCGGAGTTCCGCGCCGTGGGTGGCACCAGCGAGGCCGAACTGGCGGAGGCGGCGCTGGTCGCCAGCCTGGCGGACGAGACGCCGGAGGGCCGCTCGATCGTCGCGCTCGCCCGCGCGCGGTTTCGGGTCGCGACCGAGCGGCTGCCGGAGGGGGCGGAGGTGATCCCCTTCACCGCGCAGACGCGGATTTCGGGCGTGCGCCTTGGCGGGTCGCTGATCCAGAAGGGCGCGGTCGATTCGATCCTGCGCGCCAATGCGGGGGTCGGCGAAACCGCCGCCGCGACGGAGCTGCGCCGCATCACCGACGAGATCGCGCGTGCCGGCGGCACGCCATTGGCGGTCGCGATGGACGGGCGGCTGCTGGGCGCCATCTTCCTGAAGGACGTGGTGAAGGCGGGCATCCGCGAGCGGTTCGGCGAGCTGCGCATGATGGGCATCCGCACGGTGATGATTACCGGCGACAATCCGCTGACCGCCGCCGCCATCGCCGCAGAGGCGGGGGTGGACGACTTCCTGGCGCAGGCGACGCCCGAGGACAAGCTGGCGCTGATCCGGGAGGAGCAGCGCGGCGGCAAGCTGGTGGCGATGTGCGGGGACGGCACCAACGATGCGCCCGCGCTGGCGCAGGCGGATGTCGGCGTCGCCATGAACACCGGCACGCAGGCCGCGCGCGAGGCGGGCAACATGGTCGATCTGGACAGCGACCCGACCAAGCTAATCGAGGTCGTCGGCCTCGGCAAGCAGCTGCTGATGACGCGCGGCGCGCTGACCACCTTCTCGGTCGCCAACGACGTGGCGAAGTATTTCGCGATCATCCCGGCGATGTTCGTGGCGCTGTATCCGGGCCTTGGCGTGCTGAACGTCATGGGGCTGGCGACGCCGCAATCGGCGATCCTGAGCGCGATCATCTTCAACGCGATCATCATCCCTCTGCTGGTGCCGCTGGCGCTGAAGGGCGTCGCCTACAAGCCGATGGGGGCGGGGCCGCTGCTGGCGCGCAACCTCGCCATCTATGGCCTGGGCGGCCTGATCGCGCCGTTCGTCGGCATCAAGATCATCGACCTGGTGGTCGGTGGCCTCGGCCTCGCATAAGGAAGCATTGTCATGGGTAAGGATTTCACTTCCGCCGTGCGGCCTGCGATCGTCATGACGATCCTGTTCGCCGCGCTGCTCGGGCTCGTCTATCCGCTGGCGATGACCGGGATCGGCCAGACGCTGTTTCCGCATCAGGCGAACGGCAGTCTGATCCAGGCGAACGGCCGGGTGATCGGATCGGAGGTCGTCGGCCAGGCCTTCACCAGCGACCGCTATTTCCAGACGCGGCCGTCGGCGGCGGACAAGGGTTATGACGGGATGGCCTCGTCGGGCTCCAATTACGGGCCGACATCGCAGGCGCTGTCCGACCGGGTGAAGGCCGATGTCGCGAGGCGGCATGGCGAAGGCGTGACGGGCGCCATGCCCGCCGACCTCGTGACCGCGAGCGGATCGGGGTTGGACCCCGACCTGTCGCCCGCCGCCGCGCTGGCGCAGGCGCCGCGCATCGCGCGCGTTCGCGGGCTGCCGGTGGCGTCGGTGCGCGAACTGGTGACGGCACGCGTCGAACCGTCGCTGCTGGGTGAGGCGCACGTCAACGTGCTGGCGCTCAACCGGGCGCTGGACGCGCTGCGGCGCTGATGCCGGGGCCGGGCGCCGCGGCGGAGGAGGGGCGGCCTGACCCCGACGCCCTGCTGCGCGCGGCGCGGCAGGAGGGGCGCGGGCGGCTGAAAATCTTCCTCGGCGCGGCGCCCGGCGTCGGCAAGACATACGAGATGCTGTCGGAAGCCGCGGGGCGGCGGCGCGACGGCGTCGATGTGGTGATCGGCGTCGTCGAGACGCATGGGCGCGTGGAGACGGAGGCGCTGGTACGCGGCCACGAAACCGTGCCGCGCCGCGAGATACCCTATGAGGGGCGCACGCTGCGCGAGATGGATCTTGACGCGATCCTGGCGCGCGCGCCCCGGCTGGCGCTGGTCGACGAACTGGCGCACACCAATGCGGCGGGCAGCCGCCATCCCAAACGCTATCAGGACGTCGAGGAGCTGCTGGAGGCTGGGATCGACGTCTATTCGACGCTGAACATCCAGCACGTCGAAAGCCTGAACGACGTGGTCGCGAGCTTCACCCGCGTCCGCGTCCGCGAGACGGTGCCCGATCACATCCTCGAAATGGCGGAGATCGAGGTCGTCGATATCCCGCCAGACGAACTGATCGACCGGCTGAAGGCGGGCAAGGTCTATCTGCCGCAGGAGGCGACGCGCGCGCTGGGGCATTTCTTTTCGCGGTCGAACCTGTCGGCGCTGCGCGAACTGGCGCTGCGCCGCGCCGCGCAATCGGTCGATGCGCGGATGCTGGAGGATGTGCGCGCGCTGGGTCTGGGCGGAACCTGGGCGGGTGGCGACCGGATCGTCGTCGCGATCAACGAATTGCCCGGGGCCGACGGGCTGGTACGCGCCGCCAAGCGTGTCGCCGACGGCCTGCGCGGGCCATGGACCGCCCTGTTCGTCGAAACGCCGCGCGCCGCCCAGTTTTCCGACGTGCAACATGCCCGCGTCGCCGCCGCGATGACGCTGGCGACGCGGTTGGGCGGAATGGTCGCGACCGTGCCCGCGCCGACCGCGGTGGAGGGGATCCGCGCCTTCATCGCCGATGCCCGCGCGACGCAGCTGATCCTGGGCAAGTCGCGCCGCTCGCGCTGGTTCGAACTGCGCCACGGCTCCGTCGTCGATCGCCTGATCCGTGAGACGCCGGGCGTCACCGTCCATGTCCTGCCGATCGCCGAGGCGCCGGCCGCCGGCAAGGAGCGGACGCCGCGTGGCGCGCGCACCGCCTCGCGCTGGGGCACGCCCGGCGGCTATGCCGTCACCGCCGCGATGGTCGCGGCCGTCACCGCAGGCGGCAGCGCGCTGTTCCACGTGCTGGACCTTGGCAATGTCGCGCTGTTGTACCTGTTGCCGGTCATGGTCGCGGCCAGCCTGTATGGCCTGCGCACGGGGCTGTTCGCGGGCCTCGCCTCCAGCCTGGCCTATAATTTCTTCTTCCTGCCGCCGGTCGGCACGCTGAGCGTCAGCAACCCGGAGAACGTCGTTTCGATCTTCGTCCTGCTGGGTGTCGCGATCGCGACCAGCCAGTTGACCGCGCGGGTGCGCGCACAGGCCGATCTTGCCGCCGCCAGCGCGCGGACCAACGCGACGCTGGCGGGGTTCCTGCGCCAGATCGCAGCGGTGAATGACGCGGACGTCGCCGCCCAGATGATCTGCAACGATATCTGCCGGCTGCTGGACGTGCAGGTCGTGCTGCTGGGCGCGGGCGGCGACGGCGCGCTTGCGATGCTGGCGGCCAGCGATCCCGCCTATCGGCTGGAGACGATGGACCATGCCGCCGCGTCCTGGGCCTTCGACACCGGCAGCCCGGCGGGCAAGGGATCGGGCACGCTGACCGCGTCGGAATGGCTGTTCCAGCCGCTGAAGGCGGGCGACCGCGTGCTGGGCGTGATCGGCGTCGCCAGCGAGCGCAAGGACAGCCCCGTCCGCGCGGACCAGTTGCCGCTGCTGGGCAGCCTGATCGACCAGTCCGCACTGGTCCTCGAACGGTTGCGCCTGCAGGCGGAGATGCGCGACGTGGACGTGGTACGCACGCGCGACCGGCTGCGCGCGGCGCTGCTCTCTTCCGTCAGCCACGACCTGCGCACGCCGCTGACGGCGGTAATCGCGGCGGCCGCGCAGTTGCGGCACGGCGCGACGCCGGAGTTGATCGGGACGATCGAGACGGAGGCGCAGCGGCTGAACCGCTTCGTCGCCAACCTGCTCGACATGGCGCGGGTGGAGGCGGGCGCACTGAAGCTGAATATCGAGCCGATCGACCTCAGCGATGCCGTCACCGGCGCGGCGCACGATGCCCGACGCGCGCTGGAGGGCCATGCGGTGCGGCTGGACGTGCCGCCGGACCTGCCGCTGGTCCGCGCCGATCCGCAGCTGCTGCACCATTGCCTGCTGAACCTGCTCGACAATGCCGGTCGCTATGGCGATCCGGGGACGGATATCGTGATCGAGGGGCGCCACCGCTTCGGCGAGCTGCGACTGGCGGTGCTGGACCATGGCCCCGGCCTGCCCCCGGGACGCGAGAACGAGGTGTTCGAGACGTTTCGCCGGCTGGAGGGGTCCGACCGCGCGGTCGGCGGCACCGGGCTGGGCCTTGCCATCGTCAAGGCGTTCGCCGAAGCGATGGGCATGATCGTGGAGGCTGCGAACCGGGCGGATGGCACAGGCGCCGCCTTCACCCTGATCTTTTCCGGGGGCCTGATCGTGCGCGACGTGCCCGTGCAGGGGGATGGCTGACATGGCGGCCAGAATATTGGTGGTGGACGACGATCCCGCGATCCGCCGCCTGCTGCGCAACACGCTGCTCCGCGCCGACTATATGGTGATCGAGGCGGGCGACGCGCGCGAGGCGCTGCGCCAGGCGGCGGCGGAGCGGCCGGCGGCGGTGCTGCTCGACCTGGGGTTGCCGGACCGGGACGGGCTTGGCATCATCCCGCTGCTGCGCGCGCAGGGCGACGCGGTGATCCTGGTCGTCTCCGCGCGCGAGGCGGTGGAGGAGAAGGTGACGGCGCTGGACCTTGGCGCGGACGATTTCGTGACCAAGCCGTTCGATACCGACGAACTGCTCGCCCGGCTGCGCGTGGCGCTGCGCCATCGCAACCCGCCGGGCGCGGCGGCGCAGGTGGTGCAGCGCGGCGACCTGACGATCGATCTGGATCGGCGCATCGTGCGGCGCGGCGCGGCGGACGTGCACCTGACGCGCAAGGAATATGAGGTGCTGGCCGTGCTGGCCCGCCATCTCGGCCGGGTCGTGACGCATGAGCGGCTGCTGACCTCCTGCTGGGGGGGCGACGAGGATCCGCGGGTCGAATATCTGCGCATCGTCATCCGCAACCTGCGCCAGAAGCTGGAGATGCCCGGCCCGGTCGGAAGCGTGATCGCCAACGAACTGGGGGTGGGATACCGATTGCGCGGCGACGGCTGAGCCGGCCGGTGGCCGTGGCGGCGGCATTTGATTTGACACGCGCGCCCCATCGGTGCCCTTAAGGCGCAGCGATCCGGCCAAGCAGCCGGAACAAGAGGGGATTTTCTACCGATGCCACGCCGCGCCGCGACCGCCGTCGCCCTGTGCCTTGTCGCGCTCGATCCTGCCGCCGTGCTGGCGGTGCAGCTCCCCGCCAGCCAGCCGCCCGTCGCGGCGACGCAGGCGCCGGAGGATCAGGCGACCGACCCTGTCCGTGCCGACGCTGCGGCGCTGCCCGCGCCCGTGCCGCCCGCCACGCCCGCGCCAAACGCCAACGCCGCGCCGCCGGCCACCGCACCTTCCGCGAAGCCCGCCAAGTGGGACGTCAACGCGCCGCGCGGCCTGACGCTGCGCGACGTGCGGATCGACGTGGACGAGGGCAGCTGGATGAACGTCGACGTCTCGCCCGATGGCCGGACGATCGCGTTCGACCTGCTCGGCGACATCTATACGATGCCGATCGCGGGCGGCACGCCGACGCGGATCGCCGAGGGGCTGGCGTTCGAACACCAGCCGCGCTTCTCCCCCGACGGGCGGCGCATCGCCTTCACCTCCGACCGGGGCGGCGGTGACAATATCTGGGTGATGAACGTCGACGGCAGCGACAAGCGGCAGGTGACGAAGGAGGATTTCCGCCTGCTCAACCAGCCGAGCTGGTCGCCCGATGGTCGCTTCATCGTCGCCAAGAAGCATTTCACGACCGGCCGCAGCCTCGGCACCGGCGAGGTTTGGCTGTACCATGTCACCGGCGGCGATGGCGTCCAGCTGGTCAAGCGCGCCAGCGAGCAGCTGCAGAAGGAACTGGGCGAGCCGATCTACGCGCCCGACGGCAAGAGCCTGTATTACACCCGCAACGTCACGCCCGGCCCGATCTTCCAATACGCGCAGAACTCGCGGACCGACCTGTTCGACATCGAACGCTACGACCTGACGACCGGCGAGGTGGAGACGGCGGTGAGCGGCGTCGGCGGGTCCGTCCGCCCGACACCCGCGCATGACGGCAAGCGCATCGCCTTCGTCCGGCGCGACGGCATCAAGACGAAGCTGTGGGTGAAGGATCTGGACAGCGGCGTCGAGCGGATCGTCTATGACGATCTGGACCGCGATGTGCAGGAAACCTGGGCGGTCACGGGCGTCTATCCGAACATGGCGTGGACGCCGGACGACCGGGCCATCCTGTTCTGGGCGGGCGGCAAGCTGCGCCGCGTCGATGCCACGAACGGGACGGCCGCCGTCATCCCCTTCCGCATCAGCGACACGCGCGTCATCGCTGAGGCGACGCATCCGGCCGTGGATGTCGCGCCCGATCGTATCGTCACGAAGATGCCGCGCTGGGCCAGCGTGTCGCCCGATGGCCGGCAGGTGGTGTTCGAGACGCTGGGCCGCCTGTGGGTGAAGCCGGTGGCGGGCGGCGGCGCCGCGCGGCGGCTGACGCGCGGGGACGAACTGGAGCTGTGGCCCAGCTGGTCGCGCGACGGGCGGCAGATCGTGTTTATCGGCTGGACCGATGCGGGGCTGGGGACCGTGCGCACGGTCGCGGCGGGCGGCGGTGCGGCGCGGGCGGTGACGACGGTGCCCGGCCTCTATCGCCGACCGCGCTTTTCGCCCGATGGCCGGACGATCGTGTTCGAACAGGGGCAGGGCGGCGAGTTGACCGCCGCGCGCGGCAATCCGGGCAGCGGCGTCTATCGCGTCGCGGCGACCGGCGGCGCGCCGGTGCGTGTGGCGAAGGACGCGGCGGTGCCGCAGTTCGGCGCGGCGTCCGACCGGATTTTCATGATCAGCAACGAGAAGGACAAGCGCCAGCTGGTCAGCACCGACCTGAATGGCGAGGACCGGCGCGTCCATGCCGCCGGCCAGCTGGTCAGCGACTATCAGGTGTCGCCGCGCGGCGACTATGTCGCGTTCCGCCAGAATTACGAGGCGTTCGCGATGCCGCTGATGCCCGGCACGCAGGGCGTCGATGTCGACAAGAAGGGCGGGCCGCTGCCCGTGACGCGGGTCAGCGCGGAGGGCGCGGACTTCATCAACTGGTCCGACGATGGCCGGCGCCTGCACTGGAGCATGGGCCCGACGCTCTATTCGGCCGACACCGGGGCGCTCTTCGCCGCCGCCCCGCCGGTCGAGGGCGCGGCCAGGTTCGCGCCGCCCCGCACCGGCGTGTCGCTGTCGATGGACGTGCCCGCCGCCAAGCCGACCGGCACCGTGGCGCTGACCGGCGCCCGCGTCGTCACGATGGCGCGCGCCGATGGCGGGATCATCGACGATGCGACGATCCTGATTCGCGGCGACCGGATCGTCGCGATCGGTCCACGCGCGGCGGTGGAGGTTCCCGCCGACGCGACCCGCATCGATGTCGCGGGCAAGACGATCATCCCCGGGCTGGTCGATGCGCACGCGCACGGGCCGCAGGGCGATGACGAGCTGATCCCGGAGCAGAACTGGAACGCGATGGCGAACCTCGCCTTCGGCACCACGACCGTGCACGATCCCTCTTCGCGCTCGGCGGAGATCTTTCCGGCGGCGGAGATGCAGCGGGCGGGGATGCGGCTGCAGCCGCGCACCTTCTCGACCGGCGAGATCATCTATGGGGCCAAGGCGCCGGACGTCTATGCGGAGATCAACGCCTATGAGGATGCGCTGGCCGATGTCCGCCGGCTGAAGGCGCAGGGCGCGCATTCGGTGAAGAACTATAATCAGCCGCGCCGCGAACAGCGCCAGATGGTCGTCGCCGCCGCGCAGGCCGAGGGACTGGAGGTCGTGCCGGAGGGTGGCTCGCTCTACACGCTCGACGTCAGCCTGGTGCAGGACGGCAATTCCACCGTCGAACACAATGTGCCGCTGGAGCATTTCTATGCCGATCTCGTCCAGCTGTGGACGCAGACGCGCGTCAACTACACGCCAACGCTGGTCGTCACCTATGGCGGGCCGGCGGGCGACCCCTATTGGCGGGCACATACCGATGTGTGGCGGCACCCGCTGCTGACGCGCCACGCGCCACCCGCCGCGCTCGCCGCGCAGAATGCCCGGCGCGAGCTGGCGCCCGAGGAGGATTATGTCGACGCCGCCAGCGCGCGCGAGGCGAAGAAGCTGGCCGACCGGGGCGTGCAGGTGTCGATCGGCGCGCATGGCCAGCAGCCGGGGCTGGGCGCGCATTGGGAGATGTGGAGCTTCGTTCGCGGCGGCTGGTCGCCGATCGAGGCGCTGCGTGCGGGGACGATCGCGCCGGCCACGTCGCTGGGCTACGCCCGCGACGTCGGCTCGCTGGAACCGGGCAAGCTGGCCGATCTCGTCGTGCTCGATGCCGATCCGACCGTCGATATCCGCAACACGGAAAAGGTGCGGCAGGTGATGCTGGGCGGCCGGCTGTACGACGCCGCGACGCTGAACGAGGTCGCGACCGGCGGCTTCCGGCGCAAACCCTATTGGTGGGAAGGCGCGACGGGCGGCAAGGGCAGTGGCGTGAAGCTGACGACGGGCCATGGCCATGGCGACTGGGGGCAGGACTGACGCGCGTCCTGTTTGTCTGACCAAAGGCCTATGGAGTTTGCCGCCGGGCCGGGGGACAAGGCGGGGATGGTAGCTGGACCCGCCTCGTCGTCGCTGATGGCCCGCGCGCCGCGTGCGTGCCGGGGCTTGGGGTGCCGATGAGCCGGCGCGGGGCGGTGGCGGCGATCGTGGCGGCGACGGTGCTGCTGGTGTCGCTGGCGATGCTGGCCGCGCAGTTCCTGGCGACGGTGGACGCGGCGACGCGGCATTTCGACCGGGCGGCGATCAGCCGCGCGCAATTTGCCGACGTGCTGGCGATCCGCTCCGCCGCCGGCGCGGGTGACAGGCCGGGGGTGGCGGCGGCGCTGGCCCGGTATCGCGGGCATCTGGCGGGGGAGGAGCGGCTGATCGCCCCCGCCGCGCGGCCCGGCCAGCGCGCCGAGCGTGACGATGCGGCCCGGATCGCCCGGCTGGCGCTGGCCGGGCCGTCGGGCTTCCGCGCGCTGACGGCGGCGGTGGATACGGCCGCCCGGCGCGAGCAGGCGGAGGCGCATGACACCGCGCTCGCCGTAGAGGGGCTGCGGGCGCGGGCGCGGCTATATGCCGGATTGTTGACGCTGACGGCGGCGCTGGCGGCCGTGGCGGGCGCGGCGGCGCTGGTCCTCGCCAACCGTCGGCTCGGCCATGCCGTGGCCGAGCGGACCGCGCGGTTGCTGGCGGTCGATCGCTCGCGGCGGCTGTTCTTCGCCAAGGTCAGCCACGAATTGCGTACCCCTGTCACCGTGATGCGCGGCGAGGCGGAGGTGGCGCTGGCGACGGCGCGCGACGATCCGGCCGCGCTGGCGGCGGCGCTGACCGATGTGATCGCGGAAAGCGAGCAGCTGGATCATCGCATTGCCGACCTGCTGGCCCTCAGCCAGGCGGAGGACGGGCGGCTGGTGCTGGCGGATGCGGGCTTCGACCTTGCCGATACGGTTCGCCACGCGGCGGAGCGCGGCCGCCGCCATGCCGCCTCGCACCGCGTCCGTCTGGTCTGCGATGCGCCCGACCGGGTGACGATGCGGGGGGACGCGCGCTGGATCGAGCAGGCGCTGGTCGCGGTGATCGACAATGCGGTCAAATTTTCCCACCCGGACGGCGTGGTAGAGATCGTGCTGGCGGCGGCGCCGGGCGCGGCGATACTATCGGTTGCCGATCGCGGGATCGGCGTGCTGCCCGATGCGCTGCCCCGGTTGTTCGACAGCTATTACCAGACGGAGGCGGGCCGGGCACGCGGCGGCAGCGGGCTGGGCCTGGCGCTGGTCCGCTGGGTCGTGGAGCGGCATGGCGGCGTGGTCGAGGCGAGGGCGCGGGATGGGGGAGGATGCGTGGTGACGATGACGCTGCCGGTGACCGCATGAACGTGCTGCTCGTCGAGGATGATCCCGGCATCGGCCGTTTCGTCAGCCGGGGGCTGGCGGCGCGCGGCTATCGCGTGGCGTGGGAGCGGGACGGCGCGCGTGTCCCGACGCTGCTGGCGGGCGGCGGCTTCGCGGCGGCGCTGCTGGACCTGGGCCTGCCCGATGGCGACGGACTGGAACTGGCGCGGGCGCTGCGCCGCGCGCGGGTCGAGGTGCCGATCCTGATGCTGACCGCGCGCGGCGCGCTGCAGGACCGGCTCGACGGGTTCGAGGCGGGGGCGGACGACTATCTGCCCAAACCCTTCGCCTTCGACGAGCTGGTCGCGCGGCTGTCGGTGCTGATCCGGCGCGGCGGCACGGCGGTGGCGCCGCCGCCCGCCTTCGGCGCGCTGACGTTGGATGCCGACCGTCACGTCGCGGCGGTGGGGGAACAGGCGCTGCCGCTCAGCCGCCGCGAATATCTGCTGCTCGCCGCCCTGGTTGCGGGCGGCGGTGAGACGGTGTCGCGCGGCGACCTGTCGGTGGCGGTATGGGGCGCGGACCCGGTCAGCGACAATGCGCTGGACGTCTATATCGGCTATCTCCGCCGCCGGCTGGAAAACCATGCGGAGGCGCCGGTGATCGTCACGGTGCGCGGTGCCGGGTTCCGCCTGTCTGACCCCGCTCAGAAGCCCAGCCGCATCCCCACCATCACCGAGCGCGGCGCACCCGGCGCATAGAAGGTGGAGTTGAGCACCGGCCGCTCGCCGCCGATCACCGGGCCGGCGAAGGGCCGGGCGACGAACGCGCCCCGGCCGTCGAAACCGGTGGCGGCCAGTTGCGCGGCGGTGGCATAGTCCTTGTCGAGCAGATTGTTGACCTGCGCGTACAGCGTCACCTGCGGGCGGGGGCGCAGCTCCACGCCCAGATTGACGACGGCATAGGCCGCGGTCGCTCCGGGCCCGAGATAGTAGGTGCCGTCGGGGCGATGCGCGCCGTTTTCGTTGCCGCGCGCGATCACGCCGGCGCTGGCGACCATGTCCGCCGAGACCGTCAGCCACTCCGCCGCATCGAGCGCGACGCCCGCCTTGAACAGATGGCGCGGGATCAGCGGAATGCGATCTCCGGGTCGGATCGCGATCGTGCCCTCGAACCCCGGGGCGGGCCCGTCATTGGCGCTGTTCGCCGCGCCGCCCACGGTTTCCGCGCTGCGATAGGTCGCGTCGAGAAAGCTGTAATGCGCGGTGACTGACAGCGGTCCCGCGCGACCCGCCAGATCCAGATCGACACCCTGCCGGCGCGTCCGCCCGAAATTGCGGAAATAGCCGAACCCCGCCTGGTCGTCCGCGACGAACAGGATATCGTCGGTGCTGACCGTGCGGAAGGCGCCAGCGCGGGCTCGCCATCCGGCATGGGTCAGGGTGACGCCCGCCTCCACCGTATGTGCCACCACCTGCCGCAGCGGCGGGTCGCCCGCCAGCGCATTGGGCAGGCGGCAGGGATTGGCGGGGTCGGCGCACCCCAACTCGATCGCGGAGGGCGCGCGGCTGGTCTGTGCGACCGCCGCGTCGAATGACAGCAGCGCGGCGGGCGACCAGCGCAGCGCGATCGCGGGGTTCAGCCGCTGGAAGCGATGATCGCCGTCCAGCGACCCCGGCCCGCCCCCCGGCGTAATCGCATCGCGATTGTGAACGATGGTGCGGTCGAACCGCGCGGACAGGTCGGCGTGGAGCGTCCGCGTCAGGTCGATGCCGTCCAGCGCATAGACGCTGTAGACGCGGGTCCGTGCGTCGAGATCTACTCGCGCATCGAAGGCGTTCTCCGAATCCTGGCTGCCATCGGCGAAGGCGCCGGGCCCGGCCACCGGCACGACTCCGCGATCCGGGGTCAGATAGCCGAATTGCGAGGACTGGACGAACCCGGCCCGCCCATCGACATAGGCCACCCCCAGCGTCAGCGCATTGGCGCCCGCCGTCCAGCGCAGCTCCGCCGTGCCGCCCCATTCGTGCTGGCGTGTGGCGGTGCGGTTGAGCAGGCCGTTGCATTTCTCGTTCGGCTCGGTGTTCAACAGGGCGTTGGCGATGCAGCGCCAGCGCGGGAAGGGCGTATTCGCCTGCGCTTCGCCCGCCACCGGAAAACCGGCATAGCCGGCGGCGGTCAGCGCCGCGCGTTCGGCGGCATTGGGCTGATACGGGTTCTCGCCCAGCACATCGTCGTTGAGGTCGCCGTTCAGCGTGTGGGTGCGGATCGACCGGTAGAAGCCGTTGGCGGTCAACCGGACCCCATCGGACAGATCGCGCGCGGCGGTCAGGTTCGCAAACCAGGCGCGGTTTCGCGTATTGTCGGGCTGGGTGTAGACGCTCGCCCGGTCGCGTGCGAGCAGCCGCATCTCCTGCAGGCCGTTGCCGTTCAGGTCGGTGTCGGCATAGCCGCCCGACAGCGCCACGTCGGTGCCCGCATCCGCCCAGCCAAGCTTGCCGAACAGCTGCCCCGCGCGGGAGGGGGAGAAGGCACGCCAGCCGCGCTCCTGGAAGTAATCGCCGGACGCGAACCAGTTGAAGCCGGCGCGATCGGATCCGCCCACGGTCGCCCGCGCGATCGTGCGCGCGAAGCTGCCATGGCTGATATCGGCGGTCATGCCGGGGTCCGAGCGGCCGTCCTTCGTGCGGATCGTCAGCGCGCCGCCCAGCGAATTGCGCCCGAACAGCGCATTGGCGCCCGATACCAGGGTCGTCGAACGGATCGCGCTGGTCGGGATCAGATCCCAGCTGACCACATCGCCGAACGGCTGGTTGACGCGCACCCCGTCCAGATAGACTGACAGGCCCTGCGGCGTGCCGAGCAGGGGAGAGGCGGTGAAGCCGCGATAGGCGATGTCGGGTTGCAGCGGGTTGCCCTGCACCTCGTTGACGAAGACGCCGCCGGTCATCCGCCGCAGATAGTCGGTCAGGTCAGTGGCATGGGCACGCGACAGCTGTTCGTCGGACAGGTGGCGGGCGGGCGGGGCGATCACGTCCTCCCCCGGATCGAGTAGCGGCGTCGCGGTGACGATGATGTCCGCGCCGCCGTCGCGTGCGGGATCGGCGGATTGCTGCGCGGCGGCCGGCATGGCGATGGCGGCGGCGACGCCGGCGAGCAGACGGGCGCGCATGGTAACTCCTCCCCTTGTTTCATTGGCCCGGGCGTAACATCGCGGGGGGAGGGTGTTGCTGAGAGACCTCTCAGGCGGGCGTCATACTCTTGGTCGGGGGCCGCTCAATGCGCGTCGACGCGGGGCAACAACGCGGCCTGCAGACCGGGATAGAGATGCGCGACGGAGCGCTGCAGCTCGTAACGGGCGGCCGCCATCGCGGCGAAGCGCGGCGGGATGGGCAGCGCGCCAGCCTCCACCATGTCCAGCCCCGCGCTTGCCGCGTCGGTCAAAGCCCGCTCCAGCCAGTCCAGCCAGTCACGGGTCTGCTCGATCGCGGCGGCGGGGGTCGGGTCGAAGGGGCCATGGCCGGGGATGACGGTGCGGTGGTCCAGCGCCTTCAGCGTCGCCAGTGCGGTGCGCCATACCGGCAGGTTGGCATGGGGCGTCGACGGCGCGCGACCGTGAAAGACCAGGTCGCCGGCGATCAGCGTCCCCGTTGCGCGGTCGAGCACGGCGAGATCGCTGTCGCTGTGCCCGGCGAGCGGGTAGAGGGCGAGGGTCCGCCCGCCCACCGTCTCCTCCGCCATGGTGATGGCGTGGCCGGGCAGGCGCAGTTCGGTACCGCGCATCCAGTCACCGAGCAGCCGGTACATTCCGTCCGAAAAGCCAGATCCGTCGCGCTTCAGCGTTTCGATCAACGCGGGCGTCGCGGCGATCCGGTCGGCCGGGAAGGCGGCGTCGCCATAGCTGTGGTCGGGGTGGAGATGGGTCAGATAGAGGCGCGCGACCGGCCGCCCGGTCAGCCGCCGCGCCAGCGCGCCCAGTGCCTCGCCATAGCGTAGCGATGGGCCGGCATCGATCAGCACCGCGCCCGCATCGGTCGCAATCAGCGTAATATTGGCGATGGCGCCGCCATTGGCGCGCTCGATCGGGGCGTCAGCGCCCCGGATCAGCCACAGCCCGTCCGCGATCCGTACCGGGTCCAGCCGATAGGCGAGCGCCTGCCCCCGCCCGGCCGATGCGACCATCGCGGCGGCACCGCCGGCCAATACGGCGCGCCGGCCGATCACCGCGGCGTCACCGACCCGGCCGCCAGCGTGCCGCGATAATCGATGCCGTTGGTATCGCGTGCGGCGAACGCCACCGCTTCCCCCGCCCCGGTTCGCGGCATCAGCGTCAGCACCGGGTCCTCCGACACCGCTGCCTGCATCCGTACCTCGCCCAGCGAGCGGCCATCCGCGCCGGTCAGCGCCAGCCGGTCGATATAATAGCTTGGTATGCTGGCGACGAAGCCGGTATCCATCGGATGGCGAAAGGCGATCTGCACCCGCGTCGTCGCGCCCGTCCGCCACAGCGCGCCGCGCACCTCGCCCAGATGCTGCGCCCAGTCGCCCTTCACCCGGCTGGCGGGCGGGGCGGAGCAGCCGCCGCCCGCCGCGTCGATCCAGCCACCGGACACGCGCCACGAGCCGTCCGCCAGCTGCACCGCGCCGCGCACCGGCGTGCGCTGGTCCAGCTTCACGCGCGTCGCGACGAACGCCTCCGCGCCGTCCAGCCGATAGTCGATCGGGATCTGGATCGGGTTCAGATCGACGAGGATGACGATGCGGCGGACATCGGGGATCGCGCGCGCATCGACCTCCACCGGAAAGACGCGCTGGTTCTCCGCGATATCCGGAAAGCGGACCGTGACGCGCGGATCGAACGTGACGCGCGCATCGTCGCCGAACGCCTGTTGGGCGACGAAATCCCACATGGGCGAGGCCAGCGGATCGGCCGGCAGCGGCGCGGCCCGGGCGGGGACGGCGAGTGCGATCGCAAGCAGGAACGGTGTGGTCCTCATCCCAAAGTCTTCTAGGCGGATCAGCGGCTTTTCGACCATCACACCTTGGTAGCATGACACGCCATCCCGCCCTCGCCCTGAGCATCCTGGCGTTCGCCACCGGCGCCGCGTCGCCGCCTGACGGCGTGGTATTCGACCCCGCCACGGGCTATCGCATAGCCAGCTATCGCGCCGTCGTGTCCCCGCCGCCGCCGGGCGTGCGCCCGATCGACGCGGCGGCGGTGGCAAGGCTGGTCGACGAGGGGCGGGCCACGCTGATCGACGTGGTGCCGGCGGAAGGCGGCGTCAGGTTGCCGGACGGCACATGGCGGCTGGCGCGCGAGCAGCGCGGCATCCCCGGGGCGGCCTGGTTTCCGGAGGCGGGGCGCGGCGCGATCGACCAGGCGATCGGGCGCTGGTTCCTGTCGGGCGTCGCGAGGCTCCACGCGCGGGCGCCGCAAAGGACGCTAATCGTTTTCTGTCTTGCCGATTGCTGGATGAGCTGGAATGCCGCCCTGCGCCTGAAGCGTGCCGGCTTTCGTTCGGTGCGCTGGTTCGCCGAAGGGGCGGACGGATGGCGCGATCTCGGCCGGCCTCTTGTGCCCATGGCCCCGTTTCCGGAGAGACGATGACCCGCCGTACCAAAGCCCTGCTGCTGCTCGCCGGCGCTGTCGCCGCAAATCCCGCCTTAGCCCAGACCGAGGCGGCGGCCGGCGATATCGTCGTGGTCGGGCGCGGGCTGGCGCCGCGACCGGGCGACAAGGCGTTCGACGTCGTCGCGATCGATGCGCAGCGGATCGCGGACAATGCCAGCGGACGGCTGGAAAGCGTGCTGGGCGATGTGGCGGGGTTGCAGCAGTTCCGCCGGTCCGATTCTCGCTCCGCCAACCCGACCAGTCAGGGGATCAGCCTGCGCGGGATCGGCGGCAACGCGTCGAGCCGTGCGCTGCTGGTGCTGGACGGCGTGCCTCAGGCGGACCCGTTCGGCGGCTGGGTGCCCTTTCCCGCCTACGCCACCGACCGGATTGGCCTGATCCGCGTGACGCGCGGCGGCGGCAGCGGCTATTTCGGGCCGGGCGCGCTGGCCGGCACGGTGGAGATCGAAAGCGCCGCGCCGACCGGCCAGCCGGCGCTGGCTGCCGACCTCGCCTATGGCAGTCGCCATTCCGTCGACGCCTCCGGTTCGGCGATGCTGGTGCGGAGCGGCGGCTTCGCCACCGTGTCGGCCGCCTATGCGCGCGGCGACGGCTTCGTCCCGACCATCGCGGACCAGCGCGGCCCCGCCGATCGGGCCGCTCCCTATGAGCAATTCTCCGCCGCGGTGCGCGGCGTGATTGGCATCGCGGCGGATACGGAGCTGCAGGCCAATGTCAGCGGCTTCACCGACACGCGCGATCGCGGCACCGCCTTTACCGCGAACCGTAGCGAGGGCGCGGACGCCAGTGTCCGGCTGGTCGGGCGCGGGCATTGGGGCTGGTCCGCCCTCGCCTATGTCCAGACGCGCGCCTTCGCCTCGCAATTCGCCAGCGTGAACGCCGCGCGCTCGGTGGCAACGCAGACGCTGGACCAGTACAACACGCCGGCGACGGGGATCGGCGGGCGGATCGAGATCGTGCCGCCGCTGGGCGCGGGCATCGACCTGCGGCTGGGCGGCGATGTGCGCCGGGTCGACGGGCGCACGCAGGAGAATTTCACCTACGTCAACGCGCTGCCGACCCGGCGGCGGGTGGCGGGTGGCGAAGCGCTGACCTGGGGCCTGTTCACCGATGCGAGCGTCGAGGCGGGCGACCTGACGCTGACGCTGGGCGGCCGCGTCGATCGCTGGCGGCTGAGCGACGGCAGCCTGCGCGAAAACACCATCGCGACGGGCGCGCCGTTGACGACGACGCTGTTCCCCGACCGCAGCGGCACCGAATGGACCGGCCGGGCGGGCGCGGCGTGGACGCCGGTCGCGCCGTTGACGATCCGCGCGGCGGCCTATCGCGGGTGGCGCCTGCCGACGTTGAACGAGCTCTATCGCCCGTTCCGCGTGGGCGCGGACGCGACGGCGGCCAATGCCGCGCTCGACCCGGAGCGGTTGACCGGCTTCGATGGCGGCGTGTCGCTCGCACCCGGCGCCGGGTTCACGCTGGCGGCGACGGTGTTCTGGAACCGGCTGACCGACGCGATCGCGAACGTCACCGCCGGGCGCGGGGCGGGGACGTTCCCCGGGGTCGGCTTCGTCGCGGCGGGCGGCGTCTATCGGGTGCGGCAGAATCTGGATGCGATCCGATCGACCGGTGTCGAGCTGGATGCGCGCTGGGATCATGGGCCGTGGTTCGCGCTGGCCTCCTGGAGCCATGTCGATCCGCGCGTCGAGGCGAGCGGCCCCGCCGCGCCGCTGGACGGGCTTCGCCCGGCGCAGACGCCGCGCGACCTGGTGTCCGCTTCGCTCGGCTGGCGCAAGGGCGGCGCGGCGATCTCCACCACGCTGCGCCACACCGCCCGCCAGTTCGAGGACGATCAGAACAGCCGTAGCCTGAAGCCGGCGACGACGCTGGACGGCACGATCGCGCTGCCCGTGACGCGGATCGTCGCGGTGGAGCTGCGCGCGGAGAACGTCTTCGACACGCAGGTGCAGGCGGGGATCAGCGGCGCGAACATCATTGAGCGGGCGACACCGCGCACATTGTGGGTCGGCCTGCGCCTGCGCGGCGGCTGACGCGGACATGAAAAGGCGGGCGCGACACCTGGGTGCCGCGCCCGCTTTGCTCCATGTCGATCAGGCAGTATGCGCTTGCGCCGGCACAGCCTGCAGATCGGTGAAGTTCGGAATGTCGGCGAAGATCGGTGCCGCGTCGGGCGATGCCAGGGCGGCTGCCCGCGCGTCCGCATCCCGAAACGTCAGTACCGCCATCGCCCGCCACGCACCCGGCTGGTCGGGGAAATAGCCCGTCGCGTCGATCAGCCCATGGGGCTTAAGTCGATCGCGGACGAGGGGCAGGTGTGTCGCGACATAATAGTCGCGGTCGAACCGGGCCCCGTCATGGTCGGGGTAGGTGACGATCAGCGCGGCGGTCATCGGCGGCTCCCTATTTGGCCTGCGCCAGCATCGGCGTCATGCGTTTGGCGGCGAAGGGCGGCAGCTTGACGGCCCGCGCCGCGGCCAGATTGGGCGACGGGCCGTCCCCCACCTGCACCAGTGCCACCATGCCCATCGAATAATGCGGCATGCACTTGATACCATACAGGCCCGGCGCCTTTACCGGCAGGACGAATTCCTTGTTCATCGCCCCCTTCGACGGGGTGACGCCGGGCGGCAGCATGGTCGGGATCGTCTCCGCGTTATGGCTGGGGTCGGTGGGGACGAAGTGGATCACGTCGCCCGGCTTCGCCTTTATGAAGGACGGTTCGAACACCATCGCCCCCGCCGCGCCCTGATTGCGCATATGGACGGTGATGTCCTTCGCCAGCGCCGGAGTGGCGGCGGTGGCGGCCAGGAACAATGTGCCGGCCAGCGTGAAATATCTCATGATTTTCCAGACCTCTCCCGGGAGGCGCGCGATGCGGCGCCGGTTTTCTGCGCCAGCCATTCGCCATCGCGCGGCGTGGGGGACAATTGCCCTTTGGTGCAATGGCGCCGGCTGTCGGGCGGGCCGATGGTGCGCGGGAAGATCCGGGAACCCGGACCGATTCCTTGGGAGAATGTGATGCTGCAGCAAGCCATGGATCAGCTGAAGGGCCAGATCGCGATCCGATCGCGCTACGACAACTTCATCGGCGGCCGCTGGGTCGCACCGGTGCGCGGCGAATATTTCGACAATCCGTCGCCCGTCACCGGCAAGACGGTCTGCCAGGTCGCGCGCGGCACCGTCGGGGATATCGAGCTGGCGCTCGACGCCGCGCACAAGGCGAAGGACGGCTGGGCCCGCACCAGCCCGGCGGAGCGCGCCCGCATCCTGCTGAAGATCGCCGACCGGATGGAAGAGAAGCTGAACCTCCTCGCGCTGGTCGAGACGATCGACAACGGCAAGCCGATTCGCGAGACGACCGCCGCCGACGTGCCGCTGGCGATCGACCATTTCCGCTATTTCGCCGGCTGCCTGCGCGCGCAGGAGGGGTCGATCGCGGAGATCGACCACGATACCATCGCCTATCACGTCCACGAGCCGCTGGGCGTCGTCGGCCAGATCATCCCGTGGAATTTCCCGCTGCTGATGGCGACTTGGAAGCTGGCGCCCGCGCTGGCCGCCGGCAACTGTGTCGTGCTGAAGCCGGCCGAGCAGACGCCGATGTCGATCATGGTGCTGATGGAGGTGATCGGCGACCTGCTGCCGGAGGGCGTGCTGAACGTCGTCAACGGGTTCGGCGTGGAGGCGGGCAAGCCGCTGGCGCAAAACAAGCGCATCGCCAAGATCGCCTTCACCGGCGAGACGACGACCGGCCGGCTCATCATGCAATATGCGACCGAGAACCTTATCCCGGTGACGCTGGAGCTGGGCGGCAAGAGCCCGAACATCTTCTTCGCCGACGTGATGCAGGAGGATGACGACTTCTTCGACAAGGCGCTCGAAGGCTTCGCGATGTTCGCGCTGAACCAGGGCGAGGTCTGCACCTGCCCCAGTCGTGCGCTGGTGCATGAAAGCATCTACGACCGTTTCATGGAACGCGCGATCGCCCGCGTGCAGAAGATCAAGCAGGGCAGCCCGCTCGATCCCGCGACGATGATCGGCGCGCAGGCCTCGAACGACCAGTTGGAGAAGATCCTCTCCTATATCGACATCGGCAAGGGCGAGGGCGCGAAGGTGCTGACCGGCGGCACGCGGGCGCAGCTGGGCGGGGAGCTCGACAGCGGTTTCTACGTCACGCCGACCGTGCTTGAGGGCCATAACCGGATGCGCGTGTTCCAGGAGGAAATCTTCGGTCCCGTCCTGGCGGTCACGACCTTCAAGGACGAGGCGGATGCGCTGGCGATGGCCAACGACACGCTCTACGGCCTGGGCGCGGGCGTGTGGTCGCGCAACGGCACGACCGCCTATCGCATGGGGCGCGGCATCCAGGCCGGGCGCGTCTGGACGAACTGCTATCACCTCTATCCGGCGCATGCGGCGTTCGGCGGCTACAAGCAGTCGGGCATCGGGCGCGAGACGCACAAGATGATGCTGGACCATTACCAGCAGACCAAGAACCTGCTCGTCAGCTACAGCCCCAAGGCGCTCGGCTTCTTCTGATCGTCCCCGCGAGGCCGACCACCCTGTCGCCTCTCCCCCTCGTGGGAACGATGCGGCAGCCTCCGCCCTTCTACGGGGCGGGGGCTGCCGCTCCCGATTGGAAGGATGCCCGTCTTGACCCCGCCACCCCCTCGCATCCTGTCCACACCCGCCGCCGATGCGATGATGGCGCGGTTGGCCGGGCGGCACGGGCCGTTGATGTTCCACCAGTCGGGCGGCTGCTGCGACGGCTCCGCGCCGATGTGCTATCCGGCCGGCGAGTTCCGGGTCGGCGGGCAGGACGTGCTGCTGGGCCATGTCGGCGCGGCGCAGGATATCCCGGTATGGATCGGCGCGGCGCAGTTCGCCTATTGGCGGCATACGCAGGTGACGATCGATGTCGTCCCCGGTCGCGGCGCCGGCTTTTCGCTGGAGGGGCCGGAGGGAGTGCGCTTCATGATCCGCAGCCGCGTCTTCACCGATGCGGAGGCCGACGCGCTGGACGCGCAGGGACCCCCGCCGCGCGGCGAATGAGGATGACGACGCGCGGACCCGCTGCCATCATCGCGCCCGTGACGACTCCGATCACCCCGCCCGCCGCCCGCCTGCGCGTCGCCTTCACCCGCGAGGACGATCCCGAACTCGCGATCCGCGCGCTGTTCCGCGAGCTTGACGTTCCGGAGCTGTCGGGCATGCTGATCTTCTGTTCCAGCCGCTATCCGCTGGATGCGCTGGGCGCATCGATCGCGGCCCGGTGCGAGGGGCTGACGATCGTCGGCTGCACCTCGTCGGGGGAACTGACGCCCGAGGGGATGGAGAAGGGGACGATCACCGCGATCGGCTTTCCGGCCAGCGATTTCCGGCTGGCGGCGACCTGTTTCACCGACCTCGACCAATTCGACGCCGCCGAGGCGCAGCGGCGCGTGCGCGAGATGGTGGCGCAGGCGAACGAAGAGACGCGCGCATTCGGTGCGGCGGTGAACCACGCCGCGATCTTCCTGGTCGATGGCCTGTCGCATCGCGAGGAGATGCTGACGCTGACGTTGCAGGACGCGCTGGGCGAGGTGCCGATGATCGGCGGCGCGTCCGGCGACGGTCTGGATTTCAGCGAAACCTTCGTCTTCCACGATGGCGCGTTCCGCCGTGATGCGGCGGTCGTGGCGATCCTGTCGACCGCGCGGCCGATAACCGTCTTTCGCGGGCAGCATTACCGGCCGGGCAAGACCCGGATGGTCATCACCGCCGCCGATACGGTTCGCCGCATCGTGCACGAGATCAACGCGGAACCGGCGGCGGAGGAATATGCCCGGCTGATCGGCTGTGCGACCGCCGATCTGGGGCCGGCCATGTTCGCGGCGCATCCACCGATGGTGCGCGCGGGCGGCGAATATTACGTCCGGTCGATCCAGACGGCCAACCCCGACGGCAGCCTGACCTTCTATGGCGCGATCGACGAGGGGATCGTGCTGACGCTGGGCGAGACGGGCGACATCATGGGCGGGCTTCACACCCTGTTCGACGATGTCGAGCGCAACGTCGGCGGGATCGACCGGGTGCTGGGGTTCGACTGCGTCCTCAATTCCGTGGAGGTGGAGCAGCGGCAGTTGCGGCATAGCGTGTCCAGCCTGTTCGCGGCGCGCGGCGTCGTCGGCTTCAACACCTATGGCGAACAGTTCCGGGCGCTGCGCGTCAACCAGACCTTTACCGGCCTTGCGATCGGACGCGGTTGATGCGCGGCAGCGGCCATACGGACGAGACTGCGCGCATCGCCGCGCTGGAGGCGCGGATCGTCAAGCTGGAGCGGATCAACGCATCGCTGATGGATCGGGTGGAGCGATCCACCGATCTGCAGGGCAATGCCTTTTCCGCCTTCGAGACGGCGATCGCGCTGGAGAACAAGGTGCGCGAGCGGACCGCCGATCTGGAGCGCGCGCTGGGTGACCTGGCCGCCAGCAACGCCGCGCAGGCCCATGCGCGCGAGGCCGCCGATGCCGCCCGCCGGCGGCTGGGCGATGCGATCGAGGCGCTGGACGAGGGGTTCGCGATCTTCGACGCGGACGACCGGCTGGTGCTGTGCAACCAGACCTATCTGTCACTCTGGCCGGAAATCGCGGACCGGATCGTCCCGGGCACCAAGTTCGAGGAGATCGCCGGTGCAATCGTCAACAGCAGCGCGACGCTGGGCGCGCTGATCGCGCCCGACCGCTGGGTGACGGAGCGGATCGGCCAACATCACGTGGCGGCGGGGGCGCAGGTCCTGTCGCTGGCGGACGGGCGCTGGATCCAGGCCAACGAGCAGCGGACCAGCGATGGCGGCATCGTCGGCGTCTATACCGACATCACCGACATCAAGGCGGAGGATGCCCGCCGCCGCGCGCGCGAACTGGCGGAGCGCGCGGTGGTGCTGCAGGGCACGCTGGACGCTATGCCGCAGGGCGTGTGCGTCTTCGCGCCCGACCGGACGCTGGTGGCATGGAACGATCCGCTGCTGACGCTGCTGAACCTGCCTACCGCGCGCGCGCGGGCGGGCATCGCCGACCACGGCGCGCTGGTCGACTGGTGCAAGTCGCACCTGCGCCGCGCCGACGCCGCGGACACGCTCGGATGGATCGACGGCGCGGCGGACGGGCAGGAGGTGGTGGCGGTCCGCCGGCTGGCCGATGGCCGCTCGATCGAGATTCGCCGGCTGGCGATGCCGGATGGCGGCATGGTGATGAGCTTCGACGACGTCACCGAGCGGCTGCGCACCGCCGACGCGCTGGAGCAGCGGGTCGCGGCGCGCACGCGGGAATTGCAGCAGCAGGTCCGCGAGCGTGAGGCGGCCGAGGGCGCGATGCGCGAGGCGAAGACGGCGGCCGAACAGGCGAACCTGTCCAAGACGCGCTTCCTGGCGGCGGCGAGCCATGACCTGCTGCAGCCGCTCAACGCCGCGCGCCTGTTCGTCTCCGCGCTGTCGGGCCGGCAGATGGCGAAGAGCAATCGCGCGATCGTGATGCAGACGGCCTCGGCGCTCGATTCGATCGAGGGTCTGCTGGAGGCGCTGCTGGAAATCTCGAAACTGGATGCCGGCGCGATCAAGCCCGACTGGAGCGACGTGCCGATCGACGATCTGTTCGAGACGCTGCGCGCCGAATTCGCGCTGCTCGCGGCGGAACGCGGACTGACGCTGACCGTGATGCCGACGCAGTTGTGGGTCCATTCAGACCGGCGGCTGCTGCGCCGCGTGCTCCAGAATTTCCTGTCCAACGCGATCCGCTATACGCAGCAGGGCGGCGTCATTATGTCCGCGCGGCAGGTGGGCGGCACCGTGTCGATCGCGGTCGCCGATACCGGACCGGGGATCGACCCCGCGCATCACCGGGAGATCTTCGAGGAATTCCACCGGCTGGACGGCGCATCGTCGCAGGGCATGGGGCTGGGGCTGGCGATCGTCCAGCGCGCCAGCCGGATGCTGGGCCATCCGATCGGGCTGAAAAGCGCGGCGGGGCAGGGCGCGACCTTTTCGATCGACGTGCCGCTGGCCGCGATGGGGGTGCTGCACGCCGCGCCGGTCGCGGCGTCGCCGCGCGGGATCGGCGTGACCAACGTGCTGGTCCTCGACAATGAGGAGGCGATCCTGGCGGGGATGCGGGCGATGCTGGGCGGCTGGGGGGTGAAGGTACGCACCGCGACCACGCTGGCGGAGGCGCAGGCGCAACTGCGCCGCGCCCGCCGCGCGCCCGACGTGATCCTGGCCGACTATCATCTGGGTGCGGGGGCGCTGGGCGACGAGGCGGTGGCGGCACTGCGTGCGGCTATCGGTGCGGCGGTGCCCGCCGTCATCATCACCGCCGACCGGATGCCGGCGCTGCGCGAACGGCTGATCGGGGAGGGGCTGCACGTGCTGCAAAAGCCGGTGAAGCCCGCGCAGCTTCGCGCATTGCTGGCGAGCGTTTGCTGAACACCGGCGGGGGAGCCACTGGCCCCCCGGCCGCCAATCGTCACTGGGGCGGGATGAAGCCGATCCGGTTGGCAAGGATCACCGCCTGCGTCCGGCTATAGACGTTCAGCTTGGCGAGGATGGCGGAGACATGCGCCTTCACCGTCGTCATCGACACGTCCAGCTCATAGGCGATCTGCTTGTTCAGCTTGCCCGCGACGACCAGTCCAAGAACGACGCGCTGCTGCGGCGTCAGCGTGTCGAGCCGGCGGCGGATATCCTCGATCTCGCCGGTGGCGCCGGCGGGGGGCGCGAAATCCTCCGGGACGTATATGTTGCCGGCCAAGATCGACTGGATCGCCGCGACGATCTGACTGCGCTTCAATGACTTCGGGATGAAGCCGGCCGCGCCGTTGGCGATCGCGGCACCGACCACCTGGCCGTCGACCGCGGCGGACACCATCACGACGGGCAGCGCGGGAAAGCGCGATCGCAGCGCCACGAGGCCCGAAAAACCCTGCGCATCGGGCATGTTGAGGTCGAGGAGGACGAGGTCGAAGTCGCGCTCGCGCTCGATGATCTCGATCGCCTCCGCGACGGACGACGCCTCGAACAGATCGGCCTGGTCGAAGGCGACGGCGATGACGGTGCGCAGCCCGTCGCGCACCAGCGGATGATCGTCCGCGATCAGAACACGTTCCACCCCGCTCCTCCCTGTGTCATCGACTAGCAGGTCTTTGGGGGCGCGCGAAAGGAGCGTCGTCGTCAGCGACGCTCCCCCGGCGGCGATCATGCCTTGGGCAGCTTGAAGACCCAAAGCGCGCCGCCCTGGTTGATATGCTGCACCGCCTTGGCGACCTCGCCGCCCCACAGCGGCACCGCGCCGCCCCAGCCGCTCATGACCGCGACATATTGCTCGCCGTCCTGCTCCCACGTCACCGGGCTGCCAACGACGCCGGAGCCGGTGTTGAACTTCCACAGCTCCTTGCCGGTCTTGGCGTCGAACGCCTTCAGATAGCCCTCGGGCGTGCCGGTGAAGACAAGATTGCCCGCAGTGGTCAGCACGCCGCCCCACAGAGGCGCCTTGTTCTTATATTCCCATGCGATCTTGCCCGTCTTGGGGTCCATCGCGCGCAGCACGCCAATATAGTCGGGGTTCAGCGGCTTGATCGTGAAGCCAGCGCCCAGATAGGCCGCGCCCTTCTTATAGGCGATCGGCTCGTTCCAGATGTCCATGCCCCATTCGTTCGAGGGGATGTAGAACATGCCGGTCTGCTGGCTGTATGCCATCGGCATCCAGTTCTTGCCGCCGAGGAAGCTGGGCGCGGCGAACACGCTGGCGCCCTTTTCGGCGCTGGGCGCGGGCGGGCGCTTGGCGGGATCGTAGATCGGCTTGCCGTCCTTGGTGAAGCCGGTCGCCCAATCGGTGCGCGAGACGAAGCGATTGGCGGAGACGAACTTGCCGTTCGTCCGGTCGAGCACGAAGAAATAGCCGTTGCGATCGGCCTTCGCCCCCAGCTTCCGCCCGTCCAT
>CAJYLQ010000017.1 GCA_913775975.1 uncultured Sphingomonas sp. | reverse complement strand
CGCTTCACGCGACCGCGGTCGATGAAGTCGTTGATATAGCCGCCGCCCCACGCTGTCGCGATGGTGCTGTTGACGTCGGCGAGGTCGAGCCCGAGCGCGCGCGCCTTGTCCTCGTCGATCTTCACCTTGAGCTGCGGCGCGTCCTCCAGGCTCAGCGGGCGCACCTGCGCCAGCCGCGGATCCTGCGATGCCATGCCGAGCATCATGTTGCGAATCTGCGTCAGCTTCTCGTGCCCGACCCCGCCGGTGTCGACCAGCTGCACGTCGAAGCCGGTGGCATTGCCGAGCTCCTGCACCGCGGGCGGGATCAGCGCGAAGATCAACCCGTCCTTATATTGCGAGAAGGACCCCATCGCGCGCCCGACGATCGCCTGGGCGCGATTGTCGCCGCCCGAACGCTCCTCCCACGGCTTCAGGTTGACGAACACCAGGCCGGTGTTCTGGCCCTGGCCGGCGAAGCTGAAGCCGTTGATCGTGAAGACGCCCTGGACGTTCTTGCCTTCCTGCTTGAGGAAGTGGTCGCGGGTCAGCGCCAGCCCCTTCTCGGTGCGCGCACTGCTCGCGCCCGCCGGGCCCTGCACCAGCGCGAGCACGAAGCCCTGGTCCTCGTCGGGCAGGAAGCCCGAGGGCAGCCGGATGAAGACGAGCGCCATGCCCGCGACGATCAGCAGATAGACCAGCAGCGAGCGCTTCCAGTGGCGCGCGGTGCTCTTCACCCCGCCCTCGTAGCGATGCTGCGCGCGGTCGAAGTTGCGGTTGAACCAGCGGAAGAAGCGCGCCAGCGGCCCGTTGCCCTCCTGCTTGTCCGGATCGTGCGGCTTCAAGATCGTGGCGCAGAGCGCGGGCGTCAGGATCAGCGCGACCAGCACCGAGAGCACCATCGCCGAGACGATCGTGATCGAGAACTGGCGGTAGATCACGCCGGTCGAGCCGCCGAAGAAGGCCATCGGCAGGAACACCGCCGAGAGCACCATGCCGATGCCGACCAGCGCGCTGCTGATCTCGTCCATCGACTTGCGCGCGGCTTCCTTGGGGCTGAGGTGCTCGGTGACGATCAGGCGCTCGACGTTCTCGACGACGACGATCGCGTCGTCGACGAGCAGGCCGATCGCCAGCACCATGCCGAACAGCGTCAGCGTGTTGATCGTGAAGCCCGCGATCGCCATCACCGCGAACGTGCCCAGCAGCACCACGGGCACCGCGATCGTCGGGATCAGCGTCGCGCGCCAGTTCTGCAGGAACAGGAACATGACGAGGAAGACCAGGATCACCGCCTCGACCAGCGTGTGGATCACCTGCTCCACCGACAGCCGCACGAACGGCGTCGTGTCATAGGGATAGATGACCTTGACGTCGGCGGGCAGCGTCGCCCCGATCTCCTGCGCGCGCGCCTTCACCAGCTCGACCGTGTCGAGCGCGTTGGCGCCCGCCGCCAGCCGCACGCCGAAGCCGGAGGCGGGGCGGCCGTTATACTGGACGTCGAAGCCGTAATTCTCCGTGCCGATCTCCACCCGCGCGACATCGCCCAGCCGCACCACGGCGCCGCCGGCGGTCGTCTTCAGCCGGATCTGGCGGAATTCCTCGGGCGTCTGGAGTCGCGACTGCACGGAGACGGTCGCGTTCAGCATCTGCTCCTTGGGCGCGGGCTGCGCGCCCAGCTGCCCGGCGGAAACCTGCGCGTTCTGCGCCTGCACCGCCGCCGTCACGTCGGCGATCGTCAGCTGATAGCTCGACAGCTTGATCGGATCGACCCAGATGCGCATCGCATACTGGCTGCCGAACACCTGCAGCTCGCCGACGCCGGACACGCGGCTGATCGGATCCTGGAACTTCGACACGACCATGTCCGACAGGTCGGTATTGCTGTGCGACCCGTCGGTGGAGACGAGGCCGACGACCAAGAGGAAGCTGGCGGCCGATTTCGTCACCTGGATGCCCTGGCGCTGGACCTCCTGCGGCAGGAGCGGCGTCGCCGCCTGCAGCTTGTTCTGGACCTGCACCTGCGCGATGTCGGGATCGGTGCCCTGCTCGAAGGTCAGCGTGATCGTGACCACCCCGGCCGAGGCGGAGGAGGACGAGAAATAGCGAAGGTTGTCGATGCCCTTCAGCTGCTGCTCGATGATCTGCGTCGTCGTGCGTTCCAGCGTCTCGGCGTCGGCGCCGGGGTAGCTGGCGGTGATCGCGACCGCGGGCGGCGCGATCTCGGGGAACTGCGCGATCGGCAGCGTCCGGATCGCCAGCACGCCCGCCAGCATCAGGATCAGCGCGATAACCCATGCGAAGATGGGCCGGTCGATGAAATAGCGGGCCATTTACTTGGCCTGCCCCTGCTGACCCTGACCCTGACCCGGCTGCCCCGCCCCGCCGGGGGCGGCGGGCTTGGCGTTGGGGTCATAGGGTTGCGGCGTCACCGGCATGCCGGGGCGCAGCATCATGCCGCCCTCCACGATCACCTTGTCGCCCGGCTTCAGCCCGCCGGTCACCAGCCAGTTGTCGCCGATCGTGCGCGGCGCGGTCAGCGCGCGCGGTTCGACCATGTTCTTCTGCCCGACGACCATCACCGTCGGATGCCCCTTCTCGTCGCGCGACACCGCGCGCTGGGGTACGAGGATCGCGTTCGCCTGCGTGCCCTGCACCAGCTCGGCGCGCACGAACATGCCCGGCAGGAGCAGCCCGCGCGGATTGTCGAACAATGCGCGGATGATCTGGCTGCCGGTCGACGGATCGACCGTCACGTCCGCGAACTTCAGCGTGCCCTCAATGGGATAGGTGCTGCCGTCCTCCAGCTTCAGCCGCACGCGCGCCGCGCCCGCGCCGCGCGACAGGTCGCCGGCCAGCAGCTGCTGGCGCAGGCGGAGCAGGTCCGCGCTAGACTGCTGGATATCGACATAGACGGGGTCGAGCCGCTGGATCGTCGTCAGCGGGCTGGTCTGCGCCGCCGTCACCAGCGCGCCGGTGGTGAAGGTCGATCGGCCGATCCGGCCGGTGATCGGCGCGCGCACGGTGGTGCGCGACAGGTCGATCCGCGCCGATCGCAGCGCGGCGGTCTGCGCCGCGACGTCCGCCTCCGCCTGCTGCGCCTGCGTCGTCGCGTTCTCGAACTCCTGGCGGGAGATAGCGTTGATCTTCACCAGCTCGCCATAGCGGCGCGCGAGCGCCCGGCTGGAGGCGATGGCGGCGCGCGCCCGGGCCAGCGCCGCCTGCGCGCTGGCGACCTGCGCCTGATAGGGGGACGGGTCGATGCGATAGAGCGGTTGCCCCTGCCGCACCATGTCGCCCTCCTGGAACAGGCGCGCCAGCACGATGCCGTTCACCTGCGGCCGCACCTCGGACGTTTCGTACGCGCTCGTCCGGCCGGGCAGCTCGGTGGTCAGCGTCACCGGCTGCTGCTGGACGGCGACCACGCCGACGACGGGCGGGGCGGCGGGGGGCTGCTGCTGCGGCGCCTTGCCGCAACCCGTCATCATCAGGGCGGCGCCCAGCGCCGGCACGAGATTTTTCATGTATAGACCCGCCACCTGTTGCGTTATTGTGAGTGATCGCTCACTCACGGTTCAGGCGACTAGGCGCAAACCCGACGAACTGGCAAGAGCGAAAGATGAAGTCTTGATCGATTTTTTGCAGTGCAACGCGTCATCCCGCGCCGCGCGCGCCGATGTCCGCCGGCAACAGATCCTCGACACCGCCAGAACCCTGTTCGCGCGGCAGGGGTTCCACCGCACCGGCGTGGCGCAGATCGCCGCCGAGTCGGGCGTCGCGGTCGGCCAGCTGTATCGCGACTTCGCCAGCAAGGAGGACATGATCGCCGCGATCGTCAGCCGCGACATGCAGCAGTTCCTGCACGAGGCGGAACTGGACGCCGCGATCGCCAGGGCCGATCCGGCGGCGGCGCGCAAGTGGCTCGGCCGGATCATCGCCGACGACGAGCCGGTGGAGGAATGCTGCCTAGTGTGCGAGGTGATCGCCGAATCGGGTCGCAACCCCCGCATCGCGGAGGTGCATCAGGCGGTCGAATCGCGCCTGCGCGGCAATATCCTGCGCGCGCTGGCGGTGCTGCTGCGCGGCATCGACGCCGCCGATTCGCGGCTGGCGGAGATGACTGATCTGGTCCAGCTGCTCTCCGCCGGCCTCGTCACGCGGCGGCTGACGCAACCGGAGCGCGACATGCGCACGATGGAGGCGGCGGTGGCGCGCATCCTCGACGCCGAGCTCGCCCGGCTGGGCGCGGCGGCGCTGGGCTGACCGCAGCCGCCACACTTGCCGCCACGCTTGCCGCGCCGCCCGGCAACTGTACGCTGCAACGCATGACCGCCCCCACGCTGACGACCGAACGCCTGATCCTGAGCGGGCATCAGGCCGAAGACCATCCCGCGCTGACCGCGATCTGGGGCGATCCGGCGGTCTATCGCCATATCGGCGGCCAGCCGCGCGCGGCGGAGGAGGTGTGGCTGCGGCTGCTCCGCCATGTCGGCCAGTGGACGCTGTTCGGGCGCGGCATGTGGGTGCTCCGCGACCGACAGACGGGCGCGGTGCTGGGCGAGGCGGGGCTGATGGACAATCGCCGCGTCACCACGCCGATGCTGCCCGACTGTCCGGAGGCGGGCTGGACGCTCGGCCCCGCCGCGCACGGTCGCGGTCTGGCGCGGGAGGCGATGGGCGCGATCCTCGACTGGGCGGACGGGCAGGGCATGGCCCGCACCGCCTGCATCATCGATGCCGCCAACACCGCGTCGATCCGCCTCGCCGAACGGCTGGGCTATGTCCGCCAGCCCGACGTGCTCTATAACGGCCGGGCGGTGCAGGTGTACCGCCGGGGTTAGGCGGCCGTTACAGCACCACCTTGGGCGGCAGCGAGGTTTCGATCGCGACGCGCACCATCCGCTCCCAGACGCCGACATCGCCGGCATCCGCCATCGCGCGATCCGGCTCGCGCAGCGTCCGCAGCACCGCCAGCGCCTCGGGCAGGTGATCGCGCCATGCGCTGTCGACATGCGCGGAGGCCGATTCCTCGGCCCCCTCGCCATTGGCGCTGATCCGCTCCGCCGCGAGGACGCGGGCGATGCGTTCGGCGATCGGGGTGACGGATACGTCCATGGCGCCTCTCCTGTTGCGGGTCCGTCATAGACAAACCCGCGAGGCACACAGCTGTTTCCGTAGGCGGGTCAGGTTACCGCGCGGCGGTGGTCGCCCCGCCGGTGCCGCGACCGCGCCCGCCACGCCCGCCGCGGCGGCTGGCATTGGCATAGTTGCGGCCGGTCGTGCCGGTCGGCTTGGGCGCATGCGTCGCGCGCGGCTTCATCGGCCCGCGGGCGCCACGCGGGCGATCCTCGCGCGGGGCGGGGTCGGCGCCGATCGCCTTGACGCGCGTCGCCTTGATCGCGTCCGCCTTCTTCATGAAGTCGTCGGGCAGGGGGCGCACCGGGATCTTCTGGCGCGTCACCTTCTCGATATCCTTCAGGTACGGCCGCTCGTCATCGGCGCAGAAGGCGATGGCGATGCCGCTGGCACCCGCGCGCGCGGTGCGGCCGATGCGGTGGACATACTGCTCCGGCACGTTGGGCAGTTCGAAGTTGATGACGTGGCTGACGCCCGACACGTCGATGCCGCGCGCGGCGATATCGGTCGCGACCAGGATGCGGACCTCGCCCGCCTTGAACGCGCCCAGCGCGCGCTCGCGCTGTGCCTGGCTCTTGTTGCCATGGATCGCGACGGCGGTGACGCCGTTGCCCGCCAGCAGTTTCACGACGCGGTCGGCGCCGTGCTTGGTGCGGGTGAAGACGAGCGCGCGGTCGATCTCCTCCTCTTCCAGCACCAGCGTCAGCAGCGCCTGCTTCTCGGTCTGGTTGACGAAGGTCACGACTTGGTCGACCCGCTCCGCCGTGGTGGCGGCGGGGACGACGGAGACGGTGGCCGGATCGGTCAGGAACTGGCCGGCCAGCTCGCGGATCGAGGCGGGCATGGTGGCCGAGAAGAACAGCGTCTGGCGCTTCCTCGGCACCATCTTCACGATGCGCTTCAGCGCGTGGATGAAGCCCAGGTCCATCATCTGGTCCGCCTCGTCGAGGACCAGGATCTCGATCATCGACAGGTTGACGAAGCCCTGCTCGACCAGGTCGATCAGCCGGCCCGGCGTCGCGACGAGGATGTCGAGCCCGCGGGCGCAGTCCTGCCGGTTCTTATTGATGCTGGTGCCGCCGAACACGGTCGCGACCGACAGCTTGGAAAACTTGGCATAGCCGCGCGCATTGTCGGCGATCTGGCTGGCCAGCTCGCGCGTCGGGGCGAGGACGAGCATCCGCACATGCGTCGGCAGCACGCGCTTGCCCGCCGCGACGAGCCGCTGGATCGAGGGGAGGACGAACGCCGCCGTCTTGCCGGTGCCGGTCTGGGCGATGCCCAAGAGGTCGCGGCCCTCCAGCACGGTCGGGATCGCCTGCGCCTGGATCGGGGTGGGGGTGGAATAGCCCTTGGCTTCGAGCGCGCGGACGAGCGGCTCGGACAGGCCGAGAGAGGAGAAGGTCATGATAATCCTATTTGCCAACAGCCGTTGGCCGGCGGCCGCTGGCAAGCGGACGCACGGGCGGCGGGGGGAAGATGACACCCCGCGTGAAAAGGGAAGCCTTGCGGTTCAGCCGAGGCGGAGCCCGGATACGACGATCCGTTCACGCTGCATGACGCCTCGATGGCGCGCCACCTAGCGGCAGCGGCGCAAAAAGTCAAGGAAGGGAACCTTCCCCAATTCGGGGAAGGACCGGGGGCGGCGCCTACCGCCCCAGTGCGATCCCGCCGGCATACTCCAGCGCGGTCAGCGCGAAGCGCGGCGCGCCGGCCAGCGCCTTGCCGCCCAATACCACGCCCGCGACCACCGCCTGCGTACCCAGCCACGCCAGCATCACCGGCGCGGCGACCAGCAGCACGGGAACGCCCGCGATCCTCCGCAGCGCGGGCGAGGCGGGGGTGCGGACGGCGGCGGCGGCGGTGATCGGACCCATGTACATCGGCGGCATCCTGAAGCTGGCGAATTGTCTGCCCGATCATGCCCCTTGCGCGGTTAACGGATGGTTGAGGGGCCGGCGGACCCCCGCGACGCCTCTTGAAATTAAATTACAGCCGCGCGAAAAGGATGGAAACCCGCGACGGAGATGCGACTCCGCGTTCAGGAGGTGGAGAGAGTGGCCGAGGAACCCGGTGCGCGCCTGCGTGCCAACCTGCCGAAACTGGCGCTGCATGTGCCCGAACCGCGCTTTCGCCCGGGCGATACCGTCGATTTCGCGGCGGTTGACGTGCCCCCCGCCGGCGCCGCCCGCCGCCCCGACACCGCCGACGCGGCGGCCGACTTCCACGAACTCGCCTATACGATGGTCCGCGTCCTCGACGAATCGGGCCAGGCGGTCGGCCCCTGGAACCCGCGCCTGTCGCCCGACACGCTGCGTACGATCCTGCGCGACATGGTGCGCCTTCGCGCCTTCGACGAGCGGATGTTCCGCGCGCAGCGGCAGGGCAAGACCAGCTTCTACATGAAGGCGACGGGCGAGGAGGCGGTGGCCGTCGCCGCCGCGCACGCGCTGGATGCCGACGACATGTGCTTCCCGTCATATCGCCAGCAGGGGCTGCTGATCGCGCGCGGCTGTCCGCTCGTCGACATGATGAACCAGATCTATTCGAACACCGGCGACAAGCTGGGCGGCAAGCAGCTGCCGATCATGTATTCGGAAAAGCGGTTCGGCTTCTTCTCGATCTCCGGCAACCTGACGACGCAATATCCGCAGGCGGTGGGCTGGGCGATGGCCTCGGCCGCGAAGGGCGACAGCCGCATCGCGGCGGTCTGGTGCGGAGAGGGCTCGACGGCGGAGGGGGACTTCCACTCCGCCTGCACCTTCGCCGCCGTCTATCGCGCGCCCGTCGTGATGAACATCGTCAACAACCAGTGGGCGATCAGCAGCTTTTCGGGCTTCGCCGGCGCCGAATCGACGACCTTCGCGGCGCGCGGCATCGGCTATGGCATCGCGTCGCTGCGCGTCGACGGCAACGACGCGCTCGCCGTCTATGCCGCGACGCAATGGGCGGCGGAGCGCGCGCGCACCAATGCCGGGCCGACGCTGATCGAGCATTTCACCTATCGCGCGGAGGGGCACTCCACCTCCGACGACCCGACGCAGTACCGCTCCGCCGGGGAGCCGACCGCCTGGCCGCTGGGCGATCCCGTAACCCGGCTGAAGGATCACCTGATCGCCATCGGCGAGTGGGACGAGGAACGCCACGCCGCGCAGGACCGCGAGGTCGCCGAACAGGTGAAGGCCGCGCAGAAGGAGGCGGAGAAGAACGGCATCCTCGGCCACGGCCTGCACCAGCCGCTCGATTCGCTGTTCGACGGCGTGTTCGAGGAGATGCCCTGGCACCTGCGCGAACAACGCCAGATGATGCTGGACGAAGAGGCCGCGAGCGGCCGCCCCTGGGCCCGCAAGTGATGGGCGTGGACGTGGGTACGCCCCCCTCCGTCATCCCCGCGCAGGCGGGGATCCATTGCCGCTGCCCCGGCGGCTCCATCGATGACCTGCGCGTATGGATTCCCGCCTGCGCGGGAATGACGAGGCTGGCTGTATGAGCGACGTCGCGGACACCACCACCCGCATGAACATGATCCAGGCGATCAACTCCGCGCTCGACGTCATGATGGCGCGCGATCCGGACGTGGTCGTGATGGGCGAGGATGTCGGCTATTTCGGCGGCGTCTTCCGCGCCACCGCGGGCCTGCAGGCGAAATACGGCAAGACGCGCGTCTTCGACACGCCGATCACGGAGATCGGGATCATGGGCGTGTCGATCGGCATGGGCGCCTATGGCCTGCGCCCCGTGCCGGAGATCCAGTTCGCCGACTACATCTACCCCGCGCTCGACCAGCTGGTCAGCGAGGCGGCGCGGCTGCGCTATCGCTCGGCGGGGGAGTTCACCGCGCCGATCACGATCCGCTCCCCCTATGGCGGCGGCATCTTCGGCGGGCAGACGCACTCGCAGTCGCCGGAGGGGATCTTCACCCATGTGTCGGGGATGAAGACGGTGATCCCGTCGACGCCCTATGACGCCAAGGGGCTGCTGATCGCCGCGATCGAGGACAACGACCCCGTCCTCTTCCTCGAACCCAAGCGCATCTACAACGGCCCGTTCAACGGCCATTGGGACCGGCCGGCGGAAAACTGGTCGAAGCATCCCGGCGGCGCGGTGCCGACCGGCCATTACCGTGTCGAGCTGGGCAAGGCGGCGATCGTGCGCCCGGGCGAGGCGCTGACGATCCTGGCCTATGGCACGATGGTGCATGTCTGCCGGCAGGTGGTGGAGGATGAGGGCGTGGATGCGGAGATCGTCGATCTGCGCACGCTCGTCCCGCTCGATATCGAGACGATCGAGGCGTCGGTGAAGAAGACCGGCCGCTGCATGATCGTGCACGAGGCGACGCGCACCTCGGGCTTCGGCGCGGAACTGTCGGCGCTGGTGCAGGAGCGGTGCTTCTATCACCTGGAGGCGCCGATCGAGCGCGTGACGGGCTTCGACACGCCGTACCCGCACAGCCTGGAATGGGCGTATTTCCCGGGGCCGGTCCGCATCGGCCAGGCGCTGAAGAAGATCATGCGGGACTGACACCCCCCGCCGCCCCGTCCGTCCCGAGCGAAGTCGAGGGACGGGGTTTGGAGTCTCGACTTCGCTCGACACGAACGGATCTGGAACAGGCTCATGGCGCGCTTCACCTTCAAGCTCCCCGATATCGGCGAGGGCATCGCCGAGGCAGAGATCGTCGCCTGGCACGTGCGCGTCGGCGACCGGGTCGAGGAAGACCAGAACATCGCCGACATGATGACCGACAAGGCGACCGTCGAGATGGAATCGCCCGTCGCCGGCACGATCGTCGAACTGGCCGGCGAAGTCGGCGACCAGATTCCGATCGGCTCCGCGCTGGTGGTGATCGAAACGGAAGATGCGGCGGAGGGCGAGGTCGTCGCCGCGCCCGCGACGGCCGACCAGGTCGAAGTCGCGCAGCAGTACGAGGCCGAGAACCCCGGCGTCGACGCGGCGCAAGCGGCGGGCATGACGACGCCGGCGCGCTCGAATGACGACACCGCGTCCCCCGTTCGTGCCGAGCCTGTCGAAGCACGGATCGCAAGCGCACCGGCCGCGGCGACCCGCCCTTCGACGGGCTTAGGGCGAACGGAGGATAAGGCGCCCCCCGCCGCTCACGCCTCCGCCACGCACACGCTCGCGTCCCCCGCCGTCCGCGCCCGCGCGGCGGACCTCGGCATCGACCTGTCGCACATCCGCCCGGCGGAGGGCGACCGCGTCCGCCATGCCGATCTCGACGCGTATCTGCGCTACAATAGCGGCCAGGGCTATTCCGCCGGCCCGTCGCGCGCGCGCGACGACGAGCAGGTCCGCGTCATCGGGATGCGCCGCCGCATCGCGGAGAACATGGCCGCCGCCAAGCGCGCCATCCCGCACTTCACCTATGTCGACGAGATCGACGTGACCGCGCTGGAGGCGATGCGCGCGGACCTGAACGCGAACCGGGGCGGGCGGCCGAAGCTGACGCTGCTGCCGTTCCTGATCGTCGCGATGTGCCGGACGCTGCCCGACTTCCCGATGCTCAACGCGCGCTACGACGACGAGGCGGGGGTGGTGACGCGCTCGGGCCGCGTGCATCTGGGCATGGCGACGCAGACCGACGCGGGCCTCACCGTCCCCGTCATCCGCGACGCGCAGGACCGCAACGTCTGGCAGCTCGCCGCCGAGATCACCCGGCTGGCGGAGGCGGCGCGCGCGCAGAAGCTGACCCCGCAGGAAATGGGCGGCGGCACGATCACCGTCACCTCGCTCGGCCCGCTCGGCGGCATCGCGACGACGCCCGTCATCAACCGGCCGGAGGTCGCGATCGTCGGCCCCAACAAGATCGTCGAGCGCCCGATATTCCAGGGTGACGAGATCGTCCGCGCGAAGCTGATGAACCTGTCGATCAGCTGCGACCACCGCGTCGTCGACGGCTGGGACGCCGCCAGCTACGTGCAGGCGCTGCGCAAATATCTCGAAACCCCCGTCCTCCTCTTCGCCGACTGAGTCGGGCGGGCAGGGGACGGCGAAGGTCGCCCCCTGCCGCCGATACGACACACCCGCCGCCCCACCTTCCACCGTCACCCCGGCGAAGGCCGGGGTCCAGTCGGGAAGGCCGCAGTGACGAAGGGCCCGGGCAGCCCCACGCCGCGCTCGCCCCGCACCTCCCGCCGGGAAGCGGCGCCTAGGCGATACCGCACCGCCGCGCCCCACCCCTTACCATCACCCCGGCGAAGGCCGGGGTCCAGTCGGCAAGCCCGCCGTATCGAAGCGCCCGGACGGCCCCACTCCCCCCGCTGCCCCCCGCCCATCCTCGACCGGAAAGCGAACCCCCGCCACAATCACGCCCCCGCCGCCCACCCCGCCCCCGATTGTCCTTCCCGCCGTCACCCCCTAGGGCTGGCGGCATGGCGGCACTGACACGGCGCGGGATTCTGATCGGTGGCGGCGCCGGGCTGGGGCTGGTCGCCGCCTGGGGTCTGTGGCCGCGCCATTATCAGCCCAATCTCACCGCCGGGCCGGGCGAGCATGGCTATGGCGCGTGGCTGAAGATCGCGGAGAGCGGCCGCATCACGGTCGCCGTCCCGCAGGCCGAATCCGGGCAGGGCAGCTGGACGGGCCTCGCGCAAGTCGCCGCCGACGAGCTGGGCGCCGACTGGCGCACCGTCGGCGTGGAGCCCGCGCCGCTCAACCCGCTCTATGCCAATCCGCTCGGCCTCGACGATCTGCTGGAGGGGATGCCGGGCCGCTGGCGCCCCGGCGACGCGACCAGCGCCACGCCCGCGCCGATGCTGACCGCCGCGTCCAGCTCGGTCCGCATGTTCGAGGAGCCGGTGCTCGCCGCCGCCGCCGCCGCGCGCGCGGTGCTGTGCATGGCCGCCGCGCGCCGCTGGGACGTGGACTGGACGCAGACGCGCGCGGAGGTGGGCTTCATCGTCCATGAAAAGCGGCGGCTGCGCTTCGCCGATCTGGCGGCGGAGGCGGCGGCGCTGACCCCGCCCGATCCGCTGCCGCGCGGCGTGGGCGGCGCGGGCGCGCTGATGGGCAAGCCGCTGCCCCGGCTCGATGCGCCCGCCAAGGTGGACGGCGCCGTCACCTATGCCGCCGACATCCGCCTGCCCGACATGCTGCACGCCGCCGTCCGCCAGGCGCCGCCGGGCGACAGCCGGCTGATCGGGCTGGACCGGGCGGCGGCGGGGCAGGTGAAGGGTTTCGTCGCGCTCGTCGAGCGGCCCGGCTGGGTCGCCGCCGTCGCCGCGACCGGCTGGGCGGCGCAGCGCGCGCTGGAGGCGGCCCGCCCGCGCTTCGCCACCGCCGGGCCGGTGGCGGACGACGCCGCCATCGCCGCCGCGCTGGATACGGCGCTGAAGGGGGAGGGGCGCCCGATTGCCGCGACCGGCGACGTCGCGGGCGTGTTTCGCGGCGCGCGGCTGTTCGCCGCCACCTATCAGGCGCGCGCCGGCCTCCATGCCGCCTTGGAGACGCCCGCCGCCGCCGCCGTCCAGCGCGACGACACGCTGGAGGTGTGGGTGCAGACGGAGGCGCCTGGCCGCGCCCATGCGGCGATCGCCACGGCGACGGGGCTCGACGCGGCGCGCGTCATCCTCCACCCCCTGCAGCTGGGCGGCAGTTTCGGCGCGGGGCTGGACGCGACCGTCGCGGCGCAGGCGGCGGTGCTGGCGATCGAGCTGAAGAAGCCCGTCAGCCTGATCTGGTCGCGCGGCGAATCGCTGCTGCACGATCGCTATCGCCCGCCCGCGCAGGCGCGGATGACGGCGCGGCTGGGGCAGGGCGGCGCAATCCTGGGCTGGCAGGCGCAAATCGCCGCGCCCGACACGGGCCGCGCGCTCGCCGCGACGCTGCGTCCCGATGCGGGCTCGGCGCTGGCGCTGCGGCTCGATCCGGCGGACCGCTACGTCACCGGCGGCGCGGTGCCGCCCTATCGCATCCCGGCGATCGCGGTCGATCACCACCCCGCCGATCTCGGCATCTCCACCGGGCACCTGCGCGGCGGCGCGCACGGCTATACCTGCTTCTTCACCGAATCCTTTCTCGACGAGCTGGCCCATGCCGCCCTCGCGGAGCCGGTATCCTACCGCATCGGGATGCTGGGCGGGGAGCCGCGCCTCGCCCGCTGCCTCTCCACCGCCGCCGCGCTCGGCGGGTGGGAGGGCGGCGGCGCGGGCAGCGGGCAGGGGATCGCCGCGCATCGCTTTCGCGGCAGCCACATCGCGGTGATGGCGGAGGTGTCGGCGGGCCCGCCCGGCGGCCGGCCGAAGGTGGAGCGGCTGGTCGCGGCGGTCGATTGCGGCCGCATGGTCAATCCCGATCTCGTCCGCCAGCAGATCGAGGGCGGGCTGGTCTTCGGCATGGCGCAGGCGCTCGGCGCGGCGACGGGTTTCGCCGCAGGGCTCGCCGATACGCGCGGGTTCGACCGGCTGTGGCTGCCGCGCCTCGCCGACACGCCCGACATCACGGTGGAACTGATCGCGTCGGACGAGGCGCCCGGCGGCGTTTCCGAACTCGCCGTCCCGCCCGTCGCCCCCGCGATCGCCAACGCGCTGTCCGCCGCCACCGGGCAGCGCCTCCGCCGCTTGCCGCTGGTCGACTAGGTCGCATGGCGTCGAACCAGCAGCCCCTCCCCTTCAGGGGAGGGGTTGGGGTGGGGCCTTGCCCCGAGCGCGGCACGCGTTGAAGCACCCGACCCCCGGCCCCTCCACTGAAGGGGGCGGCCCGATTTCACTGCTCATCCCTGACGGGGATGCGACACCGGCCAGCGCCACTCAAAGCCCCCGTTGCGCGTTGCCCCCCGAACCCTCAAGGATCGCGCGCATGACCCCGCCCCCCGACCACCCCGCCATTCCGCCCCGCAAGGTCGGCGTGCTGCTGATGAACCTCGGCACGCCCGACGGCCCCGACCCGCGCAGCGTGAAGCGCTATCTGGGCGAATTCCTGTCCGACCGTCGCGTCGTGGAGATTCCGGCGATCGCGTGGCAGCCGATCCTGCGCGGCATCATCCTCAACACCCGCCCGAAAAAGTCCGCCCACGCCTATCAACAGGTCTGGCGGGAGGACGGCTCCCCCCTCGCCGCGATCACGAAGGCGCAGGCGGCGCGGCTGAAGGATGCGTTCGGCCCCGGCGTGCTGGTCGACTGGGCGATGCGCTACGGCAACCCGTCGATCGCCACGCGCGTGCAGGCGATGAAGGATGCCGGGTGCGAGCGGATCCTGCTCGCGCCCCTCTATCCGCAATATTGCGCCGCGACCACCGCGACCGCCAACGACAAGGCGTTCGCGCACCTCGCCACGATGCGCTGGCAGCCCGCGATCCGCACGCTGCCGCCCTATCATGACGACCCGGCCTATATCGCCGCGCTGAAGGCGTCGGTGGAGGAGGCGCTGGCGCGCCTGCCTTTCACCCCCGATGCGCTGCTCGCCAGTTTCCACGGGATGCCGCAGCGCACGCTGCAACTGGGCGATCCCTATCACTGCCATTGCCGCAAGACCGCGCGCCTGCTGTCAGAGGCGATGGGCCGCCCGGTCGAGGTCGCGTTCCAGAGCCGCTTCGGCCCCGCCAAATGGCTGGAACCCGCGACCGACGCGACGCTGGCGGCGATGCCCGCGCGCGGGGTGAGGCGGGTGGCGATCTTCGCCCCCGGCTTCTCCGCCGACTGCCTCGAGACGCTGGAGGAGCTGGCGATCCGCGGGCAGGAGAGCTTCCTGGCGGCGGGCGGCACCGACTTCGCCTATCTGCCCTGCCTCAACGACGAGGATCACGGCATTGAAATGTTGCGAACGATTTTGTCGCGCGAGCTTGAAGGCTGGGTGAGCCTGCCGTAGCGTCGCGGCAGAGTTAACGGGAGAGGCTGAATGGCACGGGTGGCGATCGTCACGGGCGGAACGCGCGGTATCGGCGAGGCGATCAGCCTCGCGCTGAAGGAGGCGGGGATCACCGTCGCCGCCAACTACGCCGGCAACGACCAGCGCGCCGCCGAATTCACCGAGCGGACGGGGATCAAGGCGTTCAAATGGGACGTCGCCGATTTCGACGCGTGCCAGGCGGGCTGCGCGCAGGTCGCGGAGGAACTGGGGCCGGTCGACATCGTCGTCAACAATGCCGGCATCACCCGCGACGGCACGATCCTGAAGATGACGTATCAGGCGTGGAAAGAGGTGATCGACACCAACCTGGGCGGCTGTTTCAACATGGCCAAGGCGACTTTCCCGGGGATGCGCGACCGCAAATGGGGGCGGATCGTCAATATCGGGTCGATCAACGGCCAGGCGGGCCAGTACGGCCAGGTCAACTACGCCGCCGCCAAGTCGGGCATCCACGGCTTCACCAAGGCGCTGGCGCAGGAGGGCGCGCGCGCGGGCGTCACGGTGAACGCGATCGCGCCCGGCTATATCGACACCGACATGGTCGCCGCCGTCCCGGCGGAGGTGCTGGAAAAGATCGTCGCCAAGATCCCGGTCGGCCGCCTCGGCCAGGCACACGAGATCGCGCGCGGCGTCGCCTTTCTGTGTTCGGAGGATGGCGGCTTCGTCACCGGCTCCACGCTCAGCATCAACGGCGGCCAGCACATGTACTGACGGGGCGGGGGCCGGACCGACATATGCGCGGGCCGGCCCCCGTTTCCGACCCTCGGTCAGGCGGTGATCGCCGGCCGGTCGTAATTCCTGGCATAGGCGTTCTCGACGCCGGTCAGGATCTCGACGATATCGAAATACCGATCCCAGAATGCGGTTTCGCGCAGGTCTTCCACCAGAAGCTGGTAGGAATGATGATCCACCGCGTCCCACATCCAGACATCGGTGACGCGCGTCGAATAGAATTCGACATCGAAAAAGCGCAGCGCGACGGTTGCGGCATGTTTCCTGAGGATCGGCGTGAAATGCTCCGCCATCAGCGCGAAGCGGTGATCGACTGAAAAGCCCAGCCATTCCGGCGACGTCTTGACCAGCATGAAGACGGTGAGGGCGGGGGTAAAGTTTGGTTGCCGCGTTGTCATGGTCTGTCCTTGCATCATGAGGTGCGGGACATAGAATACGAGCGAACCCTCACATTGGCTACTCGCGTTCGACCCATGGCAGACCCGATCGATCACCAACGCCCCCGGCCGCGCAAAACGCCCCGTCAGGGCCGGTCGGTGGAAACCGTGCGGGCGATCGTGGAGGCGGCGGCTCGCATTCTGGAACAGGGGGGACTCGGCGCGTTCACCACCAACGCGGTGGCCGAACGGGCGGGTGTCAGCATCGGATCACTCTATCAGTATTTCCCCGGCAAGGCGGCGCTGATCGGCGCGCTGATCGTCCGCGAGACGTCGCTGCTGATCGCCGATTGCGAGGCGGCGCAGGGCGGTGCGACCGGCCGTGCCATCCTGCGGGATGTGATCGCATCGGCGGTGAACCACCAGCTCCGCCGCCCGGTTCTGGCGCGTCTGCTCGACGTGGAGGAGGCGCGGCTGCCCTTTGACGAGGATACGCGGAACGTCACGCACCGGCTGCGCGCGATCCTGCTCGCCACGCTGGCCCGCGCCGATCTGCCGCCACAGGCCGATCCCGCCGTGGCGGCGCGCGACGTGCTGGCGATCATCAAGGGCATGGTGGATGCGGCCGGAGAGGCCGGTGAACAGGATCGCGCTGCCCTCACCACGCGCGTCAGCAGGGCCGTTCACGGCTATCTCCGGCAGGACGCCTGACGTCCGCAGCCGCACGGGGCGCCGTGTACCTTCAACGGGTCTGGACTGGCGCCTTCCCACCGACCACATCGGCCGAATTGAGAATTCCGGGCCGGCAGCCCACTCTTCGGGAGATCGTTGCGCAATGCGGTCTCCCACGCTTCTCACCCGCCACCCCGGCGAAGGCCGGGGTCCAGTTGGAACGATTCGGGCGGCTTACCGGCCCCTGACCAACTGGACGCGGGCCTTTACCGGAATGGCGGGGGGAGTTCTGCAACGATTCCCTCCAGGGGAGGGGGCGGGGTGGGGCTTCACCGCGCGTGAGACATTTTGCGAAAGGGCTCCGCCGACGGGGTCATCGACGACCCCGTGTGCCTGAAGGGGCGGGGTGGCTCACCCCGCCCTCATCGCGCGCCCTAGAACTGGCTCCAGTCGTCGTCGTCCTGATCCAGCTTCACCGCCAGGTTGCCGGCGACCCGGGGCTGCGCCGCGCTCGCGGCGAGGGGCAGGGCGGCGTGCGACATGGGGGCGGGCGCGCGGGCCGGGCGGTTGAGCGGCACGACCGGCGCGGCGGCGCGGCGCGGCGCGGCGGGCGGGATGCGCGGGGCGGCGACCGGCATCGCGGCGCGCGGCGCGGCATGGCCGTCCTGCGGCACGCGGAATCGGTCGATCTGCTGCACCAGCCCGTCGGTATCGCCGCCCAGCTGGCGGACGGCGGCGGTCGATTCCTCGATCTTCGCGGCGTTCGACTGGGTCACGCCGTCCATGTCGGCGACCGCGACGTTGATCTGCTGGATGCTCGTCGCCTGCTCGCCGGCGTTGCGGGAGATGCCGTTCACCAGCTGCGTGATCTGCGTCATGCTTTCGCTGACGCGGCCCAGCGAGCTATGCGTCTCGCCCGCCAGCGTCACGCCGTTGCGCACGCGCTCGACGGTCGCGGTGATGCGGCGGCTGATGTCGCGCGCGGCATCGGCGGAGCGTTCCGCCAGCGCGCGCACCTCGGATGCGACGACCGCGAAGCCCTTGCCCGCCTCGCCCGCGCGCGCCGCCTCGACGCCCGCGTTCAGGGCGAGCAGGTTGGTCTGGAACGACAGGCCGTCGATCACGCTGATGATCTCCGCGATCTCCTGCGACGATCGCTCGATGTCGGCGATCGCGGTGACGGTGCGCTGCACGATCTCGCTGCTCTCGCCGACATGGCCGGCGGCCTTGCGGACCAGATCGTCGGCGGCGGCGGCATCGCGCGCGGCGGCCTGCACCGCGTGCGTGATCTCGCTCATCGCGGCGGAGGTTTCCTCCAGGCTGGCGGCCTGCTGCTCGGCGCGATGCGCCAGGTCGTCGGTCGCCTCGCCGATCGCGGCGGTGGCGTGGCGGATGTTGCCGGCATTGTCGCGAATCGCGTTCATCGCCGCCCCCAGCCGCTCGACCGCCAGGTTGAAGTCGCGCTCCAGCTTGGCGTACGAGGCGGGGAAGCCGTCGATCCGCGCGCACAGGTCGGCATCGGCCAGCCGTTGCAGCGCGTGGCCGACTTCCTCGACGACGCGCGCCTGTTCGGCGTCCGCCGTCGCCTTGGCCACCGCCGCGTCGCGGAACACCAGCACCGCGCGCGACATGCTGCCCAGTTCGTCCTCGCGCGTGGCGTCGGGCACGCTGATCGCATTGTTGCCCTCCGCCAGTGCCTTCATCACGCCGGTCAGGCGCACGATCGGGCGGGCGAGCAGGCGCGACAGGAGGACGGAGGCGCCGATCGCGACGCCCAGCATCGCGATGCCGCCCAGTATCAGGCTCCACGTGCCGGCGGCCAGCGCCTTGGACTGGGCGGCCCGCGCCGCGTCCAGAGCCCGCGCCTGCTGCGCGCGCACGGCGAGCAGCGGCTCCAGCGCGAAGCTGACGCGGGCGGTCTTGCTGTGCGTCCGCATCCATTCCAGGCCGGCGGCGCGATCATGTTGCCCCGCGACGATCATCGGTTCGGCGATGGTGCGGCGCCATTCGGCGGTCCGCTTGACGGTTTCGTCGACCGCCGCGTGCATCGCGGGATCGTCGGCGAGCAGCGTGTCGAGCCGGCGCGCGACCGTCGCCTGTTCGGCGATCGAGTCGCGATACTGTTTCAGGTAAATGGGATCGGCGGTGATCAGGAACCCGCGCGACTGGCTGTTCTGGCGCTGCACGGCCAGTTCCATCGCCAGCGCCTGCGTCGTGATCTCCTGCCCGGCGGTGGCGCCGGCGGTGGTATCGGTGATCTGCTGGAGCGACCACCACAGCACGCCCATCATCGCGAGGACGGCCAGCACGATCCCGGCAAAGGCGATCGCGATCTTGCGGGATATGGGCGCGCTGGCCAGCATGGTCGGAAGGTCCCCGGTTATGTTATCGGGGCATGTTTAAGACTCGACCGGCGTATTTTGTGTTAACGGTGTAAATGCCACGTCGGTCGCCCGGACAGGCCAAGGGGGCCGGCACCTTGCGGCACCGGCCCCCCGCCCTCGATACGCTACGCGAGGGAACTCGTGATCGCCCCGGGGGATCGCCCTGGGGGGCGACGCGGATCAGCGGCAATAGCCCGGCCGGTCCGACCGCTCGACCGCGCGGCCGGCCAGCGCACCCGCGCCCGCGCCCAGCAGCGTGCCCATCGTCCGGTCGCCGCGGGTATCGACGGTGCGGCCCAGCAGGCCGCCGGCGATCGCGCCGATGATCGCGCCCGTCTCGCCGCTCTTGCAGCGCTGGCGATAGCCGCGGTCGTCGCCCCGCTCCCGATAATAGCGGTCGCCGCCATCTTCGTAGTAGCGGCCATAGCCGCCGCGATAGTGGCGCTGCGCGTCGGCGCTGACGGGCACCATGGCCGAAGCGCCCATCGCGAGCGCGGCAGCGGCGAGTGAGAATTTCTTGAACATCTGTCTTCTCCCGATCCTGGCTCGTCGGCGGGGAATGCCCGTCGTCGATGGACCCCTTCTGGCCGATTCGCCTTGAGCGATCCCTGAATGTGCCCGTTATCCCGCGTTCAGCCTTTCGCGCCGCGACCGCGCTTCTATGAGGGGCGGCGATGACGCGCCGCCGCTCCTCCATCCTCGCCGCATTCGCCGCCGCGATCCTGCTGCCGCCGCTGCTGGGCACCGGCTGGGCGGGCGAGGAGCGGCGCACGCAGTTCGCGGCGGGCGCCACCCCCGCGATCACCGCCCGCCGCGTCGCGCTCGACCCCGCCGACCCCGCGCGCCGGCGGGTGGGCGGCCTGACCTTTCTGGGCGGCGTCGCGCTGGCGAGCGACGATCCCGCTTTCGGCAGCCTTTCCGCGCTCGCCGTGCAGGGCACGCGCTTCCTGATGCTGAGCGACGGCGGCCATGTCGTGCAATTCAGCATGGGTGCGGACTGGCAACCCCGCGCGATCCGCTTCGGCGAACTGCCCACCGGGCCGCGCACCGGCTGGGAAAAGCGCGACCGCGATTCCGAATCGCTCGCGCGCGATCCCGCGACCGGCACGGTCTGGGTGGGGTTCGAGAGCGTCAACGCGATCTGGCGCTATGGCACGGACGGCAGCGTCCGCCATGTCGAGCCCGCGCCGATGCAGCGCTGGCCCAGCAATGGCGGCCCCGAATCCTTCACCCGGCTGGCGGACGGCCGCTTCGTCGCGATCGGCGAATCGCCGCCGTTCGGCCAGCGGTTGCAACAGGGGCTGGTCTGGTCGGGCGACCCGACGCTGCACCCCGCGCCCGCCTTCACCTTCCGCTATCGTCCCGCGCCGGGCTATTACCCGGCGGACATCACGCAGCTGCCCGACGGCCGCCTGCTGGTGCTGGAGCGGGCGCTGTTCCTGCCGTTCCGCTGGGCGAACCGGCTGATGCTGGTCGATCCGGCGGCGCTGCGCCCCGGCGCGCTGGTGCCCGCGCGCCTGCTCGCGACGCTGGCGGCGCCGCTGGTCCACGACAATTTCGAGGGCGTCGCCGCCGTGCGCGAGGGGGCGGATACGGTGATCTGGCTGGTCTCCGACGACAACTGGCTGCCGATCCAGACGACCTATCTGCTGAAGTTCCGGCTGGACGTTCCGGCGGCGGGGACGTCCGGCACGGAGCGCCGATGACGGACGCGATCGGCACGTTCGACCAGATCCTGGCGCTTGAACCCCGCCATGCCGGGCTGCTCCACGCGATACGGGCTTTGGTACTGGTCCTTCATCCCGATGCCGTCGAGGTCTGCCGGCCGGGCGACCGCGCCGTCAGCTGGGGCTGGGGGCCGAGAAAGGGGAGCGAGGCCTATGCCTGCGCGCTTCCCTATCGCGGGCACGTCAACCTCGCTTTCTATCACGGCGTCGATCTGCCCGATCCGGCAGGGATGCTGCGCGGCACCGGCAAGGCGATGCGCCATCTGTCGCTGACCCGGCCGGACGACGTCGATCGCCCCGCGGTGCGCGCGCTGCTGATCGCGGCGCGCGAGGAGCGGCGACAAGCCCTGTTGTCGCGGGGCTGACCGGCTGATGCTGGTCGATCCGGCGGCGCTGCGCACCGGCGCGCTGGTGCCCGCGCACCTGCTCGCCACGCTGGCGGCGCCGCTGGTCCACGAGAATTTCGAGGGCGCCGCCGCCGTGCGCGAGGGGGCGGATACGGTAATCTGGCTGGTCTCCGACGACAACTGGCTGCCAATCCAGACGACCTGTCTGCTGAAATTCCGGCTGGACGATCGCGCACCGCGATAGGGCAGGCGCGAGAGCCCCGCTTGGCGACGTCGTCCCGCCGGAGTCAGGTCGAACCAAGGTCGTCATTGCGAGCGAAGCGAAGCAATCCAGGGCGTCCTGATCCGGCTCTGGATTGCTTCGCTCCGCTCGCAATGACGGATCGCGCTGGCATCATCCTGCTATCGATCCCCGCGCAGGCCCCTACGCCCCCCGCAGGCCCCGCCGGATCGCGGTCAGGTCGATATCGTGGCGCTGCACCTTATAATAGAAGGTCTTGCGCGGCAGCCCCAGCCTTTCCATCGCCAGCCCGGCATCGCCATCGGCGGTGCGGATCGCGTCGATGATCGCCTCCCGCTCGAACAGGGCCACCCGGTCGGGCAGCGGCAGGTCTGATGCGCCCGCGCCCGCGTCGCCCGCCTCCAGCCCCAGCACGATGCGGTCGGCGAAATGCGCCAGCTCGCGCACGTTGCCCGGCCAGTGATAGGTCGCCAGCCGGTCGCGCGCGGCGGCGGTCAGCACCGGCGCGGGCAGCCGCAGCCGCGCGGCGGAGGCATCGGCCAGATGCGCGAACAGCAGCGGAATGTCCTCCCGCCGTTCGCGCAAGGGGGGCAGCCGCAGCCGCACCGCCGCCAGCCGATAGAACAGCTCGGGGCTGACGGCGGCGGGCCCCGCCTCGCCCGCCTCGCCGCCCGATGCGATCACGCGCAGGTCGATCGGCGTCGCCGCGCGCCCGGCCGCGCCGCGTACCGCCCGCTCCTCGATCAGCGGCACCAGCCGCGCCTGCAACCGGGGGGAGGCGCGGTCGATATCGTCCAGGAACAGCGTCCCCCGGCTGGACGCCATGACGCCGCCATCGCCATTGCCCATCAACTCGCTGTCGATCAGCTCCTCCGGCATCGCAGCGCAGCCGACCGCGACGAAGCGGTGCCGCCCGCGCTTGCCCGCGCGGTGGATCAGCCGGGCGAGCAGCTCCTTGCCCGTCCCCGTCTCCCCCTCGATAAACAGGTCGATATCGGCATTGGCCAGCACCGGCACCATCTCGCGCAGGCGCCGGATCGCGGGGGATCGGCCGACCAGCGCGGCGGCCACCCCGCCCGTGTCGGTCGTCGACACGGCATCGCGCAGCCGCCGGTTCTCCAGCGCCAGCGCGCGCGCCATCGCCGCGCGGCCGACCGCGGCGACCAGCGCGTCGGGATCGCACGGCTTGCTCAGGAAATCCCACGCCCCCGCCTTCAGCGCATCGACCGCCATCTCAACATCGGCATGGCCCGTCACGAGGATGACGGGCAGCGTAGGGTCCAGCCGGTTCAGCGTCGCGAACAGTTCCAGCCCGCTGATGATCGGCATCCGGATATCGCTGACGACGACGCCCGGATAATCGGGGCCCAGCGCATCCAGCGCGGGCGGCGCGGCGACGAAGCTGTCGACCGCGAACCCCGCCAGCGACAGCCATTGCGCGGTCGCCGCGCGCAGATCGTCGTCATCGTCGACCAGCGCGACGCGCGGCGTCACCTCACTCATGCGCCTCTCCTGGGATCAATCGCACCCACCGCATTGCGCGCCCCGACAGGGGCCATCGCACACCCCTTTCCGCCACCCCGGTTAAGGCCGGGATCCGATCGGGGAGGCGTCGGTGGGCTACTTGAACCATGTCGCAGCTGGACCCCGGCCTTCGCCGGGGTGGCGGAGGGGGCATTGCGATAATCCCCATTTCGAAGAGGCAGGAAAGCCGGACGACCGAATGTCGATCCGATCCGACAGGCTGGTCGGAAAAGCGCTGACCCGCATCTCCAGACAGCGTCGGATGCACGGGATCGGTCATCGTCGCGCACCCGCCCCTCATGCCCGCCGCATCGTGATCGCGAAGGCGGCGCCCGCGTCGGACGGCACGAGGCGCAGCGACCCGCCCAGGTCCTGCATGATGTCCTGCGCGATCGTCAGCCCCAGCCCCAGCCCGGTCGGACGGCTGGTGGCGAAGGGGGTGAACAGCCGCGCCGCGATGTCGGGCGCGATGCCCGGGCCGTTGTCGGCGATCGTCAGCACCACCGTCTCCGCCTCGATCGCCAGCGTCACGCGGATCGCGGGCGCGGCGTGGCCGTCCAGCGCCTCCATCGCGTTCTGCAGGATGTTGACGACCACCTGCTCCAGCCGCACGCGCCCCGCCACGACCAGCAGGTCGGGCGCGATCGCGGGCCACGTCACCGCGACGCGGGACAATCGCTCCTTCAGGATCAGGCGCGCGCCGTCCAGCACCTCGGCCAGTGGGATCGGTCCGACCGCGCCCGATCCCTTGCGCGAAAAGCCGCGCAGTTCCGCCGTCACCGCGCCGATCCGCTCGGTCAGCCGGGCGATCGCGTTCAGGTTGCCGCGCACCTCCTCCAGCGCGCCGCGGTCCAGCAGCCGCTCGCCCGCGGCGGCATAGGTGCGGATCGCGGCGACGGGCTGCGCCGTCTCGTGCGCGACGCTGGCGGTGATCTGGCCCAGTGCGGCCAGCCGGTTCGCCTGGCGCAACCCCTCGCGCAGGTCGTCGGCGCGCGCCTCGGCGGCGGCGCGCTCGGCGATCTCGCGCGACAGGTCGGCGGTGCGCTCCGCCACCGCCGCCTCCAGCGCGCCGGTGCGTTCGGCGCGCCGCCGCGCCCGCTCGCGCCAGGCCCAGCCGATCGCGACCAGCGCCAGCATCGCCAGCCCCGCCGCGCCCGCCGCGTTGCGCATCGCGGCGGTGATCGCGCCGCGCGTCGGCATCGCAAGCGTCACCCGCCAGCCCGATGCGTCCGGCTGGCTCGTCGCCATCAGCATCGGCTCGCCATTGCCCGCGTCGATCAGGCGGCCGTTCGCGATGCGCCATGGCGGCGGGCGCAGCGCCGCGACGCCGATGTCCGCGCGCGCGGGCTCGGCAGCGGCGGCGGGCAGCGGCCGCGTCGCCGCGAATCGCCACGCCCGGCGGCTGGTGACCAGAATGATGCCGTGCGGATCGGTGACGAAGGTGACGCCGCCCGCCGCGCGCCATTCGCGCTCCACCCGGTCCAGCTCCAGCTTCACCACCACCACGCCGCCGTCGCGCGTGCGGCGCGACAGGTACAGGCCGGGCCGGTGGCTGACGGTGCCCAGCGCGAACTGCTCGGCGCTGCCCGTCCGCGCGGCCTCCGCATAATAGCGGCGGAAGCGGTAATCCTGCCCGACGAAGCTGGCGGGCGTGCGCCAGTTGCTCGCCGCCAGCGTTCGCCCGCCCGGCCCGATCAGATAGATGGCGGCGGCGCCGGTATGACCGGCCAGCGTCTCTAGCTTGCGGTTCAGCGCCGCCGCCGCGCCCGGCGTGTCCGCCAGCGTCGCCACCAGGTCGCGATCGTCGGCCAGCGCCTCGGGCAGCAGGCGGAACCGCGCGATCTCGCTCGTCAGCAGCGACTGGCGCAACCGCACGTCGGTGGCGAGCGCGGCGACGAATCGGGCGCGCGCGTTCCGCTCCGCCACCATGCCGATCGCCAGCGCCGCCAGCACGCTCGCGACCAGTGCCGCCAGCACCCAGGCGATCCGGCGGAGGAGTCGCGAATCACGCATCGGTCGAAACGCTACGGGTGGCGGGCGCAGTGTGCAACATCTTGCACACTCCCGTTGTGGGGTGGCAAGGATCGACACAGGGCGATCCGCGCAAAGTAACGGAAATCCGCCGAAAACCCCCTCATCGCGAAGATTTCGCCCCGCAGTTTTTTCGCCCCAAACTGGCCCCAATCACCCCGCGCATGACGAGGGGACCATCGAGAGGAGCCGGCCCATGAAAATCGACAGTCTTTCCAGTGGCATGCCGCCCGCGGCACGGCCGTGGTACGCGCATCTGTATGTCCAGGTGCTCGCCGCGATCATCGCCGGCGTGCTGCTCGGCCATTTCTATCCCACCACCGGCGAGGCGCTGAAGCCGCTGGGCGATGCTTTCATCAAGCTGGTGAAGATGGTCATCGCGCCGGTCATCTTCCTGACCATCGTGACCGGCATCGCCGGGATGCGCGACCTCGCCTCGGTCGGCCGCGTTGCCGGCAAGGCCTTCATCTACTTCCTCTTTTTCTCGACGCTGGCGCTGATCGTCGGGATGATCGTGGCCAATGTCGTCCAGCCGGGCGCGGGGCTGAACATCGATCCGGCGACGCTGGATACGAGCAAGATCGCCGATTACGCCGAAAAGGCGCATGAGACGACGCTGACCGGCTTCCTGACCGGTATCATCCCCGACACCTTCCTGTCGTCGATGACGGAGGGCAACATCCTGCAGGTGCTGCTGGTGTCGATCCTGTTCGGCATCGCGCTGGCCCTGACCGGCGATCGCGGTGCCAAGGTGCTGGATTTGCTGGACGATGTTTCGATCGCCTTCTTCAAGCTGGTCGGCATCGTCATGAAGGCCGCCCCCATCGGCGCGTTCGGCGCGATGGCCTTCACCATCGGCAAATACGGTGTCGGTGCGCTCGCCAACCTCGCGCTGCTGGTCGGCACCTTCTACTTCACCTCGATCCTGTTCGTCGTCGTCGTGCTGGGCGTCGTCGCGCGGATGGCCGGTTTCTCCATCTTCACGCTCATCCGCTACCTGAAGGCGGAGCTGCTGCTGGTGCTGGGCACCTCCTCGTCGGAGAGCGCGCTGCCCTCGCTGATCGAGAAGATGGAGCGCGCGGGCTGCCCCAAGTCGATCGTCGGCCTGGTCGTGCCGACCGGCTATTCGTTCAACCTGGATGGCACCAACATCTACATGACGCTGGCGGCGCTGTTCATCGCGCAGGCCTGCAATGTCGACCTGACGCTGGGTCAGCAACTGTTGCTGCTGGCGGTCGCGATGCTGTCGTCCAAGGGCGCGGCGGGCGTGACGGGCGCGGGCTTCATCACGCTGGCCGCCACGCTGTCGATCGTCCCCTCGGTTCCGGTCGCCGGCATGGCGCTGATCCTGGGTATCGACCGCTTCATGTCGGAATGCCGCAGCCTGACCAATTTCGTCGGTAACGCGGTCGCAACCATCGTCGTGGCACGGTGGGAGGGTAAATTCGATCGTGCGCAGTTCGAGGCGGCCGTGGCCGGCCGTCTGCCGCGTGTCGAGGATCTGCCCGCGGGTGTCGTCGCGGCCGAGTGACCGCCCCGCACGGCGGCGCCCGTCCGCGCCGCCGCCACCCCGTTCGAATGAAAGACCGTGCCATGCCGATCTTCGCGCGATGCCGCATCGCCACCGCCCCGCTCGCCCTGATCGCCGCCACGCCGGCCCTCGCCGAGCCCGCCGCGACCACGCCCGACGGCCCCGCCCCGCTCGCCGCCGCCGGTACCGCCGCACAGGCGCTGGGGCCCAAGGAGCGGGGCAACCAGGTGCCGACCTCGCCCGTATCCGAATCCTATCCCGCCGATGCGGTCGGCGATGGCGTGACCGCGGGCGGTTACAATCAGTCGCGCTGGGTCGAGGACTGGACCCGCTATCGCGATCCCAAGAAGCGCGACGACCTGATCGACCGGCTGAAGTTCATCCCGATCGGCGGCCGCGACGATGTCTATCTGACGCTGTCGGGCGAACTGCGCTTCCGCGTCAACGAGACGACGAACCCCAATCTGCGCGAGGCGCAGGCGCAGCGGCAGGATATCACCCGCATCGTCGGCGGCGCCGACCTGCACCTCGGCCAGCATATCCGCCTGTTCGGAGAGCTGGCGCATGGCGGGCTGGCCGGAGAGAATCTGGGCACGATCGGTGCGCAGTTCCGCAACGACCTGGTGGTCCAGCAGTCGTTCGTCGACGTGACGGGCACCGTCGCCCATGCCGATCTGGGCGTCCGCTATGGCCGGCAGACCTTCGCCGACGGGCCCAACCTGATGGTCGTGCCGCGCGACAACAATACGATCTTTACGGTCTATAACGGCACCCGCGCCTGGGCACGCGCGAAGCAGGTGCGCGTCGACCTGTTCGACTTCTACACCACGCGCCTGGGCGTCGGCGGCACGGGCGACGACATCAGCGACAAGGGGCGTCGCTTCTCCGGCATCTCCGGCGGGATCGTGCTGCCCAAGACGCTGTTCGGCGGGTCGAAACTGTATTTCGATCCGTTCTTCTGGCGCCTGCGCAACGATGCGGCGGTATGGGGACGGACGACGACGCGCGAGGAGCGTTTCTTCTACGGCCTCCACGCGCTGGGTGATGCCGGCCCCGTCAATATCGACTGGACGGTCAACTATCAGGGCGGCAATTACAATGGCCGGCCGATCAGCGCGCTGCTGCTGCTGTTCGCGCAGAACTATCGCCTGGGCAAGGACCGCTCCGCGCCGCGAATCGGCTTCCACGCCGATTATGCCTCTGGCGGGGGCGGCTTTACCGGCGGCACGCTGCGCAACGCACTCGCGCCTTTCGGCAACAACATCTATTACAGCTATCAGCTGTATGCGACGCCGACGAACCTGATCGCCGTGGCCCCGACCTTCACCTTCAATCCGCTGAAGAAGGTTCGTCTGTCGGCCGAATACCAGCTCAGCTGGCGCGACACGGTGAGGGACGCGGTCTATCGCGCGAACGGCACGGCCTTTGCCGGCACGCAGAATTTCGGTGCGCGCAAGATCGCCGACACGGCCCGCGTGCAGGCGGTGTGGACGATCTCTCCGCGCGTCAGCGTGACCGGCCGGTACGAGCATCTGATGGCCGGTCCCGCGCTGACCGATGCGGGCTATCGCAGTTCCGATTTCCTCGCCGGATGGGTCAGTCTGCGCTTCTGAACGTTGGGGGCGGGGCGTATAGCCGCCCGGCCCCCGACCAACAGGAGAAGACTGGCATGACCCGCACCGCCCTCGTCACCGGCGCCACCGCAGGGATCGGCGCCGCCACGGTGCGCGCGCTGATGGGGGCCGGCTGGCGCGTGATCGCCACCGGCCGCCGCGCCGAACGGCTGGAGGCGCTGCGCGACGAACTGGACGAGGATCGGCGCGCGTTGGTGCATTTCGCCGCCTTCGACGTGCGCGACGACGCTGCCCGCGACGCCGCGCTGGATGCGCTGCCCGAGGGGTTCCGCGACATCGACCTGCTGGTCAACAATGCCGGCCTGGCGCTGGGCACCGCGCCCGCGCAGAAGGCGGATCTCGACCAGTGGCGCACGATGGTCGACACCAACATCGTCGCGCTGATCGCGCTGACGCACCGGCTGCTGCCGGGGCTGGTCGCGCGGCGCGGCGCGGTCATCAACCTGTCCTCGGTCGCGGCGACCTATCCCTATACCGGCGGCAACGTCTATGGCGGGACGAAGGCGTTCGTGAAGCAGTTCTCGCTGGGCCTGCGATCGGATCTGGCGGGCACGGGGGTGCGCGTGACCTCGATCGAGCCGGGGATGGTCGAAACGGAATTCACGCTGGTGCGCACCGGCGGCGACCAGGCGGCGTCCGACACGCTGTACGGCGGTGCGAACCCGATGACGGCGGAGGATATCGCCGCGACGCTGCTGTGGGTCGCGCAGCTGCCCCCGCACCTCAACATCAACCGGCTTGAGCTGATGCCGGTCAGCCAGTCCTTCGCCGGCTTTCAGGTCGCGCGGGGATAAGGGCGAGACGGGCGGATGCTGGAGACGCTGGGGCCGCGCATCTGTATCATGGGGCCGTCGAACAGCGGCAAGTCGACGCTGGCGATCGCGATCGCCCGCGCGCGCGGGTTGCGGGCGATCCACCTCGACCAGTTGCAGCATCTGCCCGACACGGACTGGACGCCGCGCCCGCATTCCGAATTCGCCGCGCTGCACGCGGCCGCGATCCGCGAGGACCGCTGGGTGATCGACGGCAATTATTCGCGCCTGTTGCCGCCGAGACTGGCGCGGGCCACCGGCCTCATCCTGCTCGACATTCCCACGCCGCTCAGCCTGTTTCGCTACCTTCGCCGCAGCTGGTTCGAGCGGGATCGCGCGGGTGGGCTGAAGGGCGGGCGGGACAGCGTGAAGTGGGACATGGTGCACCACATAGCCATCGTCACGCCACGCAACCGGGCGAGCTATGCGCGCATCTTCGCCGAGACGGCGCTGCCGAAGGTGATCCTCGCCTCGCCCGCCGCGCTGAACGACTTCTACCGCGCCCATGACCTGACGCGGTAGCGCGTCGCCCCTCAGGCGCTGGCGATCCAGTCGTCGCCGATCCGTCGCAGCACGTCCAGCGGCACGCGGCCGTTCGCCAGCATCGCGCTGTGATAGGCCTTCAGGTCGAACCGCGCGCCCTGCTTCGCCCTGGCCCGGTCGCGAATGTCGGTGAAGACCGAATGGCCCAGCTTGTAGCTGGCCGCCTGCCCGGGGTTGACGCAATAGCGGTCGATCTCGCGCCCCGCGTCGCCTTCGGTATCGCCCTGCTGCTCGACGAAATAGGCGACCGCCTTTTCCCGGCTCCAGCGATAATGGTGCAGGCCGGTGTCGACGACGCAGCGATTGGCGCGGAACAGCTGCGCGACCAGATAGCCGCATCGGCCCAGCGGATCATCGTCATACATGCCGATTTCGTCGGCGAGCTGCTCGGCATAGAGCGCCCAGCCCTCGCCATAGCCCGAAAAGCCGCCGGTCTTGCGGATCAGCGGCAGCCGCGTGTTCGACAGCGCCAGCCCGCCTTCCATCTGATGGCCCGGCAGCCCTTCGTGATAGGTCGTCGTGACGAGCGCGAAACGCGGCCAGTCATTGACGTCGCGCAGGTTGAAATAGATGAGGCCAGGCCGCTTCCCATCGAGCGACGGCGGCTGGGCATAGGCGGCGGCCGACCCCGCCTCGGTCTGCGGCGGGACGCGGCGCACCTCGAAGGCATAGGTGGGCAGGCGTTCGAACACGGATGGCAGCTTTTCGCGGATCGCGGCGAGGCGATCGTTGCAGAAGGCGATGGCCTGCGCGCGGCCGGCATCGTCGTTGGCGAAGAGATATTTCGGATCGCGACCCAGCGCCGCCATCCGGGCGCCCGGCGTACCCTTCGTATAGCCCAGCTTGCGCAGTTCCGCGTCCAGCCGCGCGCCGATCGCCTTCGCCTGATCGAGGCCGAAGCGGTGGACCTCCTCCGGCGACAGGCTGGTGGTCGTCGTCGCCTGCAGCGCGGCGGGGTAGAAGGCGGCGCCCTGCGGCAGTTTCCACACGCCCGCATCGTGCGTCGCGACGGCGCGCATCGCGCGCGCCTGCGCGATCTGGCGGTCCAGCGCGGGCAGCACCTCCGCGGTCCAGAGCTGACCCGCCTGTGCGGCATAGGGATCGGGCAGGCCCTTGTCCGCGACCTTCTTCGCGAAGGAGCGGACGACCTGCGCGTCGGCGGCCGGGGTGCGCAGCGCGGTCATCTGCGCCAGCGTCAGGTCCAGGATAAAGTCGGGCGGCACCACGCCGGCCGCCGCCTCCCGCTTCATCCGGCCGGTCTGGTCGTCCAGCTGGCGGGCGAAGGCGCGCATCCGTTGCAGATAGGCATCCGCATCGCCCGCGCCCGCGACGGTGTGCCGCGTATCGAGAAAGGTCGGCACGGACTGATAGGCGCCCGCTTGTTGCGAGACGACATAGGGGCTGGGGCCATAGGCCTGCCCGCCGAAATCGAACTGGCCGATCCGCACCGCCGACTGGCGGGTGTAGAGTACGCAGTCGAGGTCGATCCGCTCCGCCGGGGTCAGCGCGGCGCGGTCCACCGCCTCCAGCCGCTTCAGTTCGGCCCTGACGGCGGCCTTGTTCGCGGCGACGCCGGCGAGCGACTGGTCGGAAAGCTTGGCGCGCAGGTCGGCATTGGCGCCGGTGTCGAGGCCGAGGTTGGTCGCTCCCTCCGGCCCGCGGCGCAGCTGCGCCTGCATCAGCTCGTCGAACAGCGCATTGAGCGGCGTCGTGGCGGGCGCCTGCGCGGTCGCGAGGGCGGGGAGGGTGGTGGCCGCCAGCGAGGCGGTCGATCCGGCGAGGAAGGTGCGGCGTGTGGTCATGCCCGCGATGCTTTCGATTTTCCCGCCGTTTGCAAGCATCTTCGCGATCCGTCACCATGACGGCAGCGATAAGGGGGGAGCAGATGATGCGAATTTCGGTCTGGGGCTTCGTGACCCCCGTGCTCAGTCTTGCGCTGGCGCTGGGCGTTCCCGCCGCGATCACGGCCAAGCCGGGCGGGATGGCCCGGCAGGACGCGGCGCCGCTGCGGCTGCCGGGGATGCCGCTCCACGATCCCTGGATTGTCGTCGACCGGGCGACCGGCACCTACCATCTGTTCACCCGCAACGAGGCGGCGATGACGGGTGATCCCCGGCTGGGGATCATGGCCTATACCAGCCGCGACCTGAAGCGGTGGACGCGGCCGCGCCTCGTCTTCGCGGCGCCGACGGACATGTGGGCGAACGACGGCGCCTGGGCGCCCGAGGTGCATCGCTGGAAGGGGCGGTGGTATCTGTTCGCGACCTTCCACAATGAAGGGCTCGCGGTCCCGGGTGAGGGCCCGCGCGCGCTCTACCGGCGCGGCACGGTGCTGGCGGTGGCGGACCGGCTGGACGGGCCGTTCGCACTCGTCCGCGACGGCGCGCCGATCGTCCCGCCGGACCGGATGACGCTGGACGGATCGCTGCATGTCGATCGCGCGGGCCGGCCGTGGCTGGTCTATGCGCATGAATGGATCCAGTCGCGCGACGGCACGATCGAGGCGGTGCCGCTGGACGATACGCTGAAGGCGATGGGGCCGCCGCGCACGCTGTTCCGAGCATCCGACGCGCCATGGGCGGACGGCAAGCGGCAGAAGGGAGGCGACACGATCTTCGTGACCGATGGGCCGGAGACGTACCGGACGCGCGACGGCCATCTCCTGATGCTGTGGTCCAGCTATGACCGGACGGGGTATGTGGAGGGCCTCGCCCGGTCGAAGTCCGGCGGGATCGAGGGGCCGTGGGAGCAGCTGCCGCCACTCGTTCGCGCCGATAGCGGCCACGGCATGCTGTTTCGCGACCTGGGCGGGCGGCTGCTGATGGTGCTGCACCGGCCGTTCACCAATGCGCGGGGCAAGCTGTACCTGATGCGCGACACGGGTGACACGATCGCCGTCGCGCGGGAGCTGACCGAACTGGATGGCGAGACGCGGCCGACGCCGCGCTGATCGCGATCGACGCCGTCACGCCGGGCACCGGCCCGGCATGACGGCGCCGGCAATCGATCGGGTCAGGCGACCCGCGTGCCGTTCATCGGAAAGCTGCCGAACGCGCCCGCGCCCACCGAGCCGACCAGCGTGTCGCCGTCGATCGTCGCCAGGCAGTCCAGCGTCATCGGCATCGGCACCGTCATCTGCTGCTTCCAGCTGACCTGGTTGCCCGACACCTCGCCATGCACGTCCATCGCGCCCATCGCGCCCGACACGTTGCCGGTGAAGGTCGAGCCCTCGCTCTTTACGGTCAGCGTCATCTTCTGGTCGCCCAGCGGCGACTTCACCGTGCAGTCATAGCTGCCGTCCACGTCCGCCATGCTCGTCTCTCCTTATCGGGCGGTGGCCGGCGGCGTCGCGCCCCCGGCGACCGCGCCCGCCGGAACGACCTCGACCGGCAGGCCCGCACTGTCAAGCTGGCCGCGCACCTTGCCCGCCTCGCCGACCACGACCCAGACGAACTGCTTGGGATCGATGGCCGATTTCATCGCGTCCCGAACCTGCGGCAGCGTCAGCGCGCGCAGGCGTCCGGGCAGCTGCGCCTGATAATCGTCGGGGCGGCGGAACAGGTCGTTCTGCTGCATCGCGCCCAGCACGGCCCCCGACGTCTCGAACTGGCCCGGCAGCGCGCGGATCGCGCCCCGCACCGCCCGGTCGAACTCCGCCTGCGTCATCGGCCGCGTCGTGACGAATTCGGTCAGCTCGCGCCGCATCTCGCCCAGGCTGGCGCCGGTCTTGTCCGCCTGCACCCCCGCCTGCGTCATGTACGGCGCCGCGAACTCGTAATCCCGGATGGAGCCGCCCGCGCCGTAGGACCAGTGCTTATCCTCGCGCAGGTTCATGTTGATCCGGCCCAGGAAGCTGCCGCCCAGCGCGTCGTTCGCGACATCGAGCGGCAGCATGTCGTCGGCACCGGTTAGGCGCGTGGAGACGCCACCGGCGACGATCGACTGGGGGCTGTCCGGCCGGTCGACCAGCACGATGCGGGGGCTGGCCGAGTGGATCGGATCGAAATGCTTCGTCCCGGCCGCACCATCGCCGCGCCAGCTGCCGAATGCGCGCTCCAGGATCGGCTTGATCTCCGACAGGGGGCGATCGGACGTAACGAACAGCTTCGCCTTGTCGGGACGCATCCACGCGTCGTGGAACGCGACCAGATCGGCGCGCGTCGCGGCCGTCACCGCGGCGGGATCGCCCGCGCCGATATATTTGGCGTAGGGCGAATCCGCACCGAACACCAGCGGCGTCAATGCGCGGTTGACCAGCCCGCCGGGCGTCGTCAGTTCCTGCTGGATCGTCGCCAGCTGCTGCGCCTTCACGCGCGGCAATTCGCTATCGGGGAAGGTCGGCTGACGCACGATGCGCGACCACAGATCGGCCGCCGCAGCGAGGTTGACGCTCGGCACGCCCAGATAGCTGGTCGTGCGGTCCGCCGAGGAGCCCGTGCCGATCGCCGCGCCTAACCGCTCGCGCGCTTCCGCCAGCGCGATCGAGTCATACCCCGGCACGCCCTCGTCCATCATCGAAATGGTCAGGTTCTGCGTACCCAGCCGCCCCGCCACATCGGCGGTGATGCCGGCATCGAAGCTGATCACCGCCTGCGTCATCGGAATCGCGTTGCGCTGCGCATAGGTGATCGGGATGCCGTTCGACAGCCGGTCGTGGACGATCGCGGGGAAGGTCAGCCCCTTGGGCTCGACGACATCGGGCAGGGGGCCGCGCGTACCCTTGGCGGGCGGCGTCGCGGCGGCGACGGGGGTGGTCGCGGGCGGCACCTTCGCCTCGGCATAGGCGTCCCGCTCGCCGGGAACGACGCTGACGGACAGTACTGGGCGCGACAGCCAGCGATCGGCCGCCGCCTTCACCTCGGCCGGGGTCAGCGCCGCCAGCCGGGCCAGCTGCTTGCGATAGAAGCCGGGATCGTTCGAATATAGTTCGCCCTCGGCCAGCGCGACCGCCTTCCCGCCATAGCCGCCGACCGACTCCAGCCCGCGGATCCGGTCCGTGACGCGGCCGGTGACGACTCGCGAGACCTCATCGGTGGTCGGGCCGGTGCGCAGGAAGTCGGCGACGACCGCGTCGAGCCGCTTCGCCGCCTCCGCCGGATCGACGCCGGGGCGGACGAGGCCATAGATCTCGAACGTGCCGACCTGGGCGAAGGCGTTGTAGTCCGCGCCGACCTGGACGAACAGTTTCTCCTTGCGCACCAGTTCGTTGTTCAGCCGGGACGAGGCCATGCCGCCCAGCACCGCGGCGGTTACGTCCAGCGCCGGGGAGGCGGCGTCGTTCAGCCCGGGCACCGCCCATTCGCGCGCCACCATCACCTGCGCGACGCGGTCCTTCAGCACGACCGCCTTGGGCGCCGGCAGCGTCGGCACGGGGGCGGCGGGGCGTACCGTCTTCGGGCCCGGCTTGATGCCGCCGAAATACTTCTCAACCAGCGGCCTGGCGGTCGCGACGTCGATATCGCCCGCCAGCACCAGCACCGCGTTGTTGGGGCCGTAATGGTCGCGGAACCAGTCCTTCACCGTCTGCAGCGACGCTGCGTCCAGATCGGCCATCGATCCGATCGTGTCATGGCCATAGGGGTGGCCGGCGGGAAACAGATTCTCCGTGACGGCATAGCGCATCAGGCCATAGGGGCGATTGTCGCCCTGCCGCTTCTCGTTCTGCACGACGCCGCGCTGCTCATCGAGCACGCCTTGCGTGATCGCGCCGAGCAGATAGCCCATCCGATCGCTTTCCAGATACAGCGCACGGGGCAGCGCGGCGGTCGGCACCGTCTCGAAATAGTTGGTACGGTCGAAATAGGTGGTGCCGTTCAGGTCGGTCGCGCCGATCTGCTTGAGCGGTTCGAAGAAGTCGCCCGGCGCGTTCTCCGACCCATTGAACATCAGATGTTCGAACAGGTGGGCAAAGCCGGTCTTGCCGGCGGGCTCATGCTTCGACCCGACATCGTACCACACGCTGACCGCGACGATCGGCGCCTTGCGATCGGTGTGGACGACCACGCGCAGGCCGTTCTTCAGCGTGAAGGTCTGATACGGAATGTCGACCTGCGATACGAGCGCGGAAACCGGCGCGGGTGCCGGCACCTGCGCGATGGCCCCGGTCGAAAACGCGGCGAGTGCCGCCCCTGCAAGCGCGGCGAACCTGACTGTCATGCGAATATCCCACCCCAAGCGGTACTGTCACGGTGATGGTAGAACGCGATCCGCAAACCGCGCAATCGTTTCGGCTTGACCCCACTTGTGTTGCGCATTTGCAACACTACCTTGACGCCAATCGAAAGGGTGTCGAGCCATATGAATATCGAGAAATTCACCGACCGCGCCAAGGGCTTCCTGCAATCGGCGCAGACCGTGGCGATCCGCATGAACCACCAGCGGATCGCGCCCGAGCATCTGTTGAAGGCGCTGCTGGAGGACGAGCAGGGCATGGCCGCCGGGCTGATCCAGTCGGCGGGCGGCGACCCGCGTCGCGCGGTGGGCGAGGTCGACGCCGCGCTGGCGAAGATCCCGGTGGTCAGCGGCTCGGGCGCGCAGCAGTCGCCCGGCCTCGACAACGACACGGTGCGCGTCCTCGACCAGGCCGAGCAGATCGCGCAGAAGGCCGGCGACAGCTTCGTCACGGTCGAGCGGCTGCTCGTCGCGCTCGCGCTGTCGCTCAACACCGCGGCGGGCAAGGCGCTGAAGGCCGCCGGTGCGACGCCCGAGGCGCTCAACACCGCGATCAACCAGCTGCGCCAGGGGCGCACCGCTGACACGGCCGGCGCGGAGGATCGCTATGACGCGCTGAAGAAGTTCGCCCGCGACCTGACCCAGGCGGCGCGCGACGGCAAGCTCGACCCCGTGATCGGCCGCGACGAGGAAATCCGCCGCACGATCCAGATCCTCGCCCGCCGCACCAAGAACAATCCCGCGCTGATCGGCGAGCCCGGTGTCGGCAAGACGGCGATCGCCGAGGGGCTGGCGCTGCGCATCGCCAATGGCGACGTGCCCGACACGCTGAAGGACCGCAAGCTGATGGCGCTCGACATGGGCGCGCTGATCGCGGGCGCGAAATATCGCGGCGAGTTCGAGGAGCGGCTGAAGGGCGTGCTCGACGAGGTGAAGGCTGCCGAGGGCGACATCATCCTGTTCATCGACGAGATGCACACGCTGATCGGCGCCGGCAAGTCGGAGGGCGCGATGGACGCCGGCAACCTGCTGAAGCCGGCGCTGGCGCGGGGCGAGCTGCATTGCGTCGGCGCGACCACGCTCGACGAGTATCGCAAATATGTCGAGAAGGACCCCGCGCTCCAGCGGCGGTTCCAGCCCGTCTTCGTCGGCGAGCCGACGGTTGAGGACACGATCAGCATCCTGCGCGGTCTGAAGGACGTGTACGAGCTGCACCACGGCGTACGCATCGCCGATGGTGCGATCGTCGCGGCGGCGACGCTGTCGAACCGCTACATCGCCGATCGCTTCCTGCCCGACAAGGCGATCGACCTGATGGACGAGGCCGCCAGCCGCATCCGCATGGAGGTGGAGAGCAAGCCCGAGGAGATCGAGACGCTCGACCGCCGCATCATCCAGCTGAAGATCGAGCGGGAGGCGCTGAAGAAGGAAACCGACGCCGCCAGCCGCGACCGGCTGGAGACGCTGGAGGGCGACCTCGCCAACCTCGAACAGCAATCGGCCGAACTGACGCAGCGCTGGCAGGCGGAAAAGGACAAGATCGGCGCCGAGGCCAAGCTGAAGGAGCAGCTGGATGCGGCACGCATCGCGCTCGACCAGGCGCAGCGGCAGGGCGACCTCGCCCGCGCGGGTGAGCTGTCCTACGGCACCATCCCGCAACTGACCAAGCAGCTGGAGGAAGCGCAAGGGCAGTCGAAGGGCGCGATGCTGCGCGAGGAAGTGACCGCCGACGATATCGCCGGCGTCGTCAGCCGCTGGACCGGCATCCCCGTCGACCGGATGCTGGAGGGCGAGCGCGACAAGCTGCTGCGCATGGAAGAGGTGCTGGGGCAGCACGTGATCGGTCAGGCGGATGCGGTGCGCGCCGTCTCCACCGCCGTCCGCCGCGCGCGGGCGGGGTTGCAGGACCCGAACCGGCCGCTGGGCAGCTTCCTGTTCCTGGGCCCCACCGGCGTCGGCAAGACCGAGCTGACCAAGGCGCTCGCCGAATTCCTGTTCGACGATCCCAATGCGATGGTCCGCATCGACATGAGCGAGTTCATGGAGAAGCACGCGGTCGCGCGGCTGATCGGCGCCCCTCCCGGCTATGTCGGCTATGAGGAAGGCGGCGTGCTGACGGAGGCGGTGCGGCGGCGGCCCTATCAGGTCGTGCTGTTCGACGAGGTGGAGAAGGCGCATGGCGACGTGTTCAACGTGCTGCTCCAGGTGCTCGACGATGGCCGGCTGACCGACGGGCAGGGGCGGACGGTCGACTTCTCGAACACGCTGATCGTGCTGACCTCCAACCTCGGCAGCCAGTTTCTCGCGAACATGGCCGATGATCAGGACGTCGCGACGGTCGAGCCGCAGGTGATGGAGATCGTCCGCGCGCATTTCCGACCGGAATTCCTCAACCGGCTGGACGAGATCATCCTTTTCCACCGGCTGGGGCAGGCGCACATGGCACCGATCGTCGACATCCAGGTCGGCCGCGTCGGCAGGCTGCTGAAGGATCGCAAGATCACGCTGGACCTGACCGACGCCGCGCGGGCGTGGCTGGGCCGCGTCGGCTACGACCCCGTCTACGGCGCCCGGCCGCTGCGCCGTGCGGTACAGCGCTACCTGCAGGACCCGCTCGCCGAGGCGATCCTGCGGGGCGACGTGAAGGACGGCAGCACCGTCCATGTCGACGAGGGCGACGGCAAGCTGGTGTTGGCCGCCGGCTGACACGAAAAAGGGGCGGGTCTTGCGACCCGCCCCCAGTCTTTTCGAATGATCGCCACCGCTCAGAAGCGGAAGCGCGCACCCACGTAGAAGCGACGGCCGAACACGTCGTACACGCCGGCGTTCGTATCCGTGCCCGTCGTGTTGAACGGCGACAGCGACAGGATGTTCGGCGCCTTGGTGTCGAGCAGATTGTCGACGCCGAAGTAGAACTCGTACATGCTGGCCGCCTTGAACGAGGCCTGCGTGTCCAGGTAGAACTTCGCCGGAACCTTGATCGCATCGGCCGGCAGGTCGAGGCTTGCCAGCGTCAGGTCGTCTTCGCGCGAACGGCCGATATAGGTGCCGGTGAAGTTCAGATTGAACTTCTCGCCGACGTATCCGATCGACGACGTGAACCGGTCCTTGGCCGCACCGATCTCACCCGCGAAATTGTCGCGATCCGCGCCCGGCAGTGGGATAACGTAGCCGTTGAAGACATGAGTGTAGGCCACTCGCGCATTCAGGTCGCCGGGCAGACCGATCCCGCCAAGCGGCAGACGCTGGGTCAACGTCACGTCGAGACCAGACGTGGCGAGACGGCCGGCGTTGACGAGCTGAGTATCCACGAATTCCAGTGTACCCGCACTATTGATCGGCGTTGCCGCCGGGCGACGGGTGATGAAGTCGCAATACTGCGCATTCTGTTGGCCATAGCACTGGTCGAGGATGAATTGCCGCGGGAACGAGTTGATCGCGTCGCGGATGCGAATGTTGAAGTAATCCACGCGCAGCACGGTGTTGCGTAACGCGTTTATTTCCCGCGGGTTGATCGTCATGCTGGCCGTCCAGGAATCCGAGGTTTCCTGACGCAAGTTCGGATTGCCTGTGTTGAAGCCGCTTACGCCTTGGCGATCCAGTAGCGTCGCGGCGAAGGCACCAGTGCTAGAGGCGGCGATGTTCGTCAGCACACCGGGGGCTGCGCGACACGCGTCACCCAGTGCGCCGCCGCCGGTTGCCCGGACGCCGACGCAGGGATCGGTGACGCTCGGGAACGTCTGCGAGGGACCAGTGAACAATTCGCCGATGTTAGGCGCACGCACAGCGCGGGCATAGGTGCCCGAGAAACGCACCGCCTCGATTGGCATCCACTCGACGCCGCCGCTGTAGCTGTAGACCGTGCCGACCGTGCTGTAGTCGGAGATGCGGCCCGAACCACGTAGATTCAGCTGGCGGAAGAAAGGCGTGTCGTGGATCAGAGGAACGTTAATTTCGCCGTAGATCTCCTTGACGTCAAACGATCCCGAGGTGTCCGGCAGGGCGTTGCCTCCGTTCAAACCCTGGTTGGTCAGCGAATCGTTGTCCTCGCGGCTCGTCTCCTTCCGATATTCGAAGCCGACAGCGACGCCGAGCGGACCCGCAGGCAGGTCAACGACCGAGCCCGAGAAGTTGCCCTGCACCACCTGCTGCGTGATGCGGGTCTGGAAGGTCTGATCCGCCTGCAGATATGCGATTGCCTCAGGTGAAACAGTGTTCAAACCAAAGATGTTGACGGGCACGCAGCCGGTATTGCGCGCGTTTGCATCGGCGCAAACCGGCGTGTTGCCACCGGCCAGCCCTACGCTCTGCGCAGTGACGACGTTGAACGCGTTGCGGAAATTGACCGTGTTGATTTGGCCGTTGCCGTTCTGGTTCTCCGTGGTCTGACCATAGTTATACGTCAGGTCCCAGTGGAACTTGTCGGCGAACACATCCCCCTCAAAACCTGCGACGAACCGATAAATGTCACGCGTCGTGCTGCTGCGGCGGTTGCCAAATTCCAGTAGGCGGCGCGAGAAGCCGATATCGCGCAGCCCGTCACCGTTCGTATCGGTAGCCGCGTTATAGATTGCATCCGGCACGAACGGATTGCGCACGATCGTGAAGGCATTCGTCCCCGGCGTAAGTACGCGGGTCTCAATCGGCGCGTTGCCGCCCACGCCGCTATAGGCACCACCAGCACCGGCCGACGAGAAGCCGAACGGCTCGATGTTGCGGCTCGACGTGGTCTTGGCGTACGTGCCTTCCCCGATAAAGCGGATATTGTCCGTCAGGTCGTAATGCGCCCGCGCCGCGAACAGGTAGCGCTCGACCGGCACGGCGATAGTGCGATAGTTTTGGCGGTTGAAGCCCCGGGCCGGCAGGGCGGTGCCGGCAGGAACGCCGCACGCTGTTGACTGCGCTGCGCTGATCGTCCCACCACTGGCGCTGAAGCCGCGCTCTAGCGCGCCCGTCGGTCCATAGGTGAACTGGCAACCGCCGGAGGTGAACACGCCCTGCGGGGGGATGCCCGACAGCGTCCCTTCGCGAGGAATGCCATAATCGGCCGGATCGCCGGTGAACCCGAAAGCCGTGTCGGTATCGTCAAGGCGCGTGTTGGGACGCTGGCGCGACAGCAATTGACCCTGGTTAGTGTAACCGAGGTGCATCATGATGTTACCGCGGTTGTCGGAGAAGTTGCTGCCGACCGTCACGTTCGCCTGATAGTCGCGGTTGTCGCCGCGCTCGGTCAGGCCGTACTGTGCGTTGCCCTCGATCCCCTCGAAGTTCGTCTTGTAGACGAAGTTCACGACGCCCGCGACGGCGTCCGAACCGTAGAGCGACGAGGCGCCGCCGGTCAGGATGTCGACGCGCTGGATGAATTGCGACGGGATCATGTTGAGGTCGACCGTGGCCGAGCCCGGAATGCCCGCGACGACGCGGCGGCCGTTGATGAGGACCAGCGTGCGATCGGTGCCCAGGTTGCGCAGGTCGACCGTCGCGGCGCCCGTGCCCGACGTCAGGAACGCCGAATTGGTGCGCGACAGCGCCGGCGCACCGAACACCGGGTTCTCAAGCAGCAGGTCCTGGACGTTCGACACGCCCGACTGGTCGATCTGAAGGTCGCTGACGACCTGCACCGGCGACACCGACGTGATGGTCGGCGAGGCGATGCGCGAGCCGGTGACGACGATCTCGTCGCCGCCCGTGCGGCCGGCGGCGGCTGCGGGAGCCTGCGTCGCGTCGTTCGCCTCCGCCGGATTCGGCGCTTCCTGTGCGAAAGCCGGCATCGTCACCGTACCGGCAAGGCCCGCGCCCATCAGCGCAAGAGCGCGCAGCGCGGCTCCCCCGCAAAGCGCCGGTCGGCCGAAGCTGGATCGTATCATCCCGTAATTCCCATTCTGCGCCGATCGCCCGGCCATTCGTGGTCGGGAAACCGGCTATCCTACCCTGTCGTTCTGCCCACCGATTGGATCGAGTGAGGTAACAACCCTGTCATAAGATGCAGTTTGAGACGGTCGCAATAGCTTCATGCACGTTTCATGACGGACAAAAAATATGAATCAAAAACGTGGCTTGAATGGCACACCTCAGAATCACGCGCGGCGGGTTTGGTTTTCGGCCATCGGTGCTTGCAGGATCAAACGGTAAGCAATCATTACATATGACCGATGGCCGCCGCTGCGGGCAACGATGGCGGCCTTCCGACAGGGATAGGCTATCGTTTGCGGACCACAGTGTTGATAAAAAGGGGAATGGGCGAGCGACGTAGATCGCGACGATTATCGGGTGGTCCGCTTGGGGGCGCCATCCTGTGATATGTGACCGCGACGCGAATATGGCTCGACGCGCTTAGCGCGAGGAATTTCGGTGCCCTCCGGACCTTTTCCCGGAAGCTCTACGCGCATCTGCATTGCGCCAGGTCCCGCTTCGCCTCGGCGCGTGGAACCAGGCCTGCCATGAGGAAGGCAAAGCGTATTGATTATCCCTTGCCCTGACGAGCAGCGATGACTGCGCGGCGTCGGGATGTGTCGTGCTAGCGGGGCTATGAAGCGTGCGTCTCGTGGACGCACTCATAGGTGCGGCTATTGCGTCGCGGGGAGATGGGCGACCACCTGCGGGTCGAGACCGCAGCTAGAAAGCGTATTTCGATCAAAATGTTCGGCGCCGGCGCCAGGAACCGGGGGGCGACCAAGCCGGCAGCAAAGTCACCGGTGGTGACGATAACCCTCCCCCAAGATCAGGCGCCAGAGATTGCGATTGTGTCGGGGCAGGTCTGGGTGCGGACCCAGCGCGAAATTGTCAGCCGCCGAACGCCTCTTGATGCGGAACGCGCATGCGCTGTTCGGTATTATCGCGAGCATTGCGGGCCATAGCGCGCCATTCGTCCGCGGTCATGCAGACCTTGCGGCTCTGCAACCGGGAACCGATCGTCTCCACTGTACGGCAGATCTTTCTCGGGGAATTCTCCGCTTTTCCGCCCGGACTGACGGCAGCAGTGCTTTCGGGAGGCTCTGCATGTCCCGCACTCGCCAAGAGCAGCAGCGCTAGGCCAAACGACCGCGGCAGTTGAAAGGCCATCACATACTCCCCACGATACACGAATGACTGTCCGGTAAGCCTACTGCCGGATATCTGCTGGAGCAATGTTTAAAGTGCTCCGATGTCGGAGGCGATGGTCATGGCTTCTAGGCAAATCCGTATGGCTTGCCTGGATGCTGCCGTAATCTCCGGTCGCCAGACATCCGCTATCAGAATGACGCGTGGAAGATCGCTGTCGTTCCACGCCTCGTGTTCGATCGTGTCGTCGAAGACCCAAGCCTTCCCTCTTTGCCAAGCCCTTTCCTCAGCGCCTACCCTGAAGCGACAAGGTTCGGGCACGATAAGGGGCAGGTGCAAAACCGCGCGGAAGTTCGCAACACCATGATGCGGAGGAATATGGGTATGCGGCGCCAAAATTGAGAACATGAGGTTTGGAGTCAGACCTGCAATGTCCGGTTGCCGATCCTTCCCGGCTCGCGTGAAAAAGTCCATCGTGCTTGGGCAGAATTGCGCGGCGACCGGATTGACCGACCCGTGCCGGATCAGATGGATGGCGCTCCAGTCCCGGGAGTGGTTAAGCGCACCCCACGGACCGACTGGCGTAGACTGGTCGAAACTGACATATGGTGCGGCACCGCTCGCCCGGTCCGAATAGGCCGCTTCAAACTCCGCCTGGATGATTTCGGTCATTCCTTCGAGTTCAGCGAGCCAGGGTGGATCATAGGTATCGAAAAACGGCGTGTCTGGCAGACCGGGCCAGCGATAGTGGGTCGGTTCTTGCCGATAAAGCGGCCTTCTGCGGTAGGTCGTATCGATGAACGCTTTGATATTGGCGTCTTCACCCGTGACCCCGGCTTGCGTCGCCAGCCTGCGTACGGCGTCTTCGACACCTGCGGCACGGTTTGCGATGTAGGCTTTGCCGTACTCGAGTTGCTTCTGGACGGCGTGCGGAACGTCTCCGGCCGGTCGATGAAAGATCGCGGCGGCGTAAAGCTCCGCTGCGGCATCCGGCTGCTGCATCCCTTCGACCAGGGACGCTTTCATCAGCAGGGCGAGATAGAATAAGGGGTCGATGGCAAGCGCACGGTCGACCGCTTCGATCGACTGAACCGGTGTGTTCGCGGCCCGGCATATGGCGGCAAGTTTCATCCACGCGTGTAGATCCTGGGGATGTAGAGCGAGATGCTCACGCATGAACATCGCCGCGGCGGCAAGATCGCGCCGGCGAAATGCCTCGTCTGCCTGTAGCTGCTTATCTGCCATCCTCATGTCTCGCTTATAAAAAAAGAGGCGGCTGAACCAGGTCAACCGCCTCCATCATCACAATATCGTTTCTGCTTTAGAAATCGATCGTGATGCCAGTGTAGATGTAACGGCCGAGCGGGTCATAGGTGCCCGCGTAGGTGTTCGACCCGTTCGAGTTGTAAGCGTAGGTGATCGGCGGCGTGCGATCGAGCAGGTTCTGGGCGCCGAGACGCCATGTGAACTTGTCCGCGACACGAGCCGAAACCGACAGATCGAAATAGCTCACCGAGCCGACGCGACGGGTCAGCGGGTCGGTAAAGTCCGGGTTGGAAATCTCGGGGTTGCTCGACGTGTAGTCGTTCTTGACCGCCCCGAAGAAGCGCCACGCACCCGAAACCTGAATATCGGACGGCAGATTCCACGTTGCCCGCAGCTTATGACGCCATTCCGGATTCGGAGAGCCGCAGCTGAGACCATAGAGACCGGCGCAATTGTAGCTTGGACCGCCCGGCTGTGTCTGAACGGTGTAGGCGTCCAGATACGTGCCCACCAGGTCGAAGCCCAGGCTGCCGGCATTGTTCACGCCGACGTCCGAGAGATCCAGTCGGTAGCTGGCGGTAACGTCGATGCCGCGCGTCCGGAGGCTACCCAGATTGGCGCTGGGATTGGCGACATAGGACGTGCCCGTGAACAGTGAGCCATCCGCCGAGCGCACGACGCGATCGCAAAACTGATTGGCCGTAACGCACTGACGGAGGGCATAATTTGCCCCGATCGTCGAAATCACGCCTTTGATCTTGATGTCGAAGGCGTCGACCGTCAGCACGAAGGCGCGTGCGAAGCTCGGATTGATGACCACGCCGAGCGTATACGTATCGGCGACCTCGGGCCGCAGTGAAGGATTGCCAGCGGTCTGCTGATTGTACTGCCCTGCGGGGCTAGGATCGATCGTTCCGAACTGTGCGGCCGTCACACCGCTACGGGCGCACTGCGCCTGCGTAAAGCCGTTGACCGTGCCGTTCTTGACCGCGCCGGCACAGGGATCCGAACCGGAGAAGAGCACGACATTGGCGGGCGTCAATAGCTCAAGGATGTTCGGCGCGCGGACCGCCCGGTTATAGGCACCACGAACCGAGAAGCCACGGAATGGTGCATAGGTGCCGCCGAACTTATACGTGTCCGTATTGCCCTGGATGCTGTACTTGGAATGGCGATAGGCAACGTTCGCCGACAATTCGTGGAAGAACGGGCGGTCACTGATCAGCGGCGCCTGCAATTCGACGAATTGCTCGAACACGTTGAACGACCCTTCCGCATCCCGCACGCCGAAGGGCGTACCAGCACCGGCGCGATCGCCGGTCAGATTGGCCACGTCGTTACGGAGCAGCAGCGATTCCTGCCGATACTCGAGTCCAACCGCCAGCGCGAAACCGCTCGCCGCCAGCGGCGACTGCACACCATACTTGCTGAGGTCGGCCTGGACCGAGCCCGATGCCACATATTCGGTCGTCTGACCGGATTGAAGCGTCGGGATCTGCAGGTAATTGACGGCAGACTGCGTCACGCCGCCCGGCGTGAAGATGTTGTAGGGGACGCAGGCTGCATCTTCGATCCGGCCGGCGGCGTTGGGCAGCGTGGACGCGCAGACCGGCGTGCCGGCGCTATTGCGAACGACGTTGAGCGCACGATTCAGGCGGGCGCGCGAGAAATCGTTCGTATAGGTCTCGGCATAGATCGTACGACCGAACTGGCCGTAGGCGTCGTAGGTGATGCCTTCTGCGACCTCGCCGCGGGCGCCGGTCACGATGCGATACGCGGTGTGGCGCAGGTCGTCGTTACGACCACCGCCCTCGACGTTGCGACGACCGATATACAGAGACTGCAGCGTGTTGGTCCCCGCCGCCGCGCCGCACAGCGCGGTCGCCTGCGATGCGGAAAGCAGCGGATTGTTGCAGTTCACGAAGAAGTCCGTGGCATAGAAAGCGCCCGAGGGTGCGATCTGCGCCTGCGTGCGGTCGTCCATAAACATTGCTTCGACGTACGGGTCGAAGCCCTTGCTCACCTCATAATGAGCGAAGGTGCCGAACGAGAAACGTTCGTCAGGCCGCTGGAAGAAGTTGTACGGATTGAAGTTGAACTGGTCGCGCGCCGCGCTGTAGGTGCGGAACTGACCCGGGTTGTTGGGGTCGAGCGTATAGTTCGGCCCGGTCGCTGCATAGACCGGGGTCGAGCCCAGCGCGACGTTCTGCGTACGACGGAAGCGTCCGACATCGGTCGTGCTCGATCCGCCGCAATATGCGAGGCCGTTGGTTCCCACGCCGGTAACGGCATTGCGCTGATACGCGCCGTCCGAGGCGCCGCAGTAGGAATAGTCGCGATCGCCCTGCGTCACCGCGTTGATCTGACGCCAGGAGGCGTAGGCGGTCAGGTGGCCCCTTCCGTCGTCGGTGCCGGCGCCAACGGTCAGCGTGATGGACTTCTGGGCGCCATCGGCGACGTTGCCGCGGGGATACCGGTTTGCGTAGGACCGCGTCGCGCCGTTCTGCCCCGTCTGCAGAGCATCGAGGAGCGTGCCCGTCAGATTGTTGTTGTGATTGTAGAAGGAATACTGGCCATCCAGCTGAACGCCCTCGAAATCCTTGTTCATGATGAAGTTGACGACGCCGGACACGGCGTCGGAACCGTAGACGGAAGAGGCGCCGCCGGTCAGCACTTCGACGCGCTGGATGAGCGTCGTCGGGATGAAGTTGAGGTCGGCTGCGGGGCCGCTGACGTCACCTGGAACAAGGCGACGGCCGTTGACGAGAACGAGCGTACGCGAAGTGCCGAGGCCGCGCAGGTCGACGGTCGCGATACCCGATGCACCGTTGGCGTCGGTCGAGTTCTGCGATGCGAACACCTGCGGCAGGCTGTTCATCACGTCTTCGATGCGGGTCGCGCCCTGCAGCTTCATCTCGGCTGCGCTAACGACGGTCAGCGGGCTGGTGGAGGTCAGGTTCGGGTTCGCGATGCGCGAACCGGTGACGACGATTTCGCCGGTTTCGCCAGCCTGGGCGTTGCCGGTCGAGTCCGTGCCGTTCGTCTCGCGCGGCGTCGCGTTCGCCGAGCTGCCGCCGATGACAGGCGCGACAGGCGTAGCGCCCGCGCCGGGATCGGTCTGCGCCGACGCCTGGCCCACGACGGCCAGCGAGCCGACGAGAATAGTGGTGGCCATCAGGCCACTACGGATTACCCTGTTCTTCATTAAGACCCCCTTGTCGGCCCTTTGCCGATCAAAAGCGACGCCTTGGATGGCGCCATGCTGCAATTGCTAGGAGATCGTTTATCGAACAGGCAATGACAGGTTGGACATAAAACTGCAAAAACTCCGCAGTGTTGCGTCAATGCTACATTATCCCAGTGTATTATGGAGATACTACTGTGCGGTTGATAAACAGATACCCAGGCTATTATCTCACTGTGGTTTCGGCGATGATTTTGGTAAATAGTGCTGCCGCATATGGCCAGGATTTGGTGGATCCGGCCGGTAAGCTGTTGCAGTGCCGTCAGATTAAAGCTCCCGATGAGCGCCTTCGATGTTTCGATGCAGCTTCGGCAATTATGAAATCAGCGTTAGATTCCGGGCGGATCGCAGTTGTTGATCCCAAGGCGTCCGATGCCCAAGGTGCTGAAGCGAAGGCCTTTCCCGGCCAATCGCGTCAGGCACCCGAGCCGTTCAGACAGATCGAAACGCAGATCCAGTCCGCGATGCCGGGCCCTGATGGTAACTGGATAGTCGTTCTCAAGGCCGGCGGGATCTGGCGCCAGATCGATGGTGTGGCGCTGAGCCGCTCGCCCAAGCACGATGATGCCGTGACGGTCATGCGCGCGGCGCTGGGGAGCTACAAGATGCGGATTGCCGGTCAGTCCGCCGTTCGCGTCCGACGAGTCCAGTAGCCGCCTACGTCGGCCCCGCGCCCACCACTAGCAGCGGGTCCAGCCGGGCGCCCCGCCAGGTCACGCCCCAGTGGAGGTGTGGGCCCGTCGCGCGGCCGGTGGCGCCGGACAGGGCGATCGGCTGGCCCTGGCGGACATGCGCGCCGACGGGCACGTCGATGCGCGACAGGTGCATCAGCGCGCTCGACAGTCCCGCGCCATGGTCGATGAGGAGCAAATTGCCCTCCAGCGTGAACGGCGCCGGGGTGGCGAGGATCACGACGCCGTCGGCGGGCGCGAGGACGGGGGTGCCGGTGGGCACCGCGATGTCCGCGCCCGAATGGTAGCTGCCGGGCTTTCCCTGATAGACGCGCTGCGCGCCGAACCAGCCCGACTGGCGGCCATGCGCGGGCCAGACGAAGCGCTGCCGCCAGCCCGCCGCGTCCGTCACCATCCGGCGCGCGGCGGCGATCTGGGCGAGTTCGGCGGGGCGCAGCGCCGCGAACGCCTCGCTGGTGCGGCCGGCGCGATAGGGGGCGTCGACCTGCTCCAGCCGCCACGCGCGGGGCGCGACGGGCAGGCGGGTGACGGCAACGAGCGGATTGCCGGCCGGGCCCGCGAAGCGTTCGGTCAGCGTGGCGGTCGCGGGCGCATCGCGGTCGAAGCCGATGACGAAGGCGCCGTCTGGAGCAACCGTGACGGGCGTGTCGTCCAGCGTCAGCGTCGTGCCCGGCCGGACATGGCCGTGGAGCAGGGTGCCCTGTTCGGGCCGTCCCTCCAGCCGCAGGGCCGAGGCTCCGGTCAGGACCGGCAGCGGCGGGGCGGGCACGTCGGGGATGGCGGGGGGCAGCGCGGCCGGAGGGGTCGGGGCCGGACCGGCGGCGACGCAGCCGGTGGCAGGCAGCGCCAGCGCCATCAGCATCGCCGCCCGCGCCTGGTTCATCGCGGCGCGAGCGCCTCTGAGGCGATCCGCGCGGAGGCATAGGCGGCCTGATCCGCGACGCTCCAGTATCGCAGCTCGTCGAGCGGGATGCGCGCACCCGATACCGCGCACACGACATGATCGCCCGGCGACAGCAGGCGGAAGCCATTGGCCATATAGTGCAGCCGGGCGGGGCGGTCGGAATTGGACATCAGCATCGTTCGGGTTCCGCGAAGGGGATCAGAGCAGCGTCGGCTGTTCGGCAGGGGGGACATAGGTCCGTGCGCCCTCCCGCTCAACCCGGGCGCGTTCCACCCGGGCATCGACCATGCCGTCGCGGAAGTGGAGCGTCACCGCGCCGGCCGCCCGCGCGGCGGCGGCGGCGGACAGCGTCTCGCCCCCCGGCCGCGCGGTGACGCGGGCATAGCCGCGCTCCAGCACCCGGTCGGGATTGAGCGACTGGACGAGCCGCCAGGTCGCGTCCAGCCGGCCGCGCGCCGTATCCAGCTGGCGCGCCAGCACCGCCGGGCGGAGCGCGCCGGCGGCATGGGCCAGATGCCCGCGCGCGCCGGTGACGCGGGCGGACAGGCCGCGATCCAGCCGCGCGCCCGCCTCGTCCGCGCGTTGGCGCTGAGGCCCGAGCAGCGCGTCGCGGCGCGGCAGCAGGCGTGTGAGCGCGGTCAGCCGCTCGCGCCCGCGCTCGACATAGCGGTTGGCGCAGCGCTGCGTCCGCGCGGCATGGGTGGCGACGGTGTGGCGCAGGTCCGCCAGCACCGGCACCGCGATCTCGGCGGCGGCGGTGGGGGTGGGGGCGCGGCGGTCGGCGGCGTAGTCGCATAGCGTCGTATCCGTCTCGTGCCCGACCGCCGAGATGATCGGGATCGAGCAGGCGGCGACGGCGCGCACCACCACCTCCTCGTTGAACGCCCACAGATCCTCGATCGAGCCGCCCCCGCGCGCGACGATGATGAGGTCCGGCCGGGGCACGGACCCCGCTCCGGGCCCCGGCCCGGCCGGCGCGCCGTGCGCGTCCGACGTCATGGGTACCGGCCCGGCCGGCGTTCCGGGCAGCGCATCGAACCCGCGAATCGCCGCCGCCACCTCCGCCGCCGCGCCCTCGCCCTGCACCTTGACCGGCCAGACGACGACATGCGTCGGGCAGCGATCCTCCAGCCGGTGCAGGATATCGCGGATCACCGCGCCGGTGGGCGAGGTGACGACGCCGATCACGCGCGGCAGATAGGGCAGCGGCTTCTTGCGCGCGGGGTCGAACAGCCCCTCGCCGGTCAGCTGCGCCTTCAGCTTTTCCAGCAGCGCCATCAGCGCACCCGCACCGGCCAGCTCCATCCGCTCGATGACGATCTGGTATTTGGAGCGGCCGGGATAGGTGGTCAGCCGCCCGGTCGCGATCACTTCGACCCCGTCGCGCGGGGCGAAGGCGAGGGCGTTGGCCGACCCCTTCCACATCACCCCGTCGATCACCGCCGTCTCGTCCTTCAGCGCCAGATAGACATGGCCGGAGGTCGCGCGCTTGTAGCCCGAAATCTCGCCGCGCAGGCGGACATGGCCGAACTCGCCCTCCACCATCCGCTTCAGCCGGCCGGACAGCTCGCCCACCGACAGCGCCAGCGCGTTGTCGCCGGGCACGTCCTCCGCTACCAGCCGCGCTTCGTCAGAAAAGGGATCGGGCATGAACGTCCTGTTGATCGGCTCCGGGGGCCGCGAGCACGCCTTGGCATGGAAGCTGGCGCAGTCGCCCGGCCTCGATACGCTCTTCGCCGCGCCCGGCAACCCCGGCATCGCCGCCGTCGCGAAGCTCGTCGCGCTGGATGCGACGGATCATGCCGCGGTCGCGGCCTTCTGCGCGGAACGCGCGATCGGCCTCGTCGTGATCGGGCCGGAAGCGCCGCTGGTCGACGGGCTGGCCGATACGCTGCGCGCGGCGGGCGTGCCGGTGTTCGGCCCATCGGCGGCGGCGGCGCGGCTGGAGGGGTCGAAGGGCTTCACCAAGGACCTGTGCGCGCGCGCGAACATCCCGACCGCCGGCTATGTCCGCGTCACGACCCACGCGGCGGCGGTGGCGGCGCTGGAGGGAACGTTCGGCCTGCCCGTCGTCATCAAGGCGGACGGACTGGCGGCCGGCAAGGGCGTGACCGTGGCGATGACCCGCGACGAGGCGATGGCGGCGGTCGACGCGCTGTTCGCGGAGCCGGGCGGCGAGGCGGTGATCGAGGAATTCCTGTCGGGTGAGGAGGCCAGCCTGTTCGTCCTGACCGACGGCGTCGCCATCGCCGCCTTCGGCTCCGCGCAGGATCACAAGCGGGTGGGGGAGGGCGATACCGGCCCCAACACCGGCGGCATGGGCGCGTACAGCCCCGCGCGCGTGCTGACCCCCGCGCTGGAGGCGCAGGCGATCGACACGATCGTGCGCCCCACCGTCGCGGCGCTGCGCGAGGAGGGGATGCCCTTCGTCGGCGTGCTCTATGCCGGGCTGATGCTGACGCCGCAGGGGCCCAAGCTGATCGAATACAATGCCCGCTTCGGCGACCCGGAGACGCAGGTGCTGATGCCCCGCTTCCAGGGCGATCTGGTCCGGCTGATGCTGGCGGTGGCCGAGGGGCGGCTGGCGGGCGAGCCGGCACCGGCCTTTTCGGACGACGCGGCGCTGACCGTCGTCGTCGCGGCAAAGGGCTATCCGGGTACGCCGGCCAAGGGCGGCGCGATCCGGGGCATCGACGCGGCCGAGTCGACGGGCGCGGTCGTGTTCCAGGCAGGCACCACCCAAGGGGTGGACGGGCTGGTCGCCAGCGGCGGCCGGGTGCTGGCGGTGACGGCGATGGGGCCCAGCGTCGCGGCGGCGCAGGCGGCGGCCTATGCCGGGGTCGATGCGCTCGATGTCACGGACGGGTTCTGCCGGCGCGATATCGGCTGGCGCGAGGTCGCGCGCGAACAGGCCTGACCGCTTCCCCCGCCGGCCAAGCCGCTCTAGGGTGATGGAATGAACGACAGTTCCGCGTCCCTTCCGGGCATGAGCCTGCTGCCCGACAGCATCGCCGCGATCACGACGATTCATTTCGTGCTGATGGCGCTCGTCGCACTGGCGGCGATCGCGATCATCGTGGTCGGCTCGCGTCGCAAGCACCAGCGCAAGGTCGCTGCCCGCCAGGTCGAGGAGCGCGCGGCGGACGCCGGCGTCACGGCGACGGCATCCGAGCGTGTCGAGGCGCAAGAGGTGCCCGGAGAGCCCGAGGCGCCGGCCGCCGTGGAGCGGACCGCGGCGCCGGTCGCGCCTCAACCGCCCGTCGTGGAGAGCGAGACGGCGGCGGTCCCGCCCCCGCCCCCCGCGCCGGACCCCGCCCCGCTCGCCGACCAGCCGATCGCGGCGGCCGCGCCGATGGACGCCAGCCCGGCCAGCCTCGCCGCCGATGCCCCCGCGCAACCGGCACCCGCGCAAGCCCCTCCGGCGGAACATCCGGCGGACGGGTCGATCGCGCAGCTGAAGGGGCTGGGCCCGAAGCTGGTCGAGCGGCTTGCCGGACACGGCATCACCACGGTCGGGCAGATGGCCGCGCTGACCGACGATCAGGCGTCCGCGCTCGACGCGCAGCTCGGCCCCTTCACCGGGCGGATGGCACGCGACCGCTGGATCGAACAGTCCCGATTCCTCGCCGCCGGCGACCGCGCCGGCTTCGAGGCGGTGTTCGGGCGGCTTTAAGCGCCTACGCCGATCCTTGCGCCGCGCGGCGCGGGGATGCCCGACGTTCGCAGAACCCTACGTCGCGGCGGAAAAAATCAATCGGCCGAATCCTCGCGGCCTGGCGCGTCAGTCGCCTTCCGGAATGGGCAATTCCAGCGCGGCGGCGCCGGACAAGGGCAGGGGGCCGGGCCCTTGCGGGACCGGCAAAGGCTCGGCCGCGTCGCCGGCAGGGCGTGGCCGCTTCCAGCCCGAACGCGCTTGCCGCATCGCCCGCTCGCGAAGCGCCAGCGCCCCATCGCGGGTCCAACGGCGGGGCCGTACATCGAGATTCCGTATCATCATCGACACCTCCCATGGCCTGCGCCGGCAGGCGGGCCCCGCTGGCGCGCTGCGACAGGCACCGATCCCGCCCGCACTCGCGTCGGCAGGGCGGACGATCGACTATCGCCGGCGCGCCAACATATGCGATGGCCGGGCGGAAACACAGGGGGGATGACGATGGACGAACGCGAGGAGCCCTGCGATCCCGTCGCGGTGCCGGCCGGGCTGGCGGAGGCGGTCGCCGGCTATCGCTGGGCCCGCGACCGTGTGGGAGAGGCGGGGGCGGCGGTCTATCGCCTGCACGGCCGGGCGGGGGCGCCGGACCTCTATCTGAAAAACGGCACCGGCGCGGTCGCGGATGATGTGACGGACGAGAGGCAGCGCCTGGCGTGGCTGGCCGGGCAGGTCCCGGTGCCGGCGGTGCGGCATTTCGAGCGGACGGCGGACGCGGCCTGGCTGCTCACGACCGCGCTGCCGGGGCGCACCGCCTGGCAGGTGCTGACGGAAGACCCCGACCAGCACGGGGCCGTGGTCGAGGCGCTGGCGGTCGCGCTCAGGCGGCTGCACGCGATCCCCGTCGCGACCTGCCCGTTCGACGCGGATCATCGCCTGCGGCTGGCAGCGGCGCGCGCGCGGATCGACGCGGGGCTGGTCGAGGAGGAGGATTTCGACGAGGCCCGCGCCGGCTGGACGGCGCAGCAGGTGTGGCAGGCGATGCAGGCGCTGCTGCCGCTGGCGCCCGATCCGGTGGTGACGCATGGCGACTATTCGCTCGACAACATGCTGGTCGTGGACGGCGTCGTCACCGGGCTGATCGATGTCGGGCGAGCCGGGGTCGCTGATCGCTGGCAGGATCTGGCGATCATGTGGAGCTGCCTCGGCGAATTCGACCCGGCCCTGCAGGCGCAATTCCTGGCCGCCTATGGGGTGATGGTGGACGAGCCGAAGCGCACCTTTCACCTGCTGCTGGACGAGATGTTCTGATCCGGCGAACGGGTCGCGCCATGTGGCGGCCCGTTCGCCCGGGCGGTCAGACGACGCTGACGAGCAGCTTGTCGATGCGGCGGCCGTCCAGGTCAACGATCTCGAACTTCCAGCCCTGTTCGATGAAGCTTTCGCCCTCGTCGGGCAGGCGGCGCAGCGCCGCCAGCGCGAGGCCGGCGACCGTCGCATAGTCACGATCCTCGGGCAGGCCGATGCCCAGCCGTTCCGCCAGCGCATCGGCGGGCATGGTGCCCGCGACCAGCAGCGACCCGTCGTCGCGAACGACGACGTCGGGCGCCTCGCGCGGGTCCGCGTCGGAGCCGAAGGCGCCGCCGATCGCCGCCAACAGGTCGGCGGGCGTCACGATCCCTTCGAAATGGCCGTACTCGTCGTGGATCAGCGCCATCGGCACCTCCGCCCCGCGCAGCGCCAGAAAGGCGTCGGGCGCGTCGATCCGGTCGATCACAACCGGCGCCTTGCGCATCAGCGAGGGCAGGTGCAGCGCCTCGCCACGCAGCAGCGCGGCGGCGATATCGCGCGCCTGCACCACGCCCAGTACGCTGTCGATCGAGCCGTCGCCGACCGGCAGCCGCGTATGCTGCGTCGCCGCCAGCGTCGCGCGGATATCGGCGGGGTCGGCGCGGCAGTCGATCCAATCGATCTCCGTACGCGGCGTCATTACCTCGCGCACCGGCCGGTCGGCGAGGCGGACGATGCCCGAGATGATCGAGCGCTCATGCTCCTCGATCACCCCCGATTTGGAGGCTTCGGCGACGATCAGCTGCAATTCTTCCGCCGTCACCTGCTCCTCGCCGCTGCGGTCGAGGCGCAGCAGGCGAAAGATCAGCGCGCTGGACGAATCGAGCAGCCAGACTAGCGGCTTCGTCAGGCGCGCCAGCCAGCGCATCGGCCGCGCGACGAACGACGCAACCGCCTCCGGCGAGCGGAGCGCGAACTGCTTGGGCACCAGTTCGCCGACGATCAGCGAGGCATAGGTGGTCAGCCCGATCACCAGCGCGAAGCCCAGCGTTTCCGCCGTTTCCGCCGGCAGGCCCAGCCGCGCCAGCCGCGCGCCGGTGGGGCCGCCCAGGCTCGCGCCCGAATAGGCGCCGGTCAGGATGCCGATCAGCGTGATGCCGATCTGCACTGCCGACAGGAACTTGCCGGGATCGGACGCCAGTTCCAGCGCGGCGCGCGCGCCGCCCCGGCCGGCGCGGGCCATCGCCTCCAGCCGCGCCTTGCGCGCGGAGACGACGGCCAGTTCGCTCATTGCGAAGACGCCGTTCATCGCCGTCAGCGCGAGGATGATCGCGACGTCGATCCAGGGGAAGGGGGGAAGGGGTGCCATTGACCTGTCCAACGCTCTAGCCGGGAAATGACACCCGCGACAATGGCCTGTAGCGGCTGCCGCTGCGAATGCGGATCGCCATCGCCCGTTCAGGTGGCGATCGATACGCAGGCGGAACAGGATGCGGCCCCCCGGGGTTGGTGATCCGACATATGACGAGGGTGAACATGAAGACGCATCGCATTCTCCTGACGGCGGCGCTGGCCACGACGATGGCGACGGCGGGCTGCACCACGGACCCGGAGACCGGGCAGCGGCGCATTTCGAAGGCGGCGATCGGCGGCATCGGCGGCGCGCTGGGCGGCTATCTGCTGGGCGACGTGGTCGGCGGGCGGCGCGACCGGACGGAGAAGATCATCGGCGCGGGGATCGGCGGTCTCGCGGGAGCGGGCATCGGCGCCTATATGGACAAGCAGGAGCGCGCGCTGCGCGAACGCACCGCCGGCAGCGACGTGCAGGTGATCCGGCGCGGCGACGATCTGGTGCTGAACCTGCCGTCGGGCATCACCTTCGCCTATGACAGCGCGACTGTGCAGCCGCAGTTCCAGAAGACGCTGGACCAGGTCGCGCAGACGCTGGGCGAATACAACCAGACCTATGTCGATGTGTACGGCCACACCGATTCGATCGGCAGCGACGCGTACAACCAGGCTCTGTCGGAGCGGCGGGCGACCTCCGTTGCCGATTATCTCGCCAGCCATGGCGTGCAGGCTGCCCGCATCGCGACGCGCGGCTATGGCAAGACGCAGCCGATCGCCTCCAACGATACCGAGGAGGGGCGCGCCGCGAACCGCCGGGTGGAGATCAAGATCGTGCCGGTGACGCAGAACGACGTGCGCGGATAACGCGCACGGCCCGTACCGCTTCGCTGGAAGGGGGTTGTCAGAACGCCACCGCGACCCCCAGCCGCGCGTTCAGCGGGCGCGGCGGGGTCGTCTGGTCCCGCGCGCTCAGGATCAGCGGATTGCCGGAGGCGAAACGGTTGCCGTGCGAATCGAGCATATTGTCCACCGCCAGCGTCACCGTCGTGCGGTGGTGCGTCCACCAGGTGGCGGCGCGCAGCGTGCCGTAACGGCCCTGCGTGACGTCGAACAGGTCGCCCGTCCCCAGCACCGACCGGCCGACATAGGCGCCGTCGGCGGATACCCCCAGCCGATCGTCCGCGGTCGCGGACCATTCGTAGCGGATCGCGCCGCTCGCCGCGAAGGGGGGCGTATCGGGCAGGCGCCGATTCTCGCGCCGGGACGTGTCGGCCAGCGCGCCGCTGACCCGATTGCCGGTATAGAGGAACGAGGCGGTCGCGCGCAGGCCGGGCGTCGGCACCCAGTCGACCATCCCGCCCAGCGCGCCGATCCACGCGGTGCCGATATTGGCGGTATAGGGCAGGCCGCGCCGGGTGACGAGATCGGCCTGGATGTTCCGCCATGTCGCGTGCGACAGCGTGGCGCTGAAGGCGAGGCCGGTCGGCCCCCGGCGGACGCGGCGGATGCCCAGTTCCTCGACGAGGATCGAATCGGGCCGGAACACCGCGACCCGCCCGACGCTGCGCGCGACCGCGAGGCCGCCGGTGCGAAAGCCCGTCTGCACCCGGGCGAACATCGCCAGATCGGGGGCAAGCCGCCAGGACAGCGCCGCCGTGGGGTCGATCCGGCTGGTCCGCTGCCCGGCGATCAGCGGGGTGCCCGCCGGGCGGAACGACGGCGCGCCATCGACCCGGGCGGAGGTGGCGCGCAGCCCCAGCGTCAGCGCCAGGTCGCGCCGCACCGCCACCGTCGCCTCTCCGAACAAGGAGGCGCTGCCCGTGCGGTTGGTGACGCCGATGATCTCCATCGGCGCGGCGGCGAAGCCGATCGTGCGGTTCTGGCTGTCGCGATTGTCCAGCATCGTGACGCCGACGATCCAGGAATGCCCCGTCGCGGTACTGCGCGACAATCGCATCTCGTGGCTGAGCAGCCGCTTTGATCGCTGAGTGCCATAGACGGTCGCCCCCTGCGCGGTGGCGACGCGGCGGCCGGTATCGAACAGGTCCTGTGCATGGGCCACCGCCAGTCCGGTCGCGGACACCAGCTCCAGCCCGTCGTCGAACCGCCGCGTGATGACGGCGCGGCCCAGCAGGATGTCGCTGTCATATGGCTGCGCCAGTCCGGATCGGCGGGAGAGCGGGCCCACCCGCCGCTCCGCATATTGCGCATCGGCGGCGTCGATGCCCTGCGCCAGCCCGCCGAGGTCGATCGTCCAGCCCCCGCCCGGCGCGATGCGCACGGCCAGCCGCCCGCCGGTCGTATCGACGGTGTTCACGTTCCGCGCGCCGCGCTGCCGATCGTCGACATACCCGCCGTCGCGCACGCGGTAGAGCGTGCCGCGCACGCCCGCGACGCCGCGTACCAGCGGCAGGTTCGCGGTCGCGGCGAGGTCTGCGCCCGGCTGGCCGCCGGCGGTCAGCGTCGTCCCGGCGATCATCGCGCCGCCCGCCCGGTCCAGCTCGACCGGGTTGGGCGTCAGGCGGACGACGCCGCCGATCGTGCCGGCGCCGTACAGCGTGCCCTGCGGCCCCTCCAGCACCTCCACGTCCGCCATGTCGTACAGGCGCACGGCGGGGTCGGCGCCGGAAAAGCCCAACTGCACGTCACCGAAATAGATGCTCGCGGTGGACTGCGCGGCGCCCGGAAAGCTGCTGTCGGCGATGCCCCGGATGAACAGCTTGTCGCGGCCTGGCCCGAAGCCCGTGCCCTGCAACACCGGCAACAGCCGCGTCAGGCCGCCGGGATCGGTCGGCATCCCCCCTGGCAGCAGGCCCGGATCGAGCCGCGTCAGGCTGCCGGGATAGCGCAGCAGCGGCACCGCCTGCTTGCTGGCGGTCACGACGATGTCGGGTGCGGGCCCGGCGGGCGGCGGCGGTGCGGCGGCAGGCGGCGTGGCAGGGCGGCGCGGCGCAGCGCGGCGGGCGGGCGTCGCATCCCGCTCGACGCGAAAGCCGCGCGCATCGACGCGGACGGCGCGATAGCCCGATCTGCGCAACAGCCGGGCCAGCGCCGCCTCCGGTGTCAGCGTTCCCGCCAGCGGCCGCGTGCGAACGCGCGACAGGCCGGGATCAAGGCTGGCGATATCCAGACCCGCCTGCCGGCCGAGCAATGCCAGTGCCCGATCCAGCGTGGTCGCCGGCAAGCTGACGCGGATGATGTGCCCGGCGGGCGCGGCACGCGCCGGGATCGCCCCGATGCCCGCGCACAGCGATACCGCGCAAAGCGGCGCCGCGCGCAGGGCGACGATCAGCAGGTCAGCGCGACCGGCCCCCCGGCGCCTCGATGATCCAGTCGTCACCCTCGCGCCGCCAATCCGCCCCGATCAGCGCCGCCATGTGAGGCACGTCGCGCTCAGCCCTACCCGTCAGCGTCACCATGCCGCTAAACGGGCGATGCGGCAACTCACCGCCCAGGGTGACGCGCGTCCCGAAGCGGGCGCGCCACGCGTCGGCCAGATCGCCCAGCGTCGCATCGGTCAGCGCGATGCGCCCGTCGCGCCAGCCGCCGACCTCTTCGGGTGCCACCGTTCCGCGCAGCTCATGGCCCCCCGCCATGTCGGTGGTCAGCGTCTGGCCGCGCGTCAGGACGACGGGTGCGCGGTCGGGGCGGACCATCACCGATCCCTCCGCCACCTGCACCGCCAGCCGCGCGCGCCGATCCTTACCTGTTACGGCGACGTCGAACACGGTGCCGAGGTCGCGGATCTCGACCGTACCGGCGGTCAGGGTGAAGGGGTGGTCGGCGTCGTGGCGGACGGTGAACAGCGCCTGCCCGCGATCGAGCACCGCGACCCGGTCGTCGTGCCGGTCCAGCGTCAGCCGCGTATCGCCGCCCATCTCGATCCGGGTGCCATCGCCCAGCGCGACGACGCGGCGCTCACCGGCGGCGGTTTCGACGGCATAGGGGGCGGGGCCGTGCGGCAGCGCCAGCGGCACGATCAGCACCGCCGCCACCGCCGCCGCGACCGACCCGCCCAGCACGCGGCGCCAGTGGCGTGCGCGCGGCGCATCATCATTGGCGGCGACCGGCAGGACCGGCGTCGGGGCCGGCTCGGAAGCAGCCGACGGGGCCTCGAAAGTCGCGATCGGCATCATCCGATCGGCCAGCGCCACCCGGTCATAGGCGGCGGCATGGGCGGCGTCCGCCTCCAGCCAGTCGGTGAAGGCCAGCCAGTCGGCAGCGGTCATCGACGGCTGGCGCAGATGCCATCCGATCGCCTCGTCCATGATCCGCGCGTCAGCCGTCACCGTCCGCCATCCCTTCACCCTCATGACGACGCCGATCGCCCGAAACCGCACCATCCGCTTCGGCAATTTCGACCAGACGCTGAAATCCCCGCCGCAACAGCTTTTCGACGCCGCTGACGGTGATCCCCAGCCTTTCGGCGATGACCCGTTGCGGCTGTTCCTCCAGGCGGAACAGACGCAGCGCCGTGCGCATCCGTTCTGGCATGTCGGCCATCGCGCCTTCGATCCGCGCCAGCCGGTCGCGGGCGATGAGGGCGCGTTCGGGGTCGGGCAGTTCCTCCGCCACGGGCTGGACGGCGTGCCAGGCGCCATCGCGCGCATCGCGCCGCTGCGTCGCGATGCGCCGGTCGGTCGCCAGATTGGCGGCGACGCGGAACAGGAAGGCGGCGGGCTGGTCGACGGGGCGGTCGGCCAGCCCGTCGATGCGCAGCCACATGTCCTGCAGCACGTCCTCCGCCTCGGCCGCGTCGCCCAGCCGCGCGGCGAGCAGGCGGAGCAGCGCGGGCCGCTGCGCCAGAAATATCGCCTTGAGGCCCCCGTCCATCAAAGCCGGTTGTTCCCCGATCAGGCGGGGAAGGTCAAACCCCGATCCGCCGCCAGCGCGGCGATCGGCAACCGGCGCAGCGCCGCCGCCTCCACCGGCCGCGCCGCCGCGATCGCGTCGCCGGGTCGCGAGCCAGCGCCCGGATGGCACATCACCAGATGCGTCTCGCCGGGGCGGCGCAGAAAGGCGGGGAACAGCGCGGCATAGTCGCCCGCAAAGCCGTAATGGCCGGCAAACCCCTGATTGCAGGTCAGGCCGCGCCGCGCCGCCGCCGCGCGAAACCCGCGCGAATGCCACGCGCTCGCCAGCGCCTTGCCGCGATACGGCCGGGAGAGCAGCGCGCCCAGCGCATCCTCGTTGGTGCGCAGCCACGCGCGCGGCGCGCGGCGGGCGGTGATGTCCAGCACCCGGTCGCGGATATGCGGCAGCGCGTGGCTGTGCTGGTGCCCGTCGACGAAATCGGGCGCGCGGCCCATCGCGCCCTCGAACGCGTCGAACTGCGCCTCCACCTCGGCGGCGATCTCGTCCAGCGGCAGTTCGGGGCGGCCGGACAGCCATTCCATCTTCTGGATCGTCGGCAGGACGCCCGACGGCGCGAGCAGCGGCATCGCCGTCAGCGGCCGTTCCTCGGTCAGCACGATATGCAGCCCGATCTCGACCGTCGGCGGCAGGTCGCGCAGCAGCGCGCTGTCGGCGGGCCAGCCGGGCATCACCGCCATGCAGCTCGTCGCGTTCAGCCGTCCCTCGCCCGCCAGCGCCGCGATCGTCGCACTCACCGCCGGCGAGAAGGCGAAATCATCCGCACACAGGATGAGGCGCGCCATGGATCGTCCTTTGGGTGAACAGGGGCCGGGGCGCGTCGTCGTCCTGATAGGCGCGCTCGCGGATGTTGCGGCTCAGCAGCCGCCGCGCGGCGAGGCGACGCGCGAGGAAGCGATAGAAGAACCAGTCCCCCGCCACCGGCGCGCACGCGCTGTAGGCCAGCCGCTCGAACAGCGTCCAGCGGATCGACACGCGGTCGCGCTTGCGCGGGGAGGGCGCGCACCACAGGTCCATTGCATAGCGCATCGTGCCCAGCTTCATCAGCCGGTGGATCACCTCGTGATCCTCCAGCACATAGCCCCAGATCGCGGGGTCGAAGCCGCCCGCGCGGACCAGCGCCTCGGTGCGGAAGCTCTCGCCCGCGCCGCCCGTATGGCACTGGCGGGGCAGCGCGCGCGCCGCCGCCAGCATCAGCCGGCCCGCGCCCGCCCGGCCCGCCGCGTCGGAGTCGGCGGGCGCCCAATAGGCGCCGGCGACGACGCAGCCGTCCTGCATCAGCACCGCTTCCGCCGCCGCCAGATAGTTTGGCGGGTAGAAGGTATCGGCATCGCAGGTCGCGACATAGGGGGTGTGGACCCAGGCCAGCCCGGTCTGCAGCGCCTGCACCTTGCCCGGCCGGTTCTCGGTCAGGACGAGGTGGTCGAGGCCCAGCCGCTCGCACGTCGCGCGCGCGATCGTCGCACTGCCGTCGGTCGAGCCGTTGTCGATCAGGATCAGCCGCGCCGGCCGCGTCTGCGCCGCGAGGCTTTCGATCGTGGCGGGCAGCATCTCCCGCTCGTTGAAGAAGGGGACGAGGATGCTCCACGCCGGCGGCGCGCGCACCACCGCCGGGGCCTGTTGCAGCGAGAAGCGTTCGGTGACGTCGAGCAGCATCGTTTCATCCATCGGCCGTGCGGTCGATCGGCGCGGGGTATGCGGAGCGGCCGGGCCGGACATGCGGGATATCCCCCGCCGCCGACCCCTGGCCCCCCAAGGTCGAATACCCCCCGGCAATCTCCCTCCACGGGGTAGACGACGCCGATTCCCGCCACCCGCACCGGATGGACAAAAAATAGTTAAGTCGATTTCCGGGCCCGCGCGGCCTACATGGCGGGCGTCTGGCGGTGGGGGCGGACCGGCCCGATCCGGCGCCCGGCATCCGCCGCCACACCCGGTCAGCCCGCCCCTGTCCTGCTCTTCGAGAAACGATGCGAAGCCCATCCGTCGCGCGATCTTTCCCGGCATCCCCGGCGCTCTCGTCGGGGCCGACCGCCCCGCATCCGTGGTGGCTGCGCCCCGTCCCGGCGTTCGCGATCCTGCTGGCGGCGGCGCTGATCCTGCGCTGCCGGGATTTCGGCAATCCGGTGATCCATGTCGACGAGCAATATTATCTGCTCGTCGCGGATCGGATGCTGCACGGCGCTTGGCCCTATCTGGACGTGTGGGACCGCAAGCCGGTGGGGCTGTTCGCGCTCTATGCGCTGATGCGGCTGCTGCCGGGCGAGGGGCTGGTCGCCTATCAGCTGGTCGCGACGCTGTTCGCGGCGGCCACCGCCTGGCTGGTGATGCGCGGCGGCCTGCGGCTGGGCGGATCGCCGCGCGCGGGGCTGGCGGTGGGGCTGGCCTATCTGATCTGGCTGTCGCTGTTCAGCGGCGGCGGCGGCCAGTCGCCCGTCTTCTACAACCTGTTCATGGCGGCGGCGGCGCTGCTGATGCTGCGCCTGCCCGAACGGGCGGCGCGGGGCGAGCGGCGCGCGATCCTGTGGAGCGGTGCGGCGGCGTGCTTCCTCGCGGGCCTCGCGATCCAGACCAAGTACACGCCCGTGGTGGAGGGCGCGGTCTTCGGCCTCGCGCATTGCCGGTATGCGCGCCGGGCGGGCGTGTCGTGGCCGGCGCTGGTAGCGGCAGCGCTCGGCTGGATCGTGCTGGCGCTGCTGCCGACGCTGGCCGTCATCGCGGTCTATGCCTCGCGCGGGCCAGCGGTGTTTGAGGCGTTCTGGTTCGCCAATTTCGCCTCGGTCGCGTTGCGGCACGGCTATCCCGCGTCGCGGATCGCGGGGCGGCTGGCGGGCAGCTGGTCGCAGCTGTCACCCTTCGTCCTGTGCGCGGTCGTCGCGCTTCGCGCGCGGCCATGGCGGGCGGAGATGGTGCTGGCGTTCGCCTGGCTGGCGGCGGCGCTGATCGCCTATGCGATGATCGGCGCGTTCTTCGACCATTATGCGCTGCCGCTGATGCTGCCGCTGATGATGATCGCCGCGCCCGCGCTCGACCGGCGGCGCTGGGCGGCGGCGCTGCTGCTGGCGATCGGCGCGGTGCTGTTCGTCGTGCGCGTGCTGCTGGTGCCGACCGACGCGGCCGGCGCGCGCGAGGTCGCGCATGTCGTCGCGGTCAATAGCGGCGGGGAATGCCCCTATGTCTTCGCGGGCGATTCGATCACCTATTTCCTGTCAGGCACCTGCCTGCCGACGGCGCGCGCCTTCCCCTCGACGCTGGCCTATGCGAACGAGGCGGGGGCGAGCGGGGTGGACGATGTGGCGGAGGTGCGCCGCATCCTGGGCAGGCGGCCGCCCGTCATCGTGACGCTCGATCCCCCCTTCGCGGACTGGAACCCGGCCACCCACGCGCTGGTGGAGGCGGCGATCGCGCGCGACTATCGCCTCGTGCTCAGGACGCGGCGGGACGAAGGGCACAGCCTGGTCTACCTGCGCCGCGACCGGCCGCTCGTCCATTGACGGCGCGATGATGAAGGGTTGGTGACAGCATCGGTCATCAAATCGCGCCGTCGCATGACCGATCAGTCGCGATGCGCGTGAGTATAAGGGGTCATCGGGACTTGCCGGCCGGCAACCGCGGCATGACCGATATTTAATGACCCCGTCTCATCGTCTGTTCAGCCGTGATCCTCTATGTTTCGCCCGTTGCGTCAATAGCGGCCGATCGGACGGACATGGCAGGATTTGCGAGATGGCCGCTGGCGCTGGGCGCGGCGGCACTGGTGACGGCGGCAGCCCCTCTTCCCCCCGCGCCCGGGGCGGCGCCGGTTTCGGCCGAGACCGCGCGCCGGATCGGCTGGGCGAACCGCCTGACCTGGGGCGCGACGCCGACGCTGTTGGACGGCGAGGCGCCCGATCCCGGCCGCTGGCTCGACGCGCAGCTCGCCAGCCGCGATACGACGCTGCCGCCGCCCGCCGCCGATCTCGTCGCCGGGATGCGCATCAGCCGCGAACCGCTGGCGCAGATCGTCGTCGAGGTGGACGCGATGAACCGCGACGCCAACGCGCTGGCCGATCCGCAGGCGAAGCAGGCCGCGCGGCAGGCCTATCAGAAGACGCTCAATGCGCTGGCGGACGAGGCGCGGCAGCGCTCGATCCTGCGGGACCTCTACGCGCCCGACCAGCTGCGCGAGCAGATGACGTGGTTCTGGTTCAACCATTTCAACGTGCAGGCGGGCAAGCGCGACATCCGCGCGATGGTCGGCGATTACGAACAGACGCTGCACGACCACGCCTTCGGCCGGTTCCGCGACATCCTGGAAGCGACGCTGCGCCACCCCGCGATGCTGCGCTATCTGGATAACGACCAGAATGCGGCGAAGCGCATCAACGAGAATTACGCGCGCGAGATCATGGAGCTGCACTCTATGGGTGTCGGCTCCGGCTACAGCCAGACCGACGTGCAGGAGCTGGCGCGGATCCTGACCGGCGTCGGTGTCGACCTGAAACCCGATCCGCCCCGGCTGAAGCCGCAGTGGCAGCCGCTCTACGTCCGCGCCGGCCTGTTCGAATTCAATCCCGCCCGCCACGATTTCGGCGACAAGCATTTCCTGGGTCACACGATCCACGGCAGCGGCTTTGGCGAGGTGGAGCAGGCGCTGGACCTGATCGCGGCGGCGCCCGCGACCGCGCACCATGTCTCGCTGCGCCTCGCCACCTACTTCCTCGGTGATGATCCGCCGCCCGCGCTGGTCGACCGGATGGCCGCTACCTTTCGCCGCAGTCATGGCGACATGGCGCAGGTGATGCGCACGATGATCCGCAGCCGCGAGGCGGCGGCCTCGCTGGGCAAGGCGTTCAAGGACCCGGCGCATTATGCCGTCTCCGCCGTCCGCCTCGCCTATGGCGACCGGGTGATCCTCAATCCGATGCCGGTCGTGAACTGGCTGAACCGGATGGGAGAGGGCCTGTACAATCACGAGACGCCGGACGGCTATCCGCTGGACAGCGCGGCCTGGTCGGGGCCGGGGCAGATGGCGACGCGGTTCGATATCGCGCGCCAGATCGGCAGCGGTTCGGCCGGGCTGTTCCGCGCGCCCGACGCGCCGGCGGACGCGCCCGCCTTCCCGCAGCTGCAGAACGCGCTCTATTTCGGCGGCCTCGGCGACATGCTGGCACCGCCCACCCGCGCCGCGCTGGCGCAGGCCACCTCGCCGCAGGACTGGAACGGGCTGTTCCTGTCCTCCCCCGATTTCATGCGTCGCTGACCAGCCCGGAGGAGCATCATGCGCCTGCCACACGTCCCCCATGTCCCCCACGTTCATCGCCGCGACCTGCTGGTCGGCGCCGCCGCCAGCCTGCCCTTCGTCGTCGCCGGCCGCGCCTTCGCCGCGCCGCAGGCGGGCAGTCGGCTGCTCGTCGTGTTCCTGCGCGGCGCCTATGACGCGGCGAACATCGTCGCGCCGACGGGCAGCGATTTCTATCATCAGGCGCGCCCCACCATCGCGCTCGGCCGGCCCGACCCCGCCGACCCCAAGGCCCCGGTCGCGCTCGATGCGGACTGGAGCCTGCACCCCGCGCTGCGCGACAGCCTGATGCCGCTGTGGCAGGCGCGGCAGATCGCCTTCGTCCCCTTCGCCGGCACGGACGACATGAGCCGCAGCCATTTCGAGACGCAGGACACGATCGAGCTGGGCCAGCCGGTCGGCGGGCATCGCGACTATGGCTCCGGCTTCATGGCGCGGCTGGCGGCGATGCTGGGGCAGGGCGACCGGCCGATCGCCTTCACCGATCAGCTGCCGCTCTGCTTCCGGGGTGGCGGCGGCGATCCGATCCCCAATCTGGCGCTCGCCAATGTCGGCAAGCCGATCGACGCGCGGCAGGCGCAGCTGATCGCGGCGATGTATCAGGGGGACAAGGCGCTCGGCCCCTCCGTCGACAAGGGGTTCGAGGTGCGCGACACCGTCTACAAGGCACTGTCTGACGAGATGCAGGCCGCCAGCCGGGGCGCGGTGAGCGCGAAGGGGTTCGAACTGTCCGCGCGTCGCATCGGCACGCTGATGCGCGACCGCTTCAACCTCGCCTTCGTCGATGTCGGCGGGTGGGACACGCATGTGAACCAGGGCGGCGCGACCGGCTATCTCGCCGACCGGATCGGCGCGCTGGGCCGGGGGCTGGCGGGCTTCGCCGAGGCGATCGGCCCCGATGCGTGGCGCGGCACGACGGTGGTGGTCGTCTCCGAATTTGGGCGTACCTTCCGCGAGAATGGCGACAAGGGCACCGACCATGGCCATGGCAGCGTCTATTGGGTGATGGGCGGCGGCCTGTCGGGTGGCCGGCTGGCGGGCGAGCAGGTCGCGATCAGCGAGGCGACGCTGAACCAGAACCGCGACCTGCCCGTGCTGACCGATTATCGCGGGCTGATCGGCGGGCTCGTCCAGCGCCAGTTCGGCCTGTCGCCCGCGCGGCTGGCGACGCTGTTCCCCGACGCGCGGCCGGCCGACCTGCGGCTGATCTGAGGGCGGCGGCGCCGGCCGCGAGCGGAACCACGCCGCCCCTTTCGCGCTATCCTTGCCGCACGTCCACGGACGACCGATATCCCATCGGGATACGGCCAGGAGACCGACACATGGCAGACTATCGCAAGACCGACGCGGCGATCGCCGCGCTGACGCCCGAACAATTCTACGTCACGCAGCAGAGCGGCACGGAGCGCCCCGGGACGGGCGAATATCTCAACACGCGCGAGCCGGGCATCTATGTCGACATCGTCTCGGGCGAGCCGCTGTTCGCCAGCGCCGACAAGTTTGATTCGCATTGCGGCTGGCCCAGCTTCACCAAGCCGATCGAGCCCGCGCACGTTGCCGAGCTGACCGATCGCAGCCACGGCATGGTCCGCACCGAAGTGCGCTCGCGCCATGGTGACAGCCATCTCGGCCATGTCTTCCCCGATGGCCCGCGCGCGACGGGGGGGCTGCGCTACTGCATCAACTCCGCCGCGCTCCGCTTCGTCCCGCGCGCCGAGATGGCGGCGCAGGGCTATGGCGACTATCTGGACCAGGTCGAGGGCTGACCGGCCTCAGGGCCGCGCGATGACCCCGCCGGCCCGCGCGTCGAGGACCGCGCGTACGCGCAGGCGCGGGAACACCGCCTCCAGCGGCTTGGTGTCGGGCATGATATAGACATAGCCGCCCTTGCGCCGGAACGCCGGGCGGATCGTGCCGGTGTAGAAGGCCTTGGGCACGTTGATGCAGCCAAAGGTGATGCGGTTGTCGTCGGGGGTCGGCGACAGCATCCGCTCGCGCCGCTTCTCGCGCGCGCCCGCGTCGCCGGGGATGGGATGGATCGCGACCGAGTCGGCATAATCGACCCACAGCACGCGTTCGCCCGCGACCGGCAGGCCGAATTTGGCGAGGAAGCGGCCGGCAGGCGTCGTCTTTTCCGCCGGGCCCAGCGCGGCGAGCGACTTGCTGCCGACGCCGGGGCTCGCATCGTCGCCCGGCGCGATGCCGATCAGCACCGGCATCGCCGCCAGCGGCTGTCCCTTGCCATCGAACAGGAACAGCGCGGCCCCCGTCTTGTCGATCACCGCGAAGGGCAGGCCGCGATTGTCATGCTCCGCCAGCACCCAGTCGATCACCCGCGTAGCGCCGTCGGAGGGGACGGGGACGGGCGTTTCGACGGGCGGCGGCGCGGCGGGCTTCGCCTTGGGCGCGCGGCCCTTGGCGGCCGTCGCCACCTTCGCGGACCGGGCCTTGGCCGGCGCAGCATTCGGTGTCGGGGCGGCATCGGCCGGCATCGCGGACAGGATCAGGGACAGGCCGGCAAGCGCCCAAGGGACAGACTTCATCAGTGGGCGATACCCCGGAAAGGCAACGGCCGCCCCATCGAATCATGGAGCGGCCGGCAGTAAGACGCATCCCCGCCCGCCGCCCGCGATGCGGGCGCGCGGGACGGGGCGGGCGCGATCAGTGGCGCGGACGCTTGGCGCGCTTCTGCTCCTGCACGGTCAGGCGCTGCTCGACACCGTCGACGCGGCCGCTGACCTGATCGAGGCGCTGGCCATTGGCCTGCGCCTGGCCGGCGGCGGCCTGCGCCTCGGCGAGCGCGGACTTGGCGGTGCCGTCCGTTTCCTGCAGCTTCGCCTCCAGCGTGTCGACGCGCTGCGCGACGGGGGCGACCTGCTCGCGCACGTAGCGCTTGGTGGCGCAGCCGCTGACCGCGACGCCACCGGCGATCACCACCAGTGCGAGCTTCGGCGAGAATCGGTTCATACAAAAGGTCTTTCAGTCGTTAACCAACCGAAACAGGCAAGCCCCAGCCGTGCCGATCCGACAATCGGGATTCTGACGGGCCGTGCATGTTCCTCGTCCAACGGACGGCGAATCGGGCGCTGATTGCCTCGCGCGTTGCCGTCGACCCGCCGCGCGACGGCGCGAATCGCTATCGTTTGCCCTTGCGTGCGGGCGCTGGGGCGAAGGGATCGCGCGGAATCGCGCCCGGCCCGGTCGCTTGGGCCGCCTTCGCCTTCGCGCTGGCGGCATGGCGGCGCGCCTCCACGCAGCGGCGCAGCGCCGCGACCGCCGCGCCGCTGCCGGCCAGCGCCAGCCGCTCGACCGGCACGCTGCCCCGCGCGATCGCCAGCTGCGTGGACGAGGCGAAATAGGTCGGGAACTTCGCCTCGAAACTGGTGACGAAACCCTGTTGCCCGTCCGCCGCGATGCCGACCGCGAAATGCTTCGCATAGCTGCCGGCGGTCAGGCGGAAATCGAGCTTCAGCCGATCCTTCGGCCGGATCGACCAGTTGCCGTTCAGCACCGACAGATGGTTCGCGCCGTCCGTGTCGATTCCCAGCAGCAGCGTGGTGCGCCCCGGATGATCGGCATAGACGCGCGTGACGAAACACCCCTTGCCATCGGCGCTGGGCGCGACCGTCCAGTCGCCCACCGCCCGCGCGCGATCGTCCCCCGCCGCGCCTTGGGGCGCCGCCATGGCGGCCGTCGCCACCGCGATCGCAAGCGGCATCGCCACCGCCAGAAGGGACGGACGCAGGCCATGACGGCGGCGGCGGGGGGGCGGCGGTGTCATGACGCCGATCTACCCCCCGGCGCGGCGCTTTGTCACGGGCCGCCGCATGGCGCTACATCATCCGGCCATGCAGGTTGGCGAGCATCACGATCGTCCCCGCCGCCATCAGCGCGATGACCAGCGCCGCAAATAGCAGCAGCCACAGCGTCCGCCGCGATCCCGGATCGAGGCGGACATGCAGGAAGACGCGGAAATGCACGAGCGCCTGGACCAGCGCCAGCGCCAGCACCCCGCCGAGCACCGCGCGCGGCGTCCCCCACGGCCATACCGTGCTCGCGAAGGCGGCCAGCGTCAGCGCCAGCGCGGCGGCATAGCCCAGGCCCAGCGTGCGCAGCGCGCGGCGGCGATCGTCGCTCATCCGATATGCCCCGGCAGATAGACGAGCGAGAAGATCGCGATCCACACGATGTCCAGCAGATGCCAGAACAGCCCCAGCCGCAACAGGTTGATCCGCACCCGCGCATCCAGCCCGATCCCCCATACCTGCGCGATCATCACCATCAGCCACAGGCAGCCGGCCGCGACATGCAGTCCGTGCAGCGGCACCAGCGCGAAGAAGGCGGACAGGAAGCCGCTGCGCATCGGCACCGCGCCGGCGGCGGCCATGTCGGCGAAATCCTTCAGCTCCAGCGCGAGGAAGATGAGCCCCAGCCCCAGCGTCGCGACCAGCCAGCCATACAGCACGCGCCGCGCCTCTCCGAACCGCACCGCCAGCATCGCCCGGCCATAGGTCGCGCTGCTCGTCAGCAGCAGCAGCGTCTCGACGAAGGTGGGGGTCAGCCGGAACGCGGTCGCGGGCGTCGGTCCGCCCGCCGTCGCCCCCGCCATGACGCCATAGGTGGCGAACAGCAGCGCGAAGATCACCGCGTCGCTCATCAGGAACAGCCAGAAGCCGAAGACCGCGGCGTCCGCCTCCTCTGGAGCTTCCACCCGCGTACCGGGGTCGAGGCCGACCTCCGCCAGTTCCGCCGCGCTCATGCCGCCACCTTCATGCCGCCACCTTCATTACAGCGTCTCCGCACGGCCGCGATTGGCGGGGGTGGTTTCCAGCTGGCGGGGGATGGCGGGCGTGGCGAGGCGTTGCACCAGCCATGCGCGATGCTCCGCCGCGACCGTCCCGGCCGGGATGCGGCGATGCTGGTCGCGGCCGAAGCTGCGCGCGATCACCGCGCCCGTCACCGTCATCAGCGCCGCGATCGCCAGCCACCACATCGCCCACACCATCGCCAGGCCCAGCGCGGTCGCGGCCAGCCCGATCACCGGCGCGGAGACGCTATTGCGCGGCAGCGTGATCGCCTCGTAGCGGACCGCCCCAGGCGTCGGCGCGGGAAAGGCGGGCGGATGGCCGGGATCGTGCTTCGCGTCGTAGAAGGCATAGGGATCGTCGACGACCGGCAGCACCGCGAAATTATACTCGGGCGCGGGCGCCGCGACCGACCATTCCAGCCCCCGCCCGTCCCACGGATCACCCGCCGGCACCGCCAGCGCGGCGCGGTTCTGGATGCTGACGCGAAGCTGCACCGCCAGGCTGACGAGCGCGGCCAGCAGCAGCAGCGCGCCGACGCCCGCGACGTACAGATACGGGCGGAAGGCGGGATCGAGATAGCCCGACATGCGCCGCGCCATGCCCCCCGCGCCCAGCGCGTAGAGCGGCATGAAGGCCAGATAGAATCCCGCCACCCAGCAGCAGAGCGCGATCCGCCCCCACCGCTCGTCCAGGCGAAAGCCGAACGCCTTGGGGAACCAGTAGGTATAGCCCGCCAGCATCCCGTAGAGCAGGCCCGGGATCAGCATGTTGTGGAAATGCGCGACGAGGAAGACGGTGTTGTGGACGAGGAAGTCGAGCGGCGGCATCGCCAGCATGATCCCCGTCGCGCCGCCGATCACGAACGTCACCATGAAGGCGAGGGCATAGAGCATCGGCACGGTGAAGCGCACCTCGCCCCGGAACATCGTCCAGATCCAGTCATAGATCTTCACGCCCGTCGGTACGCCGATCGTCATCGTCGCGATCCCGAACACGGCGTTGACGTCCGCCGACTGGCCCATGGTGAAGAAGTGATGGACCCAGACGGTGAAGCTGAGCACCGCGATCGCCATCGTCGCCAGCACCAGCGAGGTATAGCCGTACAGGTCCTTGGTCGAAAACGTCGACACGACCTCGGAATAGACGCCGAACGCGGGCAGGATCAGGATGTAGACCTCCGGGTGCCCGAACAGCCAGAACAGGTTGGCGTAGTTCATCATGTTCCCGCCCAGATCGCTGGTGAACATGTGGAACCCCAGATAGCGATCGAGCGCGAGCAGCGCGGTCGCGACCGTCAGCGGCGGCATCGCGAAGATCATCAGGATCGCGGTGCACAGCGCGGTCCAGCAGAACATCTGCATCCGCATCAAGGTCATGCCGGGGCAGCGCCCCCAGGCGATGGTGCAGGCGATGTTGATCCCCGCCAGCGTCGATCCGATCGACGACAGGGTCAGCGCCCAGATCCAGTAATCGACGCCCACGCCGGGGCTGAAGCCGCGCTCGGTATAGGGCGGATAGCCCGACCAGCCGCCGGTGGAGAATTGCCCCACGACCAGGCTCGCCATCATCAGCACCGCGCCCGCGATGGTCAGCCACAGCGCGACCAGATTGGCCCAGGGAAAGGCCATGTCGCGCGCGCCCAGCTGCAGCGGCAGGACGAAGTTGATGAGTCCCGTCAGGAACGGCATCGCCATGAAGAAGATCATGATCGAGCCATGGGTGGAAAACAGCTGCCCGAAATGATCGGGCGACAGGAAGCCGGCGGTGTCGACCGCGCTGGCCTGCTGCGCGCGCATCAGCACCGCCTCCACCAACGCGCGCGCCAGCATCGCGAAGGCGAGGACGACATACATGATGCCGATCCGCTTGTGGTCCAGGCTGGTCAGCCAGTCGCGCCACAGCGGCCCCCACCAGCCGCGCCGGGTCAGCAGCACGGCCAGCCCGATCGCGGCGATCACCACCACGGCGCCCGCGCCCGCGCCGATGATCTCGGACAGCGTGGGGTCCATCGCGGTGCGGACGAAGACGATATCGCGCCAGCCGAACCGGCCGAGTAGCGCGGGCCATATCGGGCTGGACGGCGCGGCGGCGGCGATGGCGGGTACGGCGATCATCGCGGCGCGGCCATCTGGTGGTGCCCGGTCCCGCCATGCGCGGCGACGATGCGGTCGAACAGGCCGGCCGGCACGTCGCCGAACACGGCCGGTCCGGTGGGCAGCGCACGCCGGTCGAGCCGGGCGAGCGCGGCCGCGTCCAGCCGGCCGGGCGTAGTTGCCGCCCGCGCGGTCCATGCCGTGTAGGCCGCGGGCGGCAGCGCCACGACCTCGAACCGGGCGCGGGCGAAGCCGTCGCCGTCGAACTGGGTGTTGCGGCCGGCATAGCGGCCGGGGCGGTGCGCGGCGAGGTTCAGCTGCGTCGTCATCCCCGCCATCGCATAGATTTGCCCGGCAAGGCGGGGGACCATGAAGGACTGCATCACCGTGCCGCTCGTCAGGCGCAGGTGCACCGGGCGTCCGGCGGGGATCACCAGCCGGTCGACGGTCGCGATGCCGCGCCCGCCGGGCCCCGCGCCGGGATAGAGGAACAGCCATTTCCAGTCGAGCGCCACCGCCTCCACCTCCAGCGGAGGGCCGCCGGGCAGGGGGCGATAGGGGTCATCGATGATCGTCCAGCGCCACAGCAGCACCGACAGCCCGACGACGATCGCGACCGGCGGGATCCAGATCAGCCCCTCCACCCACCAGCTGAACCCCCAATGCGGGCGATAGGCGTGGCGCGTATTGGCGAGCCGGTAGTGCCAGGCGAACAGCGGCGCCAGCAGCAGGACGGGCGTCACGACGAAGATCAGGACGATCGCGACGGTAACGAACAGCGTCCGCTCATGATCGGCGACCGGGCCGGCGGCGTTCAGGAAGCCCTGATCCAGCACCGCGCAGCCGCCCGTAGCCAACGCCAGCAGGATCGGCGAAGCCCGCCGCATCGCCCCGCGCATCCCGACGAAAGCGTGATTGCGAGGCTGTCGCTCCGCCGCTCGCCATCCGGATCGTTCCGCCCCCAATGCCACCCCCGGAATGGGCGCAAGAGAGGGCCCTTGCGGGCAGAAACGCGCGCTTCGAGAGTTTGTTGCGTGGGCGCACTTGGTGGGTTTGCGGAAACCCGGGGTTCGCGGCACAGCGACCACCGCCATACGGCCCCGTCATCAGCCGCGCCGCAAACGATACTGCTGAGGCAGCGTTCCGCCGCTGCCGCCGCCCAAAACAATTGACCTGCATCAGGCCGGACGCCGGATATTTCTTAATGTTGCTGGGTTGGGGCCCGACGATCTGGAGGCGGCGATGGCGACGACGGCAGGCACGATCACGGCTTCCTCCGGCAGCGAGGCCGATGGCGACCGCAAACGCGCGAGGGGCGCGTTGCAGGCGCTCAATTTCTTCATGGCGGACATGCAGGCGGGGATCGGCCCGTTTCTGGGCGTCTTCCTGCAGCAGCGCGGCTGGCAGTCGGGTCCGATCGGCACGGTGATGACCGCCGGCGGCGTCGCGGGCATGCTCTTCACCGCCCCCGCCGGCGCGTTCATCGACCATACGACGAAGAAGCGGCTGGTCGTCATCGTCACCGGCATCTGCACGGTGCTGGCGTCGTTCCTGATCCTGTGGTCGCAGGCCTGGGCGGTCGTGACCGTCAGCCAGGTCGCGACCGCGATCGCGGGCGCGGCGATCGGGCCGGCGGTGGCGGGGATGACGCTGGGCGTCGTCCGGCAGAAGGGCTTCAACGCGCAGAACGGCCGCAATCAGGCGTATAACCATGCCGGCAACATGATCGGCGCGGGCCTGTCTGGCTGGCTGGGGTGGAAGTTCGGGATGCCCGCCATCTTCTATCTGTCGGCGGCGTTCGGCGTCATGGCGATCCTTTCGGTCCTCGCCATCCCGGAACGGGCGATCGACCATCAGGCGGCACGAGGGCTGGAAGGCAAGGGCGAAGAGGACCACGAGGGCGGCAAGGCCGAAGGGTTCAAGGTGCTGATGCGCAACCGCCCGATGCTGATCCTGGCGCTGGCGCTTGCCTGTTTCCACCTCGGCAATGGCGGGATGCTGCCGCTCTACACGCTGGCGGTCGTCGGCGCGGGCAAGGGAAATCCGGCGCTGTTCACCGCGACGACCGTCGTCGTCGCGCAGGCGGTGATGATCCTGGCCAGCATCGTCGCGATGAAGGTCGCGGCAGGGCGCGGCTATTGGCTGGTGCTGCTGATCTCGTTCGCGGCGTTGCCGCTGCGCGGCCTCTTGGCCGGCACGTTCATCCAGCATTGGGGCGTGTGGCCCGTGCAGGCGCTTGACGGTATCGGGGCCGGCTTGCAGAGCGTCGCGGTGCCGGGGCTCGTCGCCTGTCTGCTGAAGGGGACGGGCCGGGTCAATGTCGGGCAGGGCGCGGTGATGACCATCCAGGGTGTCGGTGCCAGCCTGTCGCCCGCGATCGGGGGATGGATCGCGCAGGTGTTCGGCTATCGCGCCTGTTTCTTCATTCTCGGCAGCTTCGCGACCGTCAGCCTCGCGCTCTGGATCGGTTTCGCCGCGACGCTGCGCCCCGCCTGTGCCGGCACCGATGCCGCCGACGCGGAGGGCGCACGATGACCGATACGATCTGCTGGGTCCATGTCGGCGACCTGCACCTCGACCCGGACGATGGCTGGCTGGGCCTCGACCGCCTCCATACGATCGTCGCGCAGGTCAACCGCGTCGCCGATGGCGTCGATTTCGTGTTTCTTCCCGGCGACAATGCTAATCACGGCACACCCGACCAATATGCGCGGATGATGGACGCGCTGGCGCCGCTCGCCCCGCCATGGCGCGTGATCGCCGGCGACCATGATTTCGAGCCGGGCGACCTGACGAATTACGTGGCCGCCATTCCCGCCGCGAACCGGCCGGAGTCGGAGACGATCGCCGGCTATCGCTGCGTCTTCCTCGACATCGTGTCGGCGGGGGCCGGGGGGCCGGACTTCCGCGTCACGATGCACCATCGCAACCGGCTGGCCGAGGAACTGGCGCGGGCGGAGGCGGCGGGGCAGGTGCCGCTGGTGTTCATGCACGCCTATCCCGGCGACCTCGCCGCCGATGGCGACGCGATCGCGCGCACCCTCGCCGAGGCGCGCGTCGCCTTCGTCGATACCGGCCACACCCATTATAACGAGCTGCTGAACGACGGCCGCGTCATCTATGGCGCAACGCGATCGACCGCGCAGATCGAGGAGGATGGCCGCCGCCCCGGCTTCGCGGTCGTCTGCGTCCATGGCCGCGTGCCCAGCTGGCGGTTCCGCCGGCTCGACGCGCCCTGGCCGCATGTCCAGATCGTCAGCCCCTGCGACCTGCGGCTGGCGACGCGCGTGACGGATCCGCACCAGATCCCCCGGCCGGGCGAGATCGCGATCGTCGCCCGGCTGCTCGGCGCGGACGCCGACGCGCCGGTCGTGCTGGCGGTCGACGACGGTGCCGCCATCCGCATGACCGGCGCCGGCGACGGCCTGTGGCAGGCGACGGTGCGCATCGACGAGCCGGGCGTCCACGCCGTCACCGTCACCTGCGGCGAGGGTCACGACCGGATCGACCTGCTGGTCCGCGGCGAGAAGGATATTCCCAAACGCCGCCTGCCCGCCGGCCTCGGCACGGACGCGCATGCGATCGGCGCCTGGCCGGTCGCCGGGATCGACGGGCTGCAACTCGGCCCCAACAAGAATGGCGGCCCGCCCGATGCCTGAGCTGACGTTCGCCACCAGCGCGACCTGGGCGATCGCCGCGCTCGCCACCGCCGGCGTGATCGGCCGGCCGATGCGCTGGCCCGAATGGATCTGGGCGGTGGCGGGCGCGGTGCTGCTCGTGCTCACGGGGCTGATGCCGCCGGGGATCGCGGGACAGGCGGTCGCCAAGGGCCTCGACGTCTATCTCTTCCTGATCGGCATGATGCTGCTCAGCGAGACCGCGCGCGCGCATAGCGTGTTCGACTGGGTGGCGGCGACGGCGGTCAACCGGGCGAAGGGATCGACGCCGCGCCTCTTCCTGCTGATCTACGCGACGGGCGTCGTGGTGACGACATTCATGTCGAACGACGCGACCGCCGTGGTTCTGACCCCCGCCGTGTTCGCGGCGGCGAAGAAGGCGAAGGCGGAACCGCTGCCGCTGTTGTTCGCCTGCGCGCTGATCGCCAACGCCGCCAGCTTCGTCCTGCCGATCTCGAACCCCGCCAATCTCGTCCTCTATGGCGGGCACATGCCGCCGCTCGGCCAGTGGCTGGGATCGTTCGCGCTGCCCTCGGTCGCCTCGATCGTCGTCACCTTCGCGGTGCTGCGCCTCGTCGAGCGGCGGCGCATCGTGGGCACCTGCGAATGCGACGTGGCGCGCGACCCGCTGTCGGCCGGGGGGAAGATCGCGCTGGCGGCGATCGTCGCCACGGCGGCGCTGCTGGTCGTCGTGTCGGCGCTCGACGTGCCGCTCGGCCTGCCGACCGCGCTGGCCGGGATCGCCACCGCGCTGGGGGTGAGCGCACTGCGCCGCGAATCGCCGCTGCGCCTTGCCGCCGACGTGTCGTGGGGTGTGCTGCCGCTCGTCGCCGGGCTGTTCGTGCTGGTCGAGGCGCTCGACCGCACCGGCGTCATCCGCATGGTCGCGGACGCGATCCGCACCGCCGCCGCCGATCCCGTCCGCGCCGCGGCGGTATCGGGCACGGGTCTCGCGTTCGTCTCCAACGTCATGAACAACCTGCCCGCCGGGCTGATCGCCAGCACCGCTGTCGCGCAGGCGCAGCCGCCGCGCCTCGTCGTCGATGCGCTGCTGATCGGCGTCGACCTCGGCCCCAACCTGTCGATCACCGGGTCGCTCGCCACCATCCTGTGGCTGCAGGCGATCCGCCGCGAGGGGGAGGACGTGACCTTCATGGCCTTCCTGAAGGTCGGCGCGGTCGCCATGCCCCTCGCCCTCGCCGCCGCGCTGGGCGCTCGGCTGCTGCTCGGCTGAGAGGGCGCGTGCGAGGCATGGATCACCATGCCGTGCCGAACCCCCCCATGGTGCGCGTCCTCGCCGGAGAAGACATGACCGCGTGGCGGCGCGCGGCCTGGTTCTGGACCCTCGCGGAGCCATTCGGCGGCACGATCGACCTGACGACCGGCGGCCCGGACGACGACGACATGGACTTCGGCCGCGCCGCCTGATCCGGGGAGGGGCGGCGGGGGCGGCTAGCGCCGCAGCTGCCCCCCCGGCCCCCCACCGCCCGTGCCTCCACCGCCCGACCGGCACCGGCACCGATCGCGATCGTCCCGCGTTGACGGCGCATGACAGAGGATGACGAGCGCTGGATGCGCATGGCGATCGACGTGGCGCGGGCGAAGGGTAGCGATCCGGCCAGTTCGCCGCTCGGCGCGGTGATCGTGCTCGATGGCCGGGTGCTGGCGGCGGAGCGCAACCAGACGCAGGAACTGCCCGACGCCACCGCCCATGCGGAAATGATGGCGATCCGCCGCGCCTGCGAATCGACCGGCGAGATGGAGCTGCGCGGCGCGACGCTCTATTCCACGCTGCAGCCGTGCGGCATGTGCACCATGGCGTCGATCTGGTCGAAGGTCGGCCGCGTCGTCTTCGGCGCGGGGCGGGACGACGTGCACGCCATGTATTTCGAGGCGCGGCACATCGACACGCTGTCCTTCATCGCCGACGCCTATCGCGATGACGTGACGATCGAGGGCGGCTGCCTCGCCGCCGAATGCGCCGAACTCTATTACCCGCCCGATGCCGATCTGTCGGCCGACGAGCAGGCGAATATCTGACGCCGGCCGGGTGACCCGGGGCCTCGCGCCACCGGGTCACCCCCGTTCTACTCGTCCCGGTCAGACGACCGCGACCGGCTCCTCGTCCTTCGGGCCCAGCCGGCGCAGCGCCAGCGGCAGCAGCACCAGCATGAACAGCGTCGCGGACACGATGCCGCCGACGATCACGCAGGCGAAGGGCCGCTGCGTTTCCGATCCGATCCCGGTCGACAGCGCCGCCGGCAGCAGGCCCAGGCCCGCCATCAGCGCGGTCATCAGGATCGGTCGCAGCCGGTCGATCGCGCCTTCCGTCACCGCCACCGCATAGCTGTCGCCGTTGCGGAATCGCTCGGTGATATGCTCCAGCATCACCACGCCGTTCTGGACGGAGATGCCCGCCACCGCGATGAAGCCGACCGCGGCGGATACCGACATGTGCAGCCCCGCCATCGCCAGCGCCGCGACGCCGCCCACCATCGTGAAGGGCACCATCGCCAGCACCAGCGACGCCGACTTCACGGAGCGGAACGCCGCGAACAGCAGGATGAAGATGCCCAGCAGCGCGATCGGCACGATCACCTCCAGCCGCTTCATCGCGCGCTGCTGGTTCTCGAACTGCCCACCCCAGGCCATGCGATAGCCCGGCGGCAGCTTAACCTTCTCCGCCACCGCCTTCTGCGCGTCGGCGACGAAGCCGCCCTGATCGCGCCCGTCGACATTCGCCTTCACCGCCGCGTTGCGGCCGCCATTCTCGCGGCTGATGCGCGAGGCGCCGACCTGCACGCCGATATGCGCGACCTCGCCCAGCGAGATCGTGCCGCCGGCGGGCAGCGGGATCTGCAGCGCCGCCAGATCGTCCACCGCGCGCCGCTGGTCGGCGGCGAAGCGGACGACGATGTCGAAATTGCGATCGCCCTCGTACGCGGTGCCGACGGTCGCGCCGCCGAACGCGGTGGCGATCGCGGTGTTCGCGTCGCCCGGGTTCAGGCCGTACCGGGCCAGCGCCGCGCGATCGAGTACCGCGCGCACCTCGGTCTGGCCGCCCGACTTGATCGCCGCGACGTCGGACGCGCCGGGCACCGCCTGGATCGCGGCGGCGGTCGCATCGGCCAGCTGCTCCAGCACGTTCAGGTCGTCGCCGAAGATCTTGACCGAAATCTCGCCCTTCACGCCCGACAGGCTTTCCTCGACATTGTCCTCGATCACCTGGCTGAAGTTCGTCGGCACGCCGGGCATGGCCGCGATCCGCTTGCGCATGTCGTCCTCCAGCGCCTCCTTGGTCGGGAACTGGCCCCGCCACTGGTCGCGCGGCTGCAGGTCGATCAGCATCTGGAGGCTGGAGGGCCCCTTGGGATCGGTGCCGTCATCGGGGCGGCCCGTTTCGGAACTGACCTGCCGCACCTCGGGATAGGACAGCATGATGCCGCGCACCTTGGCCTCCACGCGCCGCGTCGTCTGGATCGAGACGGAGGGGGCCAGCTGGATCGTCAGCCAGATATTGCCCTCGTCCAGCTTGGGCAGGAATTCGGAGCCCAGGCGTGGCACCATCACGCCGGTCAGCAGCAGCGCCGCCAGCGACACGCCGAACACCGCCTTGTAGCGCGGACCCGTCTTTTCCAGCACCGCGCGATACTTGTCGCGCAGGCGATCCATCCAGGCGATGTGCTTTTCCGCCATGTCGTACTTGTCGACCAGGAAGCTGAGCACGGCGGGCAGGAAGGTCAGCGTCAGCAGCAGCGCCGCGCCGATCGCGAAGGACAGCGTCAGCGCGACCGGGCTGAACATCTTCCCCTCCACCCGCTGGAAGGTGAAGATGGGGACGAAGGCGGTGATGATGATCGCCTTCGAAAACAGGATCGGCTTCGACAGGCTGGTGACGGTGTTGCTCAGGATCTCGCGCCGGCGGAACCGGTCGGGCTGCTGCCCGCCGTGCCGCGCCGCCTCGATCGACAGCGCGACCATCAACGCCTCGACCAGCACCACCGCCGAATCAATGATGATGCCGAAATCGACCGCGCCCATCGAGATGAGGTTGGCGGGCACCTTCACCGCGTCCAGCCCGGCGAATGCCGCCAGCAGCGACAGCGGGATGATCGCCGCCACCGCCAGCGCCGCGCGCCAGTTGCGCAGGAAGATCAGCAGCAGCGCGGTGACCAACGACGCGCCGACCACCAGGTTCTCGCCCACCGTCTCCACCGTCCGGTCCAGCAGCTTGGTGCGCTGATAGGTCGGCTTGATCTGGATCGGCGGCTTGCCGGTGCGCGCGGCGTCCAGGCGGAACTGCGCGTTCAGCTTGTCCACCGCGTCGCGCACGCCCTTCACCACCACGGCGGCGTTCTGGCGCTTCACCATCGTGACGATGCCTTCGCTGACATCGTCCTCGCGGTCCAGCGACACGATGCCGCTGCGCTCGGGCGTGCCGATCTGCACGTCGCCCAGGTCGCCGACGCGCACCGTGGTGCCGTCCTTCGCCTTGACCAGCGTGTTGGCGACGTCGTCGATCGACTTGTAGAGGCCGATGCCGCGCACCACGACCTGCTCGTCGCCGCGCGGAATGATGCCGCCGCCGACGTTCGAATTGGCGTTGCCGACCGCGGTCTGCACGTCGGCCAGCGTCACGCCGTACCGCTTCAGCGCGTCGGGGCGGACCAGGATCTGATATTGCTTGATGCTGCCGCCGAAGCTGGTGACGTCGGCGACGCCGGGCACCATGCGGATCGCCGGGCGGACCACGAAGTCCTCGATCGCCCTCGCTTCATAGAGCGGCATGTCCTTCGGCTTTTCGAGGACGTAGCGATAGATTTCGCCCACCGCCGTCGACAGCGGCGCCAGGCTGGGCGTGACGCCCGGCGGCAAGTCCGCGTCGCGCAGCTTTTCCAGCACCTGCTGGCGCGCGAAATAATCGTCGGTGCCGTCGGCGAAGATCAGCGTCACCACCGACAGGCCGGTGATCGAGACGGAGCGGATGCTCGTCACGCCCGGCGTGCCCGCCAGCGCGCGCTCGATCGGCAGCGACACCGCGCGCTCCACCTCTTCGGGTGCCTGGCCGGGCTGCTGCGTGATGACGACGACCTGCACGTCCTGCACGTCGGGGAACGCCTCGATCGGCAGTTCCGACACCGCCTTCGCGCCGATCAGGATCAACGCGATGACCATGATGATGACGAAGATGCGGTTCCTGACGCCGAACCGGCCCAGCGTTTCGAGCATCGCTTACGCTCCGGCCAGCTGGGCGTTGAGCAGCACCGCGCCCTCGCCGACGATCTTCTCGCCGCCCTTCAGCCCGCTGGTGATGTAGGAATACTGGTCGCCGCGCTCGCCCACCGACACGGGGATGCGCCGGAACCGGCCCGGTCCCTCGACGCGGAAGACGTAGTTCTGCATCCCCTGTTCGAACAGCGCCGCATTGGGCACGCGCACCGCGCGCTGGCCGTCGGCGGTGACGAAGCGCGCGCGCGCATACATTTCGGGCTTCAGCGCCAGGTCGGGATTGCGCACCGTCGCGCGCAGCTGGATGCGCCGCGTGCCGGGATCGACGCCCAGCCCGACGCGGGAGATCGTGCCGCTGAACGTGCGGCCCGGATAGGCGGGCACCTCGAACTGGATCGCCTCGCCCACCTTGGCGCGGGCGATCGCGGTTTCGGGCACGTCGACCAGCAGCCACAGCGTGCGCGGGTCGGACACGGTGAACAGCGGCGACTGGCCGGCGCTGACCTGCTGGCCGGGATTGATCTGCCGGTCGATGACGAAGCCGGAGACGGAGCTGGTCAGCGCCAGCGCGTCGCCGCGCCCGCCGCCCAGATTGCCGACGCGCAGGCGGCTGCGCGTCAGCTCGGCGGCGGCGGACTGCGCGTCCGCCTGCGACAGCTCGACGTCGCGCTTGGCGATCGCGCCGCCCGCATACAGCGCGCGGCTGCGCTCCAGCGCCTGCCGCTTCAGCTGCGCGTCGGCGGCGGCCTTTTGCAGGTCGGCCTGCGCCTGGCCGAGATCGGGCGCGTCCAGCATCGCCAGCGCCTGGCCGCGCCGCACCGGCTGGCCGATATCGGCGACGACGCGCGTCACGCGGCCCGCGACCGGGCTGCCGACGCGGCTGGTGTTCGTCTCGTCCAGCGCGACCTTGGCATTGAGGTCGGCGGAGATGGGCAGCGCGCCCGCATCCGCCGACACGATCTGCATCGAATCGAGTTCGGGCGAACCGGGCTTGTAGCTGATGACGTCGCGCGACCTGGCGGGCGCGGGCGCGTCCGCCTGTTCGGGCTTGTCGCCGCCGCAGCCGGCCAACGGCAGGGCCAGCGCGAGGGCCGCCCCGCCCAGCAAGGAAATCGGACCGTTACGCATCATTCAACCCCTGTCGTTTCGACCGAGCGCAGCTTCGCCAGCGCCGCCGCTTCCGCCGATCGGGCATCGATCGCCCCCAATTGCACCGCCTGGAGCGAGCGCCGCGCGTCGAGCAGGTCGAGCAGCGTCGTCGCGCCATGTTTGTATGCGAATTCCGCCACGTCCGCCGCGCGGGTGGCGGCGGGCAGCTGCGTGCCCTCGATCAGTTGCAGCCGCCGCGTTGATTCCGCGACCGTACGCCGCGCCGCGGTGATCTCCGCCGTGGCGACCGCCAGCGCCTTGCGCGCGTCCGCCTCCGCCTGCACCACCGCCGTGCTCGCCGCGTCTACTTCGCCACGATAGCGGTTGCGGACGGGCAGCGGGATGGAGATGCCGACGCCCACCGTGTCGCCCACGCCCAGCGATCCGGGCGCGCTTTCATATTGCGCGCCGACGGTGATGTCGGGGTGGCGCAGCGCGTGCGCGCCGTCCAGGTTACGGCGCGCCGCCTCGATCCGCGCGGTCGCGGCCAGCACATCGGGCCGGCGCGCGGCCAGCGTGGCCGCGTCGATCTGCGGGCCCGTCACCGGCATCGGCCAGGCGCCGGCCGTCGCCAGCGTGGTCGCCAGCGGCTCGCGTCCGATCAGGATCGCCAGTTGCAGCTGCGCGTCCTGCCGGTCGAGGATCGCCTGCCGCGCGTCCGTGTCGGCGCGCAGCGCCTCCACCTTCTGCCGTACGAAGTCGCCCTCGGACAGCGCGCCCTGCTGGCGCTGCAGGCCGGCGACCCGCTGCCCCTCGGTATAGCTGGCCGCGATCGTGCGCAGCGCCGCCAGCCGCTCCTCGGCCGCCTTCAACGTATAGAAGGCGTTGGTCACCGCCTCGCGCATCTGGCGGCGGGTATCGCCCAGATCGTCCTCTGCCGCGGTCACGTTCGCCCGCGCGGCGGCGACGCGCGCGCGCCGCTTGCCGCCGCGCTCCAGCGGCACGTCGACGCGCACCACCGTGTCGGCCAGCTGGCGCGCCGGGGTGCGGCCGATCATGTCGGGGCGGATCTGCGCGCCGTTGATGCCCAGCACCGGGTTGGGCGCGGTATCGGCGGCGCGCAGGTTCGCCTGCGCGGTGCGGATGGCGAGCCGCGCGGTGACGACGTCGATATTCTCCGCCTCCGCCGCGTCTATCGCGGCGGGCAGCGTCAGCACGGCCATGGGCTCGCCGGCATCGTCCGGCACGGGCGCGGGCACGGGCGCCTGCGCCAGGCCGGGCGTGGCGGTGGCGAGGGCCAGCCCCGCCATCGCGCCCGCCATCAGGATCGCGCGGGCCGTCGTCAGCCCCCTTACGCTCTGCGTCACCGATACTCCCCGGCCAAGTTCAAACCGCCCCTTAGGCAGTCGGATGCGTAGGCTTGGTGGCGGCTACATGAAAATCGCGTAAGGAAGCTGACATTGATCGTACGTTTGCGGACGCGATCGATACGAAAATGTCGCGGACCCGGCCGGCGGATCCGCGACACAATCTCTCATCGTCGACCGACCCTGCCCGCACGGCTGCGCCGGCAGGATCGGCTTGCCGTCAGCGGCGCATCGCGCCGGTCGGCGCCGCGACGGGCGCGGGTGGGACGGGGGCGCCGGCGCCGGCCGGGGGCGGCGGCGGCAGCGTGCCGGCAGGCGGGGGCGGGGGCGGCGGCGGAACCGCACCGGCGGGCGGCGGCGGGGGTGCGCCCGGCCCACCGGGGGGCGGCGGCGGCGGCGCGCCCGGTCCACCCGGAGGAGGCGGCGGCGCACCCGCGCCCGGCGGCGGGGGAGGGGGCGCACCCGGACCGCCCGGGCCACCCGGCCCATGCGGCGGCTGCGGCCCCACCTCGCGCACGCCGTTCTGGTCGTCGACCAGGAAGCGGGCGCGCAGCTGCCCCTCGTCATAGCGGCCCTGCACCAGCACCGGCGCGCCGCGCGTCATCTCGGCGGCGCCGCGCGGCCCCGCATCGACCAGCATCCGCCCGCTGGCATCCTGCACCACGAAGCGGTCGCCATAGACCGCCGCCACGCGGCCGCGCACCGTTACCACGCCGCGGCTGTCCGCCAGCTTCGCGACCGGGGTCGCGACCGTCGGCGCCATCTCGACGCTGGGCCGCGTCAGCGACACCGCGCCCGCTCCACCCGCCGCTCCGATCGCGACCAGCGCCGCGCCGGCCAGTCCGATCCGCTGGCCCCGGCTCAGCGTCATGCGATCCTTCAACCGTGTCATTGTCATCTCCATCGCTCTTCTTGTGTCGATGAAGGCGTTCTACGCCGGGCCACCTCCACCCCCACTGAACCGGACCGTTCAGTTTCGGTTTAGTCGATGCTGCGATGGCTGCGGCGAAAGGGGCCCTTGTCGATGCGTATCCTGCTGGTCGAAGATGACGCCGATCTCGGCCCCGCGATCGCGCGCGCGCTGCGCGAGGCGCATTTCGCGGTCGACCTGGCGACCAACGGCATCGACGGCGGGCATCAGGGGGAGACAGAATCCTATGACGCCGCGATCCTCGACCTCGGCCTGCCGGGGCGCGACGGCGTGTCGGTGCTGCAGGGCTGGCGTGCGGCGGGGCGCGACCTGCCCGTCCTGATCCTCACCGCGCGCGAGGCGTGGTCGGACAAGGTGCAGGGGTTCAAGGCGGGCGCCGACGACTATCTGACCAAGCCGTTCCGCGTCGAGGAGCTGGTGATGCGCCTGCGCGCGCTGGTCCGCCGCGCCGCCGGCCATGCCCGCCCGCGCCTGGAATGCGGGCCGCTGGCGTTCGACAGCCAGACCGGCCAGTTCGAGCTGGACGGCCTGCCGCTGAAGCTGACCGCGTTCGAATGGCGCGTCCTGTCGCAGCTGATGCTGCGGCGGGAAACGGTGATCGAGCGGCTCGACCTGCTCGACCATGTCTATGAGGGCGACGCCGATGTCGATTCGAACAGCCTCGAAGTGATCGTCGGCCGCTTGCGGAAGAAGATCGGCGCCGCGCTGATCGAAACGGTGCGCGGGCGCGGATACCGCCTCACCGCCGGGGGCGCGGCGTGACGCCCCGCTCGCTGTCGGGGCGGATGCTGCTCGTCTCCGCCATCGCGACGCTGGTCGCGCTGGGGCTGGGCGGGCTGGCGATGGCGACGCTGCTCGAACGATTCGTCGTGGAGGGGCTGGACCGCCGGCTCGACGCGGACCTCGCCCTGATGGCCAGCGTCGTCGGCCCGGACGGGCGGATCGACACCGCCCGGCTGGCGGCGCGGCGCGCGGCGCTCGGCACGGGCCGCGAATGGCGCTGGCGGATCGAGGCGCCCGGCGGCACCGTCGGCTCCGCCGATTTCCCCGCGCTGGCCGGTCCCATCCACCCCGGCCCGCCGCCTTTCGTCACCGGCCCCGGTCCCGCGCCGACGGGTGACGCACCCCCCGCGCCGCCCCCGCCCGGCGTCGCCGCCCCCGATGCACGCCCGTTGCCGCCGGACATGGAGGGCCCCCAGCCGCTCGACGGCAACGAGGACGGCAGCGCGATCCACGCCCGCCGCCTCGTCCTCGCGACGCGGGCCGGCCCCGTCACGCTGACCGCCGCCGCCCCGCGCGACGTCGTTCGCCGGCCGATCCGCGCCGCGCTGCTGCCGCTGCTCGCCGCGCTGGCGGTGCTGGGCGCGCTGCTCGCCGCCGCGATGGTCGTGCAGCTGCGCGTCGGCCTGCGCCCGCTGCGCCGGCTGCGCGATCAGGTCGCGGCGATCCGCGCCGGCACCCGCGCGACGGTGGACGAGGACCAGCCGAGCGAGCTGCGCCCCCTCGCCATCGAATTGAACGCGCTGGCGGCGGACAACGCTGCGACGCTCGCCACCGCACGCGCCACCGCCGCGAACCTCGCCCACGCGCTCAAGACGCCGGTCGCCACGCTCGCGCTCGATCTCACGGATCGCCCGGCGGAGGCGGCGCAGGTCGCGCGGATCGACGCCACGATCCGCCACCATCTCGCCCGCGCCCGCGCGCAGGCGGCCAATCACCGCGCCGCCACCCCGCTCGACCCCGCCCTGCCCGATCTCGCCACCGCCGTCCGACGCCTGCACGCCGCGCGCGGCGTCACGATCGCGCTGTCGCTCGCCCCCGGCCTGGCGGTGGCGATGGACGCGCAGGATCTGGACGAGCTGGCCGGCAACCTGCTCGACAACGCCGCCCGCCATGCGCGCGCCGCCGTCACCGTCTCCGCCGCGCGCGACGCCGATCCGCGCCGCGTCCGCCTGACCATCGAAGATGACGGCCCCGGCATCCCCGCCGCCGATCGCGCCCGCGTCGCGCAGGCGGGCACCCGGCTGGACGAGGCGGGCGACGGCCATGGCTTCGGCCTGTCGATCGCGCGGGAGCTGGTGGCGCTCTATGGCGGCGTCATGACGCTGGACGATGCCGCGGGCGGCGGCCTGTCGGTCGTCCTGCTGCTCCCCGCCGCCGGCCCGGCCGCATGACGCCCGAACCGCGCGCCGCGTTGCAGGCGGAGTGGCTGCGCCTGACCCTTACCGAGCTGCCCGCGCTGGCCGTCGCGCGCGGCTGGCCGGTGCGCGCGGACCATTGCTTCCAGCGCATCCTGCTCGATCAGGCGGTGGGCGGCTGCTGGTACGATTTCATCACCGGGCGCCCCGCCTATGCCCATGCCCCCGACGCGGTGCTCGCCCGCGCGGTGGCGCTCGCCCATGCGGCGATCGCGGGGCAGGCGGACATGGCGGCGATGAACCGCGATTCGCTGCGCTGGCGGGGCAAGGGCGGGCGGGCCTGACCCGCCAGCCGCTCAGATCGGATTGCCGTTCTTGTCCAGCAGCGTGATCCGGTACGAACAGCCATACAGCGTCTTGCCCGGATGCGAGGAGACGGTGGACACGTTGCGCGTGATGACCGTGTGCGCGCCGAAGTGATTTTCGGGCGTCGCCTTCTCCGTCGTGTCGGACACCACCTTTTCGCCCAGGAACTTGCCGGACGCGCGCATCGCCGCCGCCAGTTCGGGGGGCATCTGGTCCTCCGCGCCCGGCCCGTCGACCAGCGCGCCGGGATCGGCGGCGTTGGCGATCCCCTGCTCGCGCGCGAGCGGCGCGGGGTCGGGCAGGTCGAGGATCGCGAGGATTCCGGTGGACGTCAGCGCGACGCGGCGCGTGGCATAATGCCCCGCCACGGTGATCGGCGCGGGCAGTTGATATTCGGCAAGCATCGGATTCTTCGAGGGAATCTTCGTCCACTTGCGCGCCTTGGCAATACCGTCCGCGCCGTCGATGGACAAGGCGAAGCCGTTGTAGGTCGGCGCGTCGATCCGGCATTCGATCGCGTCGACGACATCGACCTTCGCCGGATCGGCATCTTCGTCCTTGCCCCATGCGGCGGCGGGGAGGATCGCGGCCATTGCCGCGGCGAATGCGAGGACTTTCATGACCGCGAGTCTTAACTTCGCGGCGATCGCCTGTCATCCCAAAAGCCCGCCGCCGCGCGCGCCGTCCTCCGGGCGCGATGATAGCAATTTGAGAAACGGTCCGTTTTACTTCGCAAATTAATAGATAATTGAAGCGTCGATCCGATGGCTATGTCCAGATCGGAGATGATTCTTGCGCTTCCTCACCTGCCTCGTGCACGAGCATGATCCCTGGCTGGTCGGCCTCGCCGCCCTGTTCTGCCTGGTCGGATCGACCATCACCATCCGGCTGCTGTCGCGCATCCTCCATGCCGAACGCGGGGCCCGGCTGGCCTGGGTCTTCATGGGCGGCCTGTCGACGGGCGCGACCATCTGGTGCACGCATTTCATCGCGATGATCGCCTATCAGCCGGGTGTCGAGGTCGCCTACGAGCCGCGGCTGACCGGCGTCTCGCTGCTGCTCGCGATCGTCGGCAGCGCGCTCGCGCTCAGCGTCGCGACGCTGCGCGGCCGGTGGGCGCCCGCGCTGGGCGGCGCGCTGTTCGGGCTGGCGGTGGCGGCGATGCACTATACCGGGATGCGGGCGTTCGCGGCTGAGGGCCTGATATCGTGGTCGGCCGACTATGTCGTGGTGTCGATCGTCGGTGTGATCGCGCTGGGCGCGCTCGCCTTTGACCGGTCGCGCGCGACGGGGCGGCTGGCGGGGCCCTGGCCGGCGGTATCGCTGATGGTCGGGGCGATCGTCGTGCTGCACTTCACCGGCATGGCGGCGATGGCGATCGTGCCGTTCGCGCCCGGCGCCGGCGTGACGGGGTCGGGCACGGCGATGACGATCATGGCGTGCGCGGTGGCCGGCGTCGGCCTGCTCGTGCTCGGCACGGGGCTGGCGACGTACGTCCTCGACGCCCAGTCCCGGCTGGAGACGAAGCGACGGCTGGGCGAATTGCTGGAGGGCAATGTCGACGGCATGGTCGTGACGCGCGAGGGGATCATCGGCGCCGCAAACCACGCGATCGCGGAGCTGACAGGCGTGCCCGCCGACGGTCTGGTCGGGCAGCCGCTCGAACGCTGGATCGCCGGGATCGGCATGGTCGGCCACGATCAGCTGAGCCAGTTGACGCTGGTCGACGCCGCCGGGGCGAGCGTGCCGGTGGAGATCGCGGTCCGGTTCGAGGCGCGCGCCGACGGCCGGCAGGCGATCTACGCGATCCGCGACCTGCGCCAGCGGATAGCGCAGGAGCGGCGCATCGCCCATCTCGCGCGCAACGACAGCCTGACCGGCCTGCCCAACCGCACCTCTTTCCTCGAATGGCTGACCAAGCAGATCTCGCCCGATGGTGGCCATGCGGCGGTGGCGCTGCTGTCGATCGATCTCGACCGGTTCAAGGAGGTGAATGACATTCACGGCCACGCCGCCGGCGACCAGCTGCTCGTCAGGATCGGCGAGCGGATGAAGGCGGCGCTGCTGCCCGGCGAATTCATCGCCCGGCTCGGCGGTGACGAGTTCGTCGCGGTGATGCCGGTCACGGAGCCGGGCGACGCGCTCGGCCTGGCGGATCGGCTGCGCGCCGCGATCGTCGCGCCGGTCATGCTCGACCACAGCGAGGCGGCCTGCGGCGCCAGCGTCGGCGTCGCCCTCTGGCCGCGCGACGCGACGGAGATTTCGACGCTCATCAACAACGCCGATCTCGCCATGTACCGGGCGAAGGCGTCGATCGCGACCGACATCTGCTTCTACGAGGAGGATATGGACCGCGCGGTGCGCGACCGCCGGCGCATGGTGATGGAACTGCGCGAGGCGCTGGACCAGGGGGCGCTGCGGATCGAATGGCAGGTGCAGGAATCGGTCAGCACCGGCAAGACGACCGGCTATGAGGCGCTGCTCCGCTGGACGCGTGCGGACGGCACGTCGGTGTCCCCGGCGGAATTCATCCCGCTCGCCGAACATTCCGGGCTGATCCTGCCGATCGGCGAATGGGTGCTGCGCACGGCCTGTGCGGAGGCGGCGACCTGGCCGGAACCCCACAAGATCGCGGTCAACCTGTCGCCGATCCAGCTCGGCCATGTCGACCTGCCCCGCCTCGTCCACCAGATCCTGCTCGATACCGGCCTAGCGGCCTCGCGGCTGGAGCTGGAGATCACCGAAACGGCGATGATCGTCGATCCGGCCCGCACAACGCACATCCTGCGCCAGCTGAAGGCGCTGGGCGTATCGGTCGCAATGGACGATTTCGGCACCGGCTATTCGTCGCTCTCGACGCTGCGGTCCTTCCCGTTCGACAAGATCAAGCTCGACAAGTCGTTCATGGTCGAGCTGGACGGCGGGCCGCAATCGGCGGCGATCATCCGCGCGGTGCTGGCGCTGGGCGAGAGCCTGTCCATCCCCGTGCTGGCGGAGGGGGTCGAAACCTGCGAACAGCTCGTCTTCCTGCGCGCGCAGGGGTGCGACGAGGCGCAGGGTTATCTGCTCGGCCGGCCCGGTCCGTTCGTTGCCGATGAGCTGAAGCCGCTCGCCAAAACGGGGTGAGCCGGGGCGGCCACCGCCTCCACGCAAGTCGAACACGCCACGAGACGCGGGGGCGGCCCCGCGCGCCAGGCATCGAGTGGTCGCCCCGGACGCGCGGACCTGCGCGTTTCGAGGCGGCCGGTGCCGTAAAATGTCCTGGCGACGGGGCCTGACGAAAGCCCCTCAGTCCCGCTTCGCGAACAGCTTCCCCAGCATCTGCTCTGCCGCGCGCCCGAGCGCGATGCCGATATCGTGCGGTTCGGGGGCCTTGCCCGTGCCCTGCGGGGTGGCTGGCGGCACCGGCGGGACGGGGGGCACGGGCGCTTCCGGCGGCCGTGGTGGTTCGGGTGGGCGCGGCGGTTCGGGCGGGCGGGGCGGCTCCGGCGGGCGGGGCGGTGCCGGCGGGGTATCCGGGGTCGCCGTCGCGCCCTTCACCAGCGCCGCGCTCGCCGCCGCCGCCGCCATCGTCAGCCCGCTCGCCAGCAGGCGCCGGCCCTCCGGGCTGTCGATCTGCCGCGCCAGCGTCGCCGCGATGCCCGCCAGCGGCGCGAGGGGGGAGGCGCCATGGCCAGCCCCCTTGCCCGCGTCATGCGCCGCGTGCCCGGCCTGTTCGCGCGCGTGCTTGGCCGCCTTGCGCGCATGTTTCGCCGCCTTGCGCGCCGCCTTCTCCGCCGCCGTCTCGCCGGCCCTGTCGTGCTTCCTGCCCATCCGCCTGCCTGCCTGTCTTGTTCAGGTAACACACATGGGCGTTTCGCGTGCGTGCCGCAAGAGGTGCGCCGCGCCGCAAGCGAAAGCCGCCATGCGCTCCGCGACTTTTCCTCCGCCTCTTCGTTCCTATCTGCCGCTGTGCCCCCTCTTGCCCGCGATGCGGGAACGGAAGTAGAACGTATCCATGCTGACCAAGATCCCGAAGCGCGGGTGTTCCCGATGCTGAGCAAAATAAGCGTCCGCGGCGCGCGCGAGCACAACCTCAAGGATGTCGATATCGACATTCCCCGTGACACGCTGACGGTCATCACCGGCCTGTCGGGGTCGGGCAAGTCCAGCCTCGCCTTCGACACCATCTATGCGGAGGGGCAGCGTCGCTACGTCGAATCGCTGTCTGCCTATGCGCGCCAGTTCCTTGAACTGATGCAGAAGCCCGACGTCGATCATATCGAGGGGCTGTCGCCCGCCATCTCGATCGAACAGAAGACGACGTCGCGCAACCCGCGTTCGACCGTCGCGACCGTGACCGAGATCTACGATTACATGCGCCTGCTCTGGGCGCGGGTCGGCATTCCCTATTCGCCCGCGACCGGCCTGCCGATCGCCGCGCAGACGGTCAGCCAGATGGTCGACCGCGTGATGACCCTGCCGGAGGGGACGCGCCTCTACCTCCTCGCCCCCGTCGTGCGCGGCCGCAAGGGCGAGTATCGCAAGGAACTCGCCGAATGGCAGAAGGCGGGCTTCACCCGCGTCCGCATCGACGGCACAATCCATGAGATCGACGAGGCTCCCGCGCTCGACAAGAAGTACAAGCACGACATCGAGGTCGTCGTCGACCGCCTGGTCGTGCGCGAGGATATCGCCACCCGCCTCGCCGAGAGTTTCGAGGCCGCGCTGAAGCTTGCTGATGGCCTCGCCTACATCGACCCCGCCGACCCCGTCGAACCGCGCACCCCCGAAAGCGTCGTGCTGGGCGACCACGCCCCGCCGGGCCGCATCGTCTTCTCCGAGAAATTCGCCTGCCCGGTCAGCGGCTTCACCATCGCGGAGATCGAGCCGCGCCTCTTCTCGTTCAACGCGCCGCAGGGCGCCTGCCCGGCGTGCGACGGCCTCGGCGAAAAGCTGATCTTCGACGAGGATCTGGTCGTCCCCAACCACGAGCTCACGATCAAGAAGGGCGCGATCGTCCCCTGGGCGAAGTCCAATCCGCCCTCGCCCTATTACATGCAGGTGCTGGCGTCGTTGGCGAAGGCGTTCGACTTCTCGCTCGACACCCCCTGGCAGGATCTTCACCCCGAGGTGCAGGACAAGATCCTGTTCGGCACGGAAGGCAAGCCCGTCACCCTCACCTTCATCGACGGCAAGAAGAAGTACGACGTCAACAAGCCGTTCGAGGGCGTCATCGGCAACCTCAACCGCCGGATGCTCCAGACCGAGAGCGCGTGGATGCGCGAGGAGCTGGGCAAGTACCAGTCGAGCCAGCCGTGCGAGGTCTGCCATGGCGCCCGCCTGAAGCCGGAGGCGCTGGCGGTGAAGATCGCCGGGCAGGACATCGCTCACGCCACCCATCTGTCCGTCGTCGACGCGCTCGCCTTCTTCACCGACCTGCCCAACCATCTCGGCGACCAGCAGCGCGCGATCGCGGAGCGGATCCTGAAGGAGATCGTCGAGCGGCTCGGCTTCCTCAACAATGTCGGCCTCGATTACCTCAACCTCAACCGCACGTCGGGCACGCTGTCGGGCGGCGAGAGCCAGCGCATCCGCCTCGCCAGCCAGATCGGCAGCGGCCTGTCGGGCGTCCTCTACGTCCTCGACGAGCCCTCGATCGGCCTCCACCAGCGCGACAACGACATGCTGCTCGCCACGCTGCGCCGCCTGCGCGACCTCGGCAACACCGTGCTGGTCGTCGAGCATGACGAGGACGCGATCCGCACCGCCGACTATGTCATCGACATGGGGCCGGGCGCCGGCGTTCATGGCGGCAAGGTCGTGGCGCAGGGCACGCTGAAACAGCTCCTGAAGTCGAAGACCAGCATCACCGCCGATTACCTCAACGGCGTCCGCGAGGTCCCCGTGCCCGCGAAACGCCGCAAGGGCACCGGCAAGAAGCTGACCGTCCATAACGCGCGCGCCAACAACCTGACCGGCGTCACCGCGTCCGTGCCGCTGGGCACCTTCACCTGCATCACCGGCGTGTCGGGTTCGGGCAAGTCCAGCTTCACCATCGACACGCTCTACGCCAGCGCCGCGCGCGCGCTGAACGGCGCCCGCATCCTGGCGGGCAAGCACGACAAGGTCACCGGCCTCAACCATCTCGACAAGGTCATCGACATCGACCAGTCGCCGATCGGCCGCACGCCCCGCTCCAACCCCGCCACCTATACCGGCGCCTTCACCCAGATCCGCGACTGGTTCGCCGGGCTGCCGGAGGCGCAGGCGCGCGGCTACAAGCCCGGCCGCTTCAGCTTCAACGTCAAGGGCGGCCGGTGCGAGGCCTGCCAGGGCGACGGCGTGCTGAAGATCGAGATGCACTTCCTCCCCGACGTCTACGTCACCTGCGACGTCTGCCACGGCGCCCGCTACACTCGCGAGACGCTGGAGGTGAAGTTCAAGGGCCACAGCATCGCCGACGTGCTCGACATGACGGTCGAGGACGCCGCCGAGTTCTTCAAGGCCGTGCCGCCCATCCGCGACAAGATGGCGATGCTGGTCGAGGTGGGGCTGGGCTACGTCAAGGTCGGCCAGCAGGCGACCACCCTGTCCGGCGGCGAGGCGCAGCGCGTGAAGCTGGCCAAGGAACTCGCCCGCCGCGCGACCGGCAACACGCTGTACATCCTCGACGAGCCCACCACCGGCCTGCATTTCGAGGACGTCCGCAAATTGCTGGAGGTGCTCCACGCCTTGGTGGAGCAGGGCAACACCGTTGTCGTGATCGAACACAATCTCGACGTCATCAAGACCGCCGACTGGATCATCGATCTGGGCCCCGAAGGCGGCGTCAAGGGCGGCGAGATCGTCGCCACCGGCACGCCCGAAGACGTCGCGGCCGAACCGCGCAGCTATACGGGGAAGTATCTGGCGCCGTTGTTGGAGCGGGGGCGCGAGGCGGCGGAGTGAGCGCATACCGCCCGGAATTCGAGGCCGCCCTGCGCCTTTTCGCCCGCGCGAGCGAGGCGATGAAGGCGGAAGGGTACGGTGCCCCGATTCTCGTCGGCGGAGGCGCCGTCGAACTCTACTCGAACAGCGCCATCACGACCGGCGACTTCGATATCGTCACGCCCCGGCAGGAGGAGTTCGAGCGACGATTGGTCGGCCTCGGCTTCGAAAAGCCGCAGGGCCTTGGCCATACGCCGTTGGGCTGGATCCACCCGACGCTGCGGCTGGGATTCGAGATTGTCTCATCGACCCTCTACGACGGCATGGCTGATCGCGATCGCGTGATCCTTATCGATCTCGGCGAAGACGGGGAGGCTGCCATCGTGTCGGTTGAGGACCTGATCGCCGACCGCATGGGCCAATATGCCTCGGGCAGCGCGCCCGAAATGCTGGAACAGGCCCGGCGGCTGTTCCGGCTTCATGCCGATGCCGATCGCGCCTATATGGAAGATCGTATCCGCCACGAAAGCGCAGGGGATTATGGTGTCTCCGATCTCGAACCGTAAGGCCATTCCGCTCGCCGCGTTCGCCGCCGATATCGAGCGGCGTCGGCAGGAGACGGGAATTACGGACCTGCCGCGCAATGGTGGCGCGCGGCGCACGGCTAGTAAAAGCGCGATGCTTAAGGCTCTTGATGAGCTAGGCGCAAAATGGTGAAAATATTGGGGCCAAGTCAAGTAGACTTAGCGTAGCCAGTTTGTCGCGATTTGTGTTCAACTTCGATCACGCTGGTGAGTAGCGCTATTCGCCTCTGCGTGAAAGCTCGGCGAGGATTATAGGAACCGCGTCATCGAGAGCGTTGCCGAATCGATCAAATTGTGTGGCAAGTTCTTGATCGGAGAGCATTGCGCGGTCATTGACCCACCAATGGCGCACTCGTCGCTGCGGATGTCCAGGCTGTATGCGCGGTACGCAAATTACGAGCGCGTCTGACCCCACAAAATCTTCCTGTGTGAGGATAGCTCTGTGTACGAGTGACGCAAACAGTCGTTTGTGAAAATCGGAGAACGGCATTTTCGTCCAGCCGATGACAAATACCGGCGTCAACTTCCCGTGCTGAAGAGTCACGAACGTTGGTTTGATGGGTACAACTATGCCACGCCCAATCGGGAAAGGCGCCACCATGTCGTGAAAAACTTGAATACCCTTGAAATCGTGTTCGTCCAGCCACGGCAGAAGCGCTTCGAGAATTTCTTCCCCAAGGGCTTCAACACGCTCGTTGCCGATCATGCGTAGCGCGTGAAACACGGTAGCATCGGGCAGGCCAAATGTAACCTTATCAGCTACAAGTTGGTAAATCTTGGCAAGGGCGTGACGAGGCTTGCCTAGAACGAAGCGAGCAATTTTTCGCGTTGTTTCGTCGCGACGGGGATCGTTCAATCGAACCCAATTTGGCAAGGAAGGGGGCCGCTTAATCTGTGCAATTTTTTGCTCGACCGAAAAGCCCACTCTACGATCTCCTGCCGCCTTGCTCGAGAATCAGTTCCGGCGTAATCTCCATACCCGGATTCACGTCTCCATCATACCACCAAACGCGCCACCAGGGTCCGTTCTCCACGTGGGATAGTGAACGTAAGCGGGATGCGCTCAACGGAAGCAAAGGTAGCAGTTGCTCTCGCAGGAAACTTTCGTCGTTGGGGTCAATAGCGATCTCGGCTTTCGTCATTGAGCCGAGTGTACGATCAAAGGCCAATGCGCGGGTGCTTATGGGTTGATCCCCATGTTGCTTAAATGACTGGTATATCTCGCGGAAGACGGGGCCGTGCTCCCATGCCTCTATTTTGGCTTGGGACAGCGGCACCTCGCGCGAAATTAGGAATGCCTCATACAGGAAATAGCATAGCTTGTTTAAAGCCATATTTGTAATTGGAAAGCCGAACTTGTCGGCTTCATCAAGGATCCAGTTCGCCAGCCCGCGAATACTGTACCCTTCGCATTTTTGACACGAGTTGGGGGCGAGATTGGTCACGCAATATCACTTAACTTTTTCTCGCCTTGGTAGGCAATCCGACCGCCAAAAAAATTCTTACGAAGAGGCACGATTTTAGCCGGGCCGCTATTCGACTGCCTGCTAGGGTGGCCTGCAACCAGCCCCGCCGCGGCAAAGCCGCGTCGTCGGTCGGCGCTTTAGCGCCGCTGGCCGGGCGCGCCGCCGGGCGAGCCCTCGCCGATCGCTCCGCGATCGTCTCGGGGGCGGCGCGCTGTCCTACACACCCCTCCATCCTGTAACCTCTCCGGTCCCCCATTTGCCGGAAGGACCGACATGCGCATCCGCCCGCCCGCCTTCGCCACTGCGTCCACGCCGCGTGGTGCCCGCCCCGCCGAAGCGCCGCTCGACCCCGTCACGCGCGAGGCGCTGGAGCATTGCGTCGCGCTGTTGCCGATCTCCAGCGATCATCCGCCGGCCCCCGCCTCGCGCCGCGCCGATGGCTGGTCGTGCGAGCGGCAGCGCATATTCCTGGAGGCGCTGGCGGAGGGGGCCACGGTAGAGGCCGCCGCGCGGCTCGTCGGCCTGTCGCCCGCGTCCGCCTATGCCTTTCGCCAGCGCGCGCACGGCGCGGCCTTCGCGCTCGGCTGGCATGCCGCGATGCTGCTCCAGCGGCAGAAGCTGGCGGACGTGCTGACCGCGCGCGCGTTCGACGGGCAGGTCGATACCTATACCCGTGCCGACGGGACGGCGGTGACGCGCCACCGCCACGACAACCGGCTGGCGCTGGCGCTGCTGACCCGGCTCGACCGGCTCGCCGCGAGCGAGGGGCAGGGCGATCCGCATGGGGAGGCGCAGGCCGCGCGCGTCGTTGCGGGCGAATGGCAGGCCTATCTCGACGTGATCGCGGCGGAGGGCGGGCCGGCGCGCGCCGGGCTGTTCCTCGCCGCGCGCGCCGCCGCCGTGCCGGATGCGGGGGGCGGCGCGGGGGCCGGAGCGGGGGCGGGGGCCGATCCCGCCGCCGGGCTCGATCCGATCCTGTCGCTAGCCCGCGCGGACCTGTACCTGCGCACCGGCAAGGGCGCGGCGGCGGAGGTCGACGTGGCCGATTGCGATCCCGCCGCGCGCGCCGACTGGACGGCGGATCAGTGGCGCCGCGCGGAGGCGGCCGGGCTGGTCGCGCTCGCGCCCGCCCCGCCGCCCGCCACCGAGCCGCCCTCCGCCGCGACGGATGCCGCGTCCGTTACGCCGGGCGCCGACCCCGCCCGCAACCCTCAACAGTCTCAACATTCGCCCGCCGCGCCGGCGCCCGTCTGGTTCGATCGCTTCCATCAGGCCTGGCGCACGACCTTTCCCGCGCCGCCCGGCTATCATCCGCAGCGGGAGATGCGGCGCGACGGCACATGCGTCCGCGCGCTGACCCCGGCGGAGGAGCGGGTGGTGGAGGGCCCACGCCGCGCCGCGCTGGCGGCGGCGGAGGTCGCCGCGCACGAGGCGCGCCGCGCCTGGTTCGCCGCGCGCGATACCGCGCCCGATCTCGACAGCACGACGCCGCCCGACTGGCTCGATCCGGCGGCGGCGCTGCCGGGGGACGACGCGTTGCTGCACTGATGATCCGTTCTCCCGATGGGAACGGGCCTGCCGCTTCCGCCGTTGGGTGCGCCGGACAACAAAGGACAGGATGATGGCGAATCCTCACAAACCGGGTCGCAAGCATCGCAAGGGCGACAAGGCGCTGATCAACGGCGCGCCCTATCGCGATCGTACGGCGGGCGTACAGCTGATCGCCGCCGCCGGCGCGGCGGTCGCGCTGGGTGCGGCGGCGCTTGCGGTGGTATTCACCCGCCGCCGCGCGCGCGCCAACCCGGCCGAACACGCCGCCCCCGATCTCGCCGCCGACGCGCCGGTGCCGGGCACGAACCGCGCGCCCGACGCCTTTCGCCCCGATCCGACCGCGCCGGTCCCGCCGGAACTGCGCGAATCGCTGCGCCCCGCCACCGGCCACGCGCCCGGCTTCGCCGCCGATCGCGGCACCACGATCCAGTAAGGAGATTTTGCGATGACGACGCGTACCGGCTCCGCCCGCTATGAGGGCCTCGGCAAGGACGGCAAGGGCCATGTCAGCACCCAGTCGGGCGTGCTGGCCGACAGCCCCTATGGCTTCAACACCCGGTTCGAGGACGAACCCGGCACCAACCCCGAAGAGCTGATCGCCGCCGCGCACGCCAGCTGCTTCACCATGGCGCTGTCCTTCGCGCTCGCGGGCGCCGGCCACAGCGACGGCACGCTGGAGACGAAGGCGGCTGTGAAGCTGGAAAAGGACGGTGACGGCTTCAAGGTCACGCGCTCCGACCTCACGCTCACCGCCAGCGTGCCGGGGATCGAGAAGGCCGAATTCGATCGGATCGCGCAGGATGCGAAGGCGAACTGCCCGATCTCCAAGCTGTTGAACGCAGAGATCACGCTGACGGCAAACCTGACCTGAGGCAACTTCGCGATCGGTCGCGCATTGGTGGCGCAGTCTTTCAACAGGAGAGGAACCCCCGATGCGTATGCCTGCCCTCACCGCCGCCGCCCTCGCCGCGCTGACCGCCGTTTCCGGTTGTGCCGGCGATGGCTACGGCTATGGCGCGGACCCGCGCTATGCGTCGTATCGCGGCTACGACTACAACCGCGCCGACCCGGCTTATGGCGGGTATTACGCCGATCGCTACTATGTCGATGATCCCCGCTATCAGGAGCGCCGCCTGTCGCGCCGCGATCGTATCTATCGGGGACAGAACGGCAATTACTATTGCCGCCGGCCGGACGGCACCACGGGCCTGATCGTCGGCGGTGTCGCGGGCGGCGTGCTCGGCAACATCATCGCCCCCGGCGGCTCAGGTCTGCTCGGCACCGTGCTGGGCGGCGCGGCGGGCGCGCTGGCCGGGCGGGAGATCGACCGCAACAACGTGCGCTGCCGCTGATCCGGATAGCGGAGCGGACGCCGTTGGCGTCCGCTCCGCCTTCGTTACGTCAGCGATGTCTTTCGCGTGATCGTCTGATTTTGCGGCCGGTCCTTGTCCAGCGTGTCGCTTGGCCGCCGGGCGTCGCCCTCTTTCTGGTGTTCGGTCGACAGATTGGGGCGGTCGGTTTCGGTCGTCGGTGTCTTCTGCTGATCGGTCATCTTGCGCTCTCCTGTCCGGTTCGAACGAGTGCCCTCCATCACCGTTCCTGAACGATCCCAACGTCCTTGCGACCGATCGTGACAGTTTTTCGGGGCCGGCGCGACATGCCGGTTACACCCCGCGCCCATCTATCGTTCAGGGCCGCCGCCGGTGGCCGAACCGGGAGTAGAAACCATGAAGACCTTTACCCTCGCCCTTGCCATCGCCGCCACCGCGATGCCCGCCATGGCCGATGCGCAGCGGTGGCAGCCGGTTGCGCAACGCCAGGCGAACCTTGACGCACGGATCGAGCAGGGCGTCCGCTCCGGCCGCCTCACTCGGCCGGAGGCGCGGCGCCTGACCGCCGAATACCGTCAGCTGACCCGGCTGGAGGCGCGCTATCGCGCCGACGGGCTCAGCCGTCGCGAGCGGGACGATCTAAACCGCCGCTACGATGCGCTCAGCGCGCGGGTGCGGTTCCAGAAGAACGACGGTCAGACGCGCCGCTGGTAAGCGCCGACACGGGGCGGCGAAGGGTCGGGCTGTCGAGATCCAGCGCCGCCTCGGGTATGACCTCCAGCGCGGGATAGAGGGCGCGCAGCGGTTCGGCGAACTGCCGCGCATCCCCGACGACGACGATGCTGGCAGGCGTCGGGTCGAGGAGGTCGCGCGCTACCCCCTGCACCGCTTGCGGGTCGACCGCCGCGATCCGTGCCGGATAGCCGGCAATTTCAGCCAGTGGCACCCCGCCCTCCAGCTGGTCGGCGATCAGGCCGGCCATGCCGTCGTTCGTCTCGATCGCCCGGCCAAAGCCGCCGGTCAGCACCGCCTTTCGCGTGTCGAGTTCCGCCGGCGGCACGGCCGCCGCACCCATCCGCCGCATCTCCGCTATGATCAGCCCGGTCGCTTCTGCCGCCGCCGGATTGCGCGTTCGCGTCTGCGCGACGACGCTGCCGGGCAGGCGCCGGGCCTGGACGCTGGACGAGGCGCCATAGGCCAGGCCACGCCGGATGCGGATTTCCTGATTGAGCCGTGACGAAAAGCCGCCGCCCAGCACCGTGTTTGCGAGACTGAGCGCATAATAGCGCGGATCGGTTCGCGCGATGCCCGGACGGGCGACGATGACCGCTGCCTGCGCCGCCTCCGGCATGTCGATCAGGATGGCGCGCGGGGCGGGGAAGGGCGCGGGCGCGGGTAGCGGCGTCACGGGTGTGCCGCGCCAGTCGCCCAGCGCGCGCTCCGCCAGCGTGTGCGCCATGGCGGGCGTCACGTCGCCCACCATCACCAGCGAGGCGCGGCCCGGCGCCCAGATCCGTTGCCACGCGCCCGTCACGTCTGCGCGCGTGATCGCGGCGAGCGATGCGGGCGTGCCGTCGGCGGGTGCGGCATAGGGGCCGGTGCCGAACACCGCGCGGCCGGCGACCAGCGCGGCGAGTTGCGGCCCATCCTTCAAAGCGACGGTGGTGCCGTCGATCGCCTGCGTCCGCAGACGTTCCAGCTCATCGGCCGCGAAGGCAGGGTGCATCACGACATCGGCCAGGATCGGCATCGCCCGGGGAAGTTCGGCGGACGTGACCGCGATGCTGACCGAGCTGCCGTCGCGGTCCGCGCCACTGGCGATGCTGCCGCCCAAGGCCTCGATCTGGCGCGCGATGTCGGTGGCAGAGCGCGTCGCCGTGCCCTTCGTCATCAGCGAGGCGGCAAGCGAGGCGGTGCCCGCGCGGCCCGGGCGATCGCCGCTGCCGCCGCCTTCGGCCACGATCACCGCCGTGACCAGCGGCAGATCGTGCCGTTCGACCGTTACGATGCGCAGGCCGTTGGGCAGCGTCTGCTCGTCGATCCGGGGCGGGGTGGCGGCGATGGCGGGGCCCGGCGCGGGTGGGGCGATCCGTTCCGCTGCGCTCGCGGGGACGATCACGGGCACGTCCGCCGGCACGGTCAGGGGCGCGGTGACGACGCTCGAAGCGACGGCCACCGTTTCCCCCGCAGTGCCCGGGGCGGCGGGCAGGTAGCGGATCGCGGCGGACTGCGCGTCGGTAAGGTAGCGGCGCGCGACGCGTTGCACGTCGGCGATCGTCACCTGGCCGATCGCCGCCAGCTGTCGCTCGCTGGCGCGCGGGTCGCCGGTCAGCAACACGTCGCTGGCGAGTTGTGAGGCGCGGCCGTCGATCGTCTCGCGTCCGCGCAGCGCGGCGGTGGTCAGCTCGTTCTTCGCCTCGGCAAGCTCGGCGGCGGTCACGGGCGTGTGGCGCAGCCGGGCGACTTCCCGCCGGAGCGCAGCCTCGCCTGCGGCGGCGGTCTTGCCGCCCGCCAGGATCGCATAGGCCGCATACATGCCGGTGCCGGCGCGCAAATCCAGCGCGGTCGCCGCACTCGTCGCGATCTGGCTGCGATAGACGAGGCTGTCGTACAGCCGCGAATGCTCGCCCGTCGCCAAAATGGCATCGAGGACCTGAAGCGCGGGGACGTCCGCATCGCGCGCGGGCGGCAGCTGCCAGCTGATGACGACGGCGGGGAGCGGCGTCCCCGGCTCATGGACGGTACGGAGGATCGGTGCGGTGCGCGGCGGCTCCGTCACGGTCACGCGCGGGATGGTGCCGGCGGGGCGCTTGATCGGCCCGAAATACTCGTCGATCCAGCGATCGAGCTGCGCCGGATCGAAATTGCCCGCGACGACCAGCACCGCATTGTCGGGCCGGTAATAGGTCGCGTGAAAGGCGCGGACATCGTCGATCGTCGCCGCATCCAGGTTCGCCACGTCACCGATCACGCCCCGCGCATAGGGGTGGCGGGTGTAGCTGATCGCGGGCAGGTCGGTCTGGAACAGCTTGCCATAGGGGCGGGCGAGGCCCTGGCGATATTCCTCCTTCACCACCTCCCGCTCGGATGCGAAGCTGGCGGGATCGACGACCAGCGAAGCCATCCGGTCCGCTTCGGCGAACAGCAGCCTTTGCAGGTGGTTCGCGGGCACGACCTCGTAATAGTTGGTATAGTCGTCGCCGGTCGACGCGTTGTTGAAGCCGCCGACATCCTCGGTCAGCCGGTCCATCTGTTCGGGGACCAGGTTGCGCGTCGCCTTGAACATCAGATGTTCGAACAGGTGCGCGAAGCCCGATCGCCCGCGCGGATCGTCGCGGCCGCCGACATTGTACCAGACCTGCACCGTGACATTGGGCGTCGTGGTGTCGCGGATGGCGAAGACGCGCAGTCCGTTAGGAAGCGTGCGTTCGGTAAAGGCCTGGGGCTTCATCGCGGCGGGCGCCGTCGCCGGCGCACCGGCCATCAGCGGCGCGGGCGCGGCGGCGGCGAGCAGCGCCGCGATGAAGGCGCGGGTCACTTCCCGTCGCGCTTCCGGTTGGCGTAGAGTACGGCGGCGGCAACCGCCGCGGACCCGATCCCGACGCCCAGCCCGATACGGCCGAGCGGCCAGCGGCGGGCATGATCGACGGCGGCCTTCGCGGCGGCCTCCGCGCTGTGCTTGGCTTCCTTGGCGGCGGCCAGGATTTCGTTCGGGGTGTCGTCGGTCGTATCGGTCACAGTGTCTCTCCTCATCCGCCCGTGTAAGAGGTGCGGAAGCCGTTGGCGAATGCGGTCAGCCGGCCTTCGGCGATGGCCGCCCGCAGGTCCGCCATCAACGCTTCATAGAAGCGAATGTTGTGCTCGGTCATCAGCATCGCGCCCAGGATCTCGCCCGCTCGGACGAGGTGATGCAGATACGCGCGGCTCCACGTCGCGCAGACCGGGCAGTCGCAGGCGGGATCGAGCGGTCCCTGATCCTCGGCGAAGCGGGCATTCCGGATATTGATCGGGCCGCCGCGCGTGAAGGCCTGGCCGGTCCGCCCGGACCGGGTGGGCAGCACGCAGTCGAACATGTCGATCCCGCGCTCCACCGCGCCCACGATATCGGTCGGCTTGCCGACGCCCATCAGATAGCGCGGCTTTTCCGCAGGCAGCTGGCCGGGCGCGAAGTCGAGGCAGCCGAACATCGCCTCCTGCCCCTCACCGACCGCAAGGCCGCCGACGGCATAACCGTCGAACCCGATATCGATCAGCGCATCGGCGGACGCCTTGCGCAATCGTTCGTCCAGCGCGCCCTGCTGGATGCCGAAGATCGCGTTGCGCGCCGCATGGTCGCCGCCCGCATCGAAGGCCGCGCGGCTGCGCCGCGCCCAGCGCATCGACCGCTCCATCGCGGCGGCCTGCACCTCCGGCGTGGAGGTGGTCGGCACAAGTTCGTCGAACGCCATGACGATGTTCGAACCGAGCAGCCGCTGGATCTCGATCGAGCGCTCGGGCGACAGCAGGTGGCGGCTGCCGTCGAGATGGCTCTTGAACGCGACGCCATCCTCCGACCGCTTCGTCAACTCGGCCAGGCTCATCACCTGATAGCCGCCGGAATCGGTCAGGATCGGCCGGTTCCAGCCCATGAAGCCGTGCAGCCCGCCCAGCCGCGCCACCCGCTCCGCGCCGGGGCGCAGCATCAGGTGATAGGTATTGCCCAGAATGATGTCCGCGCCCGCGCGCTCGACATCGCCGGGCTTCATCGCCTTCACCGTGGCGGCGGTGCCGACCGGCATGAAGGCGGGCGTACGAATGACGCCCCGCTCCATCGCGATCTGGCCGGTTCGCGCAGGCCCGTCGGTGGCGGCGATGGTGAAGTCGAAACGCGGGCGGCTGGCGGAGGCGGTCATCGCCGGTCCTTCTGCGGTTTGCCGCCAAAGGGCGGGCGCGGCGCGACGGGGCCGTTGGCGTCGGCCGGTGCGGTACGGATCGTCAGCGTCTCCGCCCGGCTGATCGCGCCGTCGTGATTGCGATCGAAGCGGGAGAAGAGCTTGGAGAAATGCGCCTGCAGCTCGTCCAGCGTGATGCGATTGTCGCCATTGGTGTCGACGTCGAACGGACTGGGCAGCGCGTTGCGGTCGCCCAGCCACTTCTCCGCCCAATCGGCGAACTGGATATAGCCGATAGTGCCGGCATGAGCCGTGTCTATCGTCTCATAGGAATGGCGGACGCAGGCGATCATCTCGCTGCGAAGCGTCTCTCCGTCATTGTCCGCGTCGCAGGCGGCGATCATCATTGCCACCGGCTCCACCACCATCGTCGCGGGCGCCTGTCCGAAGGGCTTGGGCGGCGCGGTGACGAGGATGTCGCTATTGTCGGGCGGGCTGGCCGCCTGGAGCAGCAGCGCGAGCAGGATCATCATGCGCGCTCCGGCAACAGCAGCGATGCGTCGCCATAGGAGTAGAAGCGATAGCCCCCCGCGATGGCATGGGCATAGGCGGCCTGCATCCGCTCCCGTCCCATCAGCGCCGATACCAGCATGAACAATGTCGAGCGCGGCAGGTGGAAATTGGTCATCAGCCCGTCAAGCGCGCGAAAGCGATAGCCGGGGGTGATGAATATCGCGGTGTCTCCTTCGAACGGCATGATCCGGTCGTCCTCACCGGCCGCGCTCTCCAGCAGCCGCAGCGAGGTGGTGCCGACCGCGATCAGCCGGCCGCCGCGAGCCCGCACCGCGTTGAGGCGGTCGGCCGTGGCGGCGTCGATGCGGCCCCATTCGGCGTGCATCCGGTGGTCATCGGTATCGTCGGCCTTTACCGGCAGGAACGTGCCCGCGCCGACATGCAGCGTCAGCGTCTCGTGCCCGATCCCGGCCGCGGTCAGCGCATCGAGCAGGCCCGGCGTGAAGTGCAGCGCCGCGGTGGGTGCCGCGACCGCGCCCGGCTCGTTGGCGAACATCGTCTGATAGTCGCTGGCGTCGCTGTCGGCGATCCCACGCTTCTGCGCGATGTAGGGCGGCAGCGGCATTCGACCGGCGCGCTCGAGCAGCAGCTCCACCGGTTCGTCGCCGGCGAAGTCGAGCGCCCAGCTGCCATCCTCGCCGCGTTCCGTGCTGGTCGCGGTGACGTCGGCGCCGAAGTCGATCACATCGCCGTCATGCAACCGCTTCGCGCCGCGCACGAAGGCGCGCCAGCGGCGTGGCCCCTCCCGCTTGTGCAGCGTGGCGGCGATGCGGGCGGCGCCGCGCAGCCCCTCAAGCTGCGCCGGGATGACGCGCGTATCGTTGAAGACCAGGCAATCGCCCGGCCGCAGACAATCGGGCAGGTCGCGAACCCCGGCATCGCGGGTTTCCGCGCCCTCCAGCACGAGCATCCGGGCCGCGTCGCGTGGCGCGGCGGGGTGCAGCGCGATACGGTCCGTCGGCAGGTCGAAATCGAAAAGGTCGACCTTCAACGGCGGGACTGCGCCTTCTTCGCCGGTGCGGGCACGACCCGCTTCGGCGCGGCGGTGCCCGCCGGCTTGCCCGTCCCCGGCAGCGTCACCGGGGCGCCGAGATCGGCGGGCGGCGGGGGCGGCGCGGGCGTGTAGGCAGGCGGATTGTCCGATGCGATATAGGCGTGCAGCACGCGCGACGGATTCGTCGGCGGCTCGCCCCGCTCGATCGCGTCGACATACTTCATTCCGTCGATCACGCGGCCGAACACCGTGTACTTCTTGTCGAGTTGCAGGCGCGGCATGAAGACGATGAAGAACTGGCTGTTCGCGCTGTCCTTGTCGTCCGCACGGGCGGCGGAGACGGCGCCGCGCGTATGCGGCAGCCAGTTGAACTCCGCCGGCACGTTCGGCAGGTCGGACCCGCCGGTGCCGTCACCCTTCGGATCGCCGCCCTGCGCCATGAAGCCGTCGATCACGCGGTGGAAGGCCAGCCCGTCATAGAAGTGCTGGCGGGTCAGCGTCTTGATCCGCTTCACCATCTGCGGCGCGGCATCGGGCCGCAGCCAGATCGTCACCCGCCCGCCGGTCGACAGGTCGAGCAACCACAGATTCTCCTTGTCCGTGACCGGGGGAGGAGCGGGTGCGGTGGGGGCGGGCGTCGGCACCGGCGCGGTCGCCTTGGCGGCAAGCGGGGCGGCGGAGAGACAGGCAGCGAACGCGAACAGGCCGGCGATGAAGCGCATGGATATCCACTCTAGGGGGTCGCTAGGGGCTGTAGAGCAAATCCGCCCTTGCGCCAAACTGAACGTTACGCCGCCACCCCCAGGGCGCGCGGGGGCAGCCAGTCGGTCGCGACGACGGCGTGGCGATCGACGAAGCCGGAAAAGGCGATCAGCGCGGCCTCGTCGCAGATCCGGACGCGGCGGCCGGTTCGCGCGATCATGCCCTCGGCCTCCATGGCGCGGAGCGTCCGGTTCACATGGACCTTGGTCAGCCCCAGCGCATCGCCCAGGTCCGCCTGCGTCAGCGGCAGATCGAAACTGTCGATCACGCCCCCGGCCGTCACCCGCAGCCGCGCCATGATGTCGAGCAGCAGCATCGCCAGCCGCTGCATCGCCGTCATCCGGCCCATCGCGGTCAGCCGGTCGCTCATCGCCACCCCCTCGGCCGCCGCGACGGCGTATAGCAGCCCGGCCAGCCGGCCATGCTGGGCGAACAACTCTCCCAGCGCCGCCTTCGGCACGTCGGTGACGATGCAGTCGCTGACCGCCGTCAGCGCCGTCGCCGCCCGCGCCCAGGCGATCGATTCCGTGCCGATCAGGTCACCCGGATAGTGGAACCCCAGGATCTGCCGCCCGCCTGTGCGGGGGCGAGTGGAGGAATGCAGCCAGCCCTGCTGGACGACGAACAAGGACTCGGCCGCACCATCGGTCGCGATCAGCACCTCGCCGGCGATCAGCCGGCGGCGCGGACCCTGCATCGCCTCGAGCGCGGCGACCTCTTCGACGGTCAGCGAAAGATAATGGGCCAGTCGGATCGACAGCGCACTCTGGGTGCCGGCCGGCGAGGAGAACATCATGGCATCGACCATGCCATGCGGCCGCTGGCGGGGCAATCGTCCCAAAGACGATGGTCCATGTCCGCTGGCGTACAGATCGCGCCGACCGACGCGGAACGCCGGACCGTGACCCCTCGTTACAGACGCCTGATTTATGGAAGGATTATCTGCGACCATGGCCTCGTCCCCGACCCGCGCCGCGTCCGGTTCCGTCGATCGCGGATCATCCCCGGCGAGCGCCGTCGCGGCCGTGCTGGCGCGCGCGAAGGGCGACGTGATTCACGTCGCGGTGGATGAGCAGCAGGCGATCGCACTGGCGGCGATCCTGACGGCCTTCGCCCCGGACGCGGTCGTCGCGCATGTTCCCGCCAGCGATGCGCTGCCCGGCGACGCGGCGCCGGCATCCCCGGCCAATGTCGGGCACCGCGTCGCCGCCCTGCGCAGCGTCCGCCGGGCCCTGACGGAGAAGGAACGGCGTCCGCGCGTGATCCTCGTCACGACTGCGGAGGCGATCGCGATGCGCTATCCGGAGCCCGCGGCGTTCGATGCGGCTCCGCCGGTCGTGTCCACGGGGGACGCGCTGGACCCGGACGCGTTCGCGCAGACTGCGGCGGATAATGGATATGTCGTCGACGACCGCGTTGACGAACCGGGCGAGATCGCGGTGCGCGGGCAGGTCATCGATATCTTCCCCGCCGATCGCGAGACGCCGGTGCGACTGGAACTGTCGGACGGGCAGGTCGCCGCGATCCGCCGGTACGACCCCGTAACGCAGCGTACCGTCGAGGCGTTGGACCGCGTGGAGCTTGGTCGCGCGACGGAGCCGGAGATCGGCGATGGCGTCTCGCTGCTGGCGCACCTGCCCGACGCGGCGGTATCGATGGAGCCGGGCGCGCAGGCGCGGCGCGACCGCTTTCTGGCCATCGCGGCGGAGCGGGGGCGGCGCGGCCGGACCCCCGCCGCGCTGGTCGATGCCGACCGCTGGGCGGCGGACAGCGCGAAGCGCCCCACTCCGCCCGCGATGGAGATGGCCGATGCCATTCCCCGCTTTGTGGAAAAGCGCGCGCCACTGCGGGCCTTTGCGCGGTTCGCGCAGGCGACCGAGGGGGTGCTGGTCGTGGCGGGCAGCGCGCGTGACCTGCGCTTTCTTGGCCCGCGCCTTTCACGCGCCGCCAAGCGTGACTTCGACATGGTCGCGGACTGGGCGTCGGTGGAGAAGGCGAAACCGGGCGCCGCGCTGCTGCTGACCGCGCCCGTCGATCGCGGCTTCGTGGACGAGCGGATCGCGCTGGTCGCCGCCACCGACCTGCTCGGCGGGCGCGCCGGGCATGCGTCGGGCGCGTCGGAGGCGGCCGGCGCGCTGTTCGGCGGAGCGGGTGAACTCGCGATCGGCGACGTGGTGGTGCACGAGGATTTCGGCATCGGTCGTGTCGAGGGGCTGGAGCCGACCGGCGACGGCGGTGACGCGATCGTCCTGACCTATGCCCGCGAGGCGCGGCGACTGGTACCGGTGACGGAGGCGGATCGCATCTGGCGCTATGGCGCGGATGGGGACGGTGTGACGCTCGACTCGCTCGACGGATCGAGCTGGCAGAAGCGGCGCGGCGCGATCGATCGCGCGGTGGCGGAAAGCGCGAAGGCCTTGGCCGACCTGGCGGCGGAGCGGGACGCGCGGCGTACCGATCCCGTCACCCCCGATTCAGGCGCGTATGAACGATTCGCGGCGGGGTTCGGCTTTACGGAAACGGCGGATCAGGCGCGGGCGATCGCGGCGGTGCGCCACGATCTGGCGAGCGGGCGGCCGATGGACCGGCTGATCGTCGGCGATGTCGGCTATGGAAAAACCGAAGTGGCCTTGCGCGCGGCGGCGATGGTCGCGCCGGCGGGGCGACAGGTCGCGATCGCCGCGCCGACGACGGTACTGGCGCGCCAGCATCTCGAAACCTTCCGACGGCGTTTCGCGGACAGCGGGCTCGAGGTCGCGGGGCTGTCGCGCCTGACCAGCGCGGCGGAGCGCAAGCGCGTGCTCGCCGGGGTGAAGGACGGGTCGATCGCGATCCTGATCGGCACCGGCGCGGTCGCGGGCAAGGGCGTGGCCTATGCCGATCTGGCGCTGATGGTGATCGACGAGGAGCAGCGCTTCGGTGCGGCGGACAAGGCGAAGCTGGCGGGGCTGGGCGCCGGCCATGTCCTGACGCTGAGCGCGACGCCGATCCCGCGCACATTGCAATCGGCGCTGGTCGGCTTGCAGGCGATTTCCGTCATCGCGACCCCGCCCGCGCGTCGCCAGCCGGTGCGGACGGCCGTAGGCGAATGGGACGATGCCGCCGTCCGCGCCGCACTGCTGCGTGAAAAGGGGCGCGGCGGGCAGAGCTTCGTCGTGGTGCCCCGCATCGGCGACATGGCCGCGCTGGCGGAGCGGTTGGGGCGGCTGGTGCCGGAATTGTCGCTGGTTGAGGCGCATGGCCGGATGCCGGCCGCGACGCTGGACGAGGCGATGGTGGGCTTCGCGCAGGGGGAGGGCGATGTCCTGCTGGCGACCAACATCATCGAGGCGGGGCTGGACGTGCCGCGCGCCAACACGATGATCGTCCATCATGCCGACCGTTTCGGCCTGTCGCAGCTGCATCAGCTGCGCGGCCGCGTAGGGCGGGGCGGACGGCGCGGGCAGCTTATGCTCGCGACGGAGGCGGGCGCCACGATCGCGCCTGCGACGCTGAAGCGGCTGAGGACACTCCAGGCATTCGACCGGCTGGGCGCCGGCTTTGCGATCAGCGCGCGTGATCTGGATCTGCGCGGCGCCGGGGACCTGGTGGGCGAGGAACAGGCCGGGCACATGAAGCTGATCGGCATCGACCTCTACCAGTTCCTGCTCACCCGCGCGTTGCGCGCGGCGCGCGGCGAGCCGGTCGATCCGCCAGCGCCCGAGCTGACGCTGGAGGTTGCCGGTCGATTGCCCGAACGCTGGATCCCGGAAGAGGAGGTGCGGCTGGCGCTGTACGGCCGCCTGTCGCGGCTGACCGACGAGGCGGGGATCGATGCGTTCGAGGAGGAGCTGGAGGATCGCTTCGGCGCGATCCCCGAAGAAGCGCTGATCCTGATCGATCTGGCGCGCGTCCGCCGGCTGGCGCAAGCCGCGGCGATCACAAGGGTCGATGCCGGCCCCGCCGCCATCGCCCTCACCCCGCAAAAAGATGGCCCGGTCCCGAAGGGGCTGGCGGCGAAGAATGGCCGCTGGCTGCTGGCCGAGCGGATCCCCGGGCCGGCGGAACGCCTGCGCCGCGTCGCCGACGTGCTGGAAGAGGTGGCCGGGTAGCGCCCGGCCACCTCCTCGCAGGCAGGCCGATCAGTTTTCGCCGGCCTCGCCGGTATAGTTCTTCAGCTCGTCACCGGTGATTCGCACGACGTGCAGCACGTTGGTGGAGCCCGGCGTACGGAACGGTACGCCGGCCATCACGATCACCTGCTCACCCGCCTTCGCCATGCCGTGGCGCAGCGCCATCCGCTTCGACTTGGCGACCATTTCCTCGAAGGACTCGACGTCGCGGGTCTGAACGGCATGCGTGCCCCACAGCAGGCCCATGCGACGGGCGGTTTCCGCATTGGGCGTCAGCACCAGGATCGGCACGGACGGCCGTTCGCGCGCGATGCGGCGCGCGGTCGAGCCCGACGAGGTGAAGCAGATGATCGCGGCGGCCGACACCGTCTTCGCGATCCCCTTCGCCGCCTCCGCCAGCGCGTCGGCGGTGGTGGGATCGGGGCGCATCACGGTGAAATGGACGCGGTCGCCATGCGCCGGATCGCTTTCGACCGACTGGCCGATCGCGTTCATCATCGACACCGATTCGACCGGCCAGTTGCCCGCCGCGCTCTCCGCCGACAGCATGATCGCATCGGCACCGTCATAGATGGCGGTGGCGACGTCCGACACCTCGGCGCGGGTTGGCGAGGGCGAGGTGATCATCGATTCGAGCATCTGCGTCGCGACCACCACCGGACGACCGAGCCGGCGCGAGGCCTCGACAATGCGCTTCTGCAGCGGCGGCACCTGCTCGGGCGGCAGCTCGACGCCCAGATCGCCGCGCGCGACCATCACGCCGTCGCACTGTTCGATGATCTCTTCCAGCCGCTCGATCGCCGCGGGCTTCTCGATCTTGGCGAGCAGCGCGGCATGGCCCTTGATGAGCCCGCGCGCCTCCATCAGATCCTCCGGCCGCTGGACGAAGGACAGGGCGATCCAGTCCACACCCTGCTCGACCGCGAAGGCGAGATCGGAACGGTCCTTCTCCGTCAGCGCCGCCATCGGCAGCACCACGTCCGGCACGTTCAACCCCTTGTTGTTCGACAGCGGCCCGCCGACCTCGACCGTCGTCGTGATCGTGTGGGCATCGTGATCCGAGACGCGCAGCACCAGCTTGCCGTCGTCGAGCAGCAGGCGGGCGCCCGGTTCGATCGCGGCGAAGATTTCGTCATGCGGCAGTTCGACGCGGGTCGCATCGCCCGGCGTGGGGTCGCGATCGAGGACGAAGGTCGATCCCGTCTCCAGCGTCACCCGCCCGTCGGCGAAGCGGCCGACGCGCAGTTTCGGGCCCTGAAGGTCGGCCAGGATCGTGGTCGGCCGGCGGAACCGAGCCTCCATCGCGCGAATCGCCTTGATGACCGGGATCTTCGATTCCTGGTCGCCATGGCTCATGTTGATGCGGAACGCGTCCGCGCCCGCCTGGAACAGCGTCGCGATCATTTCGGGGGAATTGCTGGCCGGGCCGAGGGTCGCGAGGATACGGACCTTGCGCGCGCGGGGGGCGAGAGCCTTGGACATGGGGGTACGGCTTCCTGAAGGGGCTTCCGCGCGTTCTCCTAGACTCTATTGGCTGGCGATCAACCTTGGAGCTTACGTATGGATAGCATCGACCATATCGACGACGCGGCGGCGGCCGCGGCCTTTCGCCGTCTCGTCCGCCATCTGCGCCATCGCACCGATGCGCAGAATGTCGACCTGATGGGGCTGGCGGGGTTCTGCCGCAACTGCCTGTCGGACTGGCTGGGCGAAGCGGCGGGGCTGGACCGGGCGACGGCGCGCGAGGCGATCTACGGCATGCCCTATGACGACTGGAAGGCGCGGCACCAGGCGGAGGCGACGCCCGAGCAGCTGGCGCGCATGGCGGACAGCGTGAAGAAGAACGCGGCCTGAGCGACCGCCTCGCCGGGCGGGTCAATCCCCTTGCCCGGCAGGTTTTTTGCCTTACCCTCCGCCGTCGACGGGCATTCGCGCCCGCGTTTTCGGGGGACTGGATGCTGCGTTCGATCACCGCTGCCGTGCTGATGACGGCGGCCATCCCGGTCGCGGCGCAGACGCCCGCCGCCCCCGCGCCGGCTGCGACCGGGGCGGTGACGTATATCCTGGCCGGCCAGCTGCTCGATCGACCGGGTGAGCGGCCGCGCGGGGCCAGCACCATCCTGGTGCGCGACGGCCGGATCGTGGAGGTACGCGACGGCTTCGCGACGCCGGAACGGGGCGCGCGCGTCATCGACCTGCGCGACCGCTTCGTGCTGCCCGGACTCATCGACGCCCACGTCCACCTGCTCGGGATCGGTGGGGATCCGATGCGGGCGCGGCTGACGGCGCTGAACACGGAGGCGGCGGACGACATCCTCTATGGCGCGGGCAATGCGCACGCGACGCTGATGGCGGGCTTCACCACGGTGCGCGACCTAGGCGGCGAGCCGCGCGGCATTCGCGCGCTGCGCGACGCGATCGAGCGCGGCGACGTGCCGGGGCCGACGATCGTCAATGCGGGCAGTCCCATCTCCGTCACCGGCGGCCATGGCGATCCGACGAACGGCGTCGCCGAGCCCTTCGCCCATGCCATCGCGGAGACGGTGGAGAACACCTGCGACGGCCCCGACGATTGCCGGCGCGCGGTGCGGCGGCAGGTCGCGCTGGGGGCGCAGGTGATCAAGTTCACCGCGACCGGCGGCGTTCTCTCCAACGTCGCGGGTGGGCTGGGCCGGGCCTTCACCCCGGAAGAGATGCGCGCGATCGTCGAAACCGCGCACGGGCTGGGCAGGAAGGCCGCAGCGCACAGCCATGCCGCCGACGGGACGAAGGCGGCCTTGGCGGCCGGCGCCGATTCGATCGAGCATGGCAGCTTCCTCGACGACGAGGCGATTGCGCTGTTCCGCAAGACGGGGGCCTATCTGGTCCCGACCGAACTCGCCCCCGTCGCCGCGCTGGCGCAGGCCCGATCGGGCGCACTGCCGCCCGCTACCATCCCCAAGGCCGAGGCGGCGGCGGCCGCGATGGTCGACAGCCATCGGCGTGCGCTGAAGGCGGGAGTGAAATTCGCGTTCGGCACCGATTCGGGCGTTTCGAAACATGGCATCAATGCGCAGGAGTTCGCGCTGCTGGTCGACAAGATCGGCATGACGCCGGCGCAGGCGATCCGCACCGCCACCGTCGCGGCGGCCGACCTGTTGGGCCAGAGCGATACGATCGGAACGATCGCCCCGGGCAAGGCGGCGGACATCATCGCCGTGCGCGGATCGCCGCTGGAGGATGTGCGCCGGCTGGAAACGGTGGACTTCGTGATGCATCGCGGCGCCGTCGCCAAGCCCCTCGCGGACTGAACCGATGCGTCGAACCGCCAGTGACACGGCCCGCGCGCATCTGGCCGCGACGCTGATCGCGACGGGCAGCGAGGACCGCGCCGCGTTCCATGAACTCTATCGTCTGACCTCCGCGAAGCTGTTTGGCATCACGCTGCGTATCTGCGGTGACCGACAGGCCGCGGAGGATGTCTTGCACGACGTATATCTGGTGATCTGGCGCCGCGCGGGCGGCTGGGAGCCGGGGCGGGCCAGCCCGATCAGCTGGCTGGCGACGATCGCGCGCAACAAGGCGATCGACTGGCGCCGCGCCAATGCCGCCCGCTTCGCCGGCCGGCTGGAGGATGCGCCCGAGCCCGTCGACCCCGCCCCGGATGCCGAGGCGATGCTGGTCGAAGAGGGTGAGCGCCACACGCTGCACGATTGCCTGCGGGAACTGGAGGCGCGACAGGCGGACGCGATCCGCACCGCCTTTTTCGATGGCGTGACCTATGCCGAGCTGGCGGAGCGACGCGGCGTGCCCGCCGGCACCGCGAAAAGCTGGATCCGTCGGGGCCTTGCCCGCTTGAAGGAGTGCCTGCACCGTGACCGATGACGGGGCCGAGCCGGATGTCGCCGCGGCCGAACTGGCGCTCGGCACGCTCGATGGCGAGGAGCGCGCGGCGGCGCTGCGGCGCGTCCTCGCTGAACCGGACTTCGCGGCGGAGGTGGAACGCTGGCGGCAATGGCTGGCGCAGCTGTTCGACCTGTGGCCGGAGGCGGAGCCGCCCGAGGGGCTGATCGACCGGATCGATGCCAGCCTTGGCGGTCCATCGCCGGCGTCGGCGCGATCGCGGCGCTTTCCATGGCCGCTTCTTGCCATCGCCAGTACCGCGCTGGCCGCGTGCCTGCTCGTCATCGTCGCACTGCGGCCGGGCGAGGCACCGCGTGCGCCGGTCGCCACCCCCGCGCCGCTGGTGGCCGCATTGGCGGGGCAGGGGGCGGCGCGCGATGCCGTCGCCGCGACGTTCGATGCGGGCGCAGGTGCTCTGCGCCTGACCGCCGCGCCGACCGTGCCGGCGGGCCGTGTCGCGCAGCTTTGGGTGATCGGCGGCGATGGCATGCCCTATCCACTCGGCCTGCTGGCGGGGGCGGCGACGCAATTGCCGCTGACGCCGACGGATCGGGCGCGGCTGGTGCCGGGAGCGACGCTCGCCATCTCCATCGAGCCGCCAGGCGGGTCGCCGACCGGCAAGCCGACCGGCGCCGTCATCGCCGCCGGGCCGCTGGCGAAGGTGTGAGGGGATCGTCGGCGCGGCGGCATCGTTTCCTCGCCATGATGACGGACGAAATGCGATGACCCCGCGCGTGGGATGGGTGGCGCTGGCGCTGGGCTTTGCCGGGCTGCTGCCACAGGTCGCGGCGGCGGGGCTGGTCGTGACCGGGCTGGATGCGCCGCTGGGGCAGGGGATCGCGCTGCTCTATGGCGGGCTGATCCTCAGTTTCCTCGGCGGCATCTGGTGGGGGTTCGCGATGCGGCGGGATGCCGGACAGGCCAGCCTGGCCGCCGTCGCGGTGCTGCCGTCGCTGGCGGCACTGGCGATCGGGCTCGGCCAGCTGTTCGTCCTGCCGCGCGGGGCCGCGCTGGTGGCGCTGGGGGCCGCGATCTTCGCGACGCTGCTGGTGGACCGGCATCTCGTCGCGACCGGGGAGGCGCCGGACAACTGGATGGCACTGCGAGTGCCGCTTTCGCTGGGGCTTGGCGGGCTGACGATCCTCGCCGGCCTGTTGTAAGGGGCGGTCAGGCCGCCTTTTTCAATTCCAGCCTGCCCCAGATTTCGACCAGCGCCTGCGTCAGTTCGCGCATCATCGCCTCGTCATGCGCCGGGCCCGGCGTGAAGCGCAGCCGCTCCGTGCCGCGCGGGACGGTCGGGTAGTTGATCGGCTGCACGTACACGCCATATTCTGCGAGCAGGATATCGCTGATCTTCTTGGCCTTCACCGGATCACCGACCATCACGGGCACGATGTGCGTCTCGCCGATCATCACCGGCAGGCCGGCATCCGCTAGCATCGCCTTCAGTTTCGCGGCGGCGGCCTGTTGCCCCTCACGCTCGATGCTGGAGGATTTCAGGTGGCGCACGCTCGCCAGTACGCCCGCCACGAGCACGGGCGAAAGCGAGGTCGTGAAGATGAAGCCGGGCGCATAGGAGCGGATCACGTCGACGATCGTGCGGTCGGCGGCGATATAGCCGCCCATCACGCCGAACGCCTTGCCCAGCGTCCCCTCGATGATCGTCAGCCGGTCGGCGACGCCATCCCGTTCCGAAATGCCGCCGCCCCGCGCGCCGTACATGCCGACCGCATGGACCTCGTCGAGATAGGTCAGCGCGTTGTACTTGTCCGCGAGGTCGCAGATCGCGGCGATGGGGGCGACATCGCCCTCCATCGAATAGACGCTTTCGAACGCGATCAGCTTGGGCGCCGAGGGATCCTCGGCGGCCAGCAATTCCTCCAGATGCGCGACGTCGTTGTGGCGGAACACGCGCTTCTCGCAGCCCGCGTTGCGGATGCCCGCGATCATCGAGGCGTGGTTGAGTTCGTCGGAGAAGATCACGCAGCCGGGCAGGATCTTCGCCATCGTCGCCAGCGTCGCCTCGTTGGAGACGTAGCCGGAGGTGAAGAGCAGCGCCGCTTCCTTGCCGTGCAGGTCGGCCAGTTCGCCTTCGAGATCGACGTGATAATGCGTGTTGCCGCCGATATTGCGCGTGCCGCCGGAGCCGGCGCCGACATCGTGCAGCGCC
>CAJYLQ010000016.1 GCA_913775975.1 uncultured Sphingomonas sp. | reverse complement strand
CGGGTGGTCGAGCCTGCGCGTGCGGCGGGGGTTCGGGTCGGCGTGTGCGGCGAGATGGGCGGGCGTCCGCTGGAGGCGATGGCGCTGATCGGGCTGGGCATCGACCGGCTGTCGATCACCCCGGCGGCGGTCGGTCCGGTCAAGGCGATGATCCGCTCGCTCGACCGGGACGCGATCACGGCCGAGATGGCCCGGCTGCTCGCCCATCCGGTGCGTGACATGCGTGGGGCACTTGGTGCCTGGGCTGCGACGAACGGTGTGGAATTGGCCTGATCCAGGTCAGGTGTCCGCGTTGACTTGATCCCAGCCGTCTGAAAGAACGACCGCGATCATGGGGTGGGCCATGGTCGCTTCGGAGTTGAGAATGGACGAGGTCAATCCCGGCCACGATGCCGCACCAGCGGCACCTGCCCGCGCCGGTGACGTCCTGCGCACGGCGCGTGAGGCGCAGGGGCTATCGCTGGGCGATATCGGTGCGCGCACGCGCATCCCCAGTCGCCATCTCGCGGCGATCGAGGCATCCGATTATCAGAGCCTGCCGTCGGCCACCTATGCGGTCGGCTTCGCCAAGGCCTATGCCCGCGCGGTCGGTGCGGACGAGGTCGCGATCGCGCAGGCGGTGCGCGCCGATGTCGACAGGCTGGGCCGCCGCGTGACCGAATATGTGCCGCAGGACATCGCCGATCCGGCGCGCGTGCCGTCGCGCGGACTGGCGATCGTCGGGGTCGGCCTGGCGCTGGCGCTGCTCGTCATTGCGGGGCTGTGGTACGGAACCGATCTGTTCCGCCGCGACCGCACCGCGCAGGAGGTGCCCGCCGCGACCCCGCTGACCAATACCTCCGCGCCCGCCCCCACGCCGGCACCCAGCCCAACTCCGGTGACGACGGGCAAGGTCGTACTGACCGCCAATGGCGAGGTGTGGCTGCGCGTCTATGACGCCGACAATGTCACGCTGAAGATGGGCACGCTGAAGCCCGGCGAAAGCTATGAGGTGCCCGCCACCGCCAAGGGGCCGCTGCTGAATGTCGGTCGCCCCGACAAGCTGAGCGTGACGCTGGACGGCAAGCCGATCCCGCCGCTGGGTGACGGCTCGCGTGCGATCAAGGATGTGCGGCTCGATCCGCAGGCGATCGGTGCGCGGCTGTCGGGTGCTCCCGCACCGGCCGCCGTGCCGACGCCGACCGTGCTTGCCCCGCTGCGCGAACGGACGGAGCGTCGTTCGACGCGCAGCACGAGCGGCGAGACGGGCGGCAACGCCCTGACGGCACCTGCGCCCGCGCCGTCGCCTTCGCCGGCCGCCACGGCACCGGCGGATCTGTAAGACGCGGAAATCTTCAGGCTGGAGACAGCCGGGGCAGGGCAGGGTGGCCCTGTCCCTTTCATAATCAGCCCACCGGGGGGTGAAACCGATGCGTAACCTGTTGCTGGCCGGGGTCGCGGCCGTGATGATCCTGCCGACCGCCGCCATCGCCCAATCCAATGTCGAGGGCCGAGTCGGCAAGCTGGAAAGCGAGATGCGCGCGGTCCAGCGCAAGGTCTTCCCGAACGGCGCGGGCGGCTATGTCCAGCCGGAGATCACCGCGCCGCAGACCCAGGCCCAGGCGCCGGGCGTTCCCGCCTCCAGCGCGCTGTCGGACCTGACCTCCCGCGTCACGTCGCTGGAGGAGCAGATGGCCGGACTGACCGGCCAGATCGAGCAGAACGGGTATCGCACCCGCCAGCTTCAGGATCAGTTTGACGCCTATAAGCGCGCGACCGAAGCACGGTTGAAGGCGCTGGAGTCTGGCCCCGCGCCGATCGCCCCGGCCGGGCAGAGCGCACCGCTCGACGCGACCGCGCCTGCCGCGGCCAGCGGATCGACGCGCCCGACCAAGACCCCGGCGGCACCCTCGGTCGTCACGGGCGATACCGCGACCTCGACCCCGGCGGCGGCGGTCGACAAACCCTCGACCGGCGATCCGGCGGAAGACGCCTATCTCTATGGCTATCGTCTGTGGCAGGCCAAGCGCTATCCGGAAGCGGAAGCCGCGCTAAAGAAGATGGTCGCCGACTATCCCAAGAGCCGCCGCGCCAGCTTTGCCCAGAACCTGCTGGGTCGCACCTATCTCGACTCCGGCAAGCCCAGCCTGGCGTCGATGGCCTTTTACGAGAATTACAAGAAATTCCCGGACGGCGAGCGCGCGCCCGACAGCCTGCTCTATCTGGGTCAGGCGCTGACCAAGCTCAACAAGGCGGCCGATGCCTGCAAGGTCTATGACGAGTTGAGCGACGTGTACGGCGCGAAGCTGTCCGCCGCGATGAAGAGCCAGATCGCCAGCGGGCGCAGCGCGGCGAAGTGTCAGTAATGTATAGTCCTCCCCTGCGAGGGGGGACATCGTCTTGAACCAATGCGAGCCCTTCCCCTTCAGGGGAGGAAAGCACAAAGCCACGAAACCTCTTGCACTGGTGCGGCGGAAGGGCCAGAGCGCGCGCATCCCTGACCAGTTTTGAGAGCATCATGGCCACCGATGCCACGGCCGACGATCAGATTGCGCGCTTCGTCGCCGATCTGACGCTTCTTCACGATCCCCATGCCGACGCGGCACCGCTGTTGCTGGCGGTGTCGGGCGGGCCCGACAGCATGGCGATGCTGACGCTGGCAGCGGCGGCCTTTCCGGGGCGGGTCGCGGTCGCGACGGTCGACCATGGACTGCGGCCCGAGGCGGCGGACGAGGTGCGGATGGTCGCCGATCATTGCGCCCGATTGGGCGTGCCGCATCACGCCCTTCGCCGTAAGACGCCGATCGCCGGGGCGAGCATCCAGTCCCAGGCACGCGAGGTACGCTATGCCCTGCTTGCCGCACAGGCTCGCGCGATCGGGGCGGCGGCCATCCTGACGGCGCACCATGCCGACGACCAGGCCGAGACCTTCCTGATGCGCGCCGCGCGTGGGGCAGGGCTGTCGGGCCTGTCGGGCGTGCGGGCGCGGACGGTGATCGCCGATATGGCCGTGCTTCGCCCGCTGCTCGACTGGCGGCGTGCCGAGCTGCGCCGGATCGTGCGTCGTGCCGAGGCGCCGTTCGTCGACGATCCTGCCAATCACGACCCGCGCCACGACCGCACGCGCTTCCGGCAGTTGCTCGACAGCCATGAGTGGCTGGGCGTCGCGCAGCTGGCCCGGGCGGCCGCGCAATTGGCCGAGGCGGATACCGACCTGCGCGCGACGGTCGACTGGCTCTGGCAGGACCGGGCGCAGATCGATGGCGACAATGTCCGCATCCAGGCCGCCGATCTGCCGCGCGAGCTGGGCCGCCGTCTGGCCCGCCGCGCGATCGGCACGGTCCGTGCCGCCGCCGGGATCGAAAGCCCGGCGTGGAGCGAGGGCAGCAATATCGAAAAGCTGCTTGAATCGCTTTCGCAAGGCAGCCGCGCGACCCAGGCCGGCGTGATCGCCAGCGTCCGGTCCGGCGTCTGGCGCTTCCGCCCGGCCCCGCCGCGCAAGACGGGCTGACCCCATTCCTCCCAAGCATAGCTTGGGGAGGAATGCATCCACCGCGATCACATTGATCGGTCTTGTTCCATTGCCATTAACCTCGCCATGCCTATCTTGGCAGCGAAAGGTATCCGGCACCGATGAACGACAACGACAAGCAGCAGAGCCCCGATCCCAATGGGGGCGGCAACCCCTGGATGAAGAGCCTGTTGATCTGGGTGGGCATCCTGATGGCGCTCGCCCTGTTCGTCAGCCTGTCGGGCGCGGGGTCCTCGGCCCAGAGCGGCAACCAGATCGAATATTCGACCTTCCTGGATAAGGTGGACGAAGGCACGGTGAAGACCGCGACGATTTCGCGTGAGTCGATCACCGGTACGCTGTCCTCGGGCGAGAAGTTCCGCACCACCCCGGTTCCCGACTCGCAGCTGATTCCGCGTCTGCGCGAAAAGGGCGTGACCTTCACGGCGAAGACCGAGGAAGGGCCGTCCATCTGGATGCTGATGCTCTATAATTCGCTGCCGTTCCTGCTGTTCATCGGCATCGCCTTCTTCGTGCTGCGCCAGATGCAGAAGGGCGGCGGCGCCAGCGGCGCGATGGGCTTCGGCAAGAGCCGCGCGCGCATGCTGACCCAGAAGGAAGGCAAGGTGACGTTCGACGATGTGGCCGGCATCGACGAAGCGCGCGAAGAGCTGCAGGAAATCGTCGAGTTCCTGAAGGACCCGTCGAAGTTCGCCCGGCTGGGCGGCAAGATCCCGAAGGGTGCGCTGCTGGTCGGCTCGCCCGGTACCGGCAAGACGCTGCTCGCCCGCGCGATCGCGGGTGAGGCGGGCGTACCGTTCTTCACCATTTCCGGCTCGGACTTCGTCGAGATGTTCGTCGGCGTCGGCGCGAGCCGCGTCCGCGACATGTTCGAACAGGCCAAGAAGTCGGCGCCGTGCATCGTCTTCATCGACGAGATCGACGCGGTCGGCCGCCATCGCGGCGCTGGGCTGGGCAACGGCAATGACGAGCGCGAGCAGACGCTGAACCAGCTACTGGTCGAGATGGACGGCTTCGAGGCCAACGAGGGGATCATCATCGTCGCGGCGACCAACCGCCCCGACGTGCTCGACCCCGCGCTGCTGCGTCCGGGCCGCTTCGACCGCCAGGTCGTCGTGCCGCGCCCGGATATCGAGGGCCGCATCAAGATCCTCGAAGTCCATATGAAGAAGATCCCGCTGGCGCCCGACGTCGATGCGCGCACGATCGCGCGCGGCACGCCGGGCTTCTCGGGCGCGGACCTTGCCAACCTCGTCAACGAGGCGGCGCTGATGGCGGCGCGCAAGTCGAAGCGCCTCGTCGCGATGGCCGAATTCGAAGAGGCCAAGGACAAGGTCATGATGGGCGCCGAGCGGCGGTCGATGGTCATGACCGAGGACGAGAAGCGGATGACCGCCTATCACGAGGCGGGTCATGCGATCGTCTCGATCCACGAACCGGCGTCGGACCCGATCCACAAGGCGACGATCATCCCGCGCGGCCGTGCGCTGGGCATGGTGATGCGCCTGCCGGAGCGGGACAGCTACAGCTATCACCGCGACAAGATGTACGCGAACCTCGCCGTGTCCATGGGCGGCCGCGTCGCCGAAGAGATCATCTTCGGGTATGACAAGGTGTCTTCGGGCGCGAGCGGCGACATCCAGTATGCCACGGGTCTTGCCCGCGACATGGTCACCAAGTGGGGCATGTCGGACAAGGTCGGGCCGGTCGAATACGCGCAGCCGGAGGGTGAGAGCTTCCTAGGCTATTCGTCCTCGCAGCCCGTGCGCATGTCGAACCAGACCGCGCAGCTGATCGACGACGAGATCAAGTCGATCGTCGAGGGCGGCCTGCACCGCGCCAAGCAGCTGCTGACCGACCATGTCGACCAGCTGCACCTGCTGGCCGGCGCGCTGCTGGAATATGAGACGCTGTCGGGCGACGAGATCAAGAAGCTGATCGCGGGCGAGGATATCGGTCGCCGCGATCAGGGGCCCAAGACGCCGGCGGTGCCGGTGTCGGGCTCCTCGATCCCCAAGACCCGGCGCAATACCGGCCCGTTCGGCAACCCGTCGCCGCTGGGCGCCTGAGGGCCGGCTGACGCGGGGCTGACCGCGATATTCATGGGGCGCTCAGCCGCCCCATGCCATGGGCCGGGCTTTCCTCATCTATGGAAAGTCCGGCCCATGTCGTTCAAATACAAGCTGTGTTTCGCCGCGCTCGCCACCGCCGCGTTGGCCGCGCCCGCCGGGGCGGCGATGACCGTCGGCACCTTCGTCGAGCGCGCCAACGGCATCCGCTCGCTGGGGTTCGCGGCGATGCTCACCCCCGATTTCCAGGTGCTGAAGGGCGAGGCCGCGGAGGCGAGCGCCGCGCTGCGCGCCGAAAACCGCCAGCGCATCGCCGCGAAGAAGCCGCCGCTCGCCTGCATCCCCGAAGGGGAATCAGTCGGGATCGAGGAGATGATCGACAGCCTCGCCGCGCTGCCCGCAGACTATCAGCGTCGCCCGCTCAAGGACGGTTATGCCAGGGTGATCGCCGCGAAGTTCCCCTGCCGGTAGGGGCCGCCGGGCGGGGTGGGGGACAGCTCGACACGCGTCGTGCTTGCGACGAAGCTCTCCCCCCGAAACCCTCCGTCCAAGGGGAGGGGCTGCCGGTCCGGCGCCGTGTCGGCCGGGTCTAGCCGACCAGCCCCAGTCCCATCAGCAGCGCGACGAAGGCCAGCAGCGCGACGTTCGCCGCGACGAACATCAACAGCATCCGCACGATCCCGCCGATCCGGCTGACGCCATAGGCGCCGCGCAGCTGGCGATACATGTGCAGCGGGATCAGGATCGTCGCCGTCAGCAGCAGCCACCCCGCACCGACCGGGATCATCCCCAGCAGCCCCAATGCCATCCCCAGCAGGCTGACGAAGCAGAGCGAATAGGTGACGAAGACCGCATGGTCGTACAGCGTGAAGCGGCGGCTGAACGGGAATAGCAGCCACATGAACGGCAGGGAGAAGGGGATCAGCACCCAGGCGAACTTGTACGCGTTCGACTGCAGCTTGTAGAGGATCAGGTTCGGGTTCTCCGCCGCTTTGGCCAGGCCCTTGTCCAGCCGCTTCCAGCCGGTGCGGATCTTCGCCAGCTGTTCGAGATCGGGGCTGTCCAGCGTTTCGCCCGTCTTTTCCAGCATCGTCGCCTCGCGCCGTACCTCCGCGATCTTCGCGTCGAGGCGGCGGGTGGCGGCGGCGTCGGTGGTGGCGGCACGCTCTTGCGTCAGCTTGGCCTGCACGCGGGCGTTATCGGCCAGCGCGGTGCGGATCTGGCTGGTCGCGGCGCGTTCGCGTGCCGAGCCCATCTCCGGCATCTCCAGATGCGCGCCGACCACGCTCAGCATCGCGAACAGCACGAAGACGATGAACAGGAACAGTGCCATCGGTGACACGAACCGCGCGCGTTCGCCATGCGCGTAGCGTCGGGTGAGTTCACCCGGCCGGAACAGCAGCATCGGCAGCGTGCGCCAGATCCGTCCCTCGAAATGGAAGACGCCGTGCGCCAGATCGTGGCCGATCGCGCCGAAGCTGCGATGGACATGGCTGGACTGGCCGCAGGCATGGCAGAAGGCGCCCAGCCGCCGCGTGCCGCAGTTGAGGCAGATGCCGCCCGCCCCGTCGCCATGCGCATCGCCATGCGGGTCCACCGCATGCGCCAGCATCGTCCCCATGGCCAGATCGCCGGCCGCCCCGATTTCCCCCGTCATGTCCGCTGTCTAACAGCGCCCGCGCCCTCGCGCGAGGGGGGTATGCCATGCTAGGGATGGCTCGTCATGGCCGATGCAGAACACGATCCCGTTGAAATGATGGCAAGGATGGGTGCCGCCGCGCGCGACGCGGCGCGGGTGCTCGCCCGTTTGCCAAGTGCGACGCGGCGTGCTGGGCTGGTCGCGGCGGCGGCGGAGATCAGGGCGCGGGCCGATGCGATCCTGTCCGCCAACGCCGCCGACATGGCGCGCGGCAGCGCGGCGGGCCTGTCGCCCGCCTTGCTCGACCGGCTGCGCCTCGACCCGGCGCGGCTGGCGGGCGTGGCGGACGCGGTGGAGGCGGTCGCCGCGCTGGACGATCCGGTCGGACAGGTGATCGACCGGCGGGTGCGGCCCAACGGCCTTGCCTTGTCGCGCGTGCGCGTGCCGATCGGGGTGATCGGCATCATCTACGAAAGCCGGCCCAACGTCACCGCCGATGCCGCCGCATTGGGCGTGATGAGCGGCAATGCCGTGATCCTGCGCGGGGGCAGCGAGGCGCTGGCAAGCAACCAGGCGCTCCACGCCGCCTTTTGCGCGGGACTGGCGGCGGCGGGATTGCCGGCGGCGGCGGTGCAGCTGGTCCCGGTCGCGGATCGCGCGGTGGTGGGGGCGATGCTGGCGGCGGCGGGGGTGATCGACCTCATCATCCCGCGCGGTGGCAAGGGGCTGGTCGCGCGGGTGCAGGCGGATGCGCGGGTGCCGGTGCTCGCGCATCTCGACGGCATCAACCACGTCTATGTCGACGGCTCCGCCGATCCGGCGATGGCGCGCGCCGTGGTGCTCGACGCCAAGATGCGGCGCACCGGCGTGTGCGGCGCGATGGAGACTCTGCTGATCGACCGCGATTTCGCGGAACCAGTCGAGCTGGTTGAGGCCCTGCAACATGCCGGCTGCGAAGTGCGGGGCGATCGCGTCGAGGCGTCGTTCGGTGAAATCGTGAAGCCTGCTACCGAGGAAGACTGGGACACCGAATATCTGGACGCGATCGCCTCCGTCGCGCTGGTCGACGGGCTGGACGGCGCGCTGGCGCATATCGCCCGGCACAGTTCGGGCCATACCGACGCGATCATCGCCGAGGATCCGGCCGTCGCGAATCGCTTTCTGTCGGAGGTCGACTCGGCGATCGTGCTGTGGAACGCGTCCACCCAGTTCGCCGATGGCGGGGAATTCGGCATGGGGGCGGAGATCGGCATCGCCACCGGCCGCCTGCACGCGCGCGGACCCGTCGCGCTGGAGGGGCTGACGACCTATAAGTGGATCGGCCACGGCACCGGGCAGGTTCGCGGTTGAGGACGACGGGGCTTCTGGGCGGCAGTTTCAATCCCGCACATCGCGGCCATCGCCGCATCACGCTGGCGGCGATCGATGCGCTGGGGCTGGACGATGCGTGGTGGCTGGTATCTCCCGGCAACCCGCTGAAGCCCGCCGCCGGCATGGCGCCGCTGCAGGCGCGGCTCGCCTCCGCCCGCGCGATGGCGCGGCGCGCGCCGATCCGCGCGACGGCGGTGGAGGCGCGGCTGGGCACCCGCTACACGATCGATACGATCCGCGCGGTGCAGCGCGCACACCCGCATCGCCGCTTCATCTGGATCATGGGGGCGGACAATCTGGCCCAGTTCCACCGCTGGCGCGACTGGCGGAAGATCGCCCGCGCGATCCCGATTGCGGTCGTCGCACGTCCGGGATATGATGGGTGTGCCCTCGCGGGTCCCGCGATGGCCTGGCTGCGGCGCTACCGGCGACCGCGGTCGGCGGCGCAACGATGGACGATGTGGAGTTTGCCGGCCCTGGTGCTGCTGCGCTTCCGCCCCGATCCGACGTCCGCGACCGGCCTTCGCGCCGGTGATCCCGACTGGCACCTGCGCATGATGCGGGGTCCGTCCTCCCAGGAGTTCCCTTGGCCACTACCCCTTCCGTGACCCGTTCCACCGATGCCGCAGAGATCGAGGCGCTGCACCGGCTGGTCCTGCAATCGCTCGACGACGATCAGGCGGTGGAGACGGTGTCGATCCCGCTCGCCGGCAAGTCGACGATCGCCGACCACATGGTGATCGCCAGCGGCCGTTCGACCCGGCAGGTCGCCTCCATGGCGCAGAAGCTGGCCGAGCGGATCAAGGCCGAATGCGGCCGCAGCCCCCGGATCGAGGGGCTGCCGACCGCCGACTGGGTGCTGATCGACGCGGGCGACGTGATCGTCCACCTGTTCCGGCCCGAGGTCCGCTCCTTCTACAATCTGGAGCGGATGTGGTCGTTCGGGGATGCGCCGGCCCCCACCGCCGGAGAGACGCCGGCGCACTGACCGGCGGGCCGCGCGGATGCTGCTGCATATCGTCGCGCGCGGGCGGATCGGCCGCTCGCCAGAGGCCGAGCTGGTCGATCGCTACATGAAGCGGATCGCCTGGCCGACGCGCATCACCGAGCTGCCCGATACCGGCGGCCGCGAACCGCCGCCGCCGCCATCGCAGGGACGGCGCATCCTGCTGGACGAGAAGGGGGAGGTGCTGCCCTCGCTCGCCTTTGCCGAGCGGCTGGGCCGCTGGCGCGACGATGGCGTGCGCGAGGCGCGGTTCCTGCTGGGCGCGGCGGACGGGTTCGACGATGCGGAGAGGGCGGGGGCGGACCTGCTGCTGTCCTTCGGCCGCGCCACCTGGCCGCATATGCTGGCGCGCGCGATGCTGGCGGAGCAGCTGTTCCGCGCCACGAGCATCCTGGCCGGCCACCCCTATCATCGCGAAGGATGAGCGCTCGCGCGCTCCCGGCCGTGCTGGCGCTGGCGGCGCTGGCGGGGGGCGTGGCCGCACAGGCGCCGCCGCCGCCCGGCGACGAGCGGGCGCGGCTGATCGAGGCGCGGCAGGCGGCGGCGGTCGCCGGAGCGCGGGCCGAGCGGTTGCTGGTCGCCGCCGCGCTGGAGACGGACGCGGCGGCGCGGGCGGCGGCGGAGCAGCGCGGGCTGGCCGCGCGGGTGACGGCGGCGGAGGCGGGGCTGGCGGCGGCGGAGCTGCGCGCGCGGATCGTCGCGCGGCAGCTGGCGGCGCGTCGCGGGGCGCTGGCGGCGGAGCAGGCGCCGCTCGCCCGGCTGCTGGCGGCGATCCAGTCGCTGACGATGCGACCGGCGGCGGCGGCGGTGGCGCAGCCCGGCTCGGTCGACGATCTGGTCCATCTGCGCGCGGTGCTGGCGACGACGCTGCCCGCGATCCGCGCGCGTACGGCAGAGGTGCGCGAGCAGGTGGCCGGGACGAAGGCGTTGTGCGCCCGCGCGATCGCCGCCGCCGCCGCGCTGCGGAGCGGCCGGGCACGGCTGGATACCGAACGCGGGGTGCTGGCGGCGGCGGAGCGGCAGCACCGTGCGCGCGCGGCGGAACTCGGCCGGGGCGCGCTGTCCGAATCGGACCGGGCGCTGGCGCTGGGCGAGGCGGCGCGCGATCTGGTCGAACGGCTGGCGGAACAGGGGCGCGGGCAGGCGGTGGTCGAAAGGCTGGCGCGACTGCCCGCCCCGCTGCCGCGCGACGTGCCGGCGGGGCAGGCGATGCCGCCGCCGCGCCCCGGCCTCTATCGCCTGCCGGTGGCGGGGCGGCTGCTGACCGGCTTCGGCGAGATTTCGGAGGCGGGCGTCCGCTCGCGCGGGCTGACGCTGGCGGCACGGCCGGGCGCGGCGGTGGTGGCGCCGGCGGGGGGCGTGGTGCGCTACGCCGCGCCGTTCCGCCGCTATGGCGCGATCATCATCATCGATCATGGCGGCGGGTGGAGCAGCCTGGTGACGGGGCTGGCGGCGCTGAAGGTCACGGTCGGCCAGTCGGTGGCGGCGGGAACGCCGCTGGGCGCGGCGGGCGGGGGCGAGGAGGCGCATGTCACCGTCGAACTGCGGCGCAAGGGCCAGCCCGTCGATGCCGCCGCGTTGATCGGATAGCCCGCTTGCCGGTCAGCCGCCGTTCACGCCAACCGTGCTTTGCTCCCGCCCGGACAATTGGCTAGGGTGCGCCGATTGTTGTCGTAAGGTTCCCGATGCGTCGTCCGCTGCTGACTGCCACTGCGATCGTTGCCGCCATGTCGGCCGTCCCTCTCGCCACCGCCGCGATGGCGGCATCCGACAGCGATACCTATCGCGAGTTCGACCAGTTTCTCGACGTGTTCAACCGGATCAAGGCGAATTACGTCGACCAGGTCGACGACAAGACGCTGATAAAGGGCGCGATCGACGGGATGCTCGCCGCGCTGGACCCGCATTCCGTCTATGAGACGGGGGTCGATTACGACAATCTCAGGATCATGACCGACGGCGCCTATGGCGGGCTGGGCCTTACCGTGGGGATGCAGGACGGCGCGGTGAAGGTGATCGCCCCGCAGGAGGATACGCCGGCCGACCGCGCGGGGGTGAAGGCGGGCGACCTGATCCTGCGCATCAACGGCGAACTCGCCTATGGACTGACGCTGGATCAGGCGGTGGCGAAGATGCGCGGCCCGTCGGGCAGTAAGATCACGCTGTCGCTGGTGCGCGCGGGCCGCGACAAGCCGCTGGACGTGACGATGGTGCGCGAGCGCATCGTCCAGAAGCCGGTGAAGTGGGAAGTGCGCGGCGACGTCGGCTATATCAACATCAATACCTTCTCGAAGAATACCGGCGCGGAGACGCGCGCGGCGGTGGCGGCGATCACCCAGTCGCTGGGCCACAAGCCGCTGGGCTATGTCGTCGACCTGCGCAACAATGGTGGCGGCCTGCTGGATGAGGCGATCGCGGTTGCCGACGTGTTCCTCGACCATGGCGAGATCGTCTCGCAGCGCGGGCGCGGCACCGATATCGAGCGCTATTATGCCGAAAGCCGCGTGCCGGGCGACGTGACGGGCGGCCTGCCCGTCGTCGTGCTGACCGATGCGGGCACGGCCTCCGCCTCCGAAATCGTCGCGGGCGCGCTGCAGGACCAGCATCGCGCGCTCATCATGGGCGAGCGTAGTTTCGGCAAGGGCTCCGTCCAGTCCGTCATCGAACTCGGGCCGCATCGCGCGCTGAAGATCACGACGGCGCGGTACTACACCCCCTCGGGCCATTCGGTGCAGGAAGGCGGGATCGAGCCGGACGTGGCGGTGCCGCAGCTGTCGGACCCCGATTTCAAGGACCGCCCGGTGATCCGCGAGGCGGACCTGCGCCGTCACCTCATCAACGAGGGCAAGGTCGACGACAAGACGCTGGAGGAGGATGGCAAGGACGATCCCCGCTTCACCGCCACCGCCGAGGAACTGAAGAAGCAGGGCATCACCGACTTCCAGCTGAACTATGCGCTGAAGACGGTGGCGCGGCTTGGCGGCGCGGCGCAGGTCGCGGCGGCGACGAAGCCGAAGGTCGCGGCGAAGTGAACGCGTCGCGGTTCGGCGCGGGCCACTGGATCGCCTTCCTCCTGCCGCTCGCGCTGCTGGCGGGGGCGTGGGCCTCGCAGATCTTCGGCGGGCTCTATCCGTGCGAGATGTGCCATTGGCAGCGCTGGCCGCATTATGCGGCGGTCGTGGTCGCCGGGCTCGCCTTCCTCGTACCGGCCGGCGGCGCGCGGCGGGCGCTGGTGCTGCTCGCGGCTTTGCTGATCGCGACGTCGGGGCTGATCGGA
>CAJYLQ010000015.1 GCA_913775975.1 uncultured Sphingomonas sp. | reverse complement strand
GCGGGGCTCATCAACGCCTGCCTGCTGACTGGGCGTCGGCTGGACGAGGTGAAGGTCGTCGTCAACGGCGCCGGCGCGGCGGCGATCGCCTGCACCGAGCTGATGAAGGCGATGGGCGTGCGCCACGACAACGTCATCATGTGCGACCGCGAAGGCGTGATCTACCAGGGGCGTGAGGACATCAACCAGTGGCAGTCGGCGCATGCCGCCGCCACCGACCGCCGCACGCTGACCGAGGCGCTGAACGGCGCCGACGTCTTCCTCGGCCTGTCCGCCGCGGGCGCGCTGAAGCCCGAAATGGTGAAGGACATGGCGAAGGCGCCGATCATCTTCGCCATGGCCAATCCCGAACCGGAAATCCGTCCCGAACTCGCCAAGGCGGCGCGCCCCGATGCGATCATCGCCACCGGCCGGTCGGATTATCCGAACCAGGTCAACAACGTCATCGGCTTCCCCTTCATCTTCCGCGGCGCGCTCGACGTGCGCGCGACGGGCATCAACGACGAGATGAAGATCGCCGCCGCGCGCGCCATCGCCGAACTCGCACGCCAGCGCGTGCCGGAGGAGGTCGCGATCGCCTATGGCACGCAGCACAGCTTCGGCCCGGAATACATCATCCCCGCGCCGTTCGACCCGCGCCTGATGGAGCTGGTGCCCGCCGCCGTCGCGAAGGCGGCGATGGATTCGGGCGTCGCGACGAAGCCGATCCTCGACATGGAGGCCTATCGCCAGCAGCTGCGCGGCCGCCTGAACCCCACCACTTCGCTCCTGACGCTCGCCTATGAGGGCGCCCGCGCCAACCCGCGCCGCGTCCTGTTCGCGGAGGGCGAGGAAGAGGTCGTGCTGCGCGCCGCCATCTCGTTCAAGGAGGGCGGCTACGGCACCCCCGTGCTGGTCGGCCGCGACGACGTGTATGACCGGCTGCAGGCGTTGGGCGTCGCCAATCCCGAGGAATATGAGGTCCATAACAGCCGCCACTCGCCGCTGGTCCCGAAGATGGTCGACTTCCTCTACGAACGCGTGCAGCGCCGCGGCTTCCTGCGCCGCGATGTGGAGCGGATGATCAACCAGGATCGCAACATCTTCGGCGCCGTCCTGCTCCAGCTGGGCGAGGCGGATGCGATGATCACCGGCATCACCCGCACCTGGGCGCATTCGATGCGCGAGGTGAAGCGCGTGATCGATCCGCTGCCCGGCCGCACGCCGTTCGGCCTGCACATCCTGGTCGGGCAGGCGCATACCGTCTTCATCGCCGATACGACGGTGAACGAGCGCCCCTCCGCCGAGGAACTGGCCGATATCGCCGAACAGACCGCGCAGGTCGCGCGCCGCATGGGCCACGAACCGCGCGTCGCGTTCCTCAGCTATTCGACCTTCGGCAATCCCGAGGGCCATTATCTGGAGAATATCCGCGCCGCCGTCGGCGTGCTCGACGCGCGCAAGCCCGGTTTCGAATATGAGGGCGAGATGGCGCCCGACGCCGCGCTCAACCCGAAGCAGCTGGCGAACTATCCGTTCGCGCGCCTGTCGGGGCCGGCGAACGTCCTCATCATGCCGGGCCTGCAATCGGCGAACATCTCCGCCAAGCTGCTGCGCGAGCTGGGTGGCGATTCGATGATCGGCCCGGTGCTGGTCGGTCTGGAAAAGCCGGTGCAGATCGCGCCGATGGCCTCGACCGCGAGCGAGCTCGTCACGCTGGCCGTGCTCGCGGCGGGCGGGATCGCGCGCTGATCCCGTCCCCCGGCGATGGCCGGGGGCTATCGGGAAGGCCGTCGCCTTCGCGTCCTGCGGAGCGGCACTCTTCCCGCCGCCTTTCCCCAGCGGGCGCGCCGGGGAGGGGGCGCGTCAGTCATCGCCCCGCAAGGCCGGACCCGTTAAGGACGCCCGTGTGAAGGTCCTTCCCCTATTGGCGCTGGCGGTGGCCATTCCCGCCGCCGCGCAGATCCCGGGCCCCAGGCCCGGCACCGTCCGCGTCCGCCTCGATACCGGGGCGGGCCCGATCGTCGTCGCGCTCGACATGCGCCGCGCGCCGCGGACCAGCGCCAACTTCCTCGCCTATGTCGATGACGGCCGCTTCGACGGCACCGTCTTCTATCGCGCCGCGCGGGGGAAGAAGGACCCGACCCACGGCTTTATCCAGGGCGGCATCCGCCAGGATGCCAAGCGCATCCTGCCGCCCTTCGCGCTGGAACCCACGTCGAAGACGGGCATCCGCCACCTCGATGCCACCATCTCGATGGCGCGCGGCGACAGCCCCAGTTCGGCGGGCGGCAATTTCGTGCTGACGGTCGGCCCGACGCCGCAGATGGACGCGCGCCCCGGCTATGACGGATACGCCGCATTCGGCCATGTCATTGCCGGGATGGATGTGGTGAAGCGCATCCTGGCCTTGCCCAGCGGCGGCGGGATCGACGCGATGAAGGGGCAGATGATCCTGCGGCCGGTGCCTATCGTCCGCGCCGTCCGGCTGGACGGCAAGCCGCAGCCGACCGGCCATCCGCGCGTCTGGAAATTGTTCGAGCGCCGCTGAGCGTGCAAAAAAGGAGCCGCCGGATCGCTCCGACGGCTCCCTTCGCCTTGGGAGGGGCGTTCAGGCTCAGGCCAGCGCGGCCTTCACCGAGCGGCGGCGGTAGCGCGAGGCGGCGCCGACCATCGCGAAGCCCACCATCATCATCGCCCAGGTCGCCGGCTCAGGCACCGCCGCGGTCAGCGACACGTTGTCGAGCAGGTTCGTCGGCGGCAGGCCGTTCGGCGTGCCCTGCGACAGGAAGCTCAACGTCTGCTGCGCGCCGGTCGCGGTGAAGTTCATCGAGGCCTTCTGCCAGCCCGAGAAGCCCTGCGGGGCGACGGTCAGCGTATCGGTCGACTGCGTCACGCCGCCGAAGGTCACGTCGAACGCATGGGTGGTCGTGCTGGGCGTGGTGAACCAGCTGGCGCCGGCCCATTCGAAGGTCAGCGTGTAGACCTGGCCGATCGTCAGGCCGTTGATGACCTGCGACACCGCGCCATGGAAGTTCGTGTCGGCGTCCATCAGCATGTAGTTGCCGCCCGAGGGGCTCGACGCCGTCAGCGCGTTGTTGGCGTAGTTGTTGGTGCCGTTCGGGCCGTACAGCTTGTCCTGGTTGCCGCCCAGCGAGGTGAAGCCGGAGGTGTCGGCCGTGCCGGACTTGACGAGGAAGTTGTAGCCGTAGCCGGTCCAGCCGTTGGTCTTGGCGTTGGTCCAGCCGGCGACCTGGTTGTCCTTGAACTGCGCCGAGCTGCCCAGCGTCGTGGTCTCGAACCCGCCGTTCATGACGAGGTTGGTGGAGGCGCTGGCGGGAGCCGAGAAAGCAACGGCGGCGGCAGCGGCGACGAATGCGAAGGTCTTCATGATCTGGTCCCCTTTTCAACAAGCCGTGCTGGTCGGTGTGTCCAGTGATCCGGCGTTGAGGGCTAGATACTTTTCGAAATTTCTGACGGCCAGATGAACGAAAGTCTCGAAAAGGGACCTCCCATTGCGGGACAATATATAGTTAATTTAAGATTATCCGCCTTCGCAATGAGGCGTTTTCTGACGATACAGTGATTTGTCTGGTTAACGCAAAGCTGCGATACTTGCGGATCGCGCCAATTCCGCCGCTGAACTATCGATGAATGGCATGGAGTCGCGGTGACGCCGGGCCGCTGACGGGGTTCGCGATGCCCGTATCGACCTGCGATTTCGCTATCGCCGCAATTCTCGCTTGCCGGCCCGGACTCATGCCCAGTCTCCGCGTTGTCGGCGGAAGTAATTCAAATCGCGGAGATTGATCTGTGGCGGGGGATCGGGGGCGGCGATTCGCTCCTGCGAATCACGAATCGCGCTCCGCGCCGAATTATCCGCGCCGGACAATCGAAGACCGCGAGCCGCCGCGAATCGCGCCGGCTGCGGCGGGGTTCAGATGGCGGGCGCGTCGATCGTCAGGGCATCCGCCTCGCGCGCCTCACGCCGGTCGCGCGAGGCTTCGGTCTTCAGGCTGCGTTCGGCCAGCACCGTCCATGCCGCCTCCGCGCGGAGTGCCCGCTCGCGCACCAGCGTCAGCACGGCTTCGTCCGCTTCCTGATGGCAACGCGCCGCATGGCCGGCATAGGTTTCGCTGTCACGCATCGTTTGGCTCCGGAAGTTGAGGGGCAGGAAGGCGTGGCGGACAGGCACATTCGCGCCCCTCCGCCACATGCGGCATCAGTCGGCCGGCTGCAGGTTCACCGCGCTGCTCTTCCCCCGACGATCCTCTTCCAGATCATAGGTGACGCGCTGGTTCTGCTTCAGCGTGATCATCCCCGCGCGCTCGACGGCGGAGATATGGACGAAGGCGTCACCGCCGCCATTGTCCGGCGCGATAAAACCATAGCCCTTGTCGGCATTGAAGAACTTGACGGTTCCGAGAGTGCTCAAGGCAGTTTCCTTCTTTTTAGGGGGCGAACCGAAAACCGGAACGCCCGGCGCATCGGCAGCAGGCAAAGAAGGAACAGCGGGCCGCAAAGCGCCGAAAACCGTCGATGTGCGACTGTAGCCTGGTTAATATTGCAGCGTATCGCCATTTTTACAATGCGCGGCCGCCGTTATATTTTTCTGATGTTGTTATTCCGGCGCGCGGATCTTTTTCCCGGCGAGGTAAAATCGTGATCGATATTTCGCGATAAAGGCCCGGCGCGGCAGGGCGGCACGCCGGCACATCAGCCAGGCCGTCGCGATGCGAATGTGACCGGGTGGGTCGGCCGCTTCGGCCAGCAGCTCACCACGATGGCCTTCGGGCGGTTGGAGGCTCCTCCAAACCCGATCGTGCCTCGCCGTGTCGGATGCGAGCGGGGCTGACCACGCGCCTGCCGCCTCGCATGAGAAGAAGCCGGGCCGGGAAGGGCTGTCCTACACGGCCATGTCGCACATAGTCTGCGCGCATGGCCGCACTTCACCCCCGTCAACGTCTCGACAGCGAGCCTGTCTCAACATTCGCGCCGCGCCCCGATCCTCGGCTGAGACCTGACGAAGCGCCGATAAGCATATGTGATAAGACACATAAGGCCTTCATGGGCGCCGCGGCATATCCCGGACGGAGGGCCCCACATGTCTCAACAGTCTCAACGTTCGCGTGCCGGTCACGCGTCGATGGACGCGCCCAGCGAGGCATGGACGAGGCCGCCATCGACGGTGATCGTCTCCCCGACGAGATAGTCGCCCGCACGGCTGGCGAGGTAGATGGCGGCGCCGGCCATGTCCTCCGCCTCGCCGATCCGGCCGGCGGGGATACTCCGCGCGACCGTGTCGCCATGGTCGCGTGCCGCCTTGTTCATCTCGCTGGCGAAGGCGCCCGGCGCGATCGAGGTGACGTGGATGCCGTCGCGCACCAGCCGTGCCGCCATCCGCTTGGTCAGCTGGATCAGCGCCGCCTTCGACGCCTGATAGCTGTATGTCTCCCATGCGTTCAGGCGCATCCCGTCGATCGAGGTGATGTTGATGACCTTGGCCGGTCGCCCCGCCGTGCCGCCGGCCTTCAGCAGACCGTGCAGCGACTGGGTGAGGAAGAAGGGAGATTTGACGTTGAGGTCCATCACCTTGTCCCACCCGCTTTCGGGAAAATCCTCGAACGCGACGCCCCAGGCGGCGCCGGCATTGTTGACCAGGATGTCCAGCCGCGCCTCGCGCTCCGCCAGATCGGCCGCGAGCGCACGGCATCCCTCCACCGTCGAAACGTCGGCGGGCAGCGCGATGCAGTTCGGCCCCAGCGCCGCCGCCGTCTCCTCGCACGCCGCCGCCTTGCGCGAGGAGACATAGACGCGCGCGCCCTGTGCGACGAAGCCGGCGGCGATCATCCGGCCGATCCCCCGGCTTCCCCCCGTCACCAGTGCGGTACGGCCGTCAAGGCGGAACAGGCCAGTGGTATCCATCATCGCTCTCCCAGGATTTTGAAACATGGGTACGGCGCGGATCGGATGCGCGCAAGGCCGGGCTGGTATCGCGTCGTCATCGGGCTAAGGGTGGCGCATCCAACGGAGTTGCCGATGCGTACCCTGACCGCTCTTCCCCTGATCGCAACGCTCGCCGCCGCCGCCGCGCCGCTCCCGGCCGCCGCGCCGGCGGTGGCGCCCGTCCTGACGAGTCCCGATGCGCGCGACGTCCACAGCCACGCCCGTCCGCTGGAGGCGCGGGTGACGCATGTTTCGCTCGATCTCGATGCCGATTTCGCCCGCCACGTCCTTGCCGGCACGGCGGTGCTGGACGTGACCGGCCCCGGCCGCCAGCTGGTGCTTGACGACAACGGTCTCGTCATCGCCTCCGTCACCGACACCGCCGGGCGGCCGCTGCGCTATACGGTGGGGCAGGGGGATGCCGCGCACGGCGCCGCGCTGACGATCGAGCGGGGCGACGCGACGAAGGTGCGCATCGCCTATACCAGCGCCCCCGGTGCCGCCGCGCTGCAATGGCTGACGCCCGCGCAAACGGCCGGGAAGACGCAGCCCTTCCTGTTCAGCCAGGGGGAGGCGATCCTCAATCGCAGCTGGATCCCGACGCAGGATTCGCCGGGCATCCGCCAGACTTGGGACGCGCGCATCACCGTGCCACGTCCGTTGACGGCGGTGATGAGCGGCGATGCGGTGGGCAAGCCCGCCTGCACCGCCGACCGCTGCACCTTCGCCTATCGTATGGACAAGCCGGTCGCCCCCTATCTGATCGCGCTCGCCGCCGGGGATATCGCCTTCCAGTCGACCGGCCCGCGCACCGGCATCTGGGCGGAGCCCGCGACGCTGAAGAAGGCCGCCTATGAGTTCGGCGAGCTCGAAAAGTTCGTCGCCGCCGCCGAATCGCTCTACGGCCCCTATCGCTGGGGCCGATACGACGTGCTCGTCCTGCCGCCTTCCTTCCCGTTTGGCGGGATGGAAAACCCCACGCTCACCTTCGCCACGCCGACCGCGATTGCGGGGGATCGCAGCCTCGTCAGTCTGATCGCGCATGAATTGGCGCACAGCTGGTCGGGCAACCTCGTCACCAACGCGACCTGGGACGATTTCTGGCTGAACGAGGGCTTCACCAGCTATTTCGAGAACCGGATCATGGAAAAGCTGTACGGCAAGCGCCGCGCGGCGATGGAAGCGGACCTCGCTTGGACCGATTTGCAGGACGCGTTGAAGGGCGTCGGCGGGCCGACCTCTGCGGACAGCAAGCTGCACCTCGACCTTGCCGCCAGCCGCGATCCCGACGACGGCATGACGCAGATCGCCTATGACAAGGGCGCGACGTTCCTCCGCACGATCGAATCGGTCGTCGGCCGCGCGCGCTGGGACGCGTATCTGCGCAGCTATTTCGACCGCCATGCCTTCCAGCCGCAAACGAGCGCCGGTTTCCTCAAGGACTTGCGCGCCAATCTGCTGAAACCGGGCGAGGCGGAGCGGATCGGCCTGGACCAATGGGTCTATCAGCCCGGCATCCCCGCCAATGCCGTCCGAGTGACGTCGGAGGCTTTCCCCGCGATCGACGCCGCCGCGCGTGCCTTCGCCGCCGGCGGGCCGGTGTCGGCGGTTCCGGGTGACGTGACGACGCAGGAATATGTCCGTTTCATCAGCCAGTTGCCCCGCCAGCTGGGACGGGATCGGCTGGCCGCGCTCGATGGGCGATTCCATTGGAGCGACACCGGCAATTCGGAGATCCGCTTCGTCTGGCTGCAACTGGCGCTCGCCAACCGCTATCCGCCCGCCGAAGCATCCGCGCGCGCGTTCCTGACGGGGCAGGGCCGGCGCAAGTTCGTTGCGCCGCTGTTCGAACAGCTATGGGGGCAGGGCGACTGGGGCCGGGCGCTGGCGATTCGCATCTATCGGGAGGCGCGGCCCGGCTATCATGCCGTTACCGCCACCACCGTCGATCGGATCATGGGGTGGAAACCCGGTTCCGGCGCGCTGTAACGCGGCGGGGATGGCTCGGCGCCGGCGGGTCGTCGGCGCCAAAACACGCTTCGTCGGATAAGGTTCCCGCCGGTCTTTCCTCGTTAACCGACAGGCCGTAGCCGGACACTCGTTCCCCAAACGAAGCGGGTTTCAAACGACGATGCGACAGGCGATGACAGCGCGTTTTGCGCTGATGGCGATGTGCGGCCTGATGATGGCGACCCCGGCCGCCGCCCAGTTCTGGCAGTGTGCCCCCTTCGCCCGCCACGTGTCGGGCATCGACCTGTACGGTAACGCGAACACCTGGTGGAGCCAGGCCGAGGGCCGCTACGATCGTGGCCACACCCCGCGCCCCGGCGCCGTGCTGGCGTTCGAGGCGACCGGCCGGATGCGCGTCGGCCATGTCGCGATGGTGAGCGAGGTGGTGAGCGAGCGCGAGGTGCTGCTGACCCACGCCAACTGGTCGCGCCGGGGCGGCGTCGAAACCGACGTCCGCGCCGTCGACGTGTCCGAGGCAGGGGACTGGAGCCGGGTGAAGGTGTGGTACGGCCCCAATCACGGGCTGGGCACCTCCACCTATCCCACCAAGGGCTTCATCTACGGCGACCCCGCCGTCTACGCCGCCCGCTCCGCTTCCACCGAAGCGAACGGCTGATCGGGTCGCGGTGTCAGGCGGGCCGGAAGGTCATCGCGACGCCGTTCATACAGTATCGCTTCCCCGTCGGGCGCGGCCCGTCGTCGAACACATGACCCAGATGGCCGCCGCAGCGGTCGCAATGCACCTCGATCCGCTCCATCAGCATCGAACGGTCGGACCGGATGCCGACCGCACGCGGCAGCGGTGCCCAGAAACTGGGCCAGCCCGTGCCGCTGTCGAACTTGGTCTTCGATGCGAAGAGCGGCTGCGCGCAGCCCTTGCACGCGAAGATTCCGGCGCGATGCTCGTCGTTGAGCGGGCTGGAATAGGGCCGCTCCGTGCTTTCCCGGCGCAGGACGGCATAGGCCGGGCCATCCAGTTTCTTGCGCCATTCCGCGTCGCTCAGCCGATAGGGAAAGGTCTCGGCAGCGGCGGCGGTGCCACGGCAGCCGATCAGCGCGGTCAGCGCAGCAAGCGACAGGAAGGAGCGGCGATCAGTGGTCATACCCTTCAGATAGGTGCGCGCCGGCGCCGCCAGAAGGGGCGACCGCCGCCCGATTGCAGCACGCCGCGCCGGAACAGCCGCGCGCCCGCCGCGATGAAGGCGGCGACCCAGATCGCCTGCCAGCCGAGCGCCAGCAGATGCGGCCAGACCTCGGGGGAATTGGCCGCCCGGCCGGCCATGGCGAAGGGCGAGGAGAGGGGGAAGATTTCCGCGACCATCGCCAGCACGCTGCCCGGTTGCCGCGCGGCGGCGCTGGCGAGCGCGAACATGCCGACCTGCACCAATGTGATCGGCAGCGACAGCATCTGGATCTCCCGCATCGTCGACGCCTGCGCGCCAACGCCAAGGAAGACGGAGCCCAGCAGCAGATAGGCCATCGAAAAATAGGCGGCGAACAGCATCACGAAGACGGGCGTCCCCACCGCGGGCGCCAGCGCACCCAGTCCGGCGGCCATGTCGCCCGGCACCAGCGACAGAATCTGGCCCAGCACCGTCCCCCAGAAGGTGATGAACAACACCGCGACGCCGAACATGCCGATCAGCTTTCCCGCGAACACCGCCTCCAGCGGCACGGCGGCGGCGAGTACCTCGATCACCTTGTTGTTCCGTTCCTCCGCCATCGTGCCCACCACCTGCCCCGCAAGGAACAGCGTCAGGAAGAAGATTCCGAACACCGCGATGAAGCCCGACTGATGTTGCCCGCCCGCCGAATGTTCGGGCGGGCGCACCGCGATGCGGGCGGCGCGGACGGTGACGGCGTCGGGGCGCGCGGCGGCCACCGTCGCCTGCGCCAGTGCCTCCAGATAGGCATCGGCGTAGCGCGTCTGCGGCGGCACGAGGATCGTCGGCCGGTCGAGCGGGCCGTAGAGCACGGCATGGACGTCGACCCGCCCCCCGGACAGCGCGGCGCGCGCCTGTGCCGCCGGATCGGCGGTCGCGATGGTGACGGCGAGTGGCGCGGGCGCGTCATCGGGTCGGAACAGGTGACGCAGCCGCTGGTCCTGCCGGCGCAGCGGATCGGCATCCCGGGCGGCGACGATCGCGACGATGCGCGATCGGTCGGCGGCGCCGTCGCTCATGCTCGCCGCGCCCACCCCGCCGACCGCGCTCATCGTGCCGATCAGCGCGGGCGCGAACAGGAAGAGGAGAAAGACGGGCGTGAAGACGGTCGCGATGAAATCGCGGCGGGCGATCGTCAGCGTCTGGCGTAGCGCGCGGCGGGCGGGGCTCATGCCGCCTGCTTCCGCGGCGCGAAGCGTTCGTCCGTCGTCGCGCCGACGATTCGCACGAACGCCTCGTGCAGCGTGGGGCGTTCGATCGTCAGGCCGGCGATGCCATGCCCCGCCTCGATCAGCGGCACGAGCAGCGGCTCGATCCCCCCGTCCGGCAGCGCGAAGCGCCAGCCGTCGCCACGCGGCGCGGCGTCCGCCGGCAACAGCGCGGCGATGCCGGGATCGGGACGATGCGGCGTGTAATGGACGTGCGCGGGCAGGGTGGCGCGGGCATCGTCCACCGTCCCCTCGAACCGGCGCCGGCCGCCGGCGATGATCGCCAGCCGGTCGCACAGCCGCTCCGCATGGGCCATGACATGGGTGGAGAACAGGATCGTCGCGCCACGATCGCGCTCCGCCAGGATCAGCGCCTCCAGCTTCTCCTGGTTGACCGGATCGAGGCCCGAAAACGGCTCGTCGAGCACGATCAGGTCGGGGCGATGGACGACGGAGCCCAGCAGCTGGACCAGCTGCGCCATCCCCTTCGACAGCTTTCGCACCTTTTCGTCGGCGGCATGGGCAAGGCCCGCCCGTTCCAGCATCTCACCCGCGCGGCGGCGGCCCTCGCCCCAGGGCAGGCCGCGCAGCGCGCCCATGAAGGCGATCGCCTCGCGCGCCTTCATCGCCGGATACAGGCCGCGTTCCTCGGGCAGATAGCCGACGCGGTCGCCGGCATCGCGCGGCCGGTCATGGCCCAGCAGCGTCCGCCGCCCGCCATCCGGCTCGATGATCCCCAGCAGCATTCTGAGCGTCGTCGTCTTGCCGGCGCCGTTCGGGCCGAGCACGCCATAGATAGCGCCGGAGGGCACCATCAGGTCGACGCCATCTACGACCTGGCGATCCTCGAACCGTTTCACCAGCCCCTCGGCGATGACCGCCCATGCGTCAGCCAAACTCTTCCTCCCGCCGTGGCCTCCGTGGTACGGGGCGGCGTGACGGACGGCAAGATCGAACGCGGAATCAAGGCGAAGGCCGCCGAACTGGGCTTTGCGGCCTGCGGCATCGCGGATGCCGGCGCCGCGCCGCGATCGGGCGCACGGCTGCGCCAGTGGCTGGCCGAGGGCTGCCATGGCGACATGATCTGGATGGAAGAACGCGCGCATCACCGCGAAAGCCCCGCCGGCCTTTGGCCCGAGGTGCGTAGCGTGGTGTCGCTTGGCATGAGCTACGCCCCCGCCGCCGATCCGCTGGCGCTGGCGGGGCAGGGGGATGTCGGCCGGATCAGCGTCTATGCCCAGGGCGGCGACTATCACGACGTCGTAAAGCGCGCGCTCAAGGCGCTGGGCCGCTGGCTGGTGGCGGAGGCGCCGTGCGATCTCAAGGTCTTCGTCGACACCGCGCCCGTGATGGAAAAGCCGCTGGCGGAGGCGGCCGGGATCGGCTGGCAGGGCAAGCACACCAATCTGGTCAGTCGCGATCATGGCAGCTGGCTGTTCCTCGGCGCGCTCTACACCACGCTGGCGCTGGAGCCGGACGCGCCCGGCCGCGATCGATGCGGCAGTTGCGATGCCTGCCAGCGGGCATGCCCGACCGATGCCTTCCCGGCGCCCTATCGGCTCGATGCGCGGCGGTGCATCTCCTATCTGACGATCGAGCATCGCGGGCCCATTCCGGAGGCGTTTCGCGAAGGGATCGGCAACCGTATCTATGGCTGCGACGATTGTCTGGCGGTCTGCCCGTGGAACAAGTTCGCGGCGGCGGCGGCGGCCAATCTGGCCTTCGCGCCACGCGCCGAACTGGCTGCGCCGGAGCTGGCCGACCTGCTGGCGCTCGACGATGCCGATTTCCGCACCGTTTTCGCCGGCTCCCCGATCAAGCGGATCGGGCGTGACCGGATGGTGCGCAATGCGGCGATCGCGGCGGGCAATAGCGGGGATGCGGCGCTGGTCCCGGCACTGGCGGCGCTGGTCGACGATCCCGACGATGCGGTGCGCGATGCGGCGGGCTGGGCGCTGGCGCGGCTCAGCGCGCGCCCGGCCGCCGGGTAAGCGCGGCGACGCAGCTGGCCCGGTCGATCGCGCTGCCATCGGGCTCCCGCGCATCGAGATAGGTCACGCGCGGTTCCGCGCCCTCCCGCTCGGGATAAAGATACACGTCGAGCACGCAGATGCCGCTGCCGAACTGCAGCTTGCGCGCCGTCCCCTCCCGCACATCGGCATCGGGTTGCCCGAACAGCTGCGTCAGCTGCGCCGCGGTCTGACCGACGACCCGCTCCAGCCCGATCGCGGAGTAGGCGGGTGGCGGCGGTGCGCTGTTCTGCGGCACCGTGGGCACGGGCGTCGCGCAGGCGGACAGCGCCGTCAGCACGGCGAGCGAAAGCGACTTCTTCATCGCGGGGGCCCTCATCGTGGCTGGCTGTGAAACATGTGCGTCGCCATCGCCGCGCCCAGCACGGGGGCGAGCAGGTTCAGCCCCGGCACGGCGAATAGCAGCGCGTCCGCCAGTCCCAGCAGGAAGCGGCGGCCGCCCGTTCGCTTGCGCCATCCGGGCAGGGCGGCACGGCTCATGTGCCGGGCGGCGACCATGTCGCCCAGGTCGCGGCCCAGCAGCCAGCCATTGACCAGCAGGAACGCGGCGGCGGTGCCGATCCCGGTCAGCAGCAACGCCACATAGACCGGCAGCATCACCAGATTGACCAGCGCGACCCGCCCGACCGACGCCGCCCCCATCATCGCCGCGCGTGCGGCCGGAACGGGGCGGGCGGCCGCCAGCGCGGCGGGGTAGTGGCGACGCTCCACCGCCTCCACCACCTCGTCCGCGAATATGCCGATGACGGCGATGGCGACGGCGCGGAACAGCAACCACAGCGCGATCAGCGTGACGACCGCGGCGAAGGCAACGGCCAGCCCCATCGCCGACTGGCCGCGCCAGTCGAAGAACAGCTTCTTGAGGATGCGATAGGTCGCATAGCCGGCGACCGCGAAAAGCCCGCCGGTCAGGGCCAGCGACTTCACCAGCACCCAGACCACCGCCCGGTCGCCGAGCTGCCGGACCGACAGGAGGAAATAGCGCAGCATCGGCCGCCAGCGATGGCGCGCCCCGCCACCCTCGTCAACATTGCGGAAGGGGCGCGGCCTCTCTATCGCCACGCCACATCCTTCATTCCCGGAGTTTCCGCATCTTGACCCAGCCCGCCTATGACGTCGTCGCCATCGGCAACGCCATCGTCGATATCCTCGCCCAGTCGGACGATGCTTTTCTGGCCGGGGAGGGGATGACGAAGGGCGCGATGCAGCTCGTCTTCTCGCCCGAGGAGGCCGACGCGCTCTATGCGAAGATGGGGCCCGGCCGCGAGATTTCGGGCGGATCGGCCGCGAACACGCTGGCGGGCCTTGCCGCGCTGGGCGGGCGGGGCGCCTTTATCGGGCAGGTGGCCGACGACCAGTTGGGCGAAGTGTTCGCGCATGACATCCGCGCGGCGGGCGTCCGCTTCGACACGCCGTCGCGGGCGGGGTCGCCGACGACGGGGCGCTGCATGATCTTCGTGACGCCCGATGGCCAGCGCACGATGAACACCTTCCTCGGCGCCTCGCACTATCTGCCCGCCGACGCGCTGGACCGCGACCTGATCGCGGATGCGGCATATCTGTATATCGAAGGCTATCTCTGGGATCCCGAAGAGCCGCGCGCGGCGATGCGTCAGGCGATCGCGGTCGCACGCGAGGCGGGACGCAAGGTGGCGTTCACCGCGTCCGCCGAATTCGTGATCGACCGGCATCGCGCCGATTTCCATGCGCTGATCGACGGCGGCATGATCGACCTGATCTTCGCCAACGAGGCGGAGGCGATGTCGCTGACCGAAACCGCCGACCTCGAATCCGCGATCGCGGCGCTGGCACCGAAGGTGGAAACGTTGGTCGTGACGCTGGCGGAAAAGGGCGCGCTGGCGATTCGCGACGGCGATCGCGTGACCGTGCCGGCCGAGCCGGTCGAGCAGGTCGTCGACACGACCGGCGCGGGCGACCTGTTCGCCGCCGGCTTCTTCCACGGTCAGGCGCAGGGCCGCGATCTAGAAACCTCGCTGAAGCTGGGCGCACTGTGCGCGGCGGAGATCATCGGCCATTTTGGTGCGCGTCCGCAGGTAGACCTGAAGGCGCTGGCGGCGAAGCTGTAAGGCGCTGCCCCCGTGGATGCCGGGCAGATGCCGGCGTCCACGGGGCCGCAGACCCCGAGCGGGTTATGGGCGCGGGCCCGGCGGCGTCGGCGCGACGATGTCGGGAGGCGGGCGTCGCAGGCGGCGACGCCCCGGCCTTATTTCTTGCGTTTGAAATCCACGCTGACGACGTTCGATCCGTCCTCGACCGGCTGCGCCACGGGGCCGTCGTTGCGGGCCTCCTCATGGATTTCGACCAGCTCCTCCGCCGCGTCCTCCGCGGGGAAGCGCAGTTCGAAATTGACCGCCGGATCGTGGAAGCCGGTGATCGCCGAATAGGGGACGACCAGCTTCGACGGCACCTGATTGAAGCTGAGCCCGACCGAGAATCGTTGCGGATCGACGACCAGATCCCAGTAACGGTTCTGGAGGACGATCGTCATCTCGTCCGGGAACCGCTCCACCAGCCTCTGCGGGATGTCCACGCCGGGCGCCTGGGTGCGGAAGGTGATGTAGAAATGGTGGTCGCCCGGCAGGCCGCCGGCATCGGCCACCTGGCCCAGCACGCGGCCAACGACGCCGCGCAGCACCTCCTGCACGATTTCGTCATAGGGTATCAGGCTGTCGGGCAGGCCATCGGTCATGCGCCATGGGTAGGCGTGCCGATGCGGGACCGTCAAGATTGCATGGGCCGCTTTCAGCGTTATGGGGATGGCCATGCGCACCGCCACGATCGCCCGCGACACCAGCGAGACGAAGATCGCCGTCACCGTCAACCTCGACGGCACCGGCCAGTACGACATCGAGACGGGGGTCGGTTTCTTCGACCACATGCTCGAACAACTGTCGCGCCACTCGCTGATCGACCTGCACGTGCGGACGAAGGGCGATCTGCATATCGACCAGCATCACACCGTCGAGGACACCGGCATCGCGATCGGCGAGGCGGTGGCGAGGGCGCTGGGGGACAAGCGCGGCATCCGCCGCTATGGCGACGCCCTGTCGCCGATGGACGAAACGCTGACCCGCGTGGCGCTCGATATCTCCGGCCGCCCCTGGCTGGTGTGGAAGACGCAATTCTCGCAGGTGAAGCTGGGCGAGATGGACACGGAGCTGTTCCAGCACTGGTTCCACAGCTTCGCGCAGGCGGCGGGGATCACGCTGCACATCGAGACGCTGCACGGCGAGAACAATCACCACATCGCCGAAAGCGCGTTCAAGGGCCTGGCCCGCGCGCTGCGCACCGCGGTGGAGATCGACCCGCGCAAGTCGGATGCGATCCCCTCCACCAAGGGCACGCTGGGCGGCACGAGCGAAGGAGCGCTGTCATGATCGTCATCATCCTCAAATATGTCGTGCCCATCGAGCAGATCGACGCGCACCGGCCCGCGCATCTGGCATGGCTGAAGCAGGCGCTGGCCGATGGCCGGCTGCTGGTGGCGGGGCGGCAGGTGCCGCTGACCGGCGGCATGATCATCGCGCGCGGCGACGGTGCGGAGGTCGAGGAATGGGCCGCGACCGATCCGTTCGCGATCCATGGCCTGGCCGAATATCAGTTCATCGAGGTCGCGCCCTCCGTCATCGCGCCGGGGCTGGAGGCGGTCGGCGGGTGACGCTTGCCCTGATCGACTATGGCGCGGGCAATCTCCATTCGGTGGAGAATGCCCTGCGCGCGGCGGGATGCGCGGACCTGACCGTCACCGCCGACCCTGACGTGGTGGCGCGCGCGGACCGCATCGTGCTGCCCGGCGTCGGCGCGTTCGGCGCCTGCGCGGCGGCGCTGCGCGCGGTGCCGGGGATGGTCGAGGCGATGGACGATCGCGTCCGGCGGCAGGGCACGCCGTTCCTTGGCGTCTGCGTCGGTATGCAGCTCATGGCCGACACCGGCGAGGAACGCGGCAGCCATGCCGGGCTCGGCTGGATCGCGGGCACCGTGCGTCGGCTGACGCCCACCGATCCCGCCGCGAAGGTGCCGCATATGGGCTGGAACGACGTGGTCCCCGTTGCCGGCCATCCGCTGGTCGTTCCGGGCGAGGCCTATTTCCTCCACAGCTATGCCTTTGACGGGGCCGACGTGATCGCGACGACCGACCATGACGGCCCCGTCACCGCCGCGATCGGCCGCGACACGATGATCGGGCTGCAATTCCACCCCGAAAAGAGCCAGCATTACGGGCTGGCGCTGCTGGAAAGGTTTCTGACATGGCGGCCCTGATTGTCTTTCCCGCCATCGATCTGAAGGCTGGGCAGGTCGTGCGGCTGGCAGAGGGCGATATGGATCGCGCCACCGTCTATGGCGACGATCCCGCCGCGCAGGCGCTCGCCTTCGCCGATGCGGGGGCGGGGCACCTGCACGTCGTCGACCTCGACGGCGCCTTTGCGGGCGAGAGCCGCAACGGCGACGCGGTTCGCGCCATCGTCCGCGCCTTTCCCGGCCATGTGCAGCTGGGTGGCGGCATCCGCACGCCAGAGGCGGTGGAAGCATGGTTCGATCTGGGTGTGGCGCGCGTCGTGATCGGCACGGCGGCGCTGGAGCGGCCCGATTTCGTTCGCGACATGGCGCGCGCCTATCCGGGCGGGATCGTCGTCGCGGTCGATGCGCGCGACGGCATGGTCGCGACCAAGGGCTGGGCGGACGTGTCGACGACCAGCGCGGTCGATCTGGCGCGCCGGTTCGAGGATGCCGGCGTCGCGGCGCTGCTGTTCACCGATGTCGGCCGCGACGGCCTGCTGAAGGGCTGCAACGTCGAGGCGACGGTGGATCTGGCGCGCGCGGTGTCGATCCCGGTGATCGCGAGCGGCGGCGTCGCGGGGATCGCGGACATTCACGTGCTGGCGCTCCACGCGCGTGACGGGGTGGAGGGCGTCATCACCGGCCGCGCATTGTACGACGGGCGGCTCGATCTGGCGGCGGCGCTCAGCGTGGCGGCGTCGGCATGACCGTTCGCGCGCGCGTGATCCCCTGCCTGGACGTTGCGGGCGGACGTGTGGTGAAGGGCGTGAACTTTGTCGACCTGATCGATGCGGGCGATCCCGTCGAACAGGCACGTGCCTATGACGCGGCCGGGGCGGACGAACTGTGCTTCCTCGACATTACCGCCAGCCACGAGGATCGCGGCACGATCCTGGACGTGGTGCGGCGGACGGCGGCGGTCTGCTTCATGCCGCTGACGGTGGGCGGCGGCGTCCGCACGGCGGATGACGCGCGCGCGCTGCTGCTGGCGGGGGCGGACAAGGTGGCCGTCAACTCCGCCGCGGTGTCGCGGCCGGAGGTCGTGTCCGACATCGCCGAGCGGTTCGGCAGCCAGTGCTGCGTCGCGAGCATCGACGCGCGCCGCAGCGGCGAGGGGTGGGAGGTCTTCACCCATGGCGGCCGCCGCCCGACCGGGATCGATGCCGTCGCGCACGCGCTACGGCTGGCGGAACTGGGCGCGGGCGAGCTGCTGGTGACGTCGATGGACCGGGACGGCACACGTGGTGGCTATGACCTCGATCTGATCCGGGCGATCGCCGATCGCACGAGCGTGCCGGTCGTGGCGTCGGGCGGCGTCGGGACGCTGGCGGACCTCGTCGCCGGCATCACCGAAGGCCGTGCCAGTGCGGTGCTCGCCGCCTCCATCTTCCATTTCGGCGAGGCGTCTATCGCCGACGCGCACCAGGCGCTTGCCGCTGCGGGCGTTCCCGTCCGCGGCGGTTAGGCAAACCGAAACCCTTGTCGGGGCATGGCCGGCTGGGGGAGATTGATCATCTATACCATCGATATTCGCCGGGACATGGGACTGCTCGACATCCGGTTCGCGGGCGTGTTCGACCTGGCCATGGCCGACGCCTATTGCGTGGACGTGGAACGCGCCTTCGCCGCATCGGGGCTGCGGCCCGGCTACCTGTTCCGCATGGATTTCGGTGCGCCCGTGGCGCAACCGCTGGTGGTGGCGAAGCGGCTGAACGAGCGGCTGGCAAACTTTCCGAAGGCCCGGCGGATCGGCATCGTCGCCCCCAGCGCGATCGCCAAGATGCAGATCCGCCGGCTGATGCCGCAACCCTATCTGAAGATGTTCGACGACCGCGAGAGCGCCCTGGCGTGGCTACTAACCCCGGAACAGGATGCGGCCTGACCCGGCTTGACCACCGATCTTCGAGCCGCCACCAGCATTGGCATGGACGCATTCGACCGCCTGGAAACCACGATCCGCGCCCGGCGCGATACCGATCCCGCCGCAAGCTATGTCGCCAGCCTGTTCGCGAAGGGACGGCCGAAGATGGTGCAGAAACTGGGCGAGGAGGCGACGGAGACCGTCATCGCCGCGCTCGTCCAGCCCGACAAGCTGGTGTCGGAGTCCGCCGATCTGATCTTCCACCTCGCGGTGCTGCTGGCGGATGCCGGCCTGTCGCTGGACGATGTGCGGGCCGAATTGACCCGACGCGAGGGCGTGTCGGGGATCGAGGAAAAGGCCGGAAGGAACCGCTGATGCCGATCGACGCGACGCAGCCCTATGACGAGGGCAACATATTCGCCCGTATCCTGCGCGGGGAGATTCCCTCGACCCGCGTCCATGAGGACGAATGGGCGATCGCCTTTCACGATATCGCCCCGCAGGCGCCGGTCCACATCCTCGTCATTCCACGCGGAGCCTATGTGTCGTGGGACGATTTCAGCGCGCGTGCCACGGCTGAGGAAATCGCCGGCTTCATCCGCGCGGTCGGTCATGTGGCGCGCGAGAACGGCCTCGTCGCGCCCGGTTACCGGTTGCTCGCCAATGTCGGCGCGCATGGCGGGCAGGAGGTTCCGCACCTGCATGTCCACCTGTTCGGCGGTGCGCCGCTCGGTCCGATGATTACGCGCTGACGCAAGGAGATTGCGCGGGGGATTGCGCGGTTAAGAATTCCCTATAGGCTCCCCGGTTTGACGCATATTCCCTCGGGGGGTTCCGCTTACATGATCTTTGGCCGCGTAAAGCCATTGGACGCCATTCTGGCGACCGCCGAAAGCAAGTCGCTCCACCGTACGCTGGGCTGGTTCCAGTTGATGCTGTTCGGCATCGGCTGCGTCATCGGCGGCGGCATTTTCGTCCTCACCGCCGTCGGTGCGCAGAAGGCGGGGCCGGGGCTGATGCTCGCCTTCGCCATAGCGGGTGCAATCTGCATCGTCGCCGCGCTCTGCTATGCGGAGATCGCGGCGATGATCCCGGTCGCGGGCAGCGCCTATACCTACAGCTATACGACCCTGGGGGAGACGGTCGCCTGGACGGTCGGGTGGGCGTTGATCCTGGAATATGCCGTCGCGGCGAGCGCGGTGTCGGTCAGCTGGTCGGGCTATTTCAGCGGGACGATCCTCAACCAGTTTCTGGGTATCCATCTGCCCGCCTGGGCGAGCGCCGGTCCGCTGGCGCTGGGCGGCGCGCCGGGTGGTCTCGTCAACCTGCCGGCGGTGTTCATCGCGCTGCTGATGACGTGGCTGCTGATGGTCGGCACGTCGGAAAGCGCGAAGGTCAATGCGATCCTGGTCGGCATCAAGGTGATCGCGCTCACCGTCTTCTCCGCGCTGACGCTGCCCAAGATCGACGCCGCCAACTACAGCCCCTTCCTGCCGGCGGGTGTGTTCGGCGGGATCGGCAGCGGCGTCGGCGCGGTTGGCGCGGCGGCCACCATCTTCTTCGCCTATGTCGGTTTCGACGCGGTTTCGACGGCGGCGGAAGAGACGAAGAATCCGCAGCGCAACGTGCCGATCGGCCTGATCGGATCGCTGCTGATCTGCACCGTCTTCTATATCGTCGTTTCGGCCGGCGCGATCGGTGCGATCGGCGGACAACCGATCATGAGTGCGATCGCGGGCGTGCCGCTGGAAGCGGGTTCTCCCGAACTCGCCCGCCAGTGCGCGCTGCCGCAATATCATGAGGCGCTGGTCTGTTCGAATGAGGCGCTGGCGCATGTGTTGCGCGTCATCGGCTTCGGCCCGATCGGCAACGTGCTGGGCATCGCCGCGAATGTCGCGCTGCCGTCGGTCATCCTGATCTTGCTGTTCGGCCAGACGCGCATCTTCTTCGTGATGAGCCGCGACGGCCTGCTGCCCGCCGTGCTGAGCCGCGTCCACCCGAAGTGGAAGACGCCGCACGTCGTGACGATGATGACCGGCGTCGCCGTCGCCATCGCCGCCGCCTTCCTGCCGGTGGGGCAGCTGGCGGACTGGGCGAATGCGGGTACGCTCTATGCCTTCATGATGGTCGCGATCAACGTGATGATGCTGCGCAAGTCGCAGCCGAACGCGAAGCGGTCGTTCCGTACGCCGGCGCTGTGGTTCGTCGGGCCGGCGACGATTGTCGGCTGCATCTTCCTGTTCGTGAACCTGCCATGGCAGGCGATGCTTGTCTTCTTCCTGTGGGGTGCGATCGGGTTGGGCGTCTATTTCGCGTACGGTAAGGGCGCGAGCCATCTGGGGCGTGGCATCGTTGAGACGCCGGAGGGGGCCATCGAGCCGCCGGTGCCCGGCGCCCACTGACGCCTCTCGACGCGCCGCTTCCGCGTGGCGGGGCGGCGCGCCGGTTGCAACCTTGGCCGGTTTGACCCTTTGTGGGGGTGAACCCTGGCCGGCTTTGAGGATTGCGATGACCAGCACGACGCGGACGGAAACCGACTCGATCGGCGCGATCGAGGTGCCTGCCGATGCCTATTGGGGCGCGCAGACGCAACGGTCGATCGGCAACTTCCCCTTCGGCCCGCGCGAACGGATGCCGATCGAGATCGTCCACGCGCTTGCGCTGGTGAAGCAGGCGGCGGCGCGGGTGAATCGCCGCCATGGCCTTGCCGCCGACAAGGCGGATGCGATCGAAGCGGCCGCCGCACGGATCGTGGCAGGTGAGGCCGACGACCAGTTCCCGCTCGTCATCTGGCAGACGGGCAGCGGCACTCAGTCCAACATGAACGTCAACGAGGTGATCGCCGGCCTCGCCAACGAGGCGCTGGCCGGCACGCGTGGCGGCAAGACGCCCGTCCACCCGAACGACGACGTCAATCGTGGCCAGTCCTCGAACGACAGCTTCCCGACCGCGCTGCATGTCGCCACCGCCATCGCGGCGACGCGCCGGCTGGTGCCCGCGATGGAGCGGCTGGAGGCCGCGCTGCTCGCCAAGGCGGAGGCGTGGGGTGATATCGTCAAGATCGGCCGTACGCATCTGCAGGACGCGACGCCGCTGACGCTGGGGCAGGAGGCATCGGGCTGGTACGCGCAGATCCGCCTGGCGCGGACGCGTACGCTGCCGTTGATCGAACACGGCCTGACGCGGCTGGCGCAGGGCGGGACGGCGGTGGGCACCGGGCTGAACGCGCCCGCCGGCTTCGATGCCGATGTGGCGGCCGCCTTGTCCGACCTGACCGGCATCGCCTTCGCCCCCGCGCCCAACAAGTTCGAGGCGCTGGCGAGCCATGACACGTTGGTCGACTTTTCCGGGCGGCTCAACACGCTGGCGGTGGCGCTGACGAAGATCGCGAACGACATCCGTTTGCTGGGGTCCGGCCCGCGCTGTGGCCTCGGCGAACTGGACCTGCCCGCCAACGAGCCGGGAAGCTCGATCATGCCGGGCAAGGTGAACCCGACGCAGTGCGAGATGCTGACGATGGTCGCGGCGCAGGTGATGGGCAACCACGTCACTGTCACGGTCGGCGGCGCGCAGGGGCATCTGGAACTCAACGTCTTCAAGCCGGTGATCGGCGCGGCGATGCTGCGATCGGTCGATCTGCTGGCGACGGGGATGGAGACGTTTGCGACGCACTGCGTCGACGGGCTGGAGCCGAACCGGGCGCGGATCGGCGAGCTGCTCGATCGGTCGCTGATGCTTGTCACCGCGCTCGCGCCGCATATCGGCTATGACAATGCCGCGAAGATCGCGAAGCATGCGCATCACACCGGGCAGACATTGAAGGAAGCGGCGGTGGCGCTGGGGCTGGTCGATGCCGAAACCTTCGATCGCGTGGTGCGGCCCGAAGACATGCTGGGCGGCTGACCGGCCGGGAACCTTGCGGCAGTTGCGGCGCTTTTTCCGGCGAAGGAGACTGCTACGTGGGCGCAACGACCATCGGAGGGCTGATCGGCGGCCTGATCGACAGCATGGACGGGGACGACGGGATTGCCGACGGCGCAATCAAGGGTGCCATCGTCGCCAATGTGCTGAAGGTCGTGTTGCCCGTTGCCGTGACCTGGGCGGTGGGCTGGGCCGTGCTGCGCGGTGCCACGGAATTGAAAGACAAGGTTTTCGGAGAGATGGAATGATTGGCAAGATCATCGGTGCGCTTGTCGGGCGCGAACTGGATCGTCGTGATGGCGCGGGCGGAATAAAGGGCGCAGCGCTCGGCGCGCTGATCGGCGGCGGCCTGCGCCGCATGGGCCCGCTCGGGATGCTGCTCGGTGGCGGTTACGTCGCCAAGAAGGCGTATGATCGCCATCGCGCCTCGCGCGCGGTGCCGCCCGCCATCTGATCCTCTTGACCAATGCGCCATGCGCCGGCCAAAGGCGCGCATGGCGCATCATCATTCCAACGACCCGCACGGCTTGAAGCGGCGCGGCGTTCTGTTCGTTCTGTCCTCGCCATCTGGTGCGGGCAAATCTACGATCGCGCGGATGCTGCTGGCCGACGAGCCGGAGCTGGCCATGTCCGTCTCCGCGACCACGCGCCCGATGCGGCCCGGCGAGGTCGATGGAAAGGACTATCATTTCGTCGATCTCGAGGAATTCCGCCGGATGGCGGCGGCCGACGAGTTCATCGAATGGGCGCATGTCTTCGACAATCGCTATGGCACGCCGCGCGCCCCGGTCGAGGCGTTGCTCGATGCGGGCAAGGACGTTCTTTTCGACATCGACTGGCAGGGTGCGCAGCAGCTGTTCCAGATCGCCGGTGGCGATGTGGTGCGGGTCTTCATCTTCCCCCCGTCGATGACCGAGCTGCGCAACCGCCTCGAACGGCGTGGCACCGACGCGCAGTCCGTCATTGATGCCCGCATGGCCCGCGCGACCAACGAGGTCAGCCATTGGGACGGCTATGACTACGTGCTGGTCAACGACGATGTCGAGGCGTGCTTCCGCGGCGTGAAGACCATTCTGGCGGCGGAACGGTTGAAGCGCTCGCGGCAGACCGGGCTGATCGGCTTCATCCGCCGCCTGACGAAATAGGCCGGTCCCTCGGCTGCGGCATCAGTCGGCCGCGCCGGACGGCTCGTGATACGGGCACGCATTGATCCGCGCGCGAAAGTCGGCGGAGTGGCGATAGGTCTCGCGGCGAGCGCGGTTGATGTTGCCCAACGGCTGGTGTGCGGCAAGCCCCGTCCAGATGCTGAACCGCATTTCCTCGTTCACCTGCCGCACCAGCTGCGGCTCCCAGCTATCCTGTCGCTCCGCGCGGATCGTGCCCACCCGCTGGAACGGTGCCTCAGACTCGTCCCAAACGACTGTTGGATCCTCGACGGGCTGGCGATCCAGATCACGGCATAGCTGCACCGCGAATTCCCATTCCGCAGCCATACCCTGCATCTGCGCGCGCACCTCTTCCCGGATCGCGTTGCGGCGACCCTTGGGATCGATCTCCTGACCGGTCAGCGCGACCTGCGCGGGGGCGAGGGGGCGAACGCGGAACTTCGCGATATACTCGCCGTAGCGGAATGGCGTGGCGGAATAATAGGTTTCGCCGAGCGGCTCGCTATTGGGAGCACCGCCCAGCGTGTTTACTGCCGGGCTTTCCACGCCCACCGCCTCCAGCGCGTGCCGGACCCCGCGCAGGGCGGCCGACACGACGGTCTTCGTCCCTTCGATCCGGTCCGTCGTCTTTGCCAGCAGCTTCAGATTGCCGAGGAATTTCTCCGCCGTTTTTGCCTGGAAGACGGGCGCATTGACCAGGATGAAATCCTGTGTTCGGCCCTCCGCGCCCGGCAGGCGATCGCCATCCACGTCCAGCACCTTGATCGCCATGCCGCGCGGCAGGCTGATCGCGTCGGGCAGCAGGTCACCCGCGTTCGTCGAAAGTCTGATGAACACCGCGTGCGTGCCCGCGCTGGCGAATACGCCCTGTGCCAATTCGGAAGAAAGATCGGGATCGATGGTCAGCGTCCCTGCCATGATTCCGTGCGACTTGGCATGAACCGATCGCACGCCATGGTCGTAATCCTCCGCCGTCCGTTCGAGGATCACATCGAAACTGCTGTTAAGGTCACGAATAACATCACTTTCGTTGGGCTGAACGACCTCGACATCTGCGCGATAGCGGATCGGTGAAGAGGTCATGGCGAAACTCCAGCTGATATGGATCACGCCAACCGGGCAACCGACCCATAAGTTTCGTACGGAACCGGGCAAAAATGGGTCAAAGCCCGTGGAACCTCTTTAATCGCCGCGCTTGTCTCAATAATCACGGTTCATGGGGATCACGAAGATGGATGAAACCGGCAACCTGCTGTTACGGTCGTTGCCGAAGGACCAGTTGGAGCTTTTGGCGCCGCATCTGGAGCGCGTCACGTTTTCGGTCGATGATGTCATGGCGGAGGCCGGGCAGCCGATCCGTTTCATCGCCTTTCCCGAAGCGGGGATCGCCGCGATCCTGTCTCCCACCGATGAGGGGCCGCGTAAGCTGGCGGTCGGGCTGGTCGGACGAGAGGGGTATTTCGGCTGGCCGCTGCTGATGGGTGACGATCGCTGGCCGCACGACGTCGTCATGCGGGCGGAGGGCGGGACGATGCTGCGCATCGATGCCGACGTGTTTCGCGGCATTCTTGCGGAGCACGGAGATCTGGGCCTGCGGATGTTGCGCTTTGCTAATGTGCTGATGATTCAGATGGGCCGGACGATCGTATCCTCGCTGGTGCACCCGGTGGAGCGGCGCATGGCGCGCTGGATCCTCCTCTATCACGACCGCCTCAGCGCGGATGAGATCTGCCTGACGCACGAGGAGTTTCGCCTGATGCTGGGCGTGCGCCGGTCGAGCGTGACGGAGGCGCTGCACCGGCTGGAAGCGCATCACGCGGTACGTGCGTTGCGTGGCCGCGTGATCGTGCGCGATCGCGACAAGCTGACCGAGTTGGCCGGCGATACCTATGGCACCGCCGAACAGGAATATCGCCGCCTGATCCTGGACGAGGCCGGCGGGGCCGAGCCGGAGCGGCGCTTCGCCTGATCCGTGCGGGTCAGTTACCGGCAGGCGGGGGCGGCAGGGTCTGCCCGGCGGCTTGCGGCAGGGCGGGGTCGAACACCGCCCAGTGCGGCGCGGTCGCGGTCCAGATCGTCGACTGCGGCGCGTAGCGGTTCGGATCGTCCAGCGTGCCGATGCGCAGCACGTACAGATGCGGCCGTGGCTCCGCATGGCCGCCGATCGGGGTGCCGCAGGTGATGCAGAAATTCCGGTGCATCACGCTGCCGCTATCCGCGACGGAGCGGTAATCGCCCATCGCGCCGGTCAGCGTCAGCGCATCGCGCGGCACGATCATGTTCGCGGTCGCGGTCCCGGCGCCCAGATACTGGCACAGGCGGCACCAGCACGTCCGGGCCGTTACCGGCGGCGCGGTGAGCGTGTAGCGGATCGCGCCGCACAGGCATCCGCCCGTGACCGGCACGAACCCGTCGCCGCTCATGCGCCCACCGTCTCCATCAGCCCCTCGAACAGGCGGCGTCCGTCGGTGCCGCCATGCGCCGCCTCGATCCGGCGTTCGGGATGCGGCATCATGCCCAGCACGTTGCCGCGATCGTTCAGGACGCCGGCGATGTTCCGCGCCGATCCGTTCGTCGGCGTGGCGTAGCGGAACGCCACCCGGCCTTCGCCCTCCAGCCGGTCGAGCGTGTCGGTGTCGGCAAAGTAATTGCCGTCATGATGTGCGACCGGGAAGCTGACCGTCTCGCCAGCCGAATAACGGCGGGTAAACGCACTGTCGGCATTCTCCACCGTCAGCGGTGCGTCGCGGCAGACGAAGGAGAGCTGTGCGTTGCGCATCAGCGCGCCGGGCAGCAACCCCGCCTCGGTCAGCACCTGGAAGCCGTTGCACACGCCCAGCACCGGCAGCCCGCGCCCGGCGGCTTCTACCACCGCGCGCATCACCGGCGACCGCGCGGCGATCGCACCGGCGCGCAGATAGTCGCCATAGGAGAAGCCGCCAGGCACTGCGACCAGGCCGATCCCGTCCGGCAGGCTCGTCTCCCCGTGCCAGACCATCGCGGGGGCGGTGCCGGTGACCGCTTCCAGCGCCACCGCGATGTCGCGATCGCAATTGGAGCCGGGGAAGACGAGGACGGCGGTTTTCATCAGGCGTGCTCGATCCGGAAATTCTCGATGACGGTGTTGGCCAGCAGCTGCCGGCACATCGCCTCGACAGTAGCGTCTTCGGTGCCGTCCGCGACGGTCAACTCGATCAGCCGGCCGACGCGCACGTCCTCGACACCGGCAAAGCCCAGTGAACCCAGCGCGTGATGGATCGCCCGGCCCTGGGGATCGAGCACGCCCGGCTTCAGCGTCACGTAAACCTTCAGCTTCATCACTTACCCCGCCGCTTGCGATGGCTGTCCAGATCCAGCACCGCCGTCTCCTCGCCCTCGGGCATCAGACCCAGCCGGCGTGCGACCTCCTGATAGGCTTCCGCCTCGCCGCCCAGGTCGCGGCGGAAGCGATCCTTGTCCAGCTTCTCGCCCGAGGTCATGTCCCACAGGCGGCAGCCGTCCGGGCTGATCTCATCGGCCAGGATGATGCGGCCATAATCGTCGTCCCAGACCCGGCCGAACTCCAGCTTGAAGTCGACAAGACGGATGCCGACGCCCGCGAACAGGCCGCACAGGAAATCGTTCACGCGGATCGCCAGATCGGCGATGTCGTGCATCTCGTCCTGGCTGGCCCAGCCGAAACAGGCGATATGCTCCTCGGACACCATCGGGTCGCCGAGCGCATCGTCCTTGTAGTAATATTCGATGATCGTGCGGGGCAGCTTCGTGCCCTCCTCGATCCCCAGCCGCTTCGACAGGGAGCCGGCCGCGACGTTGCGTACGACGACCTCGATCGGCACGATCTCCACCTGCCGCACCAGCTGTTCGCGCATGTTCAGGCGGCGGATGAAGTGAGTCGGCACGCCGATATGATCGAGCAGCGTGAACACATGCTCGGAGATGCGGTTGTTCAGCACCCCCTTGCCGTTGATCGTGCCCTTCTTCTGCGCGTTGAAGGCGGTGGCGTCATCCTTGAAATACTGGATGATCGTGCCGGGCTCCGGGCCTTCGTACAGGATCTTGGCCTTGCCTTCGTAGATCTGGCGGCGGCGTGCCATCGGCTTCCCTTCTGGAAACGGGTAGCGCCGGCGACGCGGGCATCACGCGCGCGAACCGGGGCCGGTAGAGTGAGCCCGCGCCTGTAGCGGAAGGGGGCGGGGGGTGCAATCAGGTGACGGCGGCGGTGCCCGCATATTCCGGGCCGCGTCAGCGCCGCAATGCTTTCAGGACAAGTGCCCGAGTTGTCGCCCAGGCGGCGGTTTCGGGGGCGATCAGCTCGACATGGCCGGTCGCGGGGACAGTATGCAACGTGACGTGGTCGCCGGCCGCGCGCGCCTGTTCGACATAACCGGTGGCGAGGCGATAGGGGATGATCCGATCCTCTCGCCCGTTCACCAGATCCTGCGGCACGCCCAGCGGCAGGAGCGCCGGTACGGAGGTGTCGGAAAAACGGTCCGCCCGGTCGCCGGTCAGCCGGCGCACCACCTCCGTCCCGCAGCCATTGTCCGGGCTCGCTTCCGTCGCGGCGAGGTCTGGCAAGCCGCCGAGGCTGATGACGTGATCGATACGCAGCGGCCGGGCGGTGCGCAGCGGGCTGCCTTGCGGCAGTCGCCCGCGCCCCGCCAGCCACAGCGCGAGATGCCCGCCGGCGGAGTGCCCCACCGCGACGACGCGCGTCAGATCGAGGTTATAGGCGTCGGCCGCTTCGCGCAGCCGGTCGGTGGCCGCCGCGGCATCCTGAAACGTGCCGGGATAGCCGCCGCCCGGCCGGTCGACACCGCGATAGTCGATATTCCACACCGCGACGCCGTGGCGGGCCAGATCATCCGCGATCCAGTCCATCAGCGTGCGGTCGGCGATCTCGCTCTGCCAGCAACCGCCATGGACCATCACCACGACGGGGTGCCGCCCCTTGCCCTTGGGCAGCCACAGATCGACCGTCTGCAGCGGGTCTGCGCCATAGCGGATGCTGTGCGACGGTGCCGGGCGGGCGCGGCCCTTCAGGTCGGGCCAGGTAAGCAGCTTTGGCGGATCGGCGGCCATGGCGACACCATGAAGGACGATTAGCGGGGCGAGGACAAGACCGAGAATGGGACGGATCATGCGCCGCAGCCTATCGCCGTCCGACGCAGCGTGAAACCCGCGCCGCTTGCCGGAACCGTACGCCTGCCCTAGGAGGCGGAACATATGGCGACCGACCTGACCGGACCCGATACGCCGATCGGCATCCTCGACGCGCCCTTCGACAGCGCGCTGTCGGAGCGGTATCTCGTCTATGCGCTGTCGACGATCACCGCGCGCTCGCTGCCCGATGTGCGCGACGGGCTGAAGCCGGTGCATCGCCGCCTGCTATGGGCGATGCGGCTGCTGCGGCTCGATCCCAATGCGGGGTACAAGAAATGCGCGCGCGTCGTGGGCGACGTGATCGGCAAATATCATCCGCATGGCGACCAGTCCGTCTATGACGCGATGGTCCGGCTGGCCCAGGATTTCGCGCTACGTTACCCGCTGGTCGACGGGCAGGGCAATTTCGGCAATATCGATGGCGATAACGCCGCCGCCTATCGCTATACCGAGGCACGGCTGACGCAGGTCGCGATCGACCTGATGGATGGGCTGGACGAACAGGCCGTCGACTATCGCCCGACCTATAATGGCGAGGAGCAGGAGCCGGAGCTGTTTCCCGGCCTGTTCCCCAACCTGCTGGCAAATGGCGCGGCGGGCATCGCGGTCGGCATGGCGACCAGCATCCCCCCGCACAATGCCGCCGAATTGCTCGACGCCGCGATCGCGCTGGTCGACGATGGGCAAGCGGACGTGCTGGCGCATGTGAAGGGACCGGACTTTCCGACTGGCGGCCTCGTCGTCGATCCGCCTGCCGTCATCGCCGAGAGTTACCGCACCGGGCGTGGCAGCTTCCGCGTCCGCGCGCGCTGGTCCGTGGAGCGGGAGAAGGGCGGCGGCTGGCAGGTGGTGGTCAGCGAAGTCCCCTATGGCGTCCAGAAGGGCAAGCTGATCGAGCAGATCGCCGCTCTCATCAACGATCGCAAGCTGCCGATCCTGGCCGATGTGCGCGACGAATCGGACGCGGAGGTCCGCATCGTGCTGGAGCCGCGCAGCCGCACGGTCGATGCGCAGGTGCTGATGGACGGGCTGTTCCGCCTGACCGAGCTTGAGACGCGCTTCTCGCTGAACCTGAACGTCCTCGACAAGGATCGCACGCCGCGCGTCATGAGCCTGAAGGAGGCGCTGGCGGCATGGGTCGAGCATCAGTTCGTCGTGCTGGAGCGGCGCACCCGGCACCGGCTGGACCGGATCGCCGACCGGATCGAGCTGCTCGACGGCTATCTGATCGCCTATCTGAACCTCGACCGGGTGATCGAGATCATCCGCATCGAGGACGAGCCGAAGGCAGTGATGATCGCGGAATTCGGCCTGACCGACCGGCAGGCGGAGGCGATCCTGAACATGCGGCTGCGCTCGCTGCGCCGGCTGGAAGAGTTCGAGATCCGCAAGGAGCGCGACTCGCTCGACAAGGAGCGGGCGGACCTGACCGCGCTGCTCGAAAGCCCCGCCCGCCAGAAGACGCGGATGAAGCGCGACCTGAAGCGCATCCGCGACCGCTATGGCCCGGAAACGGCGCTGGGCGCACGGCGCACCACGATCGAGGAGGCCGCGCCGACCCGTGACATCCCGCTTGAAGCGATGATCGAGCGCGAGCCGATCACCGTCATCCTCTCCCAGCGCGGCTGGGTGCGCGCGATGAAGGGGCATGTCGACCTCGCCTCCGCCGACACGCTGAAGTTCAAGGAGGGGGACGGTCCCGCTTTCGCCTTCCACGCGCAGACGACGGACAAGCTGTTGCTGGCGGCGGAGAATGGCCGCTTCTACACGCTGGCGGCGGACAAGTTGCCGGGCGGGCGCGGTTTCGGCGAGCCGGTGCGGGCGATGATCGATCTGGACGGGGCGACCGGCTTGGTCGGCTTCCTGCCCGCAAGCCGCGCCGCGAAGCTGTTGCTGGTCTCGAGCGACGGGCGCGGCTTCATCGCGCCGACCGCAGAGACGATCGCGGAAACGCGCAAGGGGAAGACGGTGGTCACGCCGCGCCCCGGCGCGCGGCTGAAGATCATGCGCCCGGTCGATCCGGCGCATGACTACGTCGCGGCGATCGGCGAGAATCGCAAGATGCTCGTCTTTCCGCTGAACGAGCTGGTCGAGATGACGCGCGGGCAGGGGCTCCAGCTCCAGCGCTATCATGACGGGGGCCTGTCGGATGCGATGACGTTCGTCTTCGCGGAGGGGATCAGCTGGGCGATGGGCGGCGATACCGGCCGCACCCGCACGGAAACCGACCTGTCGTCGTGGCGCGCGGCGCGCGGCGCGGCGGGACGGATGCCGCCGACGGGCTTCCCGCGCGACAATCGGTTCCATTGACGACGCGGAAGGGGCGTCTTGCACGGATGCTTTAGCCCCTTTTAACGAACTTGCGGCCATAGCGTCGGTGATGGTCACCATCCCCCCTCTCGACACGGCTCCGCACGACGCGCCCGCCGATTCGACCGGGGCGTGCCTGGACCTTTTCCCGGTTCCGGCGGCGGAGGTGCAGCTGCGCGGCGCCGCGCTCTATGTGCTGGCGATCAATCGTGCCTACCGGATGGCGGGGCTGGCCGATCCGCTGCAGCAGGTGACGCTGATGGAGGCGGCCGCGCCGCGGGCGGCGGCGCTGTTCGCGTCCGATCAGCAGCGGACGGATTTCGACTGGACCTGCGGGGAGGGCCTGACCGGCCGCTTCTATCGCGTCTCGGCCGCCCGCGCGGGCGGGCGCTGCGTGCTGACGTTGCTCGACCAGACCGCGCGCGTGAACACCGAACGCAGCCTGAGGCGGGAGATGACCACCGACAGCCTGACCGGCCTGCCCAATCGCGAGGGGTTCAGCGACGCGGGCGATACCGGCGGCGACGATGCGGGCAAGCGCGCGGTACTGGTGATCGACCTCGCCCGATTCGCACGCGTCAACGCGTGTCTGGGCGGCCTGGCGGGGGACGAGCTGCTCATTACCGTTGCCCGCCGGATCAAGGGCGCATTGCGCGCCCGCGACACACTGGCGCGGATCGGCGGCAACGAATTCGGCATCCTGCTGGCGCTGGATAACTCGCCGCAGGAGGCGGTGATCCTGGGCGACCGCGTACGGCGGGCACTGGCCAACCCGTTCCGCCTGACCGATTTCGAGATATCGGTCGAATGCGCAATCGGCATCGCGCTGGGCGAATCGCGTGACGAGGTGGAGGAACTGCTCCGCCGCGCGCAGTTCGCGACGAAGCGGGCCAAGGAAAGCGGCCGGATCGAAACCTATCAGAACCACACGTTCGCGATCGCCCGCGCGCAATTCGGGCTGGAGACGGAACTGCGCCGCGCGATCGAGGAGCAGCGGCTGCGCCTCGCCTTCCAGCCGATTTGCGACATGGCAACCGACCGCATCATCGCGTTCGAGGCGCTGGCGCGCTGGCGCGACGAGGACGGCACCGAACGGTCGCCGACCGAGTTCATCCCGGTAGCGGAAGAATCGGGGCTCATCATCCCCCTTGGCCGCTGGGCGATCGATGAGGCTGCGCGGACCATCGCGGCATGGGACGCGCAATGCGGCGGCGATAGCGGCGCGCGGCTGGCGGTGAACCTCTCCGCAATCCAGCTGCACCGCGATCCGGTGCCCCGGCTGGTCCGCGATGCGCTGGAGGCGCATGGCATCACCGGCGACCGCTTCACGCTGGAATTGACCGAAAGCGCGTTGGTCGCCGATCCCGATCGCATCGCCACGGTGATGCACGCGCTGAAGGCGATGGGATCGCGACTGGCGATGGACGATTTCGGCACCGGCTATTCCAACCTCGCCTATCTCCAGCAATTGCCGATCGACATCCTGAAGATCGACCGGTCGTTCGTGACCGGGATGCTGGCCGACCGGGACAAGATCGCGATCGTCCGTGCGATCCTCGGCCTGGCGCAGGCATTGGGGATGATGACTACCGCCGAGGGGGTAGAGACGCTCGAACTGTCGCAGACGCTCGCCGCGCTCGGCTGCACCTATGGCCAGGGCTATTTCTACGCGCGTCCGCTGGAGGCGGACGCGGCGCTGGCGATGCTGACCGCCTGACGCCCGGTCAGGCCAGCGCCTCCGCCACCACCGAATCGGCGATCGTCGCCACCCTTTCCGCGTCGGGAAAGCCCTCGGCGATCCACCGCGTCTCGATCTGGCGTAGCGCGGCGGCGACGGCGGGCCCCTTGTGCAGCCCGCGCTCGACCAGCGCGCCGCCGGTGATCGGCAGGGCTGGGGGCTGCCATCCCGCCAGCGCGGCGGGATCCTCGCCGGCCAGCAGCAGCCGGTCCGTCGCACCCTCCGTCCCCGCGCGATAGGCCAGTGCGCGGGGTCCTTCCGCACCCGGTCCCGCCGTCGCCGTGACAAGCCGGCGGCGTTGCAGGTTGGACAATTTCAGCCGCGCACCGATCGCGTCGGCGAAGGGCGGCGGCACCAGCGCCGCGAGCCGCCGGATCGGATCGGCCACGATGCCCGCCTTCGCCTCCGCATCGGCTAGCCTGGCGAGGCGCGCGGCACCCTCCGCATCCATTTCGGGCAGAACCGCGCGCCAGATGCCGCGGTCGATCGTCAGCGCCATGACCGGCACGGCAGCCGGCGTCACCAGCAGCTTCAGGAATTCAGAGGCGATCCGCTCCCTCGACAGCGCCATCAGGTCGTTCGCCCGCGCCTCGCACGCGGCCAGCCCCTCCGCATCGATCGCCTCGCCGAAGCGCGCGTGGAAGCGGAAGAAGCGCAGGATGCGCAGGTGATCCTCTGCGATCCGCTGCAACGGATCGCCGATGAAGCGCACCCGCCGCGCCGCCAGATCGGCCAGTCCGCCGAAATAGTCTTGGATCGCGCCGGTCAGCGGATCGGCATAGAGCGCGTTCATCGTGAAATCGCGCCGCGCCGCGTCCTCCCGCCAGTCGTCGGTGAAGGCGACGGTGGCGCGGCGGCCATCGGTGGATACGTCGCGACGCAGCGTCGTGACCTCGATCGGACGACCGTCCAGCACGGCGGTGACGGTGCCATGGTCGATGCCGGTCGGCACCACGCGAATGCCGGCCGCCTTCAGCCGCGCGATCACCGTGTCGGGGACATGGCGGGTGGCGATATCGACATCGGCGACCGACACGCCCAGCAGCGTATCGCGCACCGCCCCGCCTACGAAGCGTGCGCCATCCAGCGCACCGGCATCCAGTACGGCGGCCAACCGGTCGAGGCCGGGCCAGGATCGCCACGGCGCGTCCGGCAGCGGCAGCGTCAGCATGGCGGTCATGCCAGCCGCCGCGACAGGTTCACGATCATCGCCGCGGTAGCGCCCCAAATCCGTCTGTTCTGCCATGGAATCTCTATGAAACGCCGTTCCGCGCCACGCCAGACGCCGGACCCGACGTGATGATTGGCCGGATCGAGTAGAAAGGCGAACGGAACCTCGAACACGCTAGCGACCTCCGCCTCCGCCGGCACCAGCGGCAGGTCCGGCGGCACGACGCCTATCACGGGCGTCACCTCGAACCCCGTCGTCGTGCGATAGCGGTCGGCGATGCCGATCAATTCCACCGCATGCGTGGGCAGCGCGATTTCCTCCTCCGCCTCCCGCAGCGCCGCGACCGTCACAGTCTCTCCGGGGTCGAGCCGCCCGCCGGGAAAGGCGACCTGGCCCGCATGGCGGCGCAGCGTCTCCGTCCGCTGCGTCAGGATCACGCCCGGCTCCGACCGGTCGGTCACGGCGACGAGCACCGCCGCCGGCGTCAGCGCATCGGCCGGCTGGCCCGCCAGTTCGGGCAGGTCGCCGGGCAGCAGTGCCCCGTCATGCGGGCGCGCCAGCCTTTCCCGCAGTCGCGCCGCCAGAGTCATGCCTCGCCCAGCGGAAAGAATACGCCGTCGCTCCACACGCCCGGCCGGCCCGGTTCGGCCAGCGCCCGTTCGGCCAGTTCGTAATAGACCGCGCGGCCGATCAGCGCCTCCAGCCCGCGCCGCACGTGCAGGTAGGGGCGCGGCTCGCCATCGACGGTCGCCAGCCGCAGCGCGTGGTCGGGCCCCGCCGTCACGATGTCGCCGGTGTTCAGCTGGAAGACGAGGTGCGCATCCCGGCCTTCGCCCTCGGCCTTCATCGCCACCGCGATGAAGGGCGCGTCCTCGACCGCGATCGACAGTTTCTCCACCGGGGTGACGAGGACATGGCCGCCGTCCGGCTCGCGGCGCAGGATCGTGGAGAACAGTCGCACCATCGCCGGCCGCGTGATCGGGGTACCCTGATGATACCAGGTCCCGTCGCGCGCGATCCGCATCTCGCTGTCGCCGCAATGCGCGGGGTGCCATTGCTCGACCGGGGGCAGGCGCCTGGCCTCCGCCAGCGCGGCGATCTCCTGCAGGCTCAGCGTCGCGAGGTCGGGCAGCGGCTCCATCGGCATGACCGGCAGGTAGGGGCGCGCCCGCGCCGCGTAAAGATCAGGCGGATGCGGGGCCCAGCATCCCGGCCGCATCCGGCACGTCCGGGCCGCGCGCGAGCAGCCGATGCCGCTCCACCGGCCCGGGCAGCCGCCACCGGCCGGTACGCTCCGCGGAGAAGCCGAAGAAGCGGGCATAATATTCGGGGTCGCCGATCAGCATCAGCGCGCGGTCGTGACCTGTGGTTGCGGCGGCATCCAGCGCCGCCCGCATCAACCGGCGCCCCAGTCCCGCCTGTTGCAGCGCCGGGGTCACCGCGACCGGCCCCACCATCACCATCGGCACGCGGCCACCGGCATCGCGGGCCAACTCGACCGGCCAGCACTGGATCGACCCCACGAGCTGGCCCCCCGCGTCGAGCGCAGCGAAGCTGAGCGCGGGGATCGCCTGCGTCGCGCCCCGCACGGCATAGGCGGTACGCGTGCGTCGGCCCGGGCCGAAAGCCTGGTCGAGCAGTTCCTCCACCGCACCCCCGTATTCCGGTGCGAGCGGGACGATCGCGGTCATCGCATTCCCCTGGCCGGTCCGGCGGAACGCGGCGGGTGCGGGCTGTAGAGCCGTTGCGTGACAACACAAGGGCATGACGGAGGGCGAAGCCGCGCACCGCGTCTGCGCGCGGCGATGCTTTCGCGCGATTGCTCCCCGCCGCGGGCGGGGGTAGGGCGCGCGGCCATGAACGACCGTCTTCAACTGGAGGTGCACGACATGGAGGTGCCGGTTTTGACCGGCATTTACTCCGAGGAAACGCACCTGCCGCAGCCGCTGCGCATTTCGCTCACCGTCGACCTCACCTGCCCGGATCGCTTCGACCCCGACACGCCGCTCTCGGCGTCGAAAAACTATCTCGACCTGAAGCACGCGGCGACGGGGGCGCTGCCGCCCGGCGTCCACTTCACGCTGATCGAGGCGGTGGCGGACCATATCTGCGAGACGCTGTTTCTGCAGGATGCGCGCGTCGAGCGCGTGCAGGTGAAGATCGTGAAACTGGCGATCGCCGAGGCGGGAGAGGCGATCGGCGTCACGCTGGTGCGCCACCGCCGGTGAGCCGGCCGCCGCTGGCGATCGGTGCGGACGCCGACGTGTTGGCGGCGCTGCTCGCGGCGCCGGGCCCGATCGTCATCGCCGTCATCGCCGCGCCCCCTTCGGCGGCGGCGCGGTCATATGTTCGATCCGCCGTGGCGCTGGCGGCGGAGCGGCGCGCGCCAGCCGTGCGGGTCAACGCAATTCTCGCCACCAACGCGAGCGCGCCGGACGCCGTTTCGGCGGCGGCCGCCTTCCTGTCCGGGGCGGAGGCGACGACCGGCCAGACCCTCGAAATCGGCTGAAGCCGGCCGAATCGCCGTTCGAGGAACTGGCCTATCAGACCGTGAGCGTTCGGACGCAGGGGCCTAGGGCGCTCAGGACTACCGTGTAATCGTCGCGCGCATGGGCCGCCGCATCCGCGTCAAGCTGCGCGACGGCGGTGTCGGGCAACGTCCGGGGCAGGCTGCAGGCGAGCCGATACCATAGCAGCGTATCGTGCGCGGGCGGCCCGGCGCCCTCTTCGACGATCTCGCCCAGCGATACCGACCAGCGCGGGTCCTCGCCCGGTCGTCGCAGGATCGACAGCGATACGGGCCGTCCGTCCGTCGTTTGCAGGAAGATCTGCGTCTCGCTTTCGCCGGGCAGCGCGCCGGGGACGAAGAATGCATTGCCGACGCCCCTGATCGCGGGCGGGGCATTCGGCGCGACGAGTTCGGCGGCGATCCTGCGGACCCGCGAATCGGCGGCGGCCGTCCAGCCCAGCTGCGCCGCCGGGCCAGTCAGTTGCAGCTGGTCAGCCGATCCCGCGACACGCCTGGCGAAAATCAGCATCCGTGCCTTTTTCAGTGCGGGCGGCCGGCCGCGCGAATCGAGCGGTACGTCAACGACATAGCCGACACGGGGGGGCAGGCCGGCATCGCCGCGAATCAGTGCGCCGACATCCGCGGTCACATACAGGCGCTGCTGTCCGGGCGCGACGTTCGCCGCTTCGGCTCCCTTGATCTTGGCGACGGAACGGATCGTCGCATCCGCGATGACGGGGCTTACAAGGATCATGTCGGCCAACATGGCATATGGCGGCGGAGCCGGCGCGATTGCGGCGGAAACGGGGCGATTCGATGGCAACTGCGCGACGGTAATGGCCGGAATCACGGCAAGAATCGCGGTGGCGATCAGGCGGGGGCGGGATTGAGGCATGATAACTCCGACTAGCGCGGTCCCGCGTTGATACATAGCGGGCCTTCATCCGGCTTACGATTGTACGTTTGTTGCGTTCGACAAAGCGTTTGCGTGTCGAACGCCGCGACGGTAGGAATCAGGTAACTGTTCACGAGGAATTGCCGATCCATCTCCGTTGCGGACCTTTCATGTCTGCAATGTGGCGGCGGCGATAGCCTCGGACAGCATAGGGAGTGTCGTTGCCGAATGGCCTACGTTGACCAGAAGATGAGCGGCGGCAAGATGGTCGCGATCGCGATCGTCGTGCTCATCCACGCCGTACTGGGTTATGCGTTCATCACCGGCCTGGCGTACAAGTACGTCAAGCAGGTGCAGGGCGATCTGAACACCTTTGACGTCGAACCGCCGCCGCCGCCGCCGCCGCCGGACGAGCCGCCGCCGCCGCCGCCGGAACAGCCGAATCTGCCGCCACCGCCGACCACGGTCGTCGTGCCGCCGCCGATCGTGAACACGCCGGTGCCTGCGCCTGCGATCAATACCTCGACGATCATTCCGCCGTCGCAGCCGACCGCACCGCCCGCGCCCCCGGCGCCGCCCGCACCGCCTGCGCCTCCCGCGCCTGTGATCAACAAGGCTGCGGGTGCGAAGGGTAATCCGGCCGACTGGATCACGCAGGATGACTATCCGCCCAGCTCGCTGCGCGCGGAAGAAGAGGGCACGACCGCGATCAGCTGGGACATCAATACCCAGGGCCGTGTCGAGAATTGCCGTGTCACCGCCTCCAGCGGCTCGCGCGCACTCGACGACGCCGCGTGCCGGGCGATCACCCGTCGCGGCCGGTACAGCCCTGCGCTGGATCAGTCGGGCAATCCGATCCGCTCCAGCCAGTCGCGTCGCGTGGTCTGGCGCCTGCCGGCGAATTGAACCAAAGCATCTTCCAATTTCAACGATTTAGTCAGAGGATTTAGTCCACATGCTCATCACTCTCCTGGCCGCTGGCGGCGCGGCCGCCGGTGGCGAAGAAGCCAACCCGTACGGCCTCGCAGCGGCGCTCCGCGAAGGCGGCCTGATCTCGCAGTCGGTCTTCACCATTCTGGTGCTGATGTCGGTGGTGTCCTTCTACATCCTCTTCTCTAAGCTCTTCGAGCAGCAGAAGGTGATCAACCAGGCCAAGCGCGTACGCCAGGGCTTCTGGCAGTCGCGCGATCTGCGCGAGGGTGCGGCCAAGCTCGACAAGAACTCGGCCTACAAGCAGCTCGTCGACGACGGCCTGCAGGCGCAGGACCAGCATTCGAAGCTGACCGACCCCGTCGAGGCGCACGACTGGCTGCACGGTTCGCTCGCCCGCTCGGAAGCGGCGATCAACTCGAAGCTGGGCGGCGGTCTTGCCTTCCTCGCCACGACCGGCGCGACCGCGCCGTTCATCGGCCTGTTCGGCACCGTGATCGGCATCTATCGCGCGCTCATCAAGATCGGTTCGTCGGGTCAGGCGTCGATCGACGCGGTCGCCGGTCCGGTCGGTGAGGCGCTCATCATGACCGCGCTCGGCCTCGTCGTCGCCGTTCCGGCCGTGCTCGCCTACAACTGGCTGCAGCGTCGCAACAAGTCGATCGCGGAAGACCTGTCGGCATTCTCGAACGACGTGCTGGGCTTCCTGGCCTCGAACGGCGCGGTCCGTCCGGTCGCTCCCTCGGCCGCCGGTGCGGCCAAGGCTCCGGTGAAGCCGGCGGCTGCGACCACCACCGCCGGCCAGGCCGGTGGCGTCCAGACCCGCGGCTGATCCCTCGGGCGGAGCGGGCACCCGTCCGCTCCGCCACCCGCCGGCCCCGGCGACCGGGGCGGCGCATGACCAAAGATAGGACTGCCACACTATGGCGATGAGTGCAGGTGGGGGATCAGACGATGCCCCGTTGTCGGACATCAACACAACGCCCCTCGTGGACGTCATGCTGGTGCTCCTCATCATCTTCCTGATCGCGGTGCCGGTCGTTCTGCAGACGGTTCCGCTGAAGCTGCCGGACGTGCGCTTCGATCCGACGATCACGAAGCCCGAGAATGTGAACCTTTCGGTCACCTCTTCGAACGGCCAGTGCGAAGTGTACTGGAACCTGTCGAAGGTGAACAGCAAGGAGCTGCTGGACTTGGCGGTGAACAAGCTGAAGACCGAGATCGATCGTCAGGGCGGCCCGAACGCGGCTGGCCTGGAACTGCCGGAAGTGCATATCCGCGGCGACGTGAACACGCCGTACCGCTGCATCGGCGGCACGATCTATACGATGCAGTCGGCGGGTTTCGCCCGCGTCGGCTTCATCTCCGAACCGCCCCCCGGCGGCAACCCGCGCGTTTGACGGCACGCGATCAGGAGTAGCACACAATGGCAATGAGCGCGGGCCGCGATGACGGCGAGCCGATGATGGAAATGAACACGACGCCGTTGATCGACGTCATGCTCGTGCTCCTCATCATGTTCATCATCACCATCCCGATCCAGACGCACGCGGTGAAGGTCGATCTGCCGCAGAACTCGCAGAACAACCCGAACCCGGTGAATGCCGACAAGAACAAGATCACGATCGACGCCGCCGGCACGGTGGCGTGGAACGGTGCGCCGGTCGACGAGGTGACGCTGCGTCAATATCTCGACCAGACGGCGGGCATGAACCCGGAGCCGGAACTCCACTTCCAGCCGGCGCCCGACGCCCGCTACGAAGCGGTGGACCGTACGCTCGCGGTCATCAAGCGGTCGGCGATCACGAAGCTCGGCTTCATCGGCAACGAGCAGTATCGCAACGACTTCTGATCCGGGCTACTACCGGATCGAACAGGGCGGCTCCGGTCACGGGGCCGCCTTTTTTGTGTCCTGCGGACGGCGGTAAGCAATGGTCTCTCGCTCGTCCGGATCGATGTGACGATCTCCACCGCCAATCGGGCAGGGATAAAACTTGGCCAAGCCCGTGCGCCAGACAAATCGCGCTCCGCAGGTACGCCCCGTGTCGCGATTGAATCCCGCCGTTAAAGCGTTTTTCGGGCGGCTCGGATCACTGTGATGGCGCTCCCGACAACCGCATCGCGGCGGGCCAGAGCCAGGGCGGCGTTTATCGTCAGCCTGAATACCTCGGTATTACCTCGTACCCTTATTCTCGCGTCGAGCGGGAGACGCTCCAGTGCGAATTACCCACCTTGATCAAGACGAAGGCTTACCGTGCCGCCCAAATCGCCGCCGAGTGAGCGGAACCCTCACCACAAGCCTTCACGTTCGCCTTTCACGCCGCACCGACCAACCGGGCTTTAACTTCGCCGGATACGCGCGCGAGCGAGACGGCGATCTTCCAGCGAATAATAGAGCCAGATCGCACCATCATCGGCGACCACGACGGAGCCGGCAAAGGCGATGTCGGTCGCGCCGCGATCGTCGGCGGGCGGCGGCGTGATCAGCGGCTGGATCCCGCGATCGATGACATGGCGGTAATCGCGGTCGAACGCGACCCAGCCGATCCGCCAGCGTGCATCGCGGGTCGCGCCATTGTAGAACATCACCGGCCGTTCCGGGTCGTCACGCAGCAGGGGGCCGGTCGACAGATGCCAGTCGTCCCAGCTGTCCTCCCGCGGCATGAACGGGGTCGGCTGTTCCGTCCACGGGCCCTGTTCGGATGGCCCGATTGCAAGCCCGATGCGCGATGCCTCGTCCGCAGCATATTCGTAGAAAAGCCTCCAGTCGCCCGATACGCTGCGGTCGACGGTTGCTTCCTTCGTATTTCCCTCCGACTTGGAAGACGCGAGAGCGACGCCGCTCTTCGTCAGCCGATCGGGGGAGGGGCCTTCGGCATAGCAGAGTTCGCCATGCGCCATGTCGCTGCGAACGCCGGTGTAATACACCACATAGCGCCCGTCCGGCATGACGATGACGGTCGGATCCTCTACCCCGCCCGCATCCTCATCGCCAGGCCCCGGCAGGATCGATGGTGCGTCCGACATCGTAAAGGACCGGCCGTCGTCGCTCCAGCCCGCCCAGATTACGCCGGTATCTTCTGGCCGATCGGCGGCGCGCGGAACCGCCCGCACCATCAGGCCGTACCGGCCGCCGGGATCGCGCCAGACATAAGGGCTCATCAGGTCGCGGGCCATCAGCGCGGGCGGGCCCTGGAGCACGACGTCGTCGATCTGCTTGACGTTGAAGTCGATCGGCGTCCGGCTGGGATCGACCCGGTCCTTCACATGCGGGTCGGCGATCGCGGTGGTGGTAGAGCTGGTCGACACCGTTACGCTCCCAGCGCCTGCAACAGTGACAGCCCGCCGTCGATCGTGATCCGCGCGCCAGTGATGTAGCGCGCCCGGTCGGAGGCGAGGAATACGGCGAGGTCCGCGACCTCCGCCGCCGTGCCGGCGCGGCCCATGGGGATGTTGGCCTCCAGCTTGCGACGATAGTCGGCATCCTCGGTCGCGCGCGCGTTCATCGGGGTCAGGATCATGCCGGGCTGGATCGCATTGACGCGGATGCCGCGCTTCGCCTCTTCGATCGCGAGCGTTTCCACGAGGTTGGAGAGCCCGCCCTTGGCCGCGCAATAATCCGCACCGCCCGCGCGCACGGCAAAGGCGTGGATCGACGAGATGTGCGTGATCGTCGCCGCACCTCCGGCATCACTCCGCCCGGACAGAAACCGGCGGGAGGTCAGGAACGCGCCGGTCAGGTCCACATTCAGCAGGCGCTGCCACTGGTCCAGCGTCATGTCGCGCACCGCCACCCCGCTCATGTTCAGTCCGGCGGAGTTGACCAGCGTATCGGCAGGGCCCCAGGCTGCCTCCACCTTCGCGAAGGCGGCGGCGACGGACGCTTCCTCGTCGACATGCGCCTCTATCGTCATCGCCTCTCCCCCGGCGGCGCGGACGGCGTCGGCGCTGCGGGCAGCCTCGTCATGATCGGTGTGGTAGAGGATGGCGACGCGATCGCCCTCTGCGCCGAAGGCTGCGGCACAGGCCGCGCCGATTCCTGACTCCGCGCCCGTCACCACCACTGTCCGCTTCGTCATGCCCACGTCCTTCCCGATACGGTCAGGGTCGGAACGCCCGATCCATGCGGACGATGCTGCCGTGGCGCCGGATTACCGAAATTTCAGCCGGCTGGTCCCGTCAGGATCTCGCCATCCGCCACGGTGACGGGCCAGCGCGTCAGCGCGGCGCCGTTGCAGGGGCCGCCGACGCAACGGCCGTCCGCGATCCGGAATAGCGCGGCGTGCCAGCTACACGCGATCAGATCGCCGGACGGCGTCAGATATTCGTCCAGCACCTGCGCCAGCGGCAGGCCCATATGCGGGCAGCGATCGACATAGCCGAACACGGCGTCGCCGCGCCGGACGATGAAGCCGTGAAACCGGCCCGCCCGCATCTGAAGGACATAGTTGCGCGCGGCACCGTCGCCGATCGCGGAAAGCGGGCCGAGCCGGATGCCGGCGGGGGTTTCGGTCAGGCGCGTCGCGTCGATCATGACGCGTCCGGCTGCGCATCCGGGCAGGTGGGCGCGACGGCGGGCAGCGCGGCCAGTCGATCGCCTGCGGCGACGATGCCCGGAAACGGCGTCAGGTCCACCGCGAAGCGCCGCGCGGAATAGATTTGCGGCAGCAGATAGCAGTCCGCCAGTGTCGGCGTGTCGCCATAGGCGAAACCGTCGCCATGGCGCGCGACCAGCGTCTCCAGCGCCGCGAAACCGTCCGTGATCCAGCGGGTGATCCAGCCGGACACGGCGGCCTCGTCCGCATGCATGTCTTCTCGCAGGGCGTTGAGCACGCGCAGATTGTTGATCGGATGGACGTCGCATCCGATCAGCGCGGCCATCCCGCGCACGATCGCCCGACCCCTCGTATCCGCCGGCAGCAGCGGCGGGGCGGGATGCACCTCCTCCAGCCATTCGAGGATCGCGGGGCTCTGCGTCAGGGCACCATCGTCCTTCTCCAGCGCGGGGACCAGGCGCTGCGGGTTCAGTGCGGCATAGTCCGGTTCACGGTGCGCGCCGATACGCAGATCGTGCGTCACCGTGTCGTATTCCAGCCCCTTGAGCGCGAGCGCGATGCGCACCCGCCACGCCGCGCCCGATCGCCAATAGCCGTGCAGGCGCAGCGTCACCGCGCCGGCTCCACCGTGCCGCTGCACGCGCCAAAGCCAATCGGCACCCGGCCCGGTGCCTCGGCGCGGCCGGACAGGATCAGCGTGTCGCCGTCCTCCAGAAAGGCGCGCGTCTCGCCGGTCGGCAGGATGACGGGCTGCGCGCCGGCGCGGCCGAGTTCCATCAGGCTGCCATAGCCGTCGCGCGTCGCGGCCGAGATGGTGCCAGTGCCCAGCAGGTCGCCGGGATTGAGGTCGCAACCGTTGACCGCGTGGTGCGCGACCATTTGCGCGACCGTCCAGTACATGTTCGCTGCGGGCCCCCGGCTCAGGCGGAAGGGCGGGCTCTTCGAATCGCGCATCCGCCCGGTCTGGATCGCGACGTCCAGCGTGATCGCGAAGGCGCCAGCCTGCTGATCCGCCTCGTCGAGGAGGTAAGGCAGGGGCGCGGGGTCGCCATCCGGCCGGGGCGGCTGTGCGATGCGGAAGGGGGCGAGCGCTTCTGCGGTGACGATCCAGGGCGAGACGGTGGTCAGGAAGTTCTTGGCGAGGAAGGGCCCCAGCGGCTGATACTCCCACGCCTGCACGTCACGCGCCGACCAATCGTTCAGAAGCGACAGGCCGGCGATCCGGTCGTCCGCCTGCGCGATCGGCACCGGCGTGCCGAGCGGATTGGTGCCGCCGATCCACACGCCCATCTCCAGCTCGTAATCGAGCCGGCGGGTGGGAGCGAGCGTGGGGGCGTCGGCATCCGGCGCCTTCACCTGCCCGCGCGGACGCACCAGCGGCGTCCCCGATACGCGGACGGAGGACGCGCGGCCGTGATAGCCGATCGGAACATGCTTGTAGTTGGGCAGCAGCGGATTGTCGGGGCGGAACAGCTTGCCGATATTGGTCGCGTGATGGATGCCGACATAGAAATCGGTATAATCGCCGATCCGCGCCGGCAGGTGCAGGGTGCAGGCATCGGCGCGGTGGAGCAGCGGTTCCATTTGCGTGCGGAATGCCGGATCGGACAACAGCGTCGACACGCGCCGCCGCAGCACCCGCCGCGGCGCCGCGCCCATTGCCAGCAGCGGGTTCAGCGTCTCGCCCGAGGCAGCCTCGGCAGCCATCTGCGCCTCGCCTTCCAGCAGGCCGGTCCGGGCGAGCGCGGCGAGATCGAGGATATGGTTGCCGATCGCGATACCGCCACGCGGCGGCTCCGTGCCGTGCGAGAAGATGCCGAGCGGCAGGTTCTGGATCGGGAAATCGCCATGGCCGTTTGCGCCGTCCAGCCAGCTGGTGCGGGCGGGATCGTGGGTTTCGTCGATCATCGCGGCAGCTCCGCCTTGGCAAAGCCCGCCCAGACATCGTCATAGTCGAGCTGCATCGTCGGGCTTTCCGCCGCCCATCGCGTGGGGCGGACGACGTGGCGGGTTTCGAACATGAACGCCATGGTGTCGCTGATCCTGTGGGGCTTGAGGTCGGCCGTGACCGCCTTTTGATAACTGGCCTGATCCGGGCCATGGCCGTTCATCTGGTTGTGGAGTGACGCGCCGCCGGGGGCGAAGCCGCCCTCCTTCGCGTCATATGCGCCGGTGATGAGGCCCATGAATTCGCTCATCACGTTGCGGTGGAACCAGGGCGGGCGGAACGTGTCCTCCGCCACCATCCAGCGGGGCGGGAAGATGACGAAGTCGCAATTGGCGGTGCCCGGCGTGTCGCTGGGGCTGGTCAGCACGGTGAAGATCGACGGATCGGGATGGTCGAACGACACGGTGTTGATCGTGTTGAAGCGATTGAGGTCGTAGCGGCACGGCGCGAGATTGCCGTGCCAGGCCACCACGTCGAACGGCGAATGGTCCAGCGTCGTCGTCCAAAGGCCGCCCTGGAATTTCTGAATGACCTCCGTCGCCTCGTCGCGATCCTCGAACCAGGCGACGGGCGTTTCGAAGTCGCGTGGATTGGCAAGGCCGTTGGCACCGATCGGGCCGAGATCGGGCAGGCGGAACAGCGCGCCATAATTCTCGCAGACATAGCCGCGCGCGCGGCCATCGGGCAGGCGGACGCGGAATCGCACGCCGCGCGGGATCAGCGCGATCTGCAGCGGCGCGACGTCGATCCGACCCAGTTCCGTATCGATCGCCAGCGCGCCCTCCTGCGGTACGATCAGCAATTCCCCATCCGATGAGAAGAAGGCGCGGTCCATGTCGCGCGTCGCGGCGTACAGATGGATGCCGACGCCCGACTGGTCCGCGACGCTGCCGGTGCCGCCATAGGTGACGAGACCGTCCACCCAGTCGATCGCGGCATCGGGATAAGGCAGCGGGTCCCAGCGCATCCGGTTGGGGCTGGGGGGCATTCCGTCGAACGGCGCGCTCTTCAGATGCGGCGCGCCGTCATAGCGGGTGAAGGCGGGATGCTGCGCGGTCGGGCGCAGGCGATAGAGCCACGTCCGCCGGTTCTCCGCGCGTGGCGCGGTGAAGGCGGTGCCGGACAGCTGCTCGGCATACAGGCCGAAGGGCACGTGCTGCGGCGAATTGCGACCGACTGGCAAAGCGCCGGGCACCGCCTCGGTGGCGTTGTGATTGCCGAAGCCGGGGGTGTAGAGGTTGGTCATCCGGTGTGCCTCTCCTGTCCGCTATACTCTTCCTATAGCCTTATCGTCATTCCCGCGCAGGCGGGGATCCAGACGCACTGGCGGCGCGCTTCTCTCGCGAGCCTCAGCGTGAATGGATCCCCGCCCGCGCGGGGATAACAGGATGGGTCAGGCATCCACCGTGATGACACCGCGCCGGATCTGGTCCAGTTCGATGCTCTCGAACAGCGCCTGGAAGTTCCCGTTGCCGAACCCCTGATTGCCCTTGCGCTGGATGATCTCGAAGAAGATCGGCCCGACCATGTTCTCGGTAAAGATCTGGAGCAGGATACCCTCCTCGCCGACATTGCCGTCGATCAGGATGCGGTTCCGCTTCAGCCGGTCGAGGTCCTCGCCATGGCCCGGCACGCGCTTGTCGACCAGTTCGTAATAGGTCTCGATCGTGTCCTGCAGCCGCACGCCGCGCGCGCGCAGCTTTTCGACCGTGCCGTAGATATCGTCGGTCGTCAGCGCGAGGTGCTGGATACCCTCGCCCTGATATTCGCGGATGAATTCCTCGATCTGGCTCTTCTCGTCCTGGCTCTCGTTCAGCGGGATGCGGATCGCGCCGTCGGGGGCAATCATCGCCTGGCTGAACAGGCCGGTCGCCTTGCCCTTGATGTCGAAATACTTCTGCTCCTGAAAGCCGAACAGCTTGGCGTAGAAAGTCGACCAGGTCCGCATCTCGCCACGCCGGACATTGTGGGTCAGGTGGTCGAGCAGGTCGAGGCCGACGCCGTTCGCCGCCGCCGCGTCCTGCCAGCCCGGAATCTCGGTCCAGCCGGCGTACAGGTCCTCGCCCGCCTTCACGAGATAGAGATAGCTGCCGCCGATCCCCTCGATCGCATGGCTGTTCGCGCCCAGCGTCCCCGCCGCCGCGTCCACCGGCTTCGCGCCCTCGGCCAGCGCATGGTCATAGGCCGAGGCGGGATCGGCGACGCGGAACGCCATGCCGCTGGCGGACGGTCCGTGCGCCGCGCGGAAATCCGCCGCCTGGCCCGCCGCCTCCTGGTTCAGCAGCAGGTTGATGCGACCCTGCCGATAGCGGGTCACGTCCTTCGACGGATGGCGGTGCGAGGGGACGAAGCCCATCGCCTCGAACTGCTGCGCCAGCGTGTCGGGATCAGGCGAGGTGAACTCGCAGAACTCGAACCCGTCGAGGCCCAGCGGATTGTTGGCATCGGTGGCAGTCATGATGTCCGGCCTTTCAGCGAGGAGAAGGGGTTGGGGCGGGCGCCTTGGCGCGGGCATAGGCCTGTGTTCCGTGCGTGAAGACGCGATCGGTCGGCAGGATCGTCTCGATCTCGATATCGGGCGCGTCGGCCAGTTCGGCGTAGAGTGGCCCGAAATCGGTGTTCAGCGTCGCGTCGAGCAGCTGTTCGAAACTGTCGATGACGAAATAGTTCTGCTGGAAATCGTCGATCCGGTACTTGGTCCGCATCAGCCGCTGCAGGTCGAAGCCGAGGCGGTTGGGCGACGGATCGTCCAGAGCGAACACCGACTCGGTATAGGAGGAGACGATGCCCGCGCCGTACAGCTTCAGCCCGTCACCCGCGCGGACCAGCCCGAACTCCACCGTATACCAGTAAAGCCGCGCCAGCTTGTCGATCGCGCCCATCGCGGCGGCGCGCTGGCCGCCCTGGCCATAGGCCTGCATGTAATCCGCGAAGACCGGGTTCGCGAGCAGCGGCACATGGCCGAACACGTCGTGGAAGACGTCCGGCTCCTCCAGATAGTCGAACTGTTCGGGCGTGCGGATGAAGTTGCCCGCGACGAAGCGGCGGTTGGCGAGATGGTCGAAGAATACGTCGTCCGGCACCAGGCCGGGCACCGCCACCACCTGCCATCCGGTCGCCTTCATCAGCCGTTCGGACAGTTGCTCGAAATCCGGAATGCCGCCGTCGGACAGTTTCAGCCGGTCGAGCCCCTCCAGAAACTCCGGCGTCGCGCGATCGCGCAGCATCTTCGCCTGTCGCGCGAACAGCCGATCCCAGGTGTCGTGCTCGGTCGCGGTATAGGCATCCCAGCCTTGCGGGATCGTCCAGTCGGCGGCGGCGCCATCGGGGCGGGAGAGGGCGGTGCTCATGGCGCGATGATGACACGATCCGCCTGAAAGCTCGTATCAATTATGCCGGATTTTCGGGTCAGGCTGGAATGATATTTCGCGATGTGGCAAATTTGCGGAACAGAATGCGCGCGATTGGAGGAATGGCTTGAAGAAGGTTCCGGAGCTGGATCGCATCGACCGCGATATCCTGACGCTGTTGCAGGAGGACGCGACGATCAGCCATGCCGAGATGGCGGAGCGGGTCGGAGCGTCGGCGGCCTCGTGCTGGCGACGGGTCAAGGCGCTGGAGGCGTCGGGGCTGCTGGGGCGGACGGTCCGGCTGGTCGATGCCGCCAGCGTCGGGCGCGGCGTCAACGTGCTGTGCAACGTGCGTATGCGCAGTCATGCGACCGAGGTGCGGCAGGCGTTCGAGACCTTCGTCGCTTCGCGGCCGGAGATACTGGAGAGCTTTTCCATGTCCGGCGACTGGGACTATCTGCTGCGGATCGTCGTGGCGGACGTGGCGGATTACAACGGATTCCTGATGGGCACGCTGCTTGGCCATCCGTCGGTTGCCGGCGCGTCATCGCACTTCGCACTGTCGCTAACGAAATATACGACGGCGTTTCCGGTGTAAGGGAATGCAAGGGCCGGCGTTTCTGTCACCCCTCCCCTGAAGGGGAGGGGCTTCGCACTCAGGCTTCGAATTGCCCCAACCTATCCGCACGGGGCCGCCGTCGCCGGAGCCGGAGCCGGCGCGGCGCGTCGTGGCGTCGGCGCCAAGACCTGCCATTCCTGTACCGCCACCCCGGCATACCCCTCAGCCGCCGAACCCGACGCGTCGAAGACGGCGCGCAGGCATCGTGTCGTGACAGGCGGAAACCGCACGCCCTGATCGCTGCCGATCGCCGTGCCATAGCCCCGCGCACCCGGCACCGGCCTCCACCCGTCCCGCCAATATTCCAAGTGCCACGCCGCTGGCGGCGCGACCCCGACATGCGCTCCCGCAGGTTGGTCCGCGAAGAAGCGGATCGCGCTGCCGGTCATCGTGACCGGCCTTGCCCAGCGATATTCCACCCAAGGCCGCGCCGGATTGGCCTCGCCCCGCCAGCTGCTCCACATGTCGGGCGGCAGCGGCGCCTCGCGGACGATGCCGTCGTTCAGCGCCTTGATCCAGAATTGCGTCCGCACCGGATCGGACGCGACCGCTAAGGCGGCCGGTGCGATGTTGCGCGATGGCGCGGGGGCGGGGCGGGGTGCGCGCGTCGGCGTCACCAACCGGATCGCGGGCGGCGAGATGCTATCGTCCCACTCCAGCCGGTCGATCGCGACCGAGCGGCGGAAATGCCCGCCCCCCGCCGCATCGGCAGTGTGGTAGGTGAGATACCATTGGCCCTTGAACTGCACCGCGCCGGCATGGGACGTGGTAGAGGACACCGGCTTCAGCAACACGCCGCGATAGGTCCATGGGCCCAGCGGCGAGGTTGCTGTGCCCCAGGCCTGGCAGGCATGGTAAAGCGCCGGTGTGCACGGGCTGTCGGGCCCGGCATTGTTGCCCGCGTAGAGCATGTAATAGACGCCCTTGCGCTTCATCAGCCACGGCGCCTCGAAGAAGCCGGTCAGCCCGTCGATCACCTGCTCCGGCCCGGCCGGTGTCAGCATGTCGGCCTTCAGCTCCATGCCGCGCAGTCGGCCGAACGTGCCCCAATAGATATAGACGCGGCCATCGTCGTCGATCAGCACGGTCGGGTCGATATTCTGGATCGTGTTGGCGATCGGCACCGTCTGCGAGATGATCGGGCCGGCGGGATGCGCGTCGCGCCACGGCCCGCGCGGATCGTTGGCCACGGCGACCCCGATCGCGAACCGGTCCTTCGCATCGCCATCGCGCTGCAGGACGGGGGCATAGAGCCAGAACCGGCCATCCTTGCCCTTCACGATCTGGCCGGCATAGGCGCGGCCCGGCTCCGCCCAGGCGAACAGCGCCTCCGGCCGGGCGAGCGCGGGGTAGTGCGTCCAGCGGCCGCTCGCCGGATCCTTGGTGGCGAGCAGCTGCCATTCCTTCATGATGAAGTCGTTGACGCCCTTCGGCGCCTCGTCGCGGCCGGTGAGGATGTACAGGGTGTCGCCATCGACCAGCGGTGCGGGATCGGTCGAATAATAGCGCCCGTCGGCAAGGATCGGGTTTCCGCTCGTTTGAACCGGCTCACCCTTCGCCTGCGCCACTGACATCGTGGGGAGGGACAGGGTGCCGAGCAGCACCGATACGGCAACCAGTCTCATGATGAAAATTCCGTCATGCGATCTTCAGATAGGTCATGGTATACGTTATAATCCAATTGTTGAAGTCGATCCGGCGCGGTAGGCTGATGGCAACACGAAAGGATTTGCATGTCCCGGTTCCGCCTGCTCGCCACCGCCTGCCTGTTCGCCGCCGTCGCGACGCCGCTCGTCGCGGGGATGCCGCTGGCGGCGCAGGAGCCGGCGAAGCGGACCTATCCGCCGGTGGCGATGACCGAGCATGTCGTCGGGCCGTTCCGCATCGCGCTGCGCCGGGATACGGGCACGCTGGCCCGCCTGTCGCCTTCCGCCGAGCCGCAGTTCAGCTTCGTACCGACGGGGCGGGAGGCGGAGCGGACCGGCGATGGCTACAACCATCTTGGCGACCTGAACCTTCGCGTGCGCACCGCCGGGGGGGCGTGGCGGGACTTCGCCTCGGCGCACCTGCGCGCGCCGATCCGCCCGCTGCCCGCGAGCGGCAAGACGATCGCGGCGGCAGAAATCACCGCCAGCATGGGGCCCGGCGCGCCATTCCGCGTCGAGCGGTACTGGACGAACGCGACGGGCGGGCTCGGCCTGTCGTTCCGCATCACCAATACCGGCTCGGTCCCGCTGGAGATCGGCGCGCTGGGCATGCCGATGGTGTTCGACAACATCATCACCGACCGCACGCTCGATCAGGCCCATGCGGAGGCGAGCTTCGTCGATCCGTATATCGGCCGCGACGCCGGTTATCTGCAGGTCACGCGGCTGAACGGTGCGGGGCCCGCGCTCCTCGTCCTGCCGCAGGCGGGCACCCCGCTGGAGGCCTATGCCCCGCTGAAGAACCCGCGCGAGGCGGATGCCGGGTCCATCTTCACCGAAAAGAGCCCGCGCGCCCAAACGTCCGAGGGCTTCTACGACTGGACCGTCCATTCGCTGGGCTATGCGGATCGCGAATGGAAGGCGGCGGGCGGGCAGTGGAACGCGCCGACCTCGCGCACGCTCGCCCCCGGCCGATCGATCACGGTCGGGGTGCGGCTGGTACCGTCCCCGTCGATCCGCGCGATCGAGCCGACGCTGATCGCCAACCGTCGGCCGGTCGCGGTCGGCGTGCCCGGCTATGTCGTGCCGATGGATCAGGACGCGACGCTGTTCCTGAAGGCGCCGGCCGCGCTGACGACGATCGAGAGCTATCCGGCGGGCGCACTGACCGCGACGCGGGCGGGGACGGTGAAGGGCTGGACGAAGCTGGCCGTGCGCGGCGCCAAATGGGGGCAGGCGCGCCTGACGCTGGGCTATGCCGATGGCACGCACCAGACGGTCAGCTATTTCGTCACCAAGCCCCTCGACCAGACGATGGCGGACCTCGGCCGCTTCGCGACCACGCAGCAATGGTATGAGGGGAAGGGCGATCCGTTCGGCCGCTCGCCCGCGATCCTGACCTATGACGACGAGGCGGGGAAAATCGTCGATACCGAGCCGCGCGTCTGGATCGCCGGCATGAGCGACGAGGGCGGCGGCGGCAGCTGGGTCGCGGCGGTGATGAAGCAACTCGATCACCCGGAAGGCGCCGAGATCGCGAAGCTGGAGCGGATGATCGGCAGGACCGTCGTCGGCAACCTCCAGGTCGCGGACGGGCCGAGGGCGGGGGCGGTCAAGAAGAGCCTGTTCTATTACGACCCCGCAAAATTCCCGAACCTGTACCCGGGCGACGCCAAGAAATGGTCCAGCTGGACGTCGTGGAACGAGAAGGCTGCCGGCGACCTTGGCCGCGCTTACAACTATCCACATGTCGCGATCGGCCATTGGGTGCTCTACCGCACGGCGCGCAACCATCCGGGGCTGGTGAAGCAGCAGGATTGGCAATGGTATCTGGACCATGCCTATCAGACCGTCGTCGCGATGATGCGCGACGCGCCCTATTATACCGAATTCGGGCTGATGGAGGGCGATGTCTTCCTCGACATTCTCGCCGACCTGAAGCGGGAGGGCTGGGCGGACAAGGCCGCCAATATGGAACGGCTGATGAAGGGGCGCGCCGACCATTGGCGCACGCTGAAATACCCGTTCGGCTCCGAAATGGCGTGGGATTCCACCGGCCAACCGGAAGTCTACGCCTGGATGCGCTATTTCGGATATCAGCCACAGGCGGACATCACGCGCGAAGTGATCCTGGGCTATGACCCGACCATTCCCAGCTGGGGCTATAACGGCAACGCCCGCCGCTATTGGGACTTCCTCTACGGCGGCAAGAACCCACGCATCGAGCGGCAGATCCATCACTATGGTTCGGCGCTGAACGCGGTGCCGCTGTTCGACGCCTATCGCCGGAACCCGGCCGACTTGCACCTGCTGCGTGTCGCCTATGGCGGGATGATGGGCGGGATCACGAACATCGACCAGAAGGGCTTCTCGTCCGCCGCCTTCCACAGCTGGCCCGACATGATGAAGTGGGATCCGTACAGCGGCGATTATGGCATGGGTTTTTACGGCCATGCCGTGACTGCGGCGACCTATCTGGTGAACGATCCCACCTTCGGCTGGCTCGGCTTTGGCGGCAACGTGACGCAGGCGGGCGACACCGTGACGATCACGCCGAAGGACGGCGCGCGCAGCCGCCTGTTCATCGCGCCCGCCGGTCAGTGGATCACGCTGGACGCGGGCCGCATCGCCAGCGCGACCTGGAACCCCGCGACGAAGGCGATCGCGCTGACGCTCGACCCCGCCGACGCGACGACGCCCACCGCGCGCATCCGGGTGGAGGGCACGCTGGCCGGCACCCCCGCGCGCACCGTGCGCGGTGGCACGATGGAGCGCGGCGCGTACAGCGTGCCGCTATCCACCCAGCCGCGCACCGTCGAGCTTGTCGCCGGCTGACGGTCAGGCGGGCTGCGGCTCCGGCTGCGAGACGGGCGGCGTCGCGGTCGCCGCCGGCGGTGCGACTCCGTCCGCCGCCTTCGCCTGCTGGCGGAAGCGGTGGAGCAGCGGTTCGGTATAGCCGCTCGGCTGCGTGACACCCTCCATCACCAGCGCCAGCGCGGCACGATAGGCCAGGCTCTCGCCGCCGTCCGCGTCGATCAGCGGGCGATATGCGGGATCGCCCGCATTCTGCGCGTCGACCCGTGCCGCCATCCGGCGGAAGGCGGCGTGGATCGCCGCGTCCGGTGCGATGCCGTGCAGCCGCCAGTTCGCCATATGCTGCGAGGATATGCGCAGCGTCGCGCGATCCTCCATCAACCCGACGTCGTGGATGTCCGGCACCTTGGAACAGCCGACGCCCTGATCGACCCAGCGGACGACATAGCCCAATATGCCTTGCGCGTTATTGTCCAGCTCTCGCCCGATCACGTCGGGCGTCCAGTCGGCGGCCGGCGCGACCGGCGGGGTCAGCAGGGCGGCCAGCGCGGCCGGCGGCCGTCCCCCGCGCGCCGCCTGCCGCGTGTGCACGTCAACGCGGTGATAATGCGTGGCATGCAGCGTCGCCGCCGTGGGGGAGGGCACCCAGGCGGTCGTCGCGCCCGTTTCCGGGTGCGCGATCTTCTGCGCCAGCATGTCGGCCATCCGGTCGGGCATCGCCCACATCCCCTTGCCGATCTGCGCCCGTCCGCCGAACCCGCTGGCAAGGCCGATCGCGACGTTGCGATCCTCGTACGCGGCGATCCAGCCAGCGCCCTTCATCGCCGCCTTCGGGATCATCGGTCCGGCGTGCATCGCGGTGTGGATCTCGTCCCCCGTCCGATCGAGGAAGCCGGTGTTGATGAAGACGATGCGATGACGCAGCGCATGGATGCAGGCGGAAAGGTTCGCGCTGGTCCGCCGCTCCTCGTCCATCAGCCCGACCTTGACCGTGTGGCGCGGCAGGCCCAGCAGATCCTCGACCGCGTCGAACAACCGATCAGTGAAGGCGCATTCGGCGGGCCCGTGCATCTTGGGCTTCACCAGATAAATGCTGCCCGCCCGGCTGTTCGCCCGCGCCCCGTTGCGGTCGTGCAGCGCGATCAGGCAGCCGATCGCGGTGTCGAGGATCCCCTCGGGCGCCTCCGCGCCATCGGGCAGGCGGATGGCGGGCGTCGTCATCAGATGGCCGACCGTGCGCAGGAACAAGAGGCTGCGCCCCGGCAGCGTCATCGCCTGCCCTTCGCCCGAGCGGTAACGGCGGTCCTCCTCCAGTGCCCGCGTCACCGTACGCCCGCCCTTGGCGAAGCGCGCGGTCAGGTCGCCGCGCATCAGGCCCAGCCAGTTGGCAAAGCCCGCGACCTTGTCCTCCGCATCGACGGCGGCGACCGAATCCTCCAGATCGACGATCGTGGTCGCCGCCGCCTCCAGCACGACATCGGCGAGGGCGGCCGGATCGTCGCGACCAATCGGGTGATCGCGGTCTATGACGAGCTCGACGTGCAGGCCGTGATGCGCGATCAGCCAGCCACCGTTCTCGGTCCGCCCGGCGACGCGCGCGGGCGGGGCGAGATCGGGCGCTTCGCCACGCCAGTCGCGCCATGATCCGGCCGCCAGCGGGATCGCCTCGTCCAGGAATGTACGCGCCCATTCGATAACCTGCGCCCCCCGCCCGGCGTCATAGCCGGACGCGGCGGCCGTGCCGGGGATCGCGTCCGTGCCGTACAGCGCATCGTACAGGCTGCCCCAGCGCGCATTGGCGGCGTTCAGCAGGAACCGGGCGTTCAGCGCCGGCACGACCAACTGCGGGGCGGCGATCGTCGCGACCTCCGGGTCGACGTTCTGCGGGTCGATGGTGAAGGGGGCGGGTTCCGCGACCAGATAGCCGATCTCGCGCAGAAATCCGGGGTCGGCGCCGTCTTCGCCCGCCCGATAGCGAGCGTCAATCCGTGCCTGGATCGCATCGCGCTCCGCCAGCAGCGCCGCATTCTCGGGCGCGAAGCGGGCGTACAGCGTCGCGAGGCCGGTCCAGAAGTGCTCGGCCGTCACGCCGGTGCCGGGCAGGGCCTGGCCTTCGACGAATTTGGCAAGCGCGGGGGCGACGGACAGGCCGGCGCGGTCGAGGCGGGTGGTCATCATCAGGTCCGATCGGGCAAGCGGGGCGTTCGATATGGCCCGTGCCCCCGCGCTAAGCGAGGGCACGGACAGGTCGGTCGGCTGTGGCGGGTGGAGCGGACTCAGCCCGTCCGGCCCAGCCGGTGATACAGGTTGCTGAACTTGATCGAGTTCGGCCCGTCCTGAACCTCCGGCCGCTGGAGGTAGCTGACGACCGCCTCGCGCAGCAGCCGGAAATCCTCGGTGGAGAAGGTCGCGCGGGCCGGGCGGGGCGTGCGCGGGGTGGCGGGCGTATCGGCCAAAGTCGTAGCAGGGGTCGTCATCATCTCTCTCCTTTCCGTGGGTGTCAGGCGAACTGGTTCATCGTGTTGTGGATGCCGCCCGCCTTCAGCGCGGCTTCCCCGGCGAAATAGTCCTTGTGGTCGTCGCCGATATCGCTGCCGGCCATGTTCTGGTGGCGGACGCAGGCGATCCCTTCGCGGATTTCGCGGCGCTGGACGTTGGCGACATAGCCCAGCATTCCCGCCTCCCCGAAATACTCCCGCGCCAGCTGGTCCGTGCCCAGTGCGGCCGTGTGATAGGTCGGCAGCGTGATGAGGTGGTGGAAGATGCCGGCACGCGCGCTGGCATCCCGCTGGAAGGTGCGGATCCGCTCGTCCGCCTCCTGCGCCAGCTCCGTCGCGTCATAGATCACGCTCATCAGCGCACCCCGTTCATAGGCCGACACGTCGCGCCCCGCCGCCGCCCAGGCATCGTAGACCTGCTGGCGGAAGTTCAGCGTCCAGTTGAACGACGGCGAGTTGTTGTAGACCAGCTTCGCATTCGGCACCTGTTCGCGGACGCGGTCGACCATGCCGGCGATCTGCGCGATGTCGGGCCGCTCCGTTTCGATCCAAAGCAGGTCCGCGCCGTGGCGCAGCGCGGTTATGCAGTCGAGGACGCAGCGGTCCTCGCCCGTGCCCGCCCGGAACTCGAACAGGTTCGACCGCAGCCGGCGCGGCCGGATCAGCTGTCCGTCCCGCTCGATCAGCACATCGCCGCGCAGGTCGGCGGGGCTGTCGACCGGGTCGCCCGCCAGGAAGGCGTTGTACTGGTCGCCCAGATCGCCCGGCTGGCTGCTATAGGCGATCTGCTTCGTCAGCCCGGCACCCAGCGAGTCGGTCCGCGCGACGATGATCCCGTCATCGACGCCCAGTTCCAGGAACGCGTACCGGCAGGCGCGGATCTTCGCCAGAAAGTCTTCGTGCGGAACCGTGACCTTGCCGTCCTGATGGCCGCACTGCTTCTCGTCGCTGACCTGATTCTCGATCTGCAGCGCGCAGGCGCCTGCCTCGATCATCTTCTTGGCCAGCAGGTACGTCGCCTCCGCATTGCCGAAGCCTGCGTCGATATCGGCGATGATCGGCACGACATGGCTCTCATACCCGTCGATCGCGGCAACGAGCGACGCCTCGCGCGTCATGTCGCCGGCCGCGCGGGCGGCGTCCAGATCGCGGAACATCATTCCCAGCTCTCGCGCATCGGCCTGCTTCAGGAAGGTGTAGAGTTCCTCGATCAGCGCGGGAACGCTCGTCTTCTCGTGCATCGACTGGTCGGGCAGGGGGCCGAATTCGGATCGCAGCGCGGCGACCATCCAGCCCGAAAGGTACAGGTAGCGGCCCTTGGTGGTGCCGAAATGCTTGCGGATGCTGATGATCTTCTGTTGGCCGATGAACCCGTGCCAGCACCCCAGCGACTGGGTGTAGGCGGCCGGATCCGCGTCATACGCGGCCATGTCGCGACGCATGATCTTCGCGGTGTGGCGCGCGATGTCCAGCCCGCAGCCGAAGCGGTTCTGAAGGCGCATCCGGGCGACCGCTTCGGGCGCGATGCCGTCCCACATGTCCTGTCCGGCGATCAGGTCGGTGGCGGTGGAAAGCGTGGCGGCGTAGTGCATCGTCGGGGTCCTCGTCCTGGCTGTTGCGGTCGGGATGCCGGAGCCGCGCGGGCGGCGGAAGGACGATGAGTGACGCGAAGTCGCGTCGTGACTTGTTCAACCTGTAAATTTGTGACAGCGTGTCAGAATGGCGGCGCCGGGGGATCGCAAACTGTATCTGGGGCCGCGGCTCCGCACGCTGCGGCGCGAGCTGGGCTTGAACCAGAGCCGCATGGCGGAGGAACTGGGCGTCTCCCCCAGCTATCTCAATCATCTGGAGCGGAACCAGCGGCCGCTGACCGCACAGATGCTGCTGCGGCTTGCCCATACGTATGACCTCGACGTGCGCGGCTTCGTCGCGGGCGCGCAGGAGGCATCGGCGGGCGACCTGCAGGAGATCGTCGCCGACGACCTGATCCGCGACATCGGCATCACCCGGCAGGAGGTGCTGGAGGTCGCGGAGAACTATCCCGGCATGGCGGAGGCGGTGCGTCGCCTCTATCGCGCGGTCAGCGACCTGCGGCAGGTGCCCGAACGGCTGGAGGCGGTCGGCGCGGGCGCCGCTCCCGCCGCCTCTCCGATCGTCTGGCTGCGCGAGTGGCTGGAGGCGCGGCGCAATCACTTCGCCGCGCTCGACACCGCCGCCGAGACCCTGTCCGCCACGCTGGGCGAGGGGCCGGAGGCGCTGCGCGAGGGTATGGTCCGCCGACTGGCGGAGGCGTACGGCCTGTCGGTGCGGATTGTGCCGGGCGGCACGCTGTCGGCGGCATTGCGCCATTACGACTATCACCGTCGTCGCCTGATGCTGTCGGAGCGGCTGTCCGCCGCCAGCCGGCTGTTCGGCATCGCGCACCAGCTGGCCTGGCAGGAGCTGGCACTCGCGATCGGCGCGCTCGTCGACGAGGCCGCGCCTCCCAATGCGGAAACGCGGCGCCTCGTCCAGCGCGCGCTGACCGCCTATGCCGCCGCCGCGATCCTGATGCCCTATGGCCGCTTCCACGCCGCCGCCGTCGAGGGCCGCTACGATCTGGACCTGCTGGCCGACCGTTTCGGCACCTCGATCGAGCAGGTCGCGCACCGGCTGACGACGCTGGACCGGGCGGGTGCGCGCGGGGTGCCGCTGTTCCTTCTGAAGCTGGATGGCGCCGGCAACGTCATGAAGCGCTATGCCGCCGACTCGCTGCCGCTGGCGCGCTATGGCGGCGGCTGCCCGCGCTGGCACGTTCATGCCGCGCTGCGCCGGCCGGGCGAGGAGGTGGTGGACCGCGCCGAGATGCCGGACGGCACCACCTATCTCACCTGGGCGCGCGCCGTGCCTTCCCCGGTCGGGGAGGCGCCGGCGCTGCTGATCCTTGGGTGCGTCGCGGCGGCGGCGGCCGGGGCGATCGGGCATGACGATCCGGCCCGGCCCGCGACGCCGATCGGCCCGGCCTGCCACCTGTGCGAGCGGCCTGCCTGTCCCGCCCGTTCGCTGCCGCCGATCACCCGCGCACTCGACCTCGATCCCTTCCAGCGGACCGAGGCGCCCTATCCGTTCCGGCCGGTCTGATGCGGGTCGGGCCGCTGAAGGTGAAGTTGCAGTTCGCCTGCGGCGACGGCTTCGCGATGGGGCCGGGCAAGGCCGATCTGCTGGACGCGATCGCGGCGGAAGGATCAATCTCCGCCGCTGGCCGCGCGCTGGGCATGAGCTATCGCCGGGCGTGGCTGCTGGTGGACGAGATGAACCGCTGCTTCACCGCGCCGCTGGTGGAGACTGGGCGCGGCGGCGGGCAGGGGCGCGGCGCGCGGTTGACCGGGGCGGGGCAGGACATCCTGGCCGCCTATCGCGCGCTGCAGGCGGACGCCGCAGCATTGGCCCGCAACCCCGCCTGCGACCGGCTGGTCGCGATGTTGCGCCACGCCCCCGAAAGTTGATGACAGGGCAGGTCGCGCCCTGCTCTAAGGATCGAAGATAACAGCGGGGAGGGGGCGAAGGTGGTCGACACCGTCGGGCAGCGCGTGGACGGGCATCATCCCGTCACGCAGAGCGAGAAGCTGGTCATCGGCGCATCGTCGCTGGGCACCGTGTTCGAATGGTATGATTTCTACCTGTACGGCCTGCTGGCGACGTACATCTCCCGCCACTTCTTCTCCGGCGTCAACGAGACGACCGCCTTCATTCTCGCGCTCGGCGCCTTCGCGGCGGGCTTTGCGGTGCGGCCGTTCGGGGCGATCGTGTTCGGGCGGATCGGCGATCTGGTCGGGCGCAAGAACACCTTCCTCGTCACGATGGGCATAATGGGCCTGTCGACCTTCGCGGTCGGCTTGCTGCCGGGATATGCCACGATCGGCGTCGCCTCTCCGGCGATCCTCGTCGCGCTGCGCGTCCTTCAGGGCCTGGCGCTGGGCGGCGAATATGGCGGGGCGGCGACCTATGTCGCGGAACATGCCCCACAGGACCGGCGCGGCCTGTACACCAGCTTCATCCAGACCACCGCTACGCTGGGCCTGTTCGCCGCGCTGCTGATCGTGATCGGCTTCCGCACCGCGCTGGGTGAGGAGACGTTCGGCAGCATCGGCTGGCGACTGCCGTTTCTCGTCTCGATCGTCCTGCTGGGCGTATCGATGTGGATTCGCCTGCAATTGTCGGAAAGCCCCGTCTTCCTGAAGATGAAGGCGGAGGGCGCGACGTCGAAGGCGCCGCTGACCGAGGCGTTCGGCCGCTGGGGCAATCTGAAGATCGTGCTGATCGCGCTGTTCGGCGCGGCGATGGGGCAGGCGGTGGTCTGGTATACCGGCCAGTTCTATGCCCTGTTCTTCCTCGAAAAGATGCTGAAGGTCGATGGCGCGACCTCCAACGTGTTGATGACGGTGGCGCTGGGGCTGGGTACGCCGTTCTTCGTCATCTTCGGCTGGCTGTCCGACCGGATCGGGCGCAAGCCGATCATCATGACCGGCTGCGCGCTGGCGTGCCTGACCTATTTTCCGCTGTTCGCCGCGCTGACCGACGCCGCCAACCCGGCGCTGGCCCGCGCCCAGGCGGCGGCCCCGATCACCGTCGTCAGCCATGGCGCGGACTGTTCCTTCCAGTTCGATCCCGTCGGCCGCAACAAATTCGACGCGCGCAGCTGCGATATCGCCAAGTCCTGGCTGGCGAAGAACGGCATCACCTATTCCAATCGGGAGGCACCCGCCGGCACGATCGCGGCGGTGAGGATCGGCGGCGAGACGCTCGTCGCGCCCGATCCCGCGCGCGTGACCGGAGGGGCGCGCAAGGCGGCGATCACCGCCTATCAAGACCGGCTGAAGGCCGCGCTGACCGCCGCTGGGTATCCTGCCAAGGCGGAGGGGATGAACGCGGTGAAGGTCGTCGCCATCCTGTGGTTCATGGTGCTGCTGGTGACGATGGTCTATGGTCCGATCGCCGCGCTGCTGGTGGAGCTGTTCCCGACGCGCATCCGCTACACCTCCATGTCGCTGCCCTATCATATCGGCAATGGCTGGTTCGGCGGCTTCCTGCCGACCACCGCCTTCGCGATGGTCGCGGCGACGGGCGATATCTATTACGGGCTCTGGTATCCGGTCGTGCTGGCGGCGATCACGCTGGTGCTGGGCCTGTTGTTCCTGCCCGAAACGTTCCGCCGCAATATCGACGGATAGGGCGCCGGGCGTTGTGACGGCGGGCCCATCGGCCTAAGCCCCGCAGCCATGTCGCTCTTCCGCCGTATCGACCGTTACAGCCTGCTGCTGATCGCCACCGTCATCCTCGCCTCGCTGCTGCCGTGCCGGGGGGCGGTGGCGCGCGGGTTCGGCATCGTCACGGCGGCGGCGATCGCGCTCCTCTTCTTCCTGCACGGCGCGAAGCTGTCGCGGCAGGCGATCGTGGAGGGGATGACCAACTGGCGCCTGCATATCCTGGTGCTCGCCATCACCTTCGGCCTGTTCCCCCTGCTGGGGGTGGCGACCGGCGCGGCGGCGGGGGCGCTGATCGATCCACCGCTGGCGAGCGGCCTGCTGTTCCTGTCGCTGCTGCCCTCGACGGTGCAGTCGTCCATCGCCTTCACCTCGATCGCGCGTGGCAACGTGCCCGCCGCCGTGTGCAGTGCGTCCGCCTCCAACCTCATCGGCATCGTGCTGACGCCGCTGCTCGTCGCGCTGCTGATGGGCACGGCGGGCCGTGTGTCGGGGGCGGAGGTGTGGACGATCGTGCTGCAACTGCTGCTGCCCTTCGTCGCCGGCCACCTGTCGCGCCCGTTGACCGCCGGCTTCGTCGGCCGGCACAAGGCGCTGGTGTCGACGGTCGATCGCGGGTCGATCCTGCTCGTCGTCTATACCGCGTTCAGCGCGGCGGTGGTGGAGGGGATCTGGACGCGCCTGCCCGCGTGGGAGCTGGTGGTGGTCGCGCTGTTCTGCGCGCTGCTGCTTGCGGCGGTGATGGTGACGACGGCGCTGATCGCCCGCCGGCTGGGCTTCGACCGGGCGGACGCGATCGCGATCCAGTTCTGCGGGTCGAAGAAAAGCCTGGCGTCGGGCGTGCCGATGGCGGGTGTGCTCTTTCCGCCCGCGCTGGCGGGGCCGGTCATCCTGCCGCTGATGATCTTTCACCAGCTGCAACTGCTCGTCTGCGCGAACCTGGCGCAGCGCTACGCCCGGCAGGCGCCGACCGATGCGGAGGCGGAGGAAGCCGTCGTCGCAAGCTGACCCGGCACCCCTAAAAGCATTGCAGTACGCCCGGCCCGCGATGACGGGTGGCCGTCGCCCGGCTTCGTCCCTAGGTTGATCGCTCCCCATCCCGTCCCGAAGGAGCGCGAAGCGTTTGGAGACCGTATCGATCGTCCTGTTCCTGCTGTTGGCCGTCGTCGTCAGCGGTGCCGTATCCCGCATGATCCCGCTGCCGATCCCGGCGCCGCTGATCCAGATCCTGCTGGGCGGGGTGATCGGCCTGTCGACCTCCTATCGCGTCGAGCTGGATCCGGAGCTGTTCCTGCTCCTGTTCCTGCCACCGCTCTTGTTCCTCGACGGCTGGCGCATCCCGAAGGATGAGCTGCTGAAGGACGTGCCGGTCGTTCTGGAACTGGCGTTCGGCCTCGTGTTGCTGACGGTGATCGGCATGGGGTTCCTGATCCACTGGATGATCCCGGCCATGCCGCTGGCGGTCGCCTTCGCGCTCGCCGCCGTCGTTTCGCCGACCGATCCGATCGCGGTGTCCGCGATCGCGGCGCGCGTGCCGATCCCCAAGCGGATGATGCACATCCTTGAGGGGGAGTCGCTGCTGAACGACGCCAGCGGCCTCGTCTGCCTGCGCTTCGCCGTCGCCGCCGCGCTGACCGGCAGTTTCTCCGCCGGCGCGGCGGCGGCCAGCTTCGTCTGGGTGGCGGGTGCGGGGATCGTCGTCGGGATCGCCGTCACCATCGCGGCGACGCGGGCGAAGGCATGGATCTCGCGCCGCTACGGCGAGGAATCGGGCAGCCAGATTCTCGTCAGCCTGCTGATCCCGTTCGGTTCCTATCTGCTGGCGGAGCATGTCCACGCCTCCGGCATCCTAGCCGCCGTCGCGGCGGGCGTGACGATGACCTTCGCGGAGATTTCGCGCCAGGCGATGGCCGCCACCCGGATGCGGCGTAATTCGGTGTGGGACATGATCCAGTTCACGCTGAACGGCATCATCTTCGTGCTGCTGGGCGAACAGCTGCCCGGCGTGTTGCAGGGCGCGGCGGAGACGGTGCGGATCACCGGCCACCACAATCCGCTGTGGCTGGGCGTCTATGTCGTCGCGATCGTCGCGGGGCTGGCGGCGCTGCGGTTCGGCTGGGTGTTCCTGTCGCTGCGGCTGACGCTGTTGCGGCGGGGGCCGGGCGGGATCGCGCCGGACATGCGCAGCCCCGACCTGCGGCTGATCGCCGCCATGTCCTTCGCCGGGGTGCGCGGCGCGATCACGCTGGCCGGCGTGCTGACCTTGCCGCTGACGCTGAACGACGGCACGCCCTTTCCGGCGCGCGACCTCGCGATCTTCCTTGCGGCCGGGGTCATCATCCTGTCGCTGGTCATCGCGAGCATACTGTTGCCAATGCTGCTGCGCGACCTGAAGATGCCGGCCGAACCCTCCCGCCAGGCCGAGGAGGATGTCGCGCGCGTCGCCGCCAGCGAAGAGGCGATCCGCGCGATCGAGCGGGCGCAGCACGCGCTGGCCGAACAGCGCGGCAACGCAGACTTCTACGCCGCCGCCGGCAGCCGGATCATGGACCTCTATCGCGACCGTATCGAAAGCCGCAGCCAGGGCGCGAAGGTCGCCGCGGAGGCGAAGGCGCAGGACAGGGTGGAGCGCGATCTGCGCCTGATCGGCTTGAAGGCGGAGCGCGCCACCGTCGCCGACATGGCGCGCGACCGCCGGATCGGCAGCAGCATCGCGCAGAAGCTGATCCGCGAACTCGACCTGCAGGAGGTCAGGCTGCGAGGCTGAGCGCCACCGCCTCCGCCACGCGGATGCCGTCCACCGCCGCCGACAGGATGCCGCCGGCATAGCCCGCGCCCTCGCCGGCGGGGAACAGCCCGGCGGTGTTCAGGCTCTGGAAGTCGTTTCCGCGCGTGAAGCGGACGGGGGAGGAGGTGCGCGTCTCCACCCCGGTCATCACCACCTCGGGATGGTCGTATCCCTCGATCTGCCGGCCGAACACGGGGATCGCCTCGCGCATCGCCTGCACGACGAAACCGGGCAGGCATTCGGCAAGGTCGGTGGGCGTCACGCCCGGGCGATAGGATGGCTCGATCGCGCCGAGGCGGGTGGAGGGGCGGCTGGCCATGAAGTCGCCCAGCAGCTGCGCGGGCGCGCGATAGGTCGAACCGCCCGCGACGAACGCGCGCTCTTCCCAATGGCGTTGCAGCGCCAGGCCCGCCAGCGGATCGCCCGGATAGTCGCGCGCGGGATCGATCCCGACGACGAACCCCGAATTGGCGTTGCGCTCGTTGCGTGAATACTGGCTCATGCCGTTGGTCGCGACGCGCCCCTCCTCCGACGTGGCGGCGACGACGGTGCCGCCCGGGCACATGCAGAAGCTGTAGACGGTGCGCCCGTTCGAACAATGATGCGAGATATGATACTCCGCCGCGCCCAGAATGCGGTTGCCCGCGTCGCGGCCGAAGCGGGCGCGGTCGATCCAGCCCTGCGGATGCTCGATCCTGACGCCGATCGAAAAGGGCTTGGCCTCGACGAACACGCCCGCCTCATGCAGCATCGCGAAGGTGTCGCGCGCGCTGTGGCCGATCGCCAGCACCACGCGGTCCGCCGCCAGATAGTCGCCGCCGTTCAGATGCAGCCCGCGCACGCGCCGCGCGCCGGTGGCATCGGTCGCGACATCCAGCCCGTCGACCCGCGTCGAGAAGCGATATTCGCCGCCGAGGCTCTCGATCGTCTCGCGGATGCTTTCCACCATCGTCACGAGGCGGAAGGTGCCGATATGCGGATGCGCCTCGGTCAGGATTTCCTCCGGCGCGCCCGCCTTCACGAATTCGGTCAGCACCTTGCGGTTGAGGTGCCGGGGATCCTTGATCCGGCTGTAGAGCTTGCCGTCGGAGAAGGTGCCCGCGCCGCCCTCGCCATATTGCACGTTGGATTCGGGGTTCAGGACGCTGCGCCGCCACAGGCCCCAGGTGTCCTTCGTCCGCTCGCGCACCACCTTGCCGCGTTCGACGATGATCGGGCGGTAGCCCGACTGGGCGAGGATCAGCGCGGCGAACAGCCCGCACGGCCCCGTGCCGATCACGACCGGCCGTGCGGCCCCGGCGCGCGGCGGGCCGGGGGGCGTGTAGCGCGTGTCGGGCGTCGTCGTCACGTCGCGGTCGCGGCGGAAGCGGGCGAGGACGATGCCCTCGCTCTTCACCGCGACGTCGACGGTATAGACCAGCAGGATGGCATTGCGATCGCGCGCGTCATGGCCGCGCCGGGCGACCTCGAACCGGATCAGGTCGCGCGGGGTAATCCGCAGCCGCTTGCAGATCGCGGCGGGCAGCGCCTCGTCGGCATGGTGCAGGGGCAGTTTCAGTTCGGTGATGCGGATCATGCCCGCGCCTTACAACGGCTTGCGCGCGGGAGCCATCGGGCGGTGGATCGTGCGAACGCGGCGGTGGATCAGGCGGCGTCGCGCCAGTGGATCGCGGTGACGCGCCGGCCGCGCGGCGTACGCTCGATCTGGACGACGATATCGATCAGCCGGTCGATATAGCGGCGCAGCTCCCCGCCCTCGATCCGCGCGCCGGATTGCAGCGCCAGCATCCCCAGCTGGTCCAGCGCGCGCGTCGGGCTGTCGGCATGGATCGTCGTCATCGACCCGGGATGCCCGGTATTGACCGCGCGCAGGAACGTCAGCGCCTCAGCCCCGCGGATCTCGCCCAGCAGGATGCGATCGGGCCGCAGCCGCAGCGAGGCCTGCAGCAGGTCGTCCGGCGTCACCTGGCTTTCCCCCATCGCGCCGCGCGTCGCGATCAGCCCGACCGTATTGGCATGGGCAAGGTCCAGCTCCGCACTGTCCTCGATCGCGACGAGCCGCTCGTGCGGCGGCACCTCGCGCAGCAGCGCATTGACCAGCGTCGTCTTGCCCGATGCGGTGCCGCCAGACACCAGGATCGTTCGCCGCGCGCGTACCGCAGCGGCGAGAAACCCGATATGGTCACCGGCGGCGTGCAGCCGCGCCAGTTCCCGCGCGCCGGGCGCCTCCGCATCATGTGCGGTTTCCGCGAACAGGTCGTTGCGGCCGAGATCGGTCAGCGAATAGCGCGCCGTCACCTGCCGGCGAAACGCCATCGCCAGACCGCCGCGCGTGGCGGGCGGCGCCACGACCTGCACACGGGTGCCGTCGGGCAGGGTGGCGGACAGGAGCGGCTCGGCCCGGCTGATCCCCTGATGCGACACGCGTGCCATCTGCTGGGCCAGATGCCACAGCCACGTCTCCGTCAGGGCGGGCACGGCATGGCGGTGGCAGGTGCCTCCCACCCCCTCCACCCAGATTTCTCCCGGCGCGTTGACGAACAGGTCGGTCGTGTCGCCTTCCGCCAGCCACGGGGCCAGCGGTGCGAGAAAGGTCGACAGATAGTCCTCTGCGATCCCGGCCTGCATCATCGGATCGCCGGTACGCCCGAAAAGTCCAAATCGCGGGCGACGAAGACGGCGATGGCCGCGCCGGCGGGGACGGACACCGTCGGCGGCTGGTCAGCGCCCGGAATGATCGTCGGCCCGACGGCGGTCGACAGCTGCGGCGTGCCGGTGACGATCACCGATCCGTTGCCTGCGCGCGAAGCGAGGTTGACGCCGATCTGCAACGCCGATTGCAGCGCGGCGTTCGCGAAGCGCGCCAGGAAATGCGTATCGACGCGGCCCGGAATGCCGGTGCCGCCCAGCGCGTCGCTGGCGGGCGAATCGATGCGGATCGCGACGCCATCGGGCCGGATCAGCCGCGTCCAGGTCGCCAGCACGCGGCGGCGGCCGGGCACCGGATCGGCACGATACTCCCCGACCAACCGGCTGCCGCGCGGGATGAGGATGCGGCTGCCGTCGAAGCCGCGCACGTCGCGCGCGATCACCGCACGGATCGGGCCGGGCCGGGCGGAGGAGACGGGCGTTTCCAGCGTCGCGGCCATCACCTCCCCCTGCGCCACGATTGCGGGCCGGTTGCGCATCAATCGGGCGCGGACGCCGCTGTCCGGTCCGGCGGGGCGATCGTCCTGCGTGCCGGGGGCTGCGCCGGCATCATAGACGAGCGCGGAACCGCCGCCGCTGCTTGTCCGGATACCACCGCCACCGGGCTGCGGCGCGCCGGGCGGTGGCTCGGTACGGAAGGCGCCGCGGCCGGCGCCGTCGACCAGTTCGCTGCTGCGGTAGGGGCGAGTGCCCTCGACCGGCGTAGTCTGCATCGGGGGGGCTGGGCGTTCGAAGGGACGGTCGAAGGAATCTTCGCCGAACCGCGACCGGGTGGACGCCGGCACCGCTTCTGCGAAGGGCGCGGGCGTCGTCGCCTCCGCCTCGGCGCGAACCGGCGCCATGTCGAGCGGTCGGGCCAGGGCGGGCGGCAGGGCGGGGACGGCTGGCGGCGCCCAGGCCCGTGGCACCGGCCCCGTATCCGCGACGCGGCGGCCGTTCAGCAGCAACAGCACGGCAAGGCCCAGCGCCATCGCCGCGACCATGAGTACCCATGTCGGCACGCCGCCTCCCGGCAGCGCGACGTGGGGACGCGCCGCCGCGTCCGCCGCCGCCAGTTCGGGGGACACGGCCTCCGGCCCGCTATCTGCGCCGACGCCGCTCATCGCGCGTCGCGCGGTACGATCCGCCGCGCCTCCGCCTTCGCATGGCCGACCCGCAGGATATAGCGCGGCCAGACGCGGTCGATCGCCCATGCGCCCGCCTCCTGCCGGGCCGTCACCAGCGCCTCATTACCCTCCGCATCGACGGCGTAGATGGCCGGCATCGTCGCGTTGCCGGCGAAGACGAAGCGGGTCCGGCTGCCGTCGTCATCCACGGCTAGCGGGCGCGCCAGCCGATTGCCGCTGATCCGATAGGTATTGGTCGCCACCCGCGCAGCGACGGGCGAGCGGTCGGCGGGCATCAGCGTTTCCGCGGCGGGCGGCAATGCGGGCTCGCGCGGATAGTCGAACGTGATGCGGAACGCTGCCTGGGGATCGCCCTCGAACGTCGTTTGCAGCAGCAGGTTATATTCGCGCGTGTCGGTCACGATCGCGACGTTGGTGGTCGCGCCGGCCGCCATCGGCTTGATGAACAGATGGTCGCCGCTCTTGCTTGGCGTCACCTCCCAGGCGGCACTGTTGCCGACCGCTACGTTCTCGATCCGCTCGTCGGGACTGAGCGTGACGGTGGCGACATAGCCCGGCACCACGCGCACCGTCACGACCGCGCCGTTGACATAGGGGACGCGCTGCAGGCGCGAATCGGTCTGCGCCGGCAGCGTGGCGGGCAGCAGCAACGTCGCCGCGATCGCGGCCCGGACGGCCGGCGGGATCATCGCCCGATATCCGGGGAGGGGGCGGGCGCGACGACCGCTGGCGGCGGCGTTTCGGCATCCACGCGATAGGATCGGACGCGAAAGCCCAGCGGATTGTCCAGCCGGTCCTCGATCCGCATCGGCTGCCCTTCGAAGCCGAAGGCGATGGTCGCGACATAGGGGCGGACATCGCTCTGCCGCCCCGCATAATCGACATGCGCGACGTCGAAGCGGACCAGCGCGCTGCCGTTCGACAGCATCGAGACGCTGCGGATGGTAGTCGCCAACCCGATCTCCCGCCGGCCCGCGCCGATCCGGTTGGTTGGCGGATCGCTGCGCATCGCCGCAAGATAGCTGGCCCGCGCCTGATCGCCCGACCACAGGGCCACCTTGCGATAGGCGGCGCGGATGCCGACCGGGTCATAGCTTTCCCGCGCGATCACATATTGCGCCAGCAGCGACTGTTGCAGCGCCTCGTTCGCCAGCAGCGATCGCGGCTGGCTCAGGTCGACCTGCTCGACCCGGCCGGTGGTGCGGTCGACCAGCACTGCGACCGGTACGACCTGTTTCAACGGCATGGCGAGCGCCAGTGCCACCGCCTCCAGCGACGCGATCGCGCAGGCAATGCCGGCGACGGTCCAGGCGATCCGCCGCGCCCGCGCGCCCGCGATGTCGCGATCGTCGGCCCAGCCGCGCGCAGCGGGAAAATAGCTGTTCTTTTCTTCCATCACCGAATGTCCAGACGTTTGCCCGCCAGCGCCCGGCGGCCGGCGGCGGCGCCGCGCTGCGCATCGACGATCGGGGTCGTGCGCGGCGATGCGGCGGTGGTGGCCGGAGACGCCTGACGCGGGGTGGCTCCGCCGGTAAGGACTCTGCCGGACGAAGTGGCGGGCGCGCGGCCGCGGGTTTCGATCGCCCGCGCGATCGCCAGCGCGCGCGACGGCGCGGTCGGCTGCGGCGGCGGCAGATGCGCCGTCGTCGGGGTGGCCGAGCCGCCCCGCACGATGGCCGGCGACGCGGCGGGCACGCCTGCGGCATCAACGCCACGCGGGGAGAGGCGCGGCAGGGCGATGCCGCCCGCCACGCGCTGCACCCCCAGGATCAACGCCGCGTTGACGAGCGCGAAGCTCCAGACGATCGCGCCCAGGCCCGGAATCTCCGTCTCACCCGCGCGTGCCGCATAGGTGACGGGGCCGGCCAGCATCTGCAGCTCAAGCGACAAGCTTAGCGGGATCACGAGCGTCGCCAGCATCGCGCCGATCAGCGCGCGGACCCAGCCGATGCACAGCCCCGCCGACAATTCGAACAACAGCGCCGCGATCGCAAGCGGCCCGATCGCCAGCAGCAATGCCAGAAGGAAGCGCGCGGCGATCCACGAACCGGCGCCGGTCACCATCAGCACCGTCGCGGCGGTCTGGCGACTGATACCCGCCTCTCCCGACGCGGCGGCCAAGGGCGCCGAAGTAGGGGCGGCCGGGCCGGCGACGCCTTGCGCGGCGGTGCCCGCCACGGGCTCGGGCGGGGTCAGTATCGCGTCCTCGGCATTCTGCAATCGTGCGCCCAGCGCGCTCGTCGCGATCCCCGCCGAGGGGAAGATCGCCGCGCCGATTTCCGCCGGGCCATCCATCGCGACGCGGTTGACCAGCCGGTCCCACGCCTGCCAGCTGGTACACAGCGCGATGACGAGTCCGAAGCGGATCAGCAGCCGCACCGCATCCTCCGTCACCGCCCCGCGCCCGCCGGCGAGCAGGCGATACCCCTCCCGCGCGACGGCCAGCGTCAGCAGTCCGGTCAGCAGGGTCGCGAACAGGCCGCTACCCGCCAGCCCGTGCCAGCCGTCGTCGCCCAGCGCACGCGCCTGACAATCGGCGACCGCCAACAGGCTGCCGACGATCGCCGCCGGATCGACGCTGCCGCAGGCCATGGTCATGCCGCGTCCAGCAGCCGGGGCAGCCAAGCGGCGGGATCGTCGCCCACCTCGGCCCGGATCGCGTCGAGCCGGCGCACCGTCGTCTCGCGGCCCGACAGGATGGTCAGCAGTTCCGCCTCGCCCGACAGGTCCAGCTGCGCGACGACGCTGTCGCGGCCGTGTTTGATCAGGAACGCGCGCGACGTGTCGGGCAGCACGCGAATGATCTCGAACTCATGCCGGGTCAGGCCGAAGCCGTCGCAATAATGCTCCGCCTTGGCGCGCGGATTGGGCATGAAGATCTGCGTCGCCGCCTGATCGACGATCGCCGATGCGATGCGGCTGTCCAGCGCGTCTTCCGCGCTCTGCGTCGCGAAGCCGACGATGCCGTTGCGTTTGCGGATCGTCTTTTCCCAGTCGCGGATGCGCGCGACGAAGGCATCGTCGTCCAGAGCTTTCCACCCCTCGTCGACGACGATGATCGTCGGCGTGCCGTCCAGCCGCTCCTCGATCCGGTGGAACAGGTACATCATCGCCGGCGTCCGCGTGCGCGGATCGTCCAGCAGCCGCGTCATGTCGAACCCCAGTACCCGCGTGTCCAGGCCGAGGCGGTCCTCCGCATTGTCGAACAGCCAGGCGTGCTCGCCGCCATCGATCCAGGGCGCCAGCCGCGCGCCCAGGTCGCCCGGATGCGGCCGGGCGGACCCGCGCAGCAATTGCGCGAACGTACCCAGCCGACGCAGATGGGCCGGCGCGGCCATGTTGACCGCGACCGCATGTTCCACCAGCGCCTCGTCCTGCGCCGACAGCGCGTCGCCGCCCGCCACCAGACGGCGCACCCATTCGATCAGGAAGCGGCGATTTTCTGCCGTATCGTCCAGCAGCAGCGGGTTGAGGCCGGACGGCTGGCCGGGGCGCAGCACGTCGTAGCGGCCGCCCATCGCGCGCAGGAACGCCTCCGCGCCGCGATCCTTGTCGAAGAACACGGTGCGCGGCGCCAGCCGCTGCGCCTGCGCCAGCAGAAAGTTGACGACCACCGTCTTGCCCGATCCCGAGGGGCCGATGACGGTGAAATTGCCCAGATCGCCCTGGTGGAAGCTGAAATGATAGGGTCCGGCCGCCGTCGTCTCCAGCAGCGTGATCGCCGGCCCCCAATGGTTGCCGCTCGCCTGTCCCGTGGGGAAACTGTGCCAGCTCGCCAAGCTGGCGAAATTTCGCGTCGATACCAGCGCGCGCCGGGCGACGAAGTCGTCATTGCCCGGAAACTGCGCCCAGAAGGCGGGTTCCAGCCCCACATCCTCACGCACCGCGACCATCGCCAGATCGGCCAGCGCGGCCTGCACTTCGGCGACCGCGGCATCGACCTCAGCCGGGCTGTCGCCATGGACCGCGACGGTCAGATGATGCTCCCCGAAAGCCGCCCGGCCGGATGCGACCGCGTCGCGCGCCTCCGCCAGTTCGTCGCGCAGCGCCACCGCCTCGTCATCGGCCGCGCGCATCCGACGCAGCGTCAGGTTCAGCCGCGACAGCGCCGGCCCCCGGTCGACGAAGGCGAAGCTTTGCGAGACGGTCATCTCGATCGGCAGCCGGTACAGGCTATCGAGCATCCCCGCGGCGGTCAGGCCCGGATAGTCCTTGATCGACACGATCGCCTGAAAGCGCCGGCCGCCATGGCCCATCGGTCCGAGTTCCAGCGTCTGCGCGCCGAAGCTGACGCGGCGTCCCGCGATCTGCTCGCCGACATCGCCGTCCGCCAGGCGAACGCGCAGCCGCGTGCCGTTATACAGCGCGGCGAGATATTCGAGCGGTTCGGACGCCGGCCCGTGTTCGGTATCGACCGTCGAGAGCAGGCACGGGCGATAGGCGGCCAGCGCGGCGACCAGCGCATCGCGCGCCGCATCCAGCGCGCGCACCTCCGCCGCCTGCCGCGCCGCGCGCTCCGCCTTGCCGGCGGTCCGCTGTGTCAGCCACGCGCCGATGCCGCGTGCGCCCTTTTCCGGGCGGCGCAGGATCGCGATGTAAAGGTCGTTGGCGAACAGCGCGCGCCGCGCCATGCGTTCGCCCCAGATCGTGTCCAGCCGCGCGGAGAAATCGTCCGGAAAACTGCCGGGCAGGCCCGGTGCCACGCGGCGGCGGACGACATGGTGATAGAGCGAGAAGCGCGACGAGCCGACCGCGAGCAGCATCGCGTCACGCAATTCCTTGCGATAGTCGATCTCCTCGCTGTCCGCCGTCTCGAACAGGAAGCCGTCCAGCCGCAGCACCTGCATCAGCCGGCCGTCGCGCAGCAGGACGGTATGGGCGTCGATCTGCGCCGCATAGGGCAGCATGCTGCCCGCCGACCGCTCTCGCGCCATCCGGTCGCTGCGCTTCGTCATGCCCGGTAAGAGTTGCAGCGCCAGACCCGGTAGTTCTTCACGCGCGGGCAGCGGCGGATGCGAACCGTCCACAGATCGAGCAGGCGCGGCTCGCGCAGGCAGGCGATCCAGCAGCCGACATGCGCCGCGATCCCCGCCAGTACCACCCAGGGCGAACGGAAGATCAGGAACAGTTCCAGCATGAAGATCGCATTGCCCACGACGAAGCCATAGGGGGCGCCGGCCAGCAGCGTCGGCCGGGTCATCGCTACGAAAAGCGGGTCGTTTCGCAGGCCGTGCATCGGCTCGGCCGCCTCAATAGCCGGTCTGGGCGGCGGACTGGATACCGGCGACGATGCTCGCCGCGCCGAACAGGATGAAGCAGCCGACGATCACCGCCGCGCCGTGGCGCCAGTTCATCCGCCCGGTCAGCATCATCAGTCCCACGAACGCGACCGCGATGACCGCCACCGTCGTGGCGACGGTGCCCAGCAGCGTCCCCTGCAGCCACTGGACGGCACCGACGATCGCGCCGCTGCCTGCGGGATCGCCCGCCATCTGCGCAGCCGCCGGGCTGGCCGCGAAGGCCGCGATCGGACCGGTCAGAATCCGCGCGCCCCGCAAAGACAGGCGATGGAGGCGGGGGGACGGGGTGGTCATGGGTCTGCGTATCTCCGGGCGCTGTAGCGAACGGTCCTGCCCCGGCTTACGGGCGGGCCGGCTAAGACATGGTTAAAGGGGGGCAAGGGCCATGCCCCCCCACGCGTCGCGGGCGGTTCAGTCGAGCGCCGGCTTCACGTTGAAGCTGGTGTCGGTCTTCGCCTGGTCGGTGCCGTCGTCCTTCATGATGTAGAGCTGGAAGTCCTTGTGGCGCAGGAAGTAATCCGGCCACGAAAGCGCCTCCAGCGACACCGTGCCCATGCTGGCGGAGCCGTTGGCGGCGGGACGTGGGCAGAATGTCGAATCCCTCGCCGCGGCGTCCGACCCGTCATTCTGCATCAGCCCGACCTGGAAATTCTGGTGGCGCAGGAAGTATCCGGGGATCCCCTTCGCCTCCAGCGAGACGCAGTCGGCATTCGCCAGACCGGGGCGGACGACGAAGCTGGCGTCCATGCGGTCGCCGGGCGCGCTGCCCGCGTCGATCTGCGACAACAGGCCCTTGTAGTTCTGGTGTCGCACGCGATAGGCCGGCCACGTCACCGGCTGCAACGACACCGCCGTCTGCGCGATCATGCCCGCCGTCGTCATGTGGAACGTGGAATCGCCTGTCGCGGCCGCCGAATTGTCGTTCTGGATCAGCCACATCTCGAAGTTGCGGTGGCGCAGGAAATAGCCGGCCCAATCCATCGCCTCCAGCGAGACATCGTCGGGATCGTTGCTGCCGTTCAGCGGTGCACGCGCGCAGAAGGTGGAGGCGCGCTGGCCCGCATCGCTGTTGTCCGCCTTCAGCTTCAGGCGGAAATCCTCATGCTGCAGGAAATAGCCCGGCAGGTTGGTCGATTCGAACGAATAGCAATCGGCGTTGCCCCGGCCTTGGCGGACGATGAACGACGCGTCGCTCTTCGCGCCGGCCGCGCTGTTGACGTCGATCTTCGCGATATAGCCCAGATAGTCCTGATGCCGCACCAGATAGCCGGGCCAGGTCACGGGCTGGAAGGTCGCCGAACTGCCCGCGACGAGCGTGCGCGGCAGCACCGGCACGATGCCGGTCGGCGCACCTGGGGCGGCGGCGGCGATCGCGATCACCGTGCCGCGAGAGGGGACGCCCGCCGAGTTCGTGACGGACAACAGATAATAGCCCGGGGGCGCCATGTTGGCGGAGGCGGGCAGCGTCGCTCGCACGCCGTTGGCCGTGCGGGTGAACGCCAGCGTCATACGGCGCTGATTCGAATTGAAGCTGTGCGTGACCGAGGTCACGGCGATCAGGGAAACCTCGTTCACCGTGTCGCCGGTCGCGGTCTGGACGTCGATCGTGTTGCCGTAGTTGGCGGTGTTCGCGCTGATGCTGACCAGGCGCGGCCGCTTCGCCAGCGTCGGCGCGGTCCATGTGTTGGGGCGCGTGAACAGATAGGGCGGATAATAGATTTCAGCGTTCAGGTTATCGACCGGCCCTGGCACGCCGCCGCCCGCCACCAGCACCGCGCCGTCGGGCAGCAGCGTCGCGGTCGAGTGATAGCCGCGATAGACCTGCGCGGACGCACCGGTCGTCCAGCGACCCGTGGCGGGCGCCCACATCTCCGCCGGGAACACCGCATTGCCGTTGGCTGCCTCGTCCGCGTAGCGCGTACCGCCCGTCACCAGCACCAGCCCGGTGGGCAGCACGGTCGCGTTGGCCCACTGGCGCGGGTTGGCCATCGCGGCCGTCTCGGTCACGCCGACCTGCCCCCCGCCGATGTTCGTGATGTCGAATACGGTCGCCGCCGCGCTCGACGGCGTCTGGTAGCCATTGGCATAGCCGTTGCCGCCGACCTGCAGGATCTTGCCCGGCGCGAACATGACGGCGGTCGAGGTGGGGCCGACATTCGGCTTCGTATTCGCGTTCGCCGCTGTCTTGAAGTTGCGGATCGTGCGGATCGAGCCGTTGCCGTTGGTCTTCATCTCCCACACCTTCTCGGTCGAGATGCCGAAGACGGAGCCGCTGGGCGACACCCACTGGCGCGGATACCACCACCGGGTATTGGTCGCGCCGAACGCGTCGGTGCTGTATGCGCCGGTCAGGCTGCGCCAGCCCTGGCCGGGTGTATAGATTTCGGGCGTCGACGAAATGTCGTTGCCCGCCGCCGGGCGATCGGGGTTGGCATCGGCATAGGGAACGCCGCCCCCGGTGACGACGACGCGGCCGTCCGCCAGCTTGGTCATCGTGCCGTACCAGCGCGGAGCGTTCAGGTCATAGTCGCGCTTGGCGGTCGACGTCTTCCAGTCGAGCACCATGCTCTCGCGGCTCGACAGGCCCGACGCGAAGGATGCGCCGCCCGATGCCAGCAGCTGGCCGTCGGACAGCAATGTCGCGGTCGAGCAGAAGCTGTCGACATTCTGCGCGTTGGGGAGGGTCAGGAAGGCGTCCTGGCCAACGCCCTTGCCCGGATTCCAGAATGTCAGCGTGCGGCCGTCCTGCACATTGCCGCCGCGCGCCGCGCCGAAGTTCAGGATCCGCCCGTCGGGCAGCAGGGTCGAATGGATCGCGACGATCGGCCAGTCGATCACGCCGGACCACATGCCCGCGGTCGTCGCATTGGCCGGGATGGCCAGGTTCGCCATCAGCGGGTCGGCGGCGTCTTCGATCACGATCGGGAAAACGGCCTGCTGCGCGGCGGCGGCGAGCGGCAACGCGGCAGCCATGGGGGTCAGCGCCGTCGCGGCGATGATCGCCACGCGCTGGCAGGACTGGCGGAGGGTGCGGGCGGCTGGCTGTGCCATGGCGGGCTTCTCTTGCTGAAGGGAGGGCGAAGGTTTGGGGGGACGGATCATGCGTTCGGGGCGGTGAGCGCGAGGATGTCCGCGCGCAGCTGCGCCTCCGCCAGCGGCGCGCCGGCGTAGCGCTGGATCATCCGGTGGCGGGCGTCGAACAGCCGCACCTCGCTGGTGTGGAAGGCGGCGTTCGCCTCACCCGGACGCATCGCGGCAAAGGATCGGGTGACGCGCGCGATATCCTGCGGGGAACCGGTCAGCAGCCGCCACCGGCGGCCGTCGGCTTCGAACAGCTTGCCATAGGTGCGCAGCTGTGCGGGGCGGTCATGCGCCGGATCGACGCTGACCGACAGCAGCATCAGCCGGCGGCGCAGCGCGGGGGGCAGCGACCGATCGAACCGGGCGAGTTGCGCCATCTGCGTCGGGCAGGTGGTGCCGCAGCCGGTGAAGATGAAGTTGACGATTACCAGTTGCCCGGCGAACTGGCGGGGATCGAACGGGCGATCGTCCTGATCGACCAGCCCGCGAAACACGACCGCGAAACTGTCAGGCGAGGCTTGCTGAGCCGGCGGCCGCGCAGCCATGATCGCTGCTGCCGGAATGACCGTCACGGCGGCAAGCGTCAGTGATGACAGCAATTTCATCGAACATCCCCCGATATTGGCGGGGCGAATGCTGAATTGGTCCGGCGATTTCCACGCTAAAATCTAAATACGCCATCCCACATGTTTCATTTCGGGACGGAGGGGAATGAAGCTGCCGCTACGTATCCAACGGTTTGCTTGGTGAATTTCTAACTCTACTTCCCAATTGTACAAATAGGCCGGGATCATCTTCCGCGTGGCGGAGACAGGGCGGGAATCACGCGCGCGGCGTCGGCGGCGTCGATATCGGGCCGGGCCCCGGCCTCGATCGTCTCCTCGCCGCGTGCCGCACGGGCGGCGCGGCCGATCGCCTCGACCAGCCGGGGGTAGATACCGCAGCGACAGATATTGGTGATGGTCGCGCGGATCGCGTCCTCGTCCGGGTCGGGATTGCGGCGGATCAGCGCCTGCGCCGCCATGACGATACCGGGGATGCAGAACCCGCACTGCACCGCCCCCTCCGCCAGCAGCGCCAATTGCACGGGATGCGTGCGGTCGCGCGACAGGCCCTCGATCGTGGTGACGAACGTGCCCTCCGCCTGGGCGATCGTCATCCGGCAGGCGCGCACGGCGCGGCCGTCGACGTCCACCGTGCAGGCGCCGCAATGCCCCGTGCCGCAGCCAAATTTCGTGCCCGTCAGGTTCGACGCGTCACGCAGCGCCCAAAGCAGCGGCGTCTCCGGGTCGAGCAGATACTGGACCGACTGGTTGTTGACGGTGAAGCGGGTCATGGCCCCACCATCTAGCCGAAGCGGGGCGGGGCGTCAGCCCGCCCCCCTTCAGTCTTCAGGCGCGCCAGCCCGTGTCGCGCCGGTCGACGAGGCGCACCATCGCGGCAAAGTCCGCCGCACCCGGCCCGCCCGGCGCGCGTGCCATGTGCAGGTCGCGCTGATGGACCGCCACGACCTCGTCGGGCACGGTCAGCGGCCGCCCCATCGACAGGGTGGCGAGCTGGATCTCGCAAGCGCGCTGCAACGACCAGTGGCGGATGAACGCCTCGGGCAGCGTCCGCCCCATTACCAGGATACCGTGGTTGCGCAGCAGCATCGCCCGGCGCTCGCCCAGATTGGCGAGTAGCCGTTCGCCCTCCTCGTCGCGCACGGTCACTCCCTCGAAGTCGTGATAGGCAATCTGCCCGGTGAAGCCGCAGGCATAGAAGTTGATCGGTTGCAGCCCGCCCTCCAGCGAGCTGACCGCCATGCCCGCCGTGGTATGCGTGTGCATGATGCAGTGCGCGTCGGGCAGGTGGCGATGGAACAGCGCGTGCTGGACGAAGCCCGCGCGGTTCACCGGCCACGCGCTGCCGTCCAGCGTGTTGCCGTCGATGTCGATCTTCACCAGGCTGGACGCGGTGATTTCCGAAAAGTGCAGCCCGAACGGGTTGATGAGGAACGCGCCGTCCTCTCCCGGCACCTTCACGGTGATGTGGTTGTAGATCATCTCGGACCAGCCGAGCATGTCGAACACGCGGTAGCAGGCGGCCAGTTCCAGCCGGGCGGCGCGTTCGGGATCGATCGGGGCGGATCCGGTGTCGGCTTGCGCCGCGAAAAGACTCTGGGTGTCGGCCATTGGGCTCTCCTCTCCTGCGGCGGATCATCGCATGGGCGGCGGTCCACCGCCAGACCGCTCGTCGCCATCGTCGATCACCAGGGCGGAGATGACGATGCGCGCGGGGTCGGCCGCATCTACCGTCAATTCACCCAGCCATTGGCGCGGCAGGCGCAGCCGGTCGCCGGTCAGCCGCCCCGCCCAGGGGGCCAGCGCGCTGCCGGTCATGACGACGCGATGCCGCGCCCCGGCGAACGTCGCGCTCGACCAGCCCCGGCTGTCGACGCACGTCGCCTCCGCCAGCGCGCCGGTCGCCGCTGCGTCCGCCAGCAGCGCGCGGACGAGCGGTGCGGCCGGGTCGTACTGGCGGCGGCGGTTCACAGGACGGCGCGTCATGCGGGGTTGCGCGCCATGAACGCCTCCACCCGCCGGATCATCGCCGGCTTGGGCTGACGGCCGCGTCGCATGTCCAGGATCAGGCGCGGATCGTTCGCCGCCTGCCGGCCAAAGCCGGTGACGGTGATATGCGCCTGCACCCGATAGGTTTCGATCCTGCTCAACAGACACATCGCCATCCTTCCCGAATCAATTTGCGATGTTCCTATTATGTTCTAATTCTCGCGCTTGTCTAGGAATTTTTCCTAGAGTAGGAACGTGCCATGTCGACGAGCGATCCGCGCGCCGCGCTGGCCAGGCTGGCGGAGGAGCAGGGGGCCAGCCTGTCCGCCTTGTCGCGGATGCTGGGGCGCAACGTCGCCTATCTGCAGCAATATGTCCGTCGCGGCAGCCCGCGCCGGCTGGAGGATGCGGACGTGCGTCGGCTCGCCGCTTATTTCGGCGTGGAGGAGGGGGTACTCGGCGGCGCGTCCGCCCCGTCGCAATGGCGCGTACCGCGCCTCGATCTTGCCGCGTCGGCGGGGCCGGGGACGCTGGTCGATGGCGAGCTGCTGCTGGGCAGCGACCGGATCGATCCCGATCTGGCGCGTCGGCTCGGCCTGCAACGAGAGCGCGCGGCAATGCTGCGGGTGCGTGGCGATTCGATGGCGCCGACACTGCTCGACGGGGATCAGATCCTCATCGATCTGGCGCGCACCGCCCCGGATGCGCGCGGTGGCATCTTCGTAATCCGGGTCGACGACGCGTTGATGGTCAAGCGGGTGCGCGCGGCGGGGCAGGGCCTGTCGGTCGCCAGCGACAATCCCGCCGCGCCGCCTGTGCCGGCCGGGGCGGTCACGGTGATCGGCCGCGTCGTGTGGCAGATGCGCGCGCTCGTCTGACGGCGGGCGACCGCCGTCGGCGGGGACGCTTCAGAACAGTCCGTCGTCGTCGTCATCGTCCAGCGCGGACGCGGCGGGCGGCGGTGGCAGCAGGTGCGCGGGGATCACGCCAGCATGGACGTCTCGCTCGGCTGCCATCGTGTAGAGGGCATAGATCGCGCCCGACACCGTTTCCAGCATCGCCTCCGCCTCGGCGTCCAGCGGCGCCGGCTCCGGCATGGGGGTCAGCAGCGCCGCAGCGGCGCGCATCGTGGTGCCGACCGCCATCTCGCCCGCCAGTTCGGTGCCGACCCGGTCGAGCAGCTCGGCCAGCCGGTTCGCACCCGCCGCACCCCGCCGCGTCGCGACCTCCGTCTGGCCGCAGCCGGAGCGGATGACGGCCAGCGCCTCCGCCAGCGTCGTCTGCATGTCGCCCGCCTCGCCGGCGGGTATCGACAGCTGGTCGCGGACGTCGCCCAGCGTGGCGACGGCGGCGTCGATTTGCTCGATGAAGTCGCTCAGCTTGCCGGTATAGGCATCGATCTCCACCGCGATCACCGACACCGCCTTGCCGATCGTGCCGAACCGGCGGCTCAGCAGGCGGGTGTTGGTGGCGATGTCGAGGACGTTCAGCTGCATCCGCCGCATCGCGGCCAGCCGCACCGCCAGTTCCTCCACCGCGTCGGTGATGCCCTCCACCACCGCGCGCGAGCGGGCGTCCGCCTCGCGGACATGGCCCGTCACCTGCGCGACCTCGCTGATCCCCTCGTCCAGTCGGGCCAGCACGGTCTGGCCATCGCTGCCGGAGGCATCGCCGATCAGCGCGACCAGCCCCTGCATCTCCGGCCGCAGCGCCTCCAGCGAGGCGAACAGCGTCGCCACCTCGTCGTCGAAGACGGTCGCGGTTTCGACGATCTGAACGCTCAGCAGGCGGCGGACATGATCCTCGACGGCGGGGTTCGGCACGCCCCCTCCCATCAGGCCCAGGCCGGCGACGACGTGTTCCAGCCGCTGGCGCGTGCTGTCGCCGACCTGCATCGCGCCCAGCACGGTCGCGACGCGGCCCTGCACCGCGCGGGTCCGCGCCGACACGTCGGTCGCCAGCGCGCCCATCCGGGCCATATATTCTTGCAGTGCGTCGGCATCCGCCAGCAATCGCTGCGGCACATGTGGCAGGATCTTCGCGCATTCGGCGGTCAGGATCGCCTCAGCCTGGCCGACGCCCGTCGTCTCGTTGCTCAGCCGCTGGATCTCGCCCAGGATCGCGGTCACCTCCGCCTCGCCGACGGTCAGGCGGCGGGTCATGTTCTCGACGAACGCGGCGAAGGCGCTGTTGCCGGCCGCCGCGATGTTGATGTTCATGCCATAGATGCGCAGGACCTGAAGCGCGTCGCGCGCGCCCAGCACATAGGTTCGCAGCTCGCGCGCCGCACCCTCCAGCGCCTTCATCCCCGCCAGTCGCGTCGTCTGCGCATCGGGTAGCTGCGCCAGGCGGTTTGCGACGTCGCGCAGGCCGTTGCCCGCCGATCCCGCGCGCCGGGCATCCAGTGCGGCAGACACGGAATCCAGCGCGCCGACGATATCGTCGGTGGCCGCGATCGCCTCCGCCAGCAAGGTGCCGGCCGCGACGAAACGCTGCTCAAGGCCGGCAACCAGCACCGTCAGATCATGTCCCGCCTGGTTGGCGGGGGTAAGGTCGGTCACGGTATCGATCGGTGCGTGGTACACGGCTGTTGTCCTTGGGTTATAGGCGGGAAGCGGCGGGCCTCAGCGCGCCGTGGCGGTCAGCAGTTCGCGGGCGATGCTGCCCAATGGGACGACCTTGTCGGCGGCCCCGCGCGCGATCGCTTCTTTCGGCATGCCGAAGACGATCGACGTCGCCTCGTCCTGCGCGATGGTGCGGGCGCCGGCCTGCTTCATCTCCAGCATCCCGCGCGCGCCGTCGTCGCCCATGCCGGTCATGATGATGCCGACCGCGTTCGACCCCGCGCTGCGCGCCGCGGAGCGGAACAGCACGTCCACCGACGGGCGATGGCGGGAGACCAGCGGCCCCTCCTTCACCGCGACGACATAGCGCGCGCCCTGCCGCTCCAGCATCATGTGCCGCATTCCGCCGGGCGCGATCAGCACATGGCCGCGCATCACCGTATCGCCGTCCTCGGCCTCCTTCACATCGACCTCGCACAGCCCGTTCAGTCGCTTGGCGAAGGCCTTGGTGAAGCTTTCGGGCATGTGCTGGACGATGACGATCCCGGGCGAGTTGGCGGGCAGCGCCACCAGCACCTCGCGCAGCGCCTCCGTCCCGCCGGTGGAGGCGCCGATGCACACCACCATCTCGGTCGTGCGGCTCATCGCGCCGGGGCGGGGTGGGGGCAGCACCGCGTCGGCGGTCAGCTTTTCCTGCGGGTTCAGCGAAGCCGCCGCGCGGCGGCCGCGGCCGACGCGGGCGTGGGCGGCGGCCTTCACCGTGTCGCGGATGCGCTCATGCTGTTCTTGCAGGTGCTCGATCACCCCCATGCGCGGCTTCAGGATCACGTCGACCGCGCCTGCCTCCAGCGCCTGGAGCAGCGTTTCCGATCCCTCCTCGACCAGCGAGGAACACATGACGACGGGCAGCGGGCATTGCTGCATCAGCCGCCGCAGGAAGGTGATGCCGTCCATGCGCGGCATCTCCACGTCCAGCGTGATGACGTCGGGCAGTTCGTCGCGCAGATAGCGGGCGGCGGCATGCGGATCGGCGGCGGTCGCGATCACGCGGATACCGGGATCGGCGTTCAGGATTTGCGACAGGCCCTGGCGGACGCTGGCGCTGTCGTCGATCACGAGGACCCGGACGGGCTTGGTCATGGCTTCAATCCTTGCGGAAGAGGGTGCTGGCGACGGGGGTCAGCGGCAGGTCGAAATCGGCGATCGATTCGGAATGACCCAGGAACAGGTGTCCACCGGGCTTCAGCCGGTCGATCAGGCGCTGCACCACGCGCCGCTGCGTCTCCCGATCGAAATAGATCAGGACGTTGCGGCAGAAGATCATGTCCATCGGTTCGCCGACCGGGTAGGTCGCATCCATCAGGTTCATGCGCGCAAAGCCGATGGCGGCGCGAAGGTCTGGCGCCATGCGCACCCGGTCGCGCTTCGGATCGCGCGCGGTCAGCACGTAATCGCGGCGCAGCGCGGCGGGCACGGGCTGCAGCAGCGACGCCTCGTAAATGCCCTTTCGCGCCGTCTCCAGCACCTCGGTATCCAGGTCGGTCGCCAGGATGGCGTAGCTCATCTGAGGATTGGCGCGGCAGAACCGGTCCAGCAGCATCGCCAGCGTATAGGGTTCCGCGCCGGTCGAGCACGCGGCGCTCCACACGCGGATGCGGTGCGGACCGGCCTTTGCGAAGGCCGGCAGGATCGTGTCGACCAGATAGTCGAACTGGCGCGGTTCGCGGAAGAAGTCGGTCTTGTTGGTCGTCACCGCGTTGATGAGATGCTCGATCTCCGCGTCCAGCGTGTCGCCCGAAAAAAGATGCTGGCAGTAATCCGACAGCGAATCACTGCCCGTCGCGCGCACCCGGCGGCGCAGGCGGCTTTCCAGCATCGACACCTTGCTGCGCGGCATCTTGATGCCGGTGCGATCGTTGATCAGCGCCGCGAGCCGGTCAAAGTCGCGCGGCGCCAGCCGGTCGTCTTCGGGGGCAAGCGCCAGCGGCTTGCGGGCTAGCGCGCTCATCGACGGGCCCCCCATGACGGGCGGATCGCGGTGGCAGGCGGGAACCAGGCGTGGGGTGCGGGCATGAAACGCGCCTTTTGTTATGGGACGTGGAGGTGGGGGCTGCGGCGGGCGTCGCACGCCCCCGGCAGGTCAGGCGGCCTGTTGCAGCGCACCGAGGTGCGCGGCGTCGGTGCCGAAGATGGAACCTGCGTCCAGAAGCATGACGAACTGTCCGTTGCGTCGGACAAGGCCGTCGATGTGGTCGGAATTCCAGCGGATGCCGATATCGGGCGTGGGTTCCCGTTCGGCGGCGGTGAAGGTGCTGACGTCAAGGACGCGGTCGACGATCAGGCCCAGCGTCAGCGACCGGCCGCCGAACGCGGCGTCGATCACCAAGATGCGGGTC
>CAJYLQ010000014.1 GCA_913775975.1 uncultured Sphingomonas sp. | reverse complement strand
CGCAGCGAGAGCAGCTCGAGCATCGCATATTCCTTGCCCGTCAGGTGCACGCGCGCGCCGTCGACCTCCACGGTCTTGGCGTCGAGGTTGACCGAGAGCTTGCCGGTCTTGATCACCGACTGCGAGTGGCCCTTCGAGCGGCGCACCACGGCGTGGATGCGCGCGACCAGCTCCTCGCGGTGGAACGGCTTGGTGACGTAATCGTCCGCGCCGAAACCGAAGCTGCGCACCTTGGAGTCCATCTCGTTGATGCCCGAGAGGATCAGCACCGGGGTCTGCACCCGTGCGACGCGCAATTTCTTCAGCACGTCGTAGCCGTGCATGTCCGGCAAGTTGAGATCGAGCAGGATGATGTCGTAATCGTACAGCTTGCCGAGATCGAGGCCTTCCTCACCCAGATCAGTATTGTAGACGTTGAATCCCTCGGTCGACAGCATCAGCTCGATGGCCTTGGCGGTCGTCGGCTCGTCCTCGATCAGCAGCACGCGCATCAACCAGTCCCCTGTATCCGCGGGGCCGCCCATCTTAAAAGGCGAACGGCCGATCCTGAAACATTAACCAAACAACCTCTGAAGGCAAAAGGTTAATTGCGGGTAAAGGTGGGAGGGTCGCCGACCAGAAGCCGGTCGTGCGCGGCGCGGGGAATATCCTCGCCCAGAACCTCGCGCAAGTAGAGGCTGCGCACCAGCGTGAAAAATACGACGAGCAGCGCGGCGGAGAAGAACAGGCCGAACAGGCCGAACACCGCGCCGACGCCGATGATCGCGAACACGGTGACGGCCGGCGGGATCGCGATCACGCGCTGCTGGACATAGGGGGTGATGAAATTCGTCTGCACCAGCCGCACCACGGCATAGGTGACGAGCGTACCGATCAGCGGGCCCGTCCCTTTCGTCGCGGCGAGGCCCAGCGCCGGAATCATCGCGGCGGTCGGGCCCAGATAGGGAATGAACTCCGACAGGCCGGCGAGCAGCCCCAGCGCGGCGGCGGAAGGCACGTCGGCCAGCCACAGGCCGAAACCCACCAGCACACCCATCGTCGTCATCAGGATCAGCGACGAGCGCAGCCACAGGCGCAGCGTTTCGCCGACGTCGAACAAGGCATCCTCGAAGGCGGGGCGCTGCGACGGAGGGATAAGGAGCAGCAAACCGCGCTCGTACACCTTCGGATTGCCGGCGAAGAACAGCGAGCCGATCAGAAGGAGGATGCAGTTCAGAATGAACTCCCCGCCGCCGGTGACGAGGCCGCCCACGTCCTGCGCCGCGCGGCTGCCGGCATAGGCCTGTCGCACCGCGTCCGCGATCTTGGCGCCGACCGGCGACTGCGACGCCCAGGCATCCAGCTGGTCGAGCAGGCCCGGCAGGCGGGTGACGAGGACGTTGACCTGCTGGCGAAATTCAACGCCGAACAGCCAGACGAGGAAGCCGATCACGCCCAGCACGCTGGCATAGCCCAGAATCAGCGCGGCGCGCGTCGGCACGCGCGCATGATCCGCCCACGCATCCGCCACCGCACGGATCACGATCGCGCCCAGCACGGAACCGAAGGCGAGGATCAGCAGATTGCCGGCGCGATACAGCGCGGCGACCACCGCGATCATCACGACCAGGATCACGATGCGGCGGATGAAGCGCGCATCGGCCGCGTCGGGCGCGAGCCGCGCCCGGATGGCGGCGGGCAGCGGCGGCTGGGCGGGCGGCGGCGGGGCTTCGCTCATGCGCGAACGTTGAGAATGTTGAGGCTCACGCGCCCGCAACGCGCCTGAATGTTGAGAGTGCCCCGGCCTTCGACGAAGATTCGCGGTGCGGCGCCATCAACCATGATCCGGTGATGACAGATCGCCCGCGCGTAGGACAGCCCGGCCGCACGGATCGTGCAATCGCGCCGCCAGGAAGGCGATCAGCGCCTCCACCCGCTGCGGGCGCAGCGGGCTGGGCGGGGTGAGAAGGTGCAGACCGACGGCGGCCGGCGTCCATTCGGGCAGGATCGGCACGAGCGCGCCCGACGCGATATGTGGCCCGACGATGAAGCCGGGCAATGGCGCGATCCCCAGCCCGGCGAGCAGCGCGGGCACCAGCGCGTCGCCGCTATTGGCCATCAGCGGCCCGTCCGGCCGGATCGAAACCTCCGCCCCGCCGGGCCCGCGAAACCGCCAGTTGCCGGTTATGTTGGCATAACGCAACAACCGATGCCCGGCGAGTGCCGCCGCGTCCGCCGGCATCCCCGCCGCCGCGAGATAGGCGGGCGCGGCGACGATATGCGTCACGATATCGCCCAGCCGCCGCGCGCGCAGCGAGCTGTCCGCCAGATCGCCGATGCGCAGCGCGATATCGAACCCCTCGCCGATGATGTCGACGCGCGCGTCCGACAGATGAAGGTCGATCGCCACCCCCGGATGCCGGGTGAGGAATTCCGCCACCAGCGGCGCGACATGGGTGACGCCGAAGCTCATCGGCGCGGCGAGGCGGACGCTACCCTGCGGCGCGCTGGCGGCGTCGCGCGCCGCCTCCTCCGCCGCGCGCGCCTCCGCCACCATGCGGCGGGCATGATCCGCCAGCGGTCGCCCCGCCTCCGTCAGCGCCAGCCGGCGCGAGGTGCGGTGGAACAGCGACTGACCCAGATGCTGTTCCAGCCGCGACACCGCCTTGGACACGGTCGCCTTGCTGAGCCCGATCGTGTCGGCCGCGCCGCTGAACGACTGGTGATCGGCCACCGCCGCGAAGATCGCCCAGGCTTCTAGATCGGGCAGGCGCATGGTCGGGACGGTCTCCGCAAGGGGGAAGCGCCGTATTGCACCGGCCGGGGCCCGGCTGTCACGGGCGATTTGCACGGCGGAGCCACGGATCGGCCAGCACCCCTGTGCGGAAACGATCGTTTTCCATCGTTTCCGTTTACGCGACGGCGGCCCGGCCTATCTTGGGGACAACACGAACATACGGAGTGCCCGTGATGACCGACACCCAGACCCGTATCGACCGCCGCCCCTTCGCCTCCCTGGGCCATGCGAACCATGGCTGGCTGGACGCGCGGCATCATTTCTCCTTCGCGAGCTACCATGATCCAAAGCGCATGGGCTGGGGCGCGATCCGCGTGTGGAACGACGACGTGATCGCACCGCAGAGCGGCTTTCCGCCGCACCCGCATCGCGACATGGAGATCATCACCTATGTCCGCACCGGCGCGATCACGCATCAGGACTCGCTGGGCAACAAGGGCCGCACCGCCGCCGGCGACGTGCAGGTGATGAGCGCCGGTTCGGGCGTGCGCCACGCGGAATACAATCTGGAAGACGAGCCGACGACGATCTTCCAGATCTGGATCGAGCCGACCACGTCCGGCGGCGAGCCGAGCTGGGGCGCCCGTCCGTTCCCCAAGGGCGATCGTTCGGGAAAGCTGACCGTGCTGGCCTCGGGCTTTGCCGAGGATGATGGCGCGCTGCCGATCCGAGCGGAGGCGCGGGTGCTGGCCGCGACGCTGGCGCCGGGCGAAACGGTGACGCACACGGTCGGCGCCGGGCGCCACGCCTATCTGGTGCCCGCGGTCGGAACGGTCACGATCGACGGTGAGCCGGTGAACGCCCGAGACGGTGCCGCGTTGTCCGCCGGAACCTACACGATCACCGCCTCGGAAGCGGCGGAGATCGTGCTGGTCGACGCGCACTGACCCCTCTTACCGCCGCCCCGGCATCCGCGCCGGGGTGGCTGATCCATCGCCAATGGGAGCCCTATCGTGACAAAAGTCCTCGTCCTTTATTATTCCTCTTACGGCCATATCGAGAAGCTGGCGGACGCGATCGCCGAGGGCGCGCGCGCCGGCGGGGCCGAGGTGGACATCCGCCGCGTAAAGGAAACCGCTCCGCCGGAGATCGTCGCGGCCGCGCACTTCAAGACCGATACCGCGCATCCCGAGATCGAGGGGCCGGACGCGCTCGCCCAATATGACGCGATCGTCGTCGGCGCGCCCACCCGTTATGGCCGGATGCCGAGCCAGATGGCGGCCTACTGGGATACGACGGGCGGCCTGTGGATGAAGGGTGCGCTGATCGGCAAGGTCGGCGGCGCCTTCACCTCCACGGCAAGCCAGCATGGTGGACAGGAGACGACGCTGTTCTCCATCATCACCAATCTGCTGCATCACGGAATGACGATCGTCGGCCTGGATTACGGCCATTCCGGCCTGCAGGGCGTCGATACGGTGCAGGGCGGCACGCCCTATGGCGCGTCGACGATCGCCGATGGCGACGGCAGCCGCCAGCCGAGCGACGTCGAACTGGAAGGCGCCCGCTATCAGGGCAAGCGGATCGCCGAGACAGCCGCGAAACTGAAGTGAACCGAACGGGCGGCGCGGGCCGGTGGGTTCCGTGCCGCCCCCTCGCCGCCCCGGCCCAAGGCGCAGGGCACGGGACATGAAAAAAACCGCCCGGTACGATGACCGGGCGGGTCCTTTTGCCGTGGCGATGCCACGGACAGCGGATCAGTCTGCCGTAGCGACGCTACGGCAACCGGATCAGTTGCTGTCCGAGTTGTCGCTGTCCTTCACGATCTGGATCACCGGGATCGCGATGATGCCGGCAGCCAGGATCGCGCCGATCAGGCCGGCACCCGCCAGCTTGTTCGACTTCTCGCCCGAACCCGTCGAGCGCGACGCCTTGGCGACCGACAGGCTGGCAGCCGGGTTCGCCTGGGCGAGGACCGGCGACGCGGTCATCGCGGTGGCAACGGCGGCCATCATGATCGTCTTCATACGCATAACATCTGCTCCCTTGGTTCATGCGCGTAACGCAAGTTTGCCCGGTAGCGTTCCAATCCGATGGCGGCAACCCATGCCGATCCGGCGTGGACATTAAAGATTGAGACGCAATTCCATGGTAAATACGCTTCACACATCGTGCCGCTGACTTCATAAGGCGCAACACGCTCACATGTTGGGGATCTTTCGTCGGTGACTGCGCCATTTCGCTTTCCGCGCTTTTTTGTCACCAATCCGTCACCTTGCCCCTATCTGCCCGGGCGGCAGGAGCGGAAGGTCTTTACCGAACTGGTGGGTCCGCATGCCACCGAGCTGAACGACGCGCTGGGCCGAATCGGATTTCGTCGCAGCCAGGGCGTCGCCTATCGGCCGTCCTGCGCGGGCTGCACCGCCTGCGTGTCGGTGCGCGTCGTGACCGGGGGGTTCGTGCCGAACGCCACGCAGCGCAAATTGCTGCGCCGCAATGCCGACCTTGAGGTTACGGCCTGCCGCGCCTGGGCGACCGACGAACAGTATCAGCTGATGCGCCGCTATCTCGCCGCGCGCCATCCGCAGGGCGGCATGACCGGGATGGATGAGGACGATTATGCCGACATGATCGAACATTCGCCGGTCAACTCGCTGATCGTCGAATATCGCGAGCCGGCGGTGAACGGCCGGCGCGGGCGGCTGATCGGCGCGTGCCTGACCGACCGGCAGGCGGACGGACTGTCGATGATCTACAGCTTCTTCGACCCTGACCACCCGACGCGGACGGCGATGGGCAACTTCATCATCATGGATCACATCACCCATGCCCGCGATGCGGGCCTGCCCTATGTCTATATGGGCTATTGGGTGAAGGGGTCGGCGCGGATGGACTACAAGACGCGCTATCGCCCGCTGGAAGCGCTGGGCCCCGCTGGCTGGCAGCTGCTGACCGATCCGGTCTGACGCACGGGCGCCCGGATCAGGCCTCCTGCACGCGCAGTTCGACGTCGAGCTGCTCTTCCCCCTCCCCCAGCCGCGAGCCGGCGATCGGCGCGGCGCCGGCGGCATCCAGCGCGACCGCGACGCGGACATGATCGTCCTGCGGCGACAGGCCGACACAGGGGTCGAAGCCGACCCAGCCCAGCCCGGCGACATGCGCCTCCACCCAGCCATGCGGCGTCGCCTGCTCGTCGTCGCCCGTACGGCAATAGCCGGAGACGTAGCGCGCCGGGATGGTCAGCGCGCGCGCCGCCGCGATCAGCATCTGCGCCATGTCGCGCGGCGTCGCGGTCGTCCGCGTCCAGGCGACGGCGGCGGTCAGCCCCGCCTCCGGCCGGCCGCGATCGACCGAGAAGCGATCGTGCAGCCCCGCGTTCAGCCGGTGCATGGCGGCAAGCGGATCGGCGCCCGCCGCCGTCGCGGTCGCCCAGTCCGCGATTGGCTCGTCGGCGAGCGTCGCGGGGGTCGAGCGTCGATAGAGATCGGGCGCCAGCGACTCCTCCACGCCGCGCAGGACGCCGTCCGAATGGCTGGTCAGCACCTCTCCCGTCACGGCGATCGTGATCGCGTCGAGCGGCCCTTCGACATAAAGCATCGTCACCGCATTGCCCCAGCCGTCGCGCCGGTCGCGCAGGCGCGCGTCGCGGTCGACGTCGATCCGCCAGCGGATCACCGTCTGGTCGTGCGTCGTCTGCGGCGTCAGGCGCAGCATCTGGACGAGGCGCGCCTGCTGCGCCGAAAAACGGTAGGTCGTCTGGTGCTGGATCGACAATCGCATCGGCCTTGCCCCCTATCGCCGTATTCCGTCAGCCGAACTTGAACTGCCGCCCGATCGCTGCGTGGAGCAGCGCGTTTTCGTGGATGAAGCTCTGCAGGAACTGGTGCAGGCCGGACGCGATGACCTCTCCCGAGCGGGTGCGCGCCATGCGCGTCGCGCGGGTACGCGCCATCCGGTCCGCCTCGCCATGCTGGCCCGTGCGCCGCGCGAGGAGCGCGAGCACCTCCACCGCCTCTTCCACCGATGCGGCCAGGCTGCGCGGCAACTCGCCACGGGCGATCAGCAGGTCGATGACGTTGCCCGGCTTCAATCCGTCCGAATAGAGCCAGCGATAGGCGGTGACGGCGGACACAGTCTGCAGGATCGTCGTCCACTGGTCGCGATCGACGACGCCGCCGACGCGCTCTCCCTCGGGCAGCAGCAGGTGGTATTTGACGTCGAGCAGGCGCGCGGTGTTGTCCGCCCGCTCCACCGCCTGACCCAGCCGGATGAACCAGGTGGTCTGGTTGCGCAGCATCCGGTGGACGGCGCCCTCGAAACCGCGCGTCTCGTTCTTCACCGCATCGACCAAGTTCAGGATGGCGGTCGCGTCGTCGGCGGCCGGGCGGCCATCGAACAGCAGCCAGGCGCGGTTGATCGCGGTCCATGCCTCTCGCGTCAGCGCTGTGCGGACCGCGCGGGCGTTCAGCCGTGCCGCCTCCACGCAATGCGCGATCGAGCCGCCATGACCGGCATCGACGGTGAGGAACCGGGCGACCTCGCGCCGGCGGACCTCCGCGCCGGTATCGGCGAAGGCGGCGTCGGTATAGGTCACGGCCAGCGCCGAATCCCAGGCCGCGCGGCCGGCGGGGCGGGCCGACAGCACGTCGAGCCGCATCGTCGCCTCGACCAGCCGGGCTATGAAGTCGGCCCGCTCGAAATACCGGCCCAGCCAGTAGAGGGAGGAGGCGGTGCGGCTCAGCATCGCGGCGCTCCCGTCTGGCTCTGGGACTGGCCGGCTTGCGATTGCGATTGCGTCTGGGCGGCCGGCGCGTCGTCCATCAGCACGAAACTGTCCTTCGTCCCGCCGCCCTGGCTGGAGTTCACCACCAGCGACCCCTCGCGGAGCGCAACTCGAGTCAGGCCGCCGGGAACGACTTGCACGCCCTTCGCGCCCGTCAGCACGAAGGGGCGGAAATCGACGTGCCGGGGGGCAAGACCCCGCTCCGCCATCGTCGGCACGGTGGACAGTGCCAGCGTGGGCTGCGCGATATAACGGTGCGGCTCCGCGATCAGCGCGGCGCGAAACGCCTCGATCTCGGCGCGCGTCGCGGTCGGGCCGACGAGCATGCCGTAGCCGCCCGAGCCGTCGACCAGCTTCACCACCAATTCGTCCAGATGATCGAGCGTGTAGGCCAGCGCGTCCGCCTCGCGGCAGCGATGCGTCTCGACATTGGGCAACCGCACCTCGCCGCCCGAATAGAAGCGGACGATTTCGGGCATGTAGCTGTAGATCGCCTTGTCGTCGGCGATGCCGTTGCCCGGCGCATTGAGGATCGCGACGTTGCCGGCGGCATAGGCGGCGATCAGCCCCGGCACCCCCAGCATCGAATCGGGGCGGAAGACCAGTGGGTCGAGGAAGTCGTCGTCGACGCGGCGGTAGATCACGTCCACCTTCACCCGCCCGGCGATGGTGCGCATCCAGACGACATCGTCGTCGACGATCAGGTCCGCCGCCTCGACCAGCTCGATCCCCATCGAATCGGCGAGGAAGCTGTGTTCGTAATAGGCGGAGTTATAGTGGCCGGGCGTCAGCACGACGCAGGTCGGAGCGCCGACGCCGTGCGGCGCGACCGACTTCATCGTTTCCAACAGGCGATCGGGATAGGAATCGACCGATGCGACGCGGAAATTGCGGAACAGCTCCGGGCAAAGGCGCAGCATCGCCTCCCGGTTTTCTAGCATGTAGCTGACGCCCGACGGGGTGCGGGCGTTATCCTCCAGCACGAAGAAATCGTCGGGGCCAGTGCGGACGAGGTCGATGCCGCAGATGTGCGCGCGCACCCCATGCGGCGGGCGGATGCCGGCGATCTCGGGCCGGAACTGCGGATTGCCGAGGACGAGATCGGCGGGCAGCACGCCCTCTTTCAGGATGCGCTGGTCGCCATAGATATCGTCGAGAAAGGCGTTGATCGCCTCCACCCGCTGCACCAGCCCTTCGGACAGGCGGGCCCATTCGTCGGCCATGAAGACGCGCGGGACGATGTCGAAGGGGATGATGCGTTCGGACGCCTCGCTCTCGCCATAGACGGCGAAGGTGATGCCCAGCTGGCGAAAGGCCGCCTCCGCCGATTGCTGGCGACGGCGCAGTTCGTGATCGGGCGTCGCCTCCAGCCAGCGGCCGAGCGCCGCCAATTCCGCACGGGGCGGCGGGCCGCCGGCAAAGCCCATGATTTCGTCGAACGCTGCTTGCCCCATCGCCCCTCAATTGCGGTTAGCGCCTGCCCAATTGGGTCATGCTGCGCGCAATTGCGGCGGCGCACAAGAGGGCCGCCGTCACAATTCGAGACGGTTCAAACGCCCTTGCCGCCCGCCATGTCCGCCAGCATAGCGGCGGTGAGCACCTGCGGCATGACGCGCGGCGCGCCGCCGCCGGCCGGATACCAGAGGTACAGGGGCACGCCGGCGCGATTGTGCCGCTCGATGAAGCGGCCCAGCGTCGGGTCACCGTCGGTCCAGTCGCCGACCAGCACGGCGACCTTGCCGTTACGGAACGCGTCGGTCGCGGCCTGCGTCTCGATCGCGGTCTTCTCATTGACCTTGCAGGTCAGGCACCAGTCGGCGGTGAAATAGGCGAAGACGGGCCGCCCCTCCGCCTGCAACGCTGCCAGCCGCGCCTCGGTAAAGGGTTCGGTGCCGAGCGGCGCGGCGGCGGCCACCCGTTCACGCGGGACGAGCATCGCCGTGCCGACAAGGACCAGCGCCAGCGCCGCCGCCGCGACCGCGCCAAAGCCGTGGCCCGCGCGCTGCCGCGTGCCCGCGATCCACAGGACCAGCGCGGCGAGCAGCGCGGCGACGAGCGCCAGCGTCATCGCCTCCACCCCCACCTGCCGCCCCAGCACCCAGGCGAGCGCGATCGCGGTCAGCCACATCGGCACCGACAGGATGCGCCGCAGCCGCTCCATCCACAACCCCGGCCGGGGCAGGCGCCGTCGCAGCGCGGGGATGAAGCCCAGCAGCAGGAAGGGCAGCGCGAGGCCGAGGCCCAGCCCCGCGAACACCGCCAGCGCGGCGGGCCATGGCAGCACCAAGGCGGCCCCCAGCGCCGCGCCCATGAACGGCCCGGTGCACGGCGTCGCGACGAAGGCGGCAAGCGCGCCGGTGGCGAATGCTCCGGCAACGCCGCCACCCGCGCCGCCGCCATGGGTGGCGAAACGCGGCATCGGCACCTCGAACAGGCCGGCCAGGTTCAGCGCGATCGCGACGGACAGGATCAGCAGGACCACGATCATGCGCGGGTCCTGCAACTGGAACGCCCAGCCAACCGCCGATCCGCCCGCCCGGAGCGCGAGGATCGCGGCGCCCAGCCCCAGGCACACCAGCACGACGCCGCCGGTATAGGCCAGCGCCTCCGCCCGGGCGGCGCGCTCGTCCTCCGCGCCGGCGCGAGCGAGGCTGAGCGCCTTCAGGCTCAGGATCGGGAAGACGCAGGGCATGACGTTCAGAATCAGCCCGCCCGCCAGCGCACCGGCAAAGGCGACCAGCGCCGCGCCGATCCAGCCACCGTCACCACCGCCGCCCGTCGCAGCTGGCGAGACGGTGCCGGGCGCGGCATCGATCGCGAAGGCGGGGCCCGCGCCGGTGTCCAGCACGCCCTCGATCCGGCCGCCGGGCGCGGATGCTGGGGCGGCGGTTTCGATAACCAGCCGTTCGCCGTCGCGCGTCACCGTCTGCGGCGCGGCCTGGTCGATCATGCCGGAGCCGCCCGGGAAGAAGGTGCCCGTGCCGAGCGGCGCATCGGCGGGATAGGGCACGGCGATGCGCAGCCGCTTGCCGTCCGCCTGCCACGTCGCGGGCGATCCGATCGGCTTTGGGATGGCGCGACGCCAGCGGTCGAACTCGGCTGCGACCGCCGGGTCGACGGCGCCGTCGCCGATCGTCAGGTCAGTCGCCAGCGTCTGCGTCTCGGGCACGCAGACCTCGTGCGTGCAGACCAAATAGTCCAGCTTCACCCGGATCGGCAGCGCCGTGCCCGGCGCCAGCCCGGCGGGAATGGCAAGGTCGGTCAGCAGCGCATAGGGCTTTTCGAACACATAGTTCATCAGCCCCGCGACCAGCAGCCGCTGCGGCACCGGATAGGCGAAGGGCGCGGCCGTGACGCGCGGGGGCAGCGTCCATTGCGCCTGCAGTTCCAGGCCGGCGTCGCCCGGATTCTTCCAATAGCCATGCCAGCCCGTCGCGGGCCGCGCGTCGATCGCCAGCGCCAGCTTGCCACCCGCCGCCGGATGGACGGATTTGGGAACCAGACGCATCGCGATATGCGGCGCATCGGCGGCGTTTGCGGTACTCGCACCAATCAATGTGGCGAGCGTCACGAGAATGTAAGCGACGGCGCGCATCGCGCGGCTTGCCGGGTGTGCCATGGCCCTCCATAGCCATTGCCCATCCGCCGACCAAGGCCATCCGCCGTACCGAGGATTGTTTCGCCGATGCGTTCCGCCGCTCTGTTCGCCGCGTTCCTGCTGACCACCACCGCCGTCGCAACGGCGCAGACGAATTCTCCGCCGCCGGGCCCCGCGCCGGTCAGCCCCGCGCCGGCTCCCGCGACGCCGCCGCCCCCGCCCTTCCCCGCCGCCGCGCCGAAGCTGATCGTCGCGATTTCCGTCGACCAGTTCTCGGCGGACCTGTTCGCCCAGTATCGCAACCACTTCACCGGCGGGCTGGCGCGGATGCTGACGGGGGGTGTCTTCCCCTCGGGCTATCAGAGCCACGCCGCGACGGAGACGTGCCCCGGCCATTCGACGATCCTGACCGGCTATCGCCCGGCGCGCACCGGCATCATCGCCAACCACTGGATCGACCAGTCGACGGGCCGCGCGGACAAGATGGTCTATTGCTCGGAGGACGAGAGCGTCCCCGGGTCGGATCACGATCACTACACCGTATCGGACACGCATCTGAAGGTCCCGACGCTGGGCGAGCGGATGAAGGCCGCCGATCCGCGCACGCGCGTCGTCTCCGTCGCGGGCAAGGATCGCGCGGCGGTGATGATGGGCGGCCACAAGGTCGACGAACTATGGTGGTGGGACGGCACCACCTACACCTCCTATGCCGGGCGCAAGGTGCCGCCGGTCGTCCAGCGGACGCGCGACGCGGTGGCGGCGCTGATCGCGAAGCCGCAGGCGGCGCTGCCGCTGCCGGGCTGGTGCCGGCCGCTCGATCGCGCGGTGACTGCGGGTAACGTGACCGTCGGCCAGGGCCGGTTCGCGCGCGACGCGGGCGATTCGCGCGGCTTCCGCATCTCCCCCGCCGCCGACGCGGCGGTGCTCGCGATGGCGGCGGGGCTGGTGCAGGACATGCAGCTGGGCAAGGGCCCGGCGACGGACATCATCGCCGTCGGCCTGTCCGCGACCGACTATATCGGCCACGCCTATGGCACGCAGGGCACGGAGATGTGCATCCAGATGAACGAGCTGGATCGTTCGCTGGCCGGCTTCTTCGACGTGCTCGACCAGACGGGCGTCGATTACGAGATCATGCTGACCGCCGATCACGGTGCGCACGACATGACCGAGCGGCAGCGGATGCGCGCGATGCCGATGGAGGATCACGTCCATGCCAATACGCTGGCCACCGCGGTCGGCAAGGCCATCGGGCAAGATCTCGGGCTGACCGGCCCGGTGCTGCTGGGCGCGGAGGGCGATGTGTATGTCGCCCGCACGCTTACCCCCGCGCAACGCGACAAGGTGATCGCGGAGGCGCTGCGCCGTTACGCCGCGCTGCCGCAGGTCGCGGCGGTGTTCACGGGCGCGCAGATCGCCGCCTCTCCCATGCCGACCGGCGCGCCGGAGACGTGGACGCTGCTGCAGCGTGCCCGCGCCAGCTATGACGCGCAGCGCTCCGGCGATCTCGTCGTGCTGCTGGCGCCGCGCGTCACCTCGATCGAGACGCCGACTCCCGGTTATGTCGAGACGCACGGATCGCCCTGGGACTATGACCGGCGCGTGCCGATCCTGTTCTGGCGGCGCGGCATGACCGGCTTCGAACAACCGCTGTCGGTGGAGTCGGTGGACATCATGCCGACGCTGGCGGCGACGATCGGACTGAAGGTGTCCGGGCAGGACGGCCGCTGTCTGGATCTGGACCCCGGCCCCGCCGACACCTGCGCGCGGTAAGCCCATGAACGGGCGCCGCCCCCCCTTGAGGGGCTGGGCGGCGCCCCCTTCCCGGCTATCGAGATGACGGCCGGTTTTTCCGCGCCCTCGCATTGCCTTGGCCCACGCCTTGCGCCAACACCCTCGCGCAATCGGCCGGGGGGCCGGAAATGCGGGGAGAGCCAGCCATGCACATGTCGCCGACGGAGGTGTTCCTCCTCGCCATGCTGCTCATCTTTTCGGTGCCGTATCTGGTCTGGCGACTGGGCCGCACCGATTACTGGGCGCCGCTGGTCGTGGTGCAGATCATCGGCGGCATCCTGCTGGGGCCGGGCGTGCTGGGCGCGCTGTTCCCGAGCTATTACGCCTTCGTCTTCACGCCGCAGACGATCGGATCGCTGAACGGCATCGCCTGGTGGGCGGTGATGATCTTCGTGTGGATCGCCGGCATCGAGCTGGATCTGGGCGAGGCGTGGCGTCGCCGGGGCGAGACGGGGGTCACCGCCGGGCTCGCGCTGGGCGTGCCGCTGGTGACGGGCAGCCTCGCCGCGCTGGTCATGCTGCGCTTCGATGGCTGGCGCGGGCCGGAGGGAGCGACATGGCAGGTGGTGCTGGGCATCGGCATGGCCTGCGCCGTCACCGCGCTACCGATCCTGGTGCTCTTGATGGAAAAGCTGGAGATCCTGCGCCGCCCGCTCGGCCAGCGGACGCTGCGCTATGCCAGCCTTGACGATATCGCGATCTGGGGCGTGCTGGCGCTGATCCTGCTCGACTGGGAACGGGTGGGACGGCAGGGCGGCTTCCTGATCGGCTTCGCCGCCGCGACCGCGCTGATCCGCTACATCATGCCGCGCATTCCCGAGCGGGATCGCTGGTACGTCAGCCTGATCTGGCTGGCGGCGAGCGGATTCGCGGCGGACTGGGCGGGCCTTCATTTCATGGTCGGCGCGTTCCTGGCGGGCGCGGTGCTGGACGGCCACTGGTTCGACCGCGAGCGGATGGACCGATTTCGCGAAACGGTGCTGATCGCGGTGATGCCGGTCTTCTTCCTGTCGACCGGCCTGCGCACGCAATGGGGCGTCGGCGGCGCCATGGTCTTCGCCGCCGCTGCGCTGCTGCTGGTCGCGTCGGTCGGCGGCAAGCTGCTGGGCGTCGGGCTGGCGGGGCGCATCCTGAAATGGCCGAAGGGCGATGCGATGGCGATCGGCTGGCTGCTCCAGACCAAGGCGCTCATCATGATCATCTTCGTCAACATCCTGCTCGACAAGCATATCGTGACGAACGAGACCTTCACCGCGCTGCTGCTGATGGCGCTGGCGTCGACCATGCTGACCATGCCGATGGTCGCGCCACGGCTGCGGCGGAACCCGGCGCTGGCCGATCGGGGGTATTAGGCCGCTTGGCGCTCGGTGCAGGTGGGGGGTTGCGGGATTGAGTTGAGCCGAGCCGCTCCCGGGCAGGGGCGGTCGGCGTAAGGCCCTTTATCGGCGCTGCGTTTGCGGAAGCGCCCCACCCCCGGCCCCTCCCCTGAAGGGGAGGGGAGATTGGTCTCGTATCGCTTTCGCGGGATTCCCCGTCAGTCGAGATTGGGTCGGAGCCAGCGGATCGCCTGGTCGCGGTCGACACCGCGCCGGGCGGCATAGTCAGCCACCTGATCCTCACCGATCCGCGCGACGCCGAAATATTCGGCCTGGGCGTGGCCGAAATAGAAGCCGCTGACCGCCGCCGTCGGCAGCATCGCGAAGCTTTCGGTCAGCTCGATCCCCGCCTTGTCCTCGGCACCCAGCAGGTCGAACAGCGTCCGCTTCAGGCTGTGCTCCGGGCAGGCGGGATATCCCGGCGCGGGGCGGATGCCGCGATACTGTTCGCGGATCAGCGCCTCGTTGGTCAGTTGCTCGCCCGCCGCATAGCCCCACAGATCGGTGCGGACATGCGCGTGCAGCCGCTCCGCGAACGCCTCCGCGAGACGGTCCGCCAGCGCCTTCAGCAGAATGTCGTTATAGTCGTCCACGTCCGCCTTGAACCGCGCCAGATGCGGCTCGATGCCGTGGATCGCGACCGCGAAGCCGCCCAGCCAGTCGCCGGCGGGATCGACGAAGTCGGCCAGGCACATGTTCGCCCGCCCCTCGCGCTTGGCGATCTGCTGGCGCAGGAACGGCAGGCGCACATCGCCGTCATCAAGCGACAGGACGACGTCGTCTTCCTCGCGCCGGCACGGCCACAGCGCGGCGACCCCCTTCGCGGTCAGCCACTTTTCCGCGACGATCCGGTCGAGCATCGCCTCCGCATCGGCATGGAGCGACCGCGCGCTCTCCCCCACCACCGCATCATCGAGGATCGCGGGGAAGGTGCCCGCCAGCTCCCATGCGCGGAAGAAGGGAGTCCAGTCGATATAATGGCGCAGGTCTGCCAGATCCCAGCCGTCGAATGCATGCAGGCCCGGCAGCACCGGTGCCGGCGCCTTCAGCATCATGTCCGCCTTGAAGCCGCGCGCCCGCGCCTCGGCGAGCGGCAGCAGATCGTTCTGGCCCTTGCCCGCCCGCGCGTCGCGCACCTTCTGATATTCGGCCGCAACATCGGCGACATAGGGGTCACGCTGCGTATCCGAGACGAGCGTCGTCGCGACGCCGACCGCGCGGCTGGCGTCCAGCACGTGCACGACCGGACCGGCATAGGCGGGCGCGATGCGCAGCGCGGTATGCACCTTCGACGTGGTGGCGCCGCCGATCAGCAGCGGCATCCGCATATTCGCGCGCTGCATCTCCTCCGCGACCGTCACCATCTCGTCGAGCGATGGGGTTATGAGGCCGGACAGGCCGATCATGTCGGCATCGTTCTCGTTCGCCGCCTCCAGGATGCGCGACCAGGGCACCATGACGCCCAGATCGACCACCTCGAACCCGTTGCACTGCAGGACGACGCCGACGATGTTCTTGCCGATATCGTGGACGTCGCCCTTCACGGTCGCCATCACGACGCGGCCCTTGCCCTTCGCGCCGGGCTCCTTCGACGCCTCGATGAAGGGAAGGAGGTGCGCCACCGCCTTCTTCATCACGCGCGCGGACTTCACCACCTGCGGCAGGAACATCTTGCCCGATCCGAACAGGTCGCCGACGACGTTCATGCCCTGCATCAGCGGGCCTTCGATCACCTCGATCGGGCGGCCGCCGCGCGCGGCGATGGCGGCGCGCGCCTCCTCCGTATCCTCGACGACGTGCGCGTCGATGCCCTTGACCAGCGCATGTTCCAGCCGCTTGACGACATCCCAGCCGCGCCATTCCTGCGCGGCCTTCTCCGCCACCGCATCGGTGCCGCGAAACTTCTCCGCCAGCGCGACGAGCCGCTCGCCGGCATCGGGATCGCGGTTGAGGATCACATCCTCGCAGGCGGTGCGCAGCGCCGGGTCGATCGTGTCGTACACGTCGAGCTGGCCAGCATTGACGATGCCCATGTCCATCCCCGCCGGGATGGCGTGGTAGAGGAAGACGGAGTGCATCGCCCGGCGGACGGGCTCGTTGCCGCGGAACGAGAAGGACAGGTTCGACAGGCCGCCCGAGATATGGACGTGCGGGCAGCGCGCCTTGATCTCGCGGCACGCCTCGATGAAGTCGACGCCGTAGTTGTTGTGCTCCTCGATCCCCGTCGCCACCGCGAAGATGTTGGGATCGAAGATGATGTCTTCGGGCGGGAAGCCGATCGTCATCAGGAGGGCGTAGGCGCGCTCGCAGATCTCGACCTTGCGGGCCTGCGTGTCCGCCTGCCCCACCTCGTCGAACGCCATGACGACGACCGCCGCGCCATAGGCCATGCAGAGGCGGGCATGGTGGAGGAACGGTTCCTCCCCCTCCTTCATGCTGATCGAATTGACGATCGGCTTGCCCGACACGCATTTCAGCCCCGCCTCGATCACGCTCCACTTGGAACTGTCGATCATGATCGGCACGCGCGCGATATCCGGCTCCGCGGCGATCAGCTTCAGGAAGGTCGTCATGGCATGCTCGGCGTCGAGCAGGCCCTCGTCCATGTTGACGTCGACGACCTGCGCGCCGTTCTCCACCTGGCTGCGCGCCACCTCGACCGCGCGGGTATAGTCGCCCGCCATGATGAGCTTCTTGAAGGCGGCCGAGCCCGTGACGTTGGTGCGCTCGCCGATGTTGACGAACTGGGTGGAGACGTTGGTCATACTGCTTCTTTCTAGCCCTTCCCCTTAAGGGGCGGGTTCGGGGTGCGGCGCATCCCGTCGCATGCGATCTCGGTGAGACGGCGACGCCCCACCCCCGACCCCTCCCCTGAAGGGGAGGGGCGTACATCTCATGCCGCCATGGTGAACGGCTCCAGCCCGGCGAGGCGCGTCTGCACCGGCGGTTGCGGGATGGCGCGGGGGGCGAGGCCCCGCACGCCATCCGCGATCGCCTTGATATGCGCTGGCGTCGAGCCGCAGCAGCCGCCCAGCACGTTGACCTGCGCCGCCGCCGCCCACTCGCCGACCAGACCCGCCGTCGTCACCGGCGCCTCGTCATAGGCGCCGAGTTCGTTGGGCAGGCCGGCATTGGGATAGACCATGATGAGCGTGTCGCAGATCTCCGACAGCGTCTTCACATGCGGGCGCAGCTGTTCCGCCCCGAACGAGCAGTTCAGGCCGATCGTCAGCGGCTTCGCATGGCGTACCGCGTGCCAGAACGCCTCCACCGTATGGCCCGACAGGTTGCGGCCCGACAGGTCGGTCAGCGTCATCGACAGCATGATCGGCACGTCGCGACCCAGATCGCGCGCGGCGTCCAGCACCGCCATGATCCCCGCCTTCGCGTTCAGCGTATCGAACACCGTCTCGATCAGGATGAAGTCCGCCCCGCCTTCCAGCAGCGCGTCGGTCTGTTCGCGATAGACGCCCTTCAGCGTGTCGAAATCGATCTCGCGGAAACCGGGATCGTTGACGTCGGGGCTGAGCGACAGCGTCTTGTTCGTCGGGCCGATCGCGCCGGCGACGAAGCGGGGGCGGCCGTCGCGCGCGGAAAACTCGTCGGCGATGGCGCGCGCCAGCTTCGCGCTTTCGTAGTTGATTTCGCGGACCAGATGCTCGGCGCCGTAATCGGCCTGGCTGATCCGGTTGGCGGAGAAGGTGTTGGTTTCCGCGATATCCGCCCCCGCCTCGAAATAGGCGCGGTGGATGGCGGCGGGCACCTCCGGCTTCGTCAGCGCGAGGATGTCGTTATTGCCCTTCTGGTCGTGGGTCAGGCCGAGCGTGCCGGCATAGTCCGCCTCGGACAGTTTCCAGCCCTGGATTTCGGTGCCGAAGGCGCCGTCCGTGATGAGGATGCGCTTGGCCGCTTCGGCCAGAAAGGTTTCGCGAACGGACATGATGACCCTTTGACTGTCAGGCAGCCGCCGCCGCGGCCGCCGGCTTCGCCCTGACACCCAGAAGATGACAGATCGCAAAGGCCAGCTCGGCGCGGTTGAGCGTATAGAAATGCAGGTGCTTCACCCCGCCCGCATACAGGCGGCGCGACAGTTCCGCCGCGACCGTCGCGGCGACCAGCTGGCGCGCGGGGGGATGATCGTCCAGCCCCTCGAACAGGCGCGCCATCCAGGGGGGAACGGCGGTGCCGCACATCGCGCTCATCCGCTTCACGCTGGCGAAGTTGGACACGGGCATGATCCCCGGCACGATCTGCGCGGAGATGCCCGCCGCCGCCACCGCGTCGCGATAGCGGAAGAAGGTTTCGGGTTCGAAGAAGAACTGCGTGATCGCGCGCGTCGCGCCCGCGTCCAGCTTGCGCTTCAGATTGTCGAGATCGGCGGCGGTGCTGGGCGAATCCGGGTGGGATTCGGGATAGGCGGCCACCGAAATCTCGAACGGGTGCAACCGGCGCAGGCCGGCGACGAGGTCCGCCGCATTCTCGTAACCGCCGGGATGGCTGGAAAAGCGCGCGCCCTGCTGCGGCGGATCGCCACGCAGCGCGACGATGTGGCGCACGCCCGCCGCCCAATATTCCTCCGCGACCTGATCGATCTCCTCCCGCGTCGCCTCCACGCAGGTCAGGTGCGCGGCGGCGGCGAGCGAGGTTTCGCGCTGGATGCGCGCGACGGTGGCATGGGTACGCTCTCGCGTGGTGCCGCCCGCGCCATAGGTGACGGACACGAACTCCGGCCCCAAAGGCTCCAGCGTGCGCACCGCGTCCCAAAGCTGCTCGTCCATCTTCTCGCTCTTGGGCGGGACGAATTCGAAGCTGACCGCCACGTCGCCGCCGACATCGGCGTAGAGCGGGGTTTCGAGCGCGCAGCGCGCCTCCGCCAGCTGGTTGACCGAGATCGTCATGCCGCCTTCACCTCGCGAAGGGCTGGCGCGCCCTTGTGCGCCAGCCAGAGTTTCACCGTCAGTTCGCCGCCGCCCAGCGTTTCCACGCGCGCCAGCCGCAGCCCCGCCGCGCCCAGCCAGCCGGCGATCTGTTCGTCCGCGAAGCCCAGCCGGACATGCGCGTCACGGGTGCGCAGGTCCTCCCGGTCATGCGGCGCGAAATCGACGATCAGCAGCCGGCCGTCGGGGCCGAGCACACGCGCCGCCTCCGCCAGCGCGGCGCCTGGCTGCTGCGCGAAGTGGAGGACGTGGTGGATGATCGCGACGTCGGCCGCACCATCCGCCATCGGCAGGGCATAGAGGTCCGCCTGGCGCAGTTCCGCATTGGTGGCGCCAGCCAGTTTGACGCGCGCGAGGCGCAGCATTTCCGACGAGCGGTCGATCCCCAGCGCCGTGTCGGCGCGGCCGGCGAACAGCTCCAGCATCCGGCCGGTGCCCGTACCGATATCGATCAGCGTCCCGAGCGGCGCGGGGCCCAGCACCGCCTGCATCGCCGCCTCTATCTCCGCATCCGCGACGTGCAGGCTGCGGATCGCATCCCATTCGCCCGCATGGCTTTCGAACCAGGCGGCGGCGGAGGCGGCGCGATCGGCGCGTACCGCCGCCAGCCGGGCGGCATCCGCGATCGTCCAGTGATCCGCCTCGCCGCCATGCCAGCCGTCGAGCGCGGCGGCGATCGGCGCCACCACCTCGGGCCGGCCGAGCGCGACGAACACCCAGCTGCCTTCCTTGCGCCGTTCCGCCAGACCGGCATCACACAGGATCTTCACATGGCGGGACACGCGCGGCTGGCTTTGCCCCAGCACCTGCGCCAGTTCGCCGACGGACAGCTCCATGCGGCGCAGCAGCGCCAGGATGCGCAGGCGGGTCGCATCCCCAAGGGCCCCGAAGATGGCGAGCGCGTCGATCATTTCCGACCGGGATATAAAGAAATCTTTATATGAGGTCAATCGAAACGCCGCTGGACCCGAACGGGTTCGGTTGCGTTACGATCCCCAGCCTTGCGGGCAATGATGCCCGCAATCCGGGAGGAACCTGAACATGAAGAAGCTGCTGATCCCCGCCGTCGCCGCCATCGCCCTCGCCGCATGCAGCCAGAACACGCAGAACAAGACGTCCGAGGCCGCCGATGCCGCGGCGGCGGACGTGTCCGCGACGACCAGCAACGCGGCGGCGGATGTCGATGCGGCAACGGATCGCGCGCTGAACTCGGCCGAGCGCAGCCTCGACAATGCCGGTGCCGCGATCGACCATGCGGCGGACCGCACGGGCGCGGCGATCGACCATGCGGGCGACAAGGCGGCCAAGGCCGGCGACCGTGCCGCCGACGCGACCGGCGCGGCACTGGAGAATGCGGGCCGCAAGATCCGCGACTGATACCTGCCCTCCCCCCTCCCGCAGCCGGCGGGAGGGGGTTTCAGCTTGCCGTGCCGACCGGAGCCCGCATGACCAACCTTAGCCGCCTCGGCTCGACCGACCTGAAGATCGCGCCTTTGGTGTTGGGCGGCAACGTGTTCGGCTGGACCGCCGACCGGGACGCGAGCTTCGCGGTGCTCGACGCCTTCGTCGAGGGCGGCGGCACGATGATCGACACGGCGGACGTCTATTCCGCGTGGGTCGACGGCCATCGCGGCGGCGAATCCGAGACGATGATCGGCGAATGGCTCCGCACCTCGGGCAAGCGCGACCACGTGCTGATCGCGACGAAAGTCGGGATGATGCCCGGCCCCGATGGCAAGGGTCTGCAGCCGCAGCATATCGCGGCGGCGTGCGATGCCTCGCTGCAGCGGCTGGGGACCGACCGGATCGACCTTTATTATGCGCATCGCGATGACGAGGACGTGCCGCAGGCCGATGTGCTCGGCGCGTTCGGCCGGCTGATTGAGGCGGGCAAGGTCCGCGTGATCGGCGCGTCGAACTTCAGCGCCGCGCGCCTGAAATCAGCTGTCGACCTGTCGCGCGGCGGCGACCTGCCCCGCTATCATGTGATGCAGCCCGAATATAATCTGGTCAGCCGAGAGGGTTTCGAGGGCGAATTGCAGGATTTCTGCGTCGTCGAGAATATCGCGGTGCTGCCCTATTACGGCCTCGCATCGGGGTTCCTGACGGGCAAGTATCGCAGCCGGGACGACCTGTCGCAAAGCACGCGCGGCGGGAAGGTGGAGCCGCTGCTGGACGGGCGCGGACCGGAGATGCTGGCGGCGATGGATGCGGTGGCGGCCGAAACCGGCGCGACGCTGGCGCAGATCGCGCTGGCGTGGCTCATCGCGCAGGAAGGCGTGACCGCGCCGATCGCCAGCGCGACCAGCGCCCGGCAGCTGGCGGACCTGTTGCCGGCGATGACGCTGGAATTGAGCAAGAGCCAACTGGAATCGCTGACCAACGCTGGCGCCTGACCGCGCGCCTTGCCATGATGGGCCATGGCCCGACTGCGTTTCCTCCTCGCGATCCTTTCCGTCTGGCTTGCGGGCGCCCTGCCCGCGCAGGCCGCCGTTACGGCGACCTTCTGGAGCCATGAGCTGGGGAACAGCTTTCCCCACGCTTTCTTCACCTTGCGCGGCACGCCCGATGCGGGCGGCGAGCCGGTCGACCTAGCCTATGGTTTCACCGCGCGATCGGTCAGCCCGGCGCTTTTGTTCGGTACGGTGGCGGGGCGGCTGGAACGGGTGAAGCCCGCCTATATCGGCGGCAGCGACGCGCAGTTCTCCGTGGTGCTGACCGATGCGCAATATGCCGAGCTGCTGGCCCTGGCGCGCGGGTGGAGCGAGGATGGCGGTGACAGCCGCTACAATCTGAACCAGCGCAACTGCGTCCATTTCGTCGGAGAGGCGGCGCGGCGGCTGGGTCTGGCGGGCACGGTGCAGCCGGGCCTGATGAAGAAGCCGCGATCCTATCTGAAGGCGGTGATGGCGGCCAATCCGGGCCGCGTGATCGCGCTGGGCATCCATGGGAAAGCCTATCTGGCGTCGTTGCCGCCGCTGCGATAACGGGCGGGCCAATGGCCTCGTCCTTCTATCGTCCGGCACCCGGGGGGCGGGGCGTGTCGCCATGGCGGCGGTCGGGGGCGCTGGCGCTGGCGATCGCCGCGCACATCCTGCTGATCTGGCTGTTGCTGCGGCTGGCGCCGACCCCCAAGCCGCCGCCGGAATCGCCCGCGCTCAGCACCTTCGCGCTCGATGCGGACAAGCCCGCCGCGCCGGCGGCGGCCAGGGCGACACGGGCCGCGGTGGCGAAGGCGGCCGCCGCCAGTGCCAGCGCCCGGCCGGTGCCGCCACCCCTGCCCGTCCCCAGCCAGACGAAGACCGAATGGCCGGAGATGATGTCCGAATCGTTCGATCTGGCGGCCGTGCCGAAATCGGGCAAGGCGCAGGGGGAATCGGCGCGCGGCGATCAGGGCACGCGCGGCGACAGCGTCGCGGTCTATGGCCCCGGCGCCGGGCCGGGCGGCGAGCGCCTGTATGACGCCGACTGGATGCGCGAGCCGACCAGCGGCGAGATCAACGGCTATCTGAAATCCGCGCCGCCGCCCGATGCCTGGGCGCTGATCGCCTGCAAGACGATCCCCGACAACCGCGTCGACAATTGCCGCGTGCTGGGCGAATCGCCGATCGGATCGGGGCTGGGCAGCCAGATGCGGCAGGCGGCGTGGCAGTTTCGCATCCTGCCGCCGCGTCGGGGTGGCACGCCGATCATTGGCGCCTGGGTCAGCATCCGCATCTCCTGGACGCGGGGAACCGCGCGGGCGGGATGACCCGCCCGACGCGGGCGGTCAGATCCCGCCTTCATCCAGGCTGAGCAGCGTCGCGTTGCCGCCGGCCGAGGTGGTGTCGACCGACACCGCCCGCTCCGCACAGAAGCGATACAGGTAATGCGGCCCGCCCGCCTTGGGCCCGGTGCCCGACAGCCCCTCGCCGCCGAACGGCTGCGATCCGACGACCGCGCCGATCATCGAACGGTTGATATAGAGGTTGCCGACCGCCGCCTCCCCTTCCGCGACCTCCGCAGCGCGGGCGATGCGGCTGTGCAGGCCCATGGTCAGGCCATAGCCCTTGGCGTTCACGCGGGCGATCGTTTCCGCCAGCGATCCGCCCTGCCATGTCGCGACGTGCAGTATCGGGCCGAACCATTCCTGCGTCAGATCCTCCACCCGGTCGAGCCGGATCAGCGTGGGGGGTACGAACAGCCCATCCGCCGGCACGTCCACCGTCTTCAGCCAGCGATCCTGCACCGACGCGCGATAGCCCATCAGTCGGTCATAGGCGGCACGGTCGATCACCGGGCCCACATCCGTCGCGGGATCGCCGGGCGCACCGAGGCGCAGCGTGTCCATGGCGCCCTTCAGCATCTCGATCACCGTGTCCGCGACATCGGCCTGCACCAGCAGCAGCCGCAGCGCCGAACAGCGCTGCCCGGCCGAGCGATAGGCAGAGGTGACGACATCGGCGACGACCTGTTCGGGCAGCGCGGTGGAATCGACGATCATCGCGTTGATGCCGCCCGTCTCCGCGATCAGCGGCACGATCGGGCGATCGTCGTCCGCCACCAGCGTGCGTGCAATCCGCTTGGCGGTGGCGGTCGATCCGGTGAAGGCGACGCCAGCGACGCGCACGTCCCCGGTCAGCGCCGCGCCCACCTCCGGCCCGCCGGGGACGAGGATCAGCGCATCCTTCGGCACGCCCGCCTCATGCGCCAGCGCCACCGCCCGCGCGGCGATCCGCGGCGTCTGCGGCGCGGGCTTGGCGACGACGGTGTTGCCCGTCACCAGCGCCGCGACCGTCTGGCCGAGGAAGATGGCGAGCGGGAAATTCCAGGGCGCGATCGTCGCCCAGACGCCGCGCCCCTCGATATGCAGCGTGTTCCGCTCCCCCGTCGGGCCCGGCAGTTCGCGCGGCATCAGGCGCGCGCGCGCCTCGCCGGCATAATAGCGGCAGAAGTCGGCGGCCTCGCGCACCTCGCCGATCGAGTCGGGGATCGTCTTGAACGCCTCCTGCACGCAGATCGCCATCATCTCGTCGCGGTGCCTCTCCAGCAGGTCGGCGAGCCGTTCGAGGATCGCGGCGCGCTCCTCCACCGGGGTGCGCGACCAGGCGGGGAAGGCCGCCGCCGCCCGGCCCACCGCCGCGTGCACGGCATCAGCGTCGCAGGCGGCGGGTGCCGGAACCGCGACCGGCGCGGCGACCGCGCGCACCGTCCGCTCCAGTTCGGGCACGTCGCTGAGGTCCAGCCCCTCGCTGTTGCGGTGGCCGGGCGCGAACAGATCGCGCGGCAGCGGAATGCTGGGATGGCGGCTGCCGCCGACCGCCGCGATCTTCGCGACCGGATCGGCCAGGATTTCCGCCTCGGTCAGCCGCTCATCGGCCAGCTGATGGACGAAGCTGCTGTTGGCGCCGTTTTCCAGCAGGCGACGGACCAGATAGGCCAGCAGGTCGCGATGGCCGCCGACCGGCGCATAGATGCGGCAGTGATAGCCGTTCTCCCGCACCAGCCGCTCGTACAGGCCGTCACCCATCCCGTGAAGCCGCTGGAACTCGAAATCGCGGCTGTTGCCCGCCCAGTCGAGGATGGTCGCGACGGTCAACGCATTGTGGCTGGCGAAGGCTGGGCGGATATACTCCGCCTCCAGCATATCCTTGGCGACGGCGAGATAGGACACGTCGGTCGCGGCCTTGCGCGTGAACAGCGGATAGTCCGCCAGCCCCTCCACCTGCGTGCGCTTGATCTCCGAATCCCAATAGGCGCCCTTGACCAGCCGGACGTTCATGATCCGGTCCAGCCCGTTCGCCCAGCCGACGACGGCGCGCGCGCGCTTGCCATAGGCCTGCACCGCCATGCCGAACCCGTCCCACCCCTTCAGGCTGGGCAGCGCGGCGACCGTGCCGATGATGTCGAGGCTCATCTCCAGCCGCTCGGATTCCTCGGCGTCGACGGTCAGCGCGATGCCCCGGCCCGCCGCCTGCACCGCCAGCGCCTCCAGCATCCGCGTCAGCGCGGGGACGCATTCGGCGCGGCGCGCAACCTCGTAGCGGGGGTGGAGCGCGGACAGCTTCACCGACACCGAATGGCCCGCCGCCGGATCGCTGCCCACCGCGTCGATCGCGCCGACATAGGCCTGGAAATAGCGGTCGGCATCGGCGAACGTCCGCGCCGCCTCGCCCAGCATGTCGAAGCTGGCGGTGAAGCCCTTGTTCTCCGGCTTCTTCATCCGGCGCATCGCCTCGTCGATGGTGCGGCCCATCACGAAGATCTCGCCCATCATCTTCATCGCGGCGCCCACCGCCTGCCGCACGAACGGCTCGCCCGCGCGGCTGATGAGGCGGCGCAGCGGGCCCTGATCGCCCTCGCCCACCAGCGCCCGGCCGACGACGAGGCCCCAGGTCGCGCTGTTGACCAGCTTGCTGTTCGATCGGCCGGCATGGGCGCGCCAGTCGGCGTCCCCCAGCTTGTCCGCGATCAGCAGGTCGGCCGTTTCGGGATCGGGCACGCGCAGGAACGCCTCGGCGAGGCTGAGCAGCGCGACGCCCTCCGAAGAATTGAGCCGATATTCCTGCAGGAACTGGTTCACCCAGCCGCGCCCCTGCGCGGCGCGCAGGTCCGCCAGCAGCCCGCCGGCATGACCCATGATGCGCCCTCGCGAATCAGGGCTGGCCGATGCGCGGTCCAGAAGCGGTTTTAGAACCTCCGGTTCGGGCGCCCGATACAGTTTTGCCATGGCTTCACGGGCGGCGGACGTTACGGCAGCGGTCATCGTCGAACTTTCGGTGCGGTGAGGCTTGCGACGGGGCGCAGGCCGGGCCTAGATACTGCGCCTGCGCTTAGCGCCAAACAGGTGTCGAGGGGAATGCCGTGGCGACGATCGCCATAGAGGCCATGGAAACGATGATCGGCCGGACCTTCACGTCCGACTGGATCACCGTCGACCAGCCGATGATCGACGCCTTCGCGGAGGCGACGGGCGACCGGCAGTTCATCCATGTCGATCCCGTCGCCGCCGCCGCGACGCCTTTCGGCGGCACGATCGCACACGGCTTCCTGACGCTGTCGCTGATGCCGATGCTGGTCGAACAGGCGGACGTGCCCCACGTCTCGGGGATGCGCGCGGCGATCAACTATGGCTGCGACGCGCTGCGGTTCCTGGCGCCGGTCCGCTCGGGCAGCCGCGTGCGCGGGCATTTCACGCTCGCCGCCTTCGCACCGAAACAGCCGGGCCAGTACCGGCAGGAACTGGACTTCTCCGTCGAGATCGAGGGGCAGGACCGCCCCGCCCTCGCCGCCCGCTGGATCACGCTCATCCTCACCTGACCCGTTTTTTCCGAAGGACATCAGCCCATGCGTTCTGCCGTCATCGTCTCGACCGCCCGCACCCCGATCGGCCGCGCCTATCGCGGCGCGTTCAACAACCTGCCCGCCCCGACGCTGGCCAGCCACGCGATCCGCGCCGCCGTCGAGCGCGCGGGGATCGAGGATGGCGAAGTGGAGGACGTGGTCTGGGGCGCCGCGCTGCAACAGGGGCACCAGGCGGGCAACTTCGCGCGCACCGCGCTGCTGCGCGCGGGCCTGCCGACGACGGTGCCGGGCATGTCGGTCGACCGGCAATGCGCCAGCGGCCTGATGGCGATCGCGACCGCCGCCAAGCAGATCGTGAGCGACGGCATGGAGATCGCGATCGGCGGCGGCGCCGAATCGATCAGCCTCGTCCAGACGCCCAAGATGAACATCGCCCCCGATCCCGAACTGCTGGCGATGCACAATGCGATCTACATGCCGATGCTGCAGACCGCCGAGGTGGTCGCCAAGCGCTATGGCATCGGACGCGAGGCGATGGACGCCTATGCCCTTCAGTCGCAGCAGCGCACCGCCGCGGCGCAGGCCGCCGGCCGCTTCGATGACGAGATCGTGCCCGTGACCGCGACGATGGCGATCACCGACAAGGAGACGAAGGCCGTCACCCATCGCGAGGTGACGCTGTCGAAGGACGAGGGCAACCGCGCCGATACGAAGGCGGAGGGGCTGGCTGCGCTGACCCCCGTGATGGGGCCGGACGCGACGATCACGGCGGGCAACGCCTCGCAACTGTCGGACGGCGCCTCGGCCAGCGTGCTGATGAGCGAGGCGGAAGCCGCACGCCGGGGCCTGCAACCGCTGGGCCGCTATGTCGGCATGGCGGTGGCGGGGACGGAGCCGGACGAGATGGGCATCGGCCCCGTCTTCGCGGTGCCGACGCTGCTGAAGAAGAACGGCCTGACGATGGACGATATCGGCCTGTGGGAGCTGAACGAGGCGTTCGCCGTGCAGGTGCTGTATTGCCGCGACACGCTGGGTATTCCGGATGAGCTTCTGAACGTGAACGGCGGCGCGATCTCGATCGGCCACCCCTATGGCATGTCGGGTGCGCGGATGACCGGCCACGCGCTGATCGAGGGCAAGCGGCGCGGCGCCAAGTACGTCGTCGTCACGATGTGCGTCGGCGGCGGCATGGGCGCGGCCGGCCTGTTCGAGGTCCTGTAAGAACGCGCGGCGGGCGATGATGCTCTCGCAACCATCGCCCGCCCATGTCGTTGTCTCTTCCGGATTTCAGGAGAGATATCGTGGCCGATCATGACAGCCCGCAGGAAATCGCGGAAAAGTTCATCAAGAAGGTGAAGGAAAGCCCGTACATCATGCTTGGCCTGAACAATGGCCAGCATTCCGAGCCGATGTATGTCCGGCTGGACGACGATCAGCCCAACACGCTGTTCGTCTTTTCGGGCAAGGACAATCGCGCGGCCGGTGGTGGTTCGGCGATGGTGCAGTTCGTCGGCAAGGGCCATGACTTCTTCGCCTGCCTCGCCGGCCAGCTCAGCCAGGACAACGATCCCGCGCAGATCGACAAATTGTGGGACAACAGCGTCGAGGCGTGGTTCCCGCAGGGCAAGCAGGATCCCAATCTGGCGCTGCTGCGCTTCGACGTGGAATCGGCTGAACTGTGGGAAACCGACATCTCGCTGTCCGGCCGGGTGAAGATGCTATTCGGCGGCACGATCGATCATGATGAATCGTCTAGCCATGCGAAGGTCGGCGCGATCGCCTGAACCCAGCGAAAATAGTTTCGTCACGTGCGGCGCCTGCTCCCGACGGAAGAGCCGGCGCCGCTTTTTTATGTCAGCTGTTCGCGGTCATCCATTCTTCCAGCACCGGCGCGATGCGGTTGCGCCAGCGGGAGCCGTTGAAGATGCCGTAATGGCCGACGCCCTCGGCCATCAGATACTTCTTCTTCTCATCGGGCAGCGCGGTCGCGAGGGTCAGCGCCGCCTTCGTCTGGCCGAGCCCGGAGATATCGTCGCGCTCGCCCTCGATCGCCAGCAGGCCGACGTCGCGGATCGCACCCGGATCGACGCGGCGGCCGTGGAGAATGTATTCGCCACGCGGCAGCGCGTGCGTCTGGAACACGACGTCGATCGTCTGCAGGTAGAATTCAGCGGTCATGTCGCAGACCGCGCGATATTCGTCATAGAAATCCTTGGTCGCGGTCGCGCTCTCGCCGTCGCCCTGTACCAGATGCTTGAACATGCCCCAGTGCGAAATCATGTGGTTGCCGAGATTCATCGACATGAAGCCGGCCAATTGCAGGAACCCCGGATACACTCTGCGCCCCGCCCCCGGATACGCCATCGGCACCGTCGCGATGACGTTCTGCTCGAACCAGGCATGGGGGCGGCGGGTGGCGAGCGTATTGACCGCGGTCGGCGCCTCGCGCGTGTCGACGGGGCCGCCCATCATCGTCAGCGTCAACGGCCGCAACGGGTGGTTCTCCGCGCACATGAAGGCGGTCGCGGCATAGGCCGGGACGGACGGCTGGCAGACCGCCAGAACGTGCGAGCGACCGCCGCCGTTCGCGCCCATCGCCTCCATGAATTCGACGAGATAGTCGACATAATCGTCCAGATCGAACTTGCCGTCGGACAGCGGCACCAGCTTCGCATCGCGCCAGTCGGTGATGTGCACGTCGGCGAAGGGCAGCATCCGCTCCACCGTGCCGCGCAGCAGCGTGGCGTAGTGGCCCGACATCGGCGCGACGATCAGCAGCTTCGGGCCGCCCTCCACGCCCGCACGGCGGAAGCGCTTCAGCTGGCCGAAGGGCTTGCGGAGCACGATCTCTTCCGACACGGCGACCTCTCGTCCGTCGATCGTCGTGCTGTGGAAGCCGAAGGCGGGCTTGCCGCGCGGCGCGGCGGCATGGGCGAACACTTCCAGCGCGGAACCGACGATCGCGCCGCCACCCAGATAGGCGAAGGGATTGGCGGGGTTCTGCAGCAGGCCGGCGCCGAAATTGGCCATCGCGCTGGCACCGGCGAGCAGCGACCGCTGCATCTCATAGGCTTGATAGAGCATCTACGTCCTTTAGCCTGAAAACGTTTCGGAGTGATAATTACAATTGGGGCACCGTCCGAACGCGCGGCCGACTTGTTCTGTTCACGGTGATCGCCTGCGCCGTTGAGCGGGCACGGACGGGGTGATAGGCGCAATGGCATGGCCAGACCCGACCAGTCCCCACCCGGCCGCGGCCGGCTTGCCGACCTGCAGATGGTGTGGCGCCATGCCGCCCGCTATCCCGGCCGGATCGCGATCGCCGCCACCGCGCTGGTGACGACGTCGGCGGCGACGATCGGCATTCCCTATGGCTTCAAGCGGGTGATCGACCGGGGGTTCGGCAGCGGCGCGTCCGCCTCGTTCGCGACCTCGTTCCATTATCTGCTGATGATCGTTGCGGTGCTGGCGGTGGCGACGGCGATCCGCTTCTATTTCGTGTCGTGGCTGGGCGAGCGGGTGGTCGCCGATATCCGGCGCGAGACGCAGGGCAATCTGCTGCGCCTGTCACCCCGCTTCTTCGAGGAGAACCGCCCGTCCGAGATCGCGTCGCGGCTGACATCGGACACCGCGCTGATCGAGATGGTGGTGGGCAGCACCGTGTCCGTCGCGCTGCGCAACGCCTTCACCGGCACCGGCGGCATGATCTATCTCTTCACCATCTCGCCGAAGCTGGCGGGGATGCTGGTGCTGGGCATCCCGGCGATCGTCCTGCCGATCGCGCTGATGGGCAAACGCGTGCGCAACCTGTCGCGCACCTCGCAGGACAGTATCGCGACGGTGGGCACGCTGACCACGGAGACGCTGGGCGCGATGCGCATCGTGCAGGCGTTCGGCCAGGAAACGCGCGAGGCGCAGCGGTTCGGCGATGCGGTGGAGGCGACCTTCGCCGCCGCGCGGACGCGCAATCTGGTGCGCGCGGTGATGACCGCGATCGTCATCGCGCTGATCTTCGGATCGATCACGCTGGTATTGTGGGAAGGCGCGATCGACGTGGCGGCGGGGCGCCTGTCGGGCGGATCGATCGCAGCGTTCGTGCTGACCGGCGGCATCGTCGCCGGCGCGTTCGGCGCGCTGACCGAGGTCTATGGCGACCTGCTGCGCGGCGCGGGCGCGGCGAGCCGGTTGGCCGAGCTTATCGCGGAACGGCCGGAGATCGCGGCACCCGCGCACCCCGTCGACCTGCCCCGCCCGTCGCGCGGCAGCATACGGTTCGACGCCGTCCGCTTCCGCTATCCGACGCGGCAGGACGTGGCGGCGCTGGACGATTTCTCGCTCGACGTCGCGCCGGGGGAGACGGTGGCGGTGGTCGGCCCGTCGGGCGCGGGCAAGTCGACGCTGTTCCAGCTGGCCGAGCGCTTCTACGATCCAGAGGCGGGGCGCGTGCTGGTCGATGGCGTGCCGCTGACCGATGCGGACCCGGCGGAGGTGCGCGCGCGGATCGCGATGGTGCCGCAGGACACGGTGATCTTCGCCGCCTCCGCCCGCGACAACCTGCGCTATGGCCAGTGGGATGCGCCGGACGCCGCGCTGTGGCAGGCGGCGGAGGCGGCGCATGCCGACGTCTTCCTGCGCGCGCTGCCCGATGGCCTCGACACCTATCTGGGCGAGGGCGGCGCGCGGCTGTCGGGCGGGCAGCGGCAGCGGATCGCGATCGCCCGCGCGCTGCTGCGCGATGCGCCGATCCTGTTGCTGGACGAAGCGACGAGCGCGCTGGATGCCGAGAGCGAGCGGCTGGTGCAGGATGCGTTGGAACGGCTGATGGCGCAGCGGACGACGCTGGTCATCGCGCACCGTCTGGCAACGGTGCGCGCGGCGGACCGGATCGTCGTGATGGATCACGGCCGGATCGTCGAGCAGGGCAGCCACGCCGCGCTGGTGGCGCAGAACGGGCTGTATGCGCGGCTCGCCAGCCTGCAGTTCCACGACGCCTGAGGGCGGTTTGCGTTGGCCCTGTCCCTTCATCGGAGGGGTTGGACAGAGGCTCCCCGCCGATGCGGCGTCCGTGGCGACGCCCCACCCCCCGCCCCTCCCCTGAAGGGGAGGGGAGATGCCTCGATTTACTTCCGACGCCCCTGATGGCGGATGTTCGCCGGCCGGCCGCGGCGCTTGAGGACGCGGGGGGCGCGGCGATCGGGTAGCGCCATCTTGCCGCCGGGCAGTTCGAAGCGGAGCCCGCCGGAGACCGGGTTGGCGTCCGCCAGCTTCAGCCGCAGCCGCTGGCCGAGCGCGTAGACGTCGCCGCTATCCTCGCCGGTCAGCGTCCGCGCGCCCTCGTCGAAGCGGAAATATTCGCCGCCCAGATCGCGGACCGGCATCAGCCCGTCGCCACCCACGCCCTCCACGGTCGCGAAGAAGCCGAAATTGGTGACGCCGGTGATCCGCGCATCCACCTCCTGCCCGACATGCTCGGCGAGATAGGCGGCGACGTAGCGGTCGATCGTGTCCCGCTCCGCCTCCATCGCGCGGCGTTCGAGCTGGCTGATGCCGGTGCCGATCCGCTCCATCTCGTCGTCCGCCGGCAGCAGCCCGCCGGGTCCGAGCTTGTAGGCGGCGACCAGCGCGCGGTGCACGACGAGGTCGGCATAGCGCCGGATGGGCGAGGTGAAATGCGCGTAACTGCCCAGCGACAGGCCGAAATGCCCCTGGTTGGCGGGCGCGTAATAGGCCTGCGTCTGGGTGCGCAGCACCTGTTCCATCACCTGCGGGCGGAAATCCGCCTCCCCCACCCGGTCGATGATCCGGTTGAAGGTGGCGGGGCGGATCACCTGCCCCAGCGCGAAGGCGATGCCGAACGTGTCGAGATAGTCCTTCAGCGCCGACAGCTTCTCCCGCGCGGGCGGTTCGTGGACGCGGTACATCACCGGCGCGCGACGCGCCTCCAGTGCCTTCGCCGCCGCGACGTTGGCGGCGATCATATAGTCCTCGATCAGCCGGTGCGCGTCGAGCCGCTCGCGCGGGGCGACGGAAAGGATGCGACCGTTCTGGTCGATCACGACGCGGCGTTCGGGCAGGTCGAGGTCGAGCGGTTCGCGCGCGTCGCGCGCCTTCGCCAATGCCCGCCAGGCGGACCAGAGCGGCTGGAGGACCGGCAACAGCTCTTCCTCGTCAGCGGCGGTGCCGTCGATGATCGCCTGCGCATCCTCATAGGCGATGTTCGCGCGCAGGCGGACGAGCGCGCGGGTGAAGCGCCAGCCCTGCAGCGTGCCGTCCTTGCCGATCGTCAGGTGGCAGGCGAGCGCGGCGCGGTCTTCCCCCTCCATCAGCGAGCAGACGTCGGCGGACAGGATTTCCGGCAGCATCGGCACGACGCGGTCGGGGAAGTAGACGGAGTTTCCGCGCCGCCGCGCCTCCTTGTCGAGCGCGGAGCCGGGCCGGACGTAGAAGGATACGTCGGCGATCGCGACGATCGCCTTCCAGCCGCCTTCATTGCCGGGATCGTCGTCGGGCGCGGCCCAGACCGCATCGTCATGGTCGCGCGCATCGGCGGGGTCGATCGCGACGATCGGCAGGTGCGTCAGATCCTCGCGGTCGTCGCCCAGCGGCTGCGCGGCGACACGCTCCGCCTCTTCCAGCGCCTCCGGCGCGAAGACGTCGGGGATACCGAGCTTGTGGATCGCGATCAGCGAGAAGCTGCGCGTGGCGAAGGGATCGCCCAGCCGCTCGACGACGCGCACCGTCACGCGCGGCGGGCGGCCCGCGATCTCGCACAGGACGAGGTCGCCAGCCTCTGCCCCGCCGGCGTCGGAGACGGGGTATTCACGCCGCTCCTTCTTCTCGACGCCGGTCAGGAACAGGCGCCCGGTTTCGGCACGCAGCACGCCGAGGATCTGTTCGGCGGCGGGCGCGATCACCTTCATCGGGTGCGCGATCCAGCCGTTGCCGGCCTCTTCGGTGCGGGCGAGGATACGCTGGCCGATGCCGAGCGCGCCGCGCTTGCGTTCGCGCACGCGCAGGCGGGGCACGGGCGCGCCCTCCGCCTCCCAGCGTTCGGGCTGCGCCCAGACATTGCCGCCATCGTCCACATCAACGATGCGCAGCACCGTAACCTTGGGCAGGCCGCCCATCTTGTGGAAGGCACGACCGGGGGCGGTGTCGATCAGCCCCTCATCAGCCATGTCCTTCAACAGCGCCTTCAGCGTGATCTTCTGCTGCGCCGTCAGGCCGAAGGCGCGCGCGATCTCTCGCTTGCCCGCCGGCGTGTCGGAAGTCTGGATGAAATCGAGGATCTGCTCGCGGGTGGGCAGGCCGGCGGACGGGCGCTTGGCCATCAGTGATCCCCGCGAACGTTGAGACTGTTGAGACATGTGGAGGCCTCGTGCCAACATTCACTTGAGACAGCGATACTGTCATGATCGTCGAGGCGGGCGGGCAGCGCAAAGTTCATCGTCATCGCCTGCCATAGATAGGACGTGTAGGACAGGCCGCCATGGTCAGCCCCCGGCCTGGACCACCTCGATGATCGTGTCGTCGGCCTGCAGGTGTTGGGCGTCCGCTTCCCAGAAGCCGATCGCGCGATCGCCGCGATAGATACGCAGGACCTGCCCGCCCTCCACCTGCCGGGGGCAGCGGCCGACCTCTTCGGAGCGGACGGCCCTTTCGCGCAGCTCGACACGGCCGCCACGCGTGGCGAGATCGGCGAGATAGTCGGCCAGATGCGGACCCGAGGTCGACTGGGCGAGCAGCTGGCCGCCGAAGCTGACCGGGTTGACGATGATCGTCGCGCCGGCATCGCGCGCCAGCAGCTCGTTCTCGATCGCGGCGATCGAGACGGCGACGCGGGCCTGCGGCGCGAGACGGCGGACGGTGAGGACGATCAGCACCGCCGTATCGTCCCGCCCCGGCGCGACGATGACGGAGGCGGCGGCCTCCACGCGCGCGATCGTGAGGACCGCGTTGTGCGTCGCGTCCCCCTCCACCGTGGCGACGCCCAGCTCCTCCGCCTCGCGCAGATGCGCGGGATCGTTGTCGACGACGACGATCGCCTCCGGCGCGTGGCCGCGCTCCAGCAGCTCGGCGACCGCGGCGGCACCGGCGCGGCCATAGCCGCAGACGATGACGTGGCCCTTCAATTCGCGCTGTATCAATCCCATCCGCCACCGCTCCCAACCCTGTCGCAGCATGAAATCGTACGCGCTGCCGAGGAAGATGAGAAAGACGAAGATGCGGATCGGCGTGACGACGAACGTGTCGAACATCCGCGCGGAATCGGACACGGGCACGATATCGCCATAGCCCACCGTGGTGACGGTGATGACGGTGAAATAGACGATATCGAGGAAGCCGACCGGCTGGCCGGGATCGGTATTGTCGCGCAGCCCCGCCCGGTCCAGCCAGTGCCCGCCCAGCGCGATACCGACGAGGATCAGCACCGCGACGACGCGGATGCCCAGCATCGCCAGCGGTGAGAGGCGGCCGGCCCTATAGAAGCGCGGGCGCGCGACCTGAACGGCGGCGCGCGCCGCCATGCGGCCCGGCGGCAGGGCGCGGCGCGGCGGCGCACGGCGGGGGCCGATCGTCATGGGGCGAGGTTTATGGGGTGTCGGGCGCGGGGTCGAGAGGGTTGATCGGTGCCGTTGCTTCACCCCTCCCCTTCAGGGGAGGGGCAGGGGGTGGGGCGCTTCCGCAAACGTGGCGCCCGCGGCGACGCCCCACCCCAACCCTCCCCTGAAGGGGAGGGCCTCTTAGAGGGTCAGTACGCCCGGCCGATCAGGATGCGTTCCACGGCCGGATCGCCCGTGAACACGCACGGACCGTCGTCGCAGCCGGTCTGGCCGGCGGGGGCGTTGCGGATCGTGAGCTTCAGCGCCTTCAGCCGCTCGACCACCTTCTCCAGCGCCGTGCCGGTCGGCTTCGACCAGCGAACGTCGACCCAGCCGGGATTCTTCACGCCGTCCGCGAAATGCGCTTCGACGCCCGCCCAGTCGTCGACGGGGGTGATGCGGGCGCGCAGCGCCTCGGTCGACTGGGTAAGCAGCGCCGCCTGGATCGATTCCAGCGTCGCGGCGGCGGTGGAGACCAGTGCCTCGCGCGGCATGACCTGCGACTTCAGCTTGCCGCCGTCCTGATACAGATCGGTGCGCAGGATGACGGAGACGTTGCCGCCCGCGACGTCGCGGCCGCCGACCTCGATCACGATCGGCGCACCCTTCTTCACCCAGCCCCAGCGCTTCGTCGCGGCCTTGGCGGGCTTCAGGTCGAGCAGCGCGCGGACGGGCTCGCCCAGCGCCGACTGACCCGCCAGCTGCTTCTGCAGGTCGCGGCAATAGTCGACGATCGCCTGATCCTCCGGCTGGTCGCGCAGCATCGGCACGATCACGATCTGCCACGGCGCGATCGCGGGCGGCACGCGCAGCCCGTCGTCATCGCCATGGACCATGATGACGCCGCCGATCATGCGGGTCGAGACGCCCCAGCTGGTGGTGTTCGCCAGTTCCAGTTCGCCGGCGGCATTCTGGAACCTGATGTTTTGCGCGTGAGCGAAATTGGTGCCGAGGAAATGGCTGGTGCCCGCCTGGAGCGCCTTGCCGTCCTGCATCATCGCCTCGATCGACCAGGTTTCCACCGCGCCGGGGAAGCGCTCGTTCTCCGGCTTCTCGCCGGCGATGACGTGGAGCGCGAGGCAGGTTTCGGAAAATTCGCGATAGACCTCCAGCATCCGCAGCGTCTCCTCGCGCGCTTCCTCGGCGCTGGCGTGGGCGGTGTGGCCCTCCTGCCAGAGGAATTCGGCGGTGCGCAGGAACATGCGGGTGCGCATTTCCCAGCGGACCACATTGGCCCACTGGTTGATGAGCACGGGCAGGTCGCGCCACGACTGCACCCAGCGCGAGAAGGCGGTGCCGATCACCGTTTCGGACGTGGGGCGGACGACCAGCGGCTCTTCCAGCTTCGCGGCGGGATCGGGGGTCAGGCCGCCCTTCCCGTCGCCGATCAGCCGGTGGTGCGTGACGACCGCCATCTCCTTGGCGAAGCCCTCGACATGCTCGGCCTCCTTTTCGAAATAGGAGAGCGGGATGAAGAGCGGGAAATAGCAATTCTCGTGCCCGGTCGCCTTGATCCGGTCGTCCAGCAGGCGCTGGATACGCTCCCAAATGCCATAGCCCCAGGGGCGGATGACCATGCAGCCGCGCACGCCGGATTCCTCGGCGAGGTCGGCCTCCGCAATGACGGATTGATACCAGGCGGCGAAATCCGCCTCGCGGGTGACAGGGAGCGCGTGCTTCATGGCCGGGGCGGATAGACCGAAAGCGCGCGCGCAAAAAGGGGGTCGCGCGGTATGTGCCGCGGCCCCCCCTTTTATCGATCGGCGGATCGATCAGCCGTGGCAGGTGCAACCGGCATGATCGCAGCCGGCGCCGCCGTCATGATGCTGCGCGCAGGCATCGCCGCAGAACACGCGGCCATCGGCCTGCACGCCCTTCGACGCACTGACGACGCACACGCAATCGGCACAGGCGCACTTCACCATCTCGACTTCGACGCTCATAATCAGTTCCTTCAGTTGCGATCTTCATGCCCATGATCGTCATGGGCGTGATCTTCGGGTTCCAGCACGTGTTCGATCATGTTGGTCAGCATGGTACGGACGTGGCAGTCGGGCAGCTCGTAGAACATGTTCCGCCCCGCCCGCGTCTGCTTCAGCAGCCGCCCCGCGCGCAGCAGCCGCAGATGCTGCGAGACGAGGCTCTGGCTGACGCCGACCTCCTCCGTCAGTTCCCCGACCGACCGGGGACCTTCGAGGCAGGCGGCGACCAGCCGCAGCCGGTTGGGTTCCCCCAGCAGCCGGAAAAGCTCCGCGAGTTGAACGCCTTCGTCTGGTGTCATGCATAACTCAACATATGAACACATATTGATATATAGGAGGTGTTGCCCCGTGTAAAGTTAAATCGCTGTCAGGCTGGTGCGTTCGGGTGCGCGGGGGTAGCGGAGCGGCCATGTCAACCGACCGGCTTTGGCCCGCGATCGGCCTGCGCCTGTTATCGGTGGGTCTGTTCGCGACGATGAACGCAGCGATCAAGCTGGCGGAGACGCGTGGCGCGGCTCTGGGGGAGATCCTGTTCTTTCGCCAGTTTGGCGCGGCGATCCTGGTGACGGTAGTGATCGCCAGCGGCCCCGGCCTGTCGACGGTACGGACGCAGCGGCTGGGTGCCCATGTGGTGCGGATGATCGTGGGCGTCATCAGCATGGCCTTCACCTTCGCCGCGCTGCTGACCCTGCCGCTGGCGGAGGCGGCGGCGATCGGCTTTTCCACGCCGATCTTCGCGACGATCCTGGGCGCGCTGGTGCTGGGCGAGCCGACCGGCTGGCGGCGGTGGAGCGCGGTGGGGCTGGGCTTTGTCGGCGTGCTGATCGTGGTGCGGCCGGGCGGCCATGCGATGCCGCCGATCGGCGTCGCCTATGGCCTGGCGGCGGCGGTGCTGACCGCCGTGATCTTCATCCTGCTGCGCCAGATCGGGCGGACGGAGCGGGCGCAGACCACCGTATGGTATTTCTCCGTTCTGTCGCTGCTGCCGCTGGGCGCGGTCTATGCGTGGCAGGCGCAGGCGCATCCGGCGGCGACATGGGCGGCGCTGGCGGCGGTCGGCCTGTTCGGTGGCTGCGCGCAGCTGGCGATGACCGCGTCGCTGCGGCGGGGCGCGGTGTCGCTGGTGGTGCCGTTCGACTATACCGCGCTGTTATGGGCGGCGGCCTATGGCTGGCTGTTGTTCGGGACGGTGCCGGGCGATTCGACCTGGATCGGCGCGCCGGTCATCGCCGCATCGGGCCTCTACATCGTCTGGCGCGAGCATGTCCGCCGGCGTGGCGAAACGCAGGCGGCGATCATCGACGAATAGCGCGCGCGGCGCGCAGCATCGCCCGCGCGCGCAGGCCCATCTCCACCCGCTGCGCCGTGACGAGGCCGAAGGCGAGCGCCAGCAGCATGTCGGTCAGCGCGGCGGCATCGAGATGGAGGAAGGCGGCGCCCTCCGCCTTCGTCGCCTGCCGCAGCACGACGATGATGAGGATGAAGACCAGCGCGGCCGGCGACGCCGTCTGGCTGAGGCGATGCGTTTCGGGGTCTATGTCGATCCGCATCATCCGCTCGCGCTGCCAGCCGAGCGCCGCGCCCAGCCCTGCGGCGATCAGGCAGAACAGCCAGCCCAGACCATGCGGGGGCGTGGTGGCGAAGACCAGAATGACGACGGCGGCGAGGACCGCCGGCATGATCCACAATTGCTCCAGCTTCAGCAGCATCGCCCGGCCGGTACGGCGCCAGCGGATCGCCATCACGACAAGGATGACCGCGGCGGTGATCGCATAGGTGACGAGGCTGTTGGGCTGGGGCTGGGGCTGCATGGGGTCCAGTGTGCCGCGAGAGGTGTGCGGCGTCCAGCGGCGGCACCATCGCCCCGCCCGGCCCGATGCGACGGGGCGGCGCGCTTGAAAGCGGACGAGGCTTCGCGCAGGTTCGGGGGATGATCCTGACCTTTCTGACCGCCACCGCCGCGATCGCCGCCCCCTCCCCCGCCGCCACATCGGCCGACGCCGCCTTCACGGCGATCTGGCAGGCCGAATGGAAATGGCGGCAGCAGGAGGGGCTGGCCGACGATGACCGCGACGCCGCGAACGATCGCCTGCCGGACGTATCGGCGGCGGCGCAGGCGCGGCGGGCGGCCTATTGGCAGGGCGTGATGCAGCGGCTGCGCGCGATCGACCCGGCTCGCCTCTCGCCGGAACAACGCGTCAATTATCTGGTCTATCGCAATCAGATCGCCGGCTTCCTCGACGATCAGCAATTTCGCGAATGGGAAAAGCCGCTGAACGGCGACAGCGCCTTCTGGGGCGACCTGCAATACGCAGCGCGGGGGCAATTCGCACGCGGTGCATCGGATTATCGCAATTACCTGAAGCTGTTGAGCGACATTCCTCGGTATCTGGATCAGCAGACCGACAATCTGCGCGCCGGGCTGAAGCGGGGCTTCACCCCGCCCGCCGTCGTGATGAAGGGCCGCGAGGCGCCCGTCGTCGCGATCGCGGAGGCGAAGGATGCGGAGGCGACGGTGTTCTGGCAGCCCTTTGCGACGATGCCCGCCAGCGTGCCGGGCCGCGATGCGCTGCGCGCCGAGGCGAAGCGGGTGATCGAGGCGCAGGTGATCCCGGCGCATCGCAAGCTGCTCGCCTATCTGCGCACCACCTATTTCCCGGGGCTGCGGACCGCGCTGGACGCGACCAGCTATCCCGACGGCGCGGCCTATTATCGCAGCCGCATTCGCCAGTTCACGACATTGGACATGAGCCCCGAGGAGATCCACGCGCTGGGCCTGTCGGAGGTCGCGAAGATTAGGGCGGAGATGGAGGCGATCCGCAAGGAGGTGAAGTTCCAGGGCGATCTGAAGGCGTTCCTGACCTTCCTTCGCACCGATCCGCAATTCTATGCGACGACACCCGCGCAGTTGCTGAAGGAGGCGGCATGGGAGGCCAAGCGGTTCGACGCGATGGCCAGCCGCTGGTTCGGGCGCAATCCCCGCGCCCGCTTCGCGATACGGCCGGTGCCGGCGGATATCGCGCCGTTCTACACCGCCGGGCGCGGCGGGCCGGGCGGATATCTGGTCAACACCTATGACCTGCCCGCGCGACCGCTGTTCCAGCTGCCCGCGCTGACGCTGCACGAGAGCGCGCCGGGCCATGCGTGGCAGATGTCGCTGGCAAACGAGAATACCAGCCTGCCGCCCTTCCGCCGCTACAGCTACATCTCCGCCTTCGGCGAGGGCTGGGCGCTGTATTGCGAGCGGCTGGGCGACGAGATGGGCTTTTACGAGACGCCCTATGAGCGGTTCGGGATGCTGTCCTATCAGATGTGGCGCGCGGCGCGGCTGGTTGTGGATACAGGCGTCCATGCCAAGGGGTGGACGCGCGACCAGTCGCTCGCCTTCCTGCGTGACAATACCGCGCTGTCGGAGCGGGAAATCGGGACGGAGGTGGACCGCTATATCGGCTGGCCGGGCCAGGCGCTGAGCTATTATCTGGGACAGCTGGCGATCCAGCGATCGCGCGCGAAGGCGGAGAAGGCGCTGGGTGACCGCTTCGATATCCGCGCGTTCCACGACACGGTGCTGTCACTGGGATCGGTGCCGCTGCCGGTGCTGGAGGCGCGGGTGGATCAGTTCATCGCCGATGGCGGCAAGGGGCCGTATCCGGCGGAAGAGTGATACGGCTTATTCTCCCCTCCCCTGAAGGGGAGGGGATCTTCTGCGCGCTAGAACAGGAGGACGTCAGGTAGATCCGTCATTGCGAGCGCAGCGAAGCAATCCAGGGCCGCATCACGACGCCCTGGATTGCTTCGCTCCGCTCGCAATGACGACCTAGGTTCGACCTGTCGTCATCTTACGCTAATCCTTCCAGACCAGCACGGGCTTGCGCGCCGCCAGCGTCTCGTCGAGGCGCGCGCGGGGGGCGAAGTGGGGGGCGGTCTTCAGCGACTGGTCGCCCGCCTTCGCCCGCTCCGCCACGGAGCGCAGCGCGCCGATGAACTGGTCCAGCGCCGCCTTCGATTCCGTCTCGGTCGGCTCGACCAGCATCGCGCCATGGACGACCAGCGGGAAGTACATGGTCATCGGGTGGAAGCCCTCGTCGATCAGCGCCTTGGCGACGTCGATCGTCGAGAATCCTTCGGCGAGGCCGGCGTCGGAGAAGATCGCCTCATGCATGCACGGGCCGCTGCCGGCGAAGGGCGCGTCCAGCGTGTCCTCCAGCGAGCGCAGGACGTAGTTGGCGTTGAGGACGGCATCCTCCGCGACCTGCCGCAGCCCGTCCGCGCCATGGCTGAGGATATAGGTCAGCGCGCGGGTGAACATGCCCATCTGGCCGTGGAAGGCGACCATGCGGCCGAAGCTGTCGAGGCGGCCGCCGAAATGCTCTTTCGAGAATTCCTCGGCGCGCTCTTCCTCGATCAGGTGGATATGCCCGTCGGCGGTCTTCGCCGTATAGGGCAGCGGCGCGAAGGGGCTGAGCGCCTCCGACAGCACGACCGGCCCCGAACCCGGCCCGCCGCCGCCATGCGGGGTCGAGAAGGTCTTGTGCAGGTTGATGTGCATCGCGTCGACGCCGAGGTCGCCCGGCCGCACGCGCCCAACGATCGCGTTGAAGTTCGCGCCGTCGCAATAGACATAGCCGCCAGCCGCGTGAACCGCGTCCGATATCTCCTTCAGATCGCGCTCGAACAGGCCGCAGGTGTTGGGGTTGGTGATCATCACGCCCGCGACGTCGGGGCCGAGGCGCGCCTTCAGCGCTTCGGTGTCGACGCGGCCGTCCGGGGTCGCGGGGATATCCTCCACCGAGAAGCCGGCGAAGGCGGCGGTGGCGGGGTTGGTGCCGTGCGCCGATTCGGGGACGAGGATGACCTTGCGATGCCCCTCCCCGCGCGCTTCAAGCGCCGCCTTGATGCACAGGATGCCGCACAGTTCGCCATGCGCGCCCGCCTTGGGGCTCATCGCGACGGCGTGCATGCCGGTCAGATCGATCAGCCAGAAGGCGAGTTCGTTGATGACGCCCAGCGCGCCCTGCACCGTATCGACCGGCTGGAGCGGGTGGATGTCGGCAAAGCCGGGCAGCCGCGCCATCTTCTCGTTCAGGCGCGGATTGTGCTTCATCGTGCACGAGCCGAGCGGGAACAGGCCGAGGTCGATCGCATAATTCTGCCGCGACAGGCGGGTGTAGTGGCGCACCGTCTCCGGCTCCGACAGGCCGGGCAGGCCGATCGGGGCGGTGCGGGCGAGGTTGCCCAGCTTGCTCGCGACACGCGGTGCATCGGCGAGATCGACGCCGGTCGTCTCGGCGTCGCCAATCTCGAAGATCAGCGCCTCTTCCAGCATCAGCGCGCGATTGCCGGTGAAGGTGGCGGGCGCCGTACCCTCATTGGCCTCGGGCGCGGTCGGCTTCCAGCCGCTCTGGTTGATCGTCATGCCAGCACCTCCTGCAGCGCGGACGCAAGGGTTTCGATATCCTCCGCCGTCGTCGTTTCCGTCACCGCGACGACCAGCCCGTTGGCGAGGCCGCCCTCGCCCGGATAGAGGCGGCCGAGCGAGACGCCGGCCAGCACCCCGCGCTCCGCCAACGTGCGCACGACGGGCCGCGCCTCGACCGGCAGGGTGATGGTGAATTCGTTGAAGAAGCTGTCGTTGACGATTGCGACGCCCGGCACCTTCGCCAGCCGCTCCGCCGCCGTGACGGCCAGGCCGTGGTTGACGGCGGCGAGGTCGCGCAGACCCTTCTCGCCCAGCAGCGTCATGTGGACGGAGAAGGCGAGCGCGCAGAGGCCGGAGTTGGTGCAGATGTTCGACGTCGCCTTTTCGCGGCGGATATGCTGCTCGCGCGTCGACAGCGTCAGCACGAAACCGCGCTTGCCGTCCGCATCGACCGTCTGCCCGCAGAAGCGGCCGGGCATCTGGCGGATATACTGGGTCTTGCAGCCCATCAGGCCGACATAGGGCCCGCCGAATTGCAGGCCCACGCCCAGCGACTGGCCCTCGCCCACGACGATATCCGCGTCCATCTCGCCCGGAGAGCGGATCGCGCCGAGCGCCACCGGCTCGGTCACGACGGCGACCAGCAGCGCCTTGGCGGCGTGGCAGGCGTCGGCCAGCGGCGTCAGGTCGGCGATGCGGCCAAGAATATCGGGATACTGGACGACGACGCACGACGTATCCGCGTCGATCGCCGCGATCAGCCGGTCAATATCCGTTTCCGCGGTCAGCACCGGCGTGGCGGTGTCGAGCGTGTCGCCCGTATACTTCGCCATCGTCTTCGCCACGGAGACGTAATGCGGATGCAGGCCGGAAGACAGGATCGCCTTGCTCTTGCGCGTGATCCGCCGCGCCATGCCGATCGCCTCCCAGCAGGCGGTCGAGCCGTCGTACATCGAGGCGTTGGCGACATCGGTGCCGAGCAGACGCGCGACCTGCGTCTGGAACTCGAACAGCATCTGCAGCGTGCCCTGCGCGATTTCCGGCTGATAGGGCGTATAGGCCGTCAGGAACTCGCCGCGCTGGATCAAGTGATCGACGCTGGCGGGGACATGATGGCGATAGGCGCCGCAACCCAGGAAGAAGGGCACATCGCCCGCCACGACATTCTTGCGGGCAAGCGCGGTCATGTGCCGCTCGACCGCCAGTTCGGACGCGTGGTTCGGCAGCCCCTCGATGGGGCCGGACAGGCGGGCGGATTCGGGCACGTCGACGAACAGGTCGTCGACCGATCCGGCACCGATGACCGAGAGCATCTCGGCCCGATCGGAAGAGGTAAGGGGCAGGTAGC
>CAJYLQ010000013.1 GCA_913775975.1 uncultured Sphingomonas sp. | reverse complement strand
TGCTGTTCAAGCAGGGTGACCGGGTCCAACCCGACCAGCCCGGCGACGACGAGGGCGCGGCCGATCTGGCAGGTCGGCTTGCCCTTCTCCAGTTCGTGGATGAACCGGATGCCTACGCCCGCGACGGTGGCCAGATCCTCGAGGCTGAGCCCCATCTGCTGGCGGCGCGCGCGGACAAGGGCACCGAAGCGGCGCGAAAACCATGCGGCATCGTTTTCCGTGTCAGCCTGATCCATTGAGCCACCTTTCCCGAGCGGGAAAGATCACTCTACAGAGTTGCAAAATCAAGCGGGCTTTTCCCGTTCGGGAAAGTCTGATGCAAAGTGGAGCACCTGAGGCCGCATCTTTCCCGTTCGGGAAAGATGCCGCGCTACCCGGCGGAAAGCCGCGCGACAGCAGTCCGGAGCTGATCCGCGTCGATGCCGCCGCTTGCGAACTGCGCGGCCAACGTAGCGATGAGCATGTTGTCGTCCACCTCGACAGGCATGGACCGGCTCACCGTGCGCGCTGGGACCTGAGAGACAGTCCGCCGCCTCGGCGCAATCCGTCGTTCCTTGCCATCTAGGACAGCCGCGATCTTCGCTGCGACCGCATCCGCCGCCGAACGCAGCAGATCATCGATATGGATATAGCCTTGCGTCACCCCACGCTTGCCGTGCCCAAGTAGCCCCGCGATCGTCAGCTCGGAATAGCCCAGCTCGCCGGCGATGCTCGCGAAGGTGTGGCGGAAGACGTGGGGTGACGCCCTCGATCTGCGCGGCCTTGCAGAGCCGTTCGACCACATCGGGCACCTGCTTGTACCACGTGCCTGTCCAGTCGGAAGGGAAGACGTAAGGATTGCCCGGCTGCTCCGCCTGCGCCTCGATCAGCTCCATCGCGACGGCACCCACGACCCGAACCTGCGCGCCGCTCTTGGTGTCGGGGAACATCACGCAGGCGGCGTCGAAATCGACCCAGCCGCGCTGGAGCGCCTGCGCCTCGTTGCGGCGGAAGCCGGTGAGCAGGATCAGCCGCACCGCGGCAAGGCCGACGGGATGCTCGCCTTGATCCGCAGCGGTCCGCATCGCCTCGCCCAACGCGGCGAGTTCCGCGACCGACAGCCGGCGCGTCCGCTGACCGCTCGCCAGCCTCCGCACGCCCCGCGCCGGATTGTTGTCGATCTTGCCGAGCCGCAGTGCGTGCTCGAACACGGCATGGAGCGTCGAGATGCTCCGCGATCCGGCACCGACGCCGCCGATCGTGTCGCGACCGCGTCCGACCCCGCGTGGCCGGGACGACTTGCCCTGCGCCACATCGGCCTGAAAGGCGGCGATGTCGGGCGGCCCCAGCGATTTCACCTTGCGGGAGCCGATCAGCGGCTTGATGTGCCGCTCGATCCGGCTGCGATCCATCCGCAGCGTGGACATCTTGATCGGCAGCCGCCGTCGGCCGAGCAGCCGGCCGCTCTCCGCCTCCTCCAGATACCAGTCGCAGATCTCCGCCACGGTCGGCGCCGCCCGTGCCGCGTCGCGCGTCTCGATCGGGTCGTCGCCCCGTGCGACGTCGCCCAGCCGCTTCTTCGCCTCGACCCGCGCCTGCTCGACGGTCAGCACGCCATACCGCGCGAGCGTCAGGCGGCGGCTGCGACCGTCGGCATTGCGATATTGGAGAACGAACGTCTTGAGCCCGGACGGGAGGACGCGCACGCCGAAGCCGCGCAGCTCACTGTCCCAGTGTGTTTCCTGTCCTGACGCCGGAACAGGCAAGGCCTCGATCCGGGTCCTGGTGAGCCTCGCCATAAGCAAACCCTCCGCGCGTTCCGCTGACAATAGCGCGGGGGACCGAAATTGTAAGCATATTGTCAGCATATTCGATAAAAACGCAGCGTTTTCTAGAGATCATTGGCGTAGGTTCAATTTTTGAAATACCCTTTAACTAGCGTATATTAGCGAATTTTAGCGTAGAATGGCGCACTATATTTAACAAATTGGTAAGGCTGAGGTCGTGAGTTCAATCCTCACCGGCAGCACCATTTTTCGATCGACCTGATCGCGGCATCGCTGCCGTATCGATCAGCCCGCCCCCACCACCTCCACCCCCGCTCGGGCGCAGGCGGTGGCGATCGCCGGATCGTCCAGCCGGTCGGTCACGAAATGGTGCACCGCATCCATCCCGGCGATGCGGATCGGCGCCGCGCGATGATATTTGGAGCGGTCGGCGGCCAGGATCACCCGCCGCGCGCCGGCGATGATCGTCTGCGACACGCGCACCTCGTCCATGTCGAAATCGAGCAGCGTGCCGTCCGCGTCGATCGCGGAGGCGCCGATAACCGCGAAATCGACCTTGAACCCGCGCAGGAAATCCATCGCCAGCGCGCCCACCACCGCCCGGTCGCCAGCGCGCACGCGGCCGCCCGCCGTCACCACCTCGATCGTCGGATTGCCGAGCAGGATATCGACGACGTTCAGGTTGTTGGTGATGACCAGCAGGTTGCGATGCCCCGCCAGCGCGCGCGCCACCGCCTCCGTCGTCGTGCCGATATTGATGAACAGGCTGGCCCCGTCGGGGATCAGCCGCGCCGCCGCCGCGCCGATCGCGGCCTTTTCGGTCGAGGCGACATCGGCGCGCGCGCCATGGTCGAGATTGTCGACGCCCGAGGTCGTCACCGCGCCGCCATGGACCCGGCTGAGCATCGCGCCCTTCGCCAGCTGGTTCAGGTCCTTGCGGATCGTCTGCGGCGATACGCCCAGCTCCGCCGCCAGCGCCTCCACCGTCACGCTGCCGGTCTGGCGGGCGAGGTCGAGGATGCGGCGATGGCGCAGGATCGAGGGGTCGAAGGGCGCGCCGCTCATCCCGCCGCGCCTCCCCGCGCATCCAGATACGTCGCCAGCCGCTCCATGGTGCCGGGCGGGACATGCAGGCCCAGCTTGCTGCGGCGGTAGAGGATATCCTCCGCCGTCATCGCCCATTCCTGCCCGACGAGATAGTCGACCTCCGCCGTCGTCAGCCCGCCGCCCAGATCCTCGCCGAGATCGGCCGGGCCCGTCGCCCCGCCGAGCAACGCCTCCACCCGCGTGCCATAGGCGCGCGCCAGCCGCGTCAGCAGCGCGCGCGGCAGGCCGGGCCGCGCGGCGACGAGACCATCCAGAAAGCGATCGAAATCGCCCCCCGCCATGTCTCCGCCCGGCAGCACCGCCCCCGCCGTCCACGCCGCGCCGATCCCGGGCAGCACGCCCGCCAGCTCCGCCAGCGCATGTTCGGCCAGCTTGCGATAGGTGGTGATCTTTCCGCCGAAGATGCTCAGCATCGGCGCGTGCCCGTCACCCGCGTCGAGATCGAGCACATAGTCGCGCGTGACGGCGGCGGCGTTACCCGCATGGTCGTCGTGCAGCGGCCGGATGCCCGCATAGCTCCACGCCACGTCCGCCCCGCTCAGTTGCTGCGTGAAATAGCGGTTGGCGGTATCGAGCAGATAGCGCGTCTCCGCCGCGCTGATCGTCGCCGGTCCGGGTGCCGCCTCCCAGGGCTGGTCCGTCGTGCCGACCAGCGTGAACCGCCCCTCATAGGGGATGGCGAACACGATGCGGCGATCGTCGTTCTGCAGCATGAAGGCGTGGTCGCCCTCATAGAGGCGCGGCACGACGATGTGGCTGCCCTTGACCAGCCGCACGGCGCTGGTGCTGCGCGCGCCCTCCGTCCGGCCGAGCACGTCGCTGACCCACGGCCCCGCCGCGTTGACGAGCGCGCGGGCGCGGACCGTCTCTTGCCCGGCTGCGCCCTCCAGCGTCGCGGTCCATGTCGCGCCGTCGCATCGCGCGCCGGTCAGCCGGGTGCGGGTCCGCACCACCGCGCCGCGATCCGCCGCGTCTCGCGCGTTGAGCACGACGAGGCGACTGTCCTCCACCCAGCAATCCGAATAGACGAAACCGCGCGCGTCCCGCTCGGCCAGCCCCGCGCCCAGCGGTGAGCGGTCCAGCCGCACCGTCTGCGTGCCCGGCAGCCGCTTTCGCCCGCCCAGATGATCGTAGAGGAACAGGCCCAGCCGCACCATCCAGGCGGGGCGCGGCGAATGGCTCTGCGGCAGGACGAAGCGCAGCGGCCAGATGATGTGCGGTGCCATGCCCCACAGCCGCTCCCGCTCGATCAGCGCCTCGCGCACCAGCCGGAACTCGCCATATTCCAGATAGCGCAGCCCGCCATGGATCAGCTTGGTCGAGGCGGAGGAGGTGTGGCTGGCCAGATCCGCCTGCTCGACCAGCAGCACCGACAGGCCGCGCCCGGCCGCGTCGCGTGCGATCCCCGCGCCATTGATGCCGCCCCCGACGATCAGCAGGTCATAGGTGGATGGCTCGGTCATGGCGGCTTTCCGATTTTCGTTTGAGCGGTGCTTATACGTCATAACGAAAGCAAACGAAACTGTTGACGTTCACCTGAAAGCGATCCACGCTGCTTTCCGAGAGGAACGAAGGCCATGGCCGCCAGCCACATTCTTGCGATCGATCAGGGGACGACCTCGACGCGCAGCATCGTGTTCGACGCGCGGGCGCAGCGGGTCGCGGTGGCGCAAGCCGAGTTCGCGCAGCACTATCCCGAACCCGGCCGTGTCGAGCATGACCCGGAGGATATCTGGCGCGACGTGCAGGCGACCGCGTGCGAGGCGATCGCCAAAAGCGGGCTCACCGCCGCCGATATCGCCGCGATCGGCATCACCAACCAGCGCGAGACGGTGGTGGTGTGGGAACGAGAGACGGGCCGTGCGATCCACCCCGCGATCGTCTGGCAGGACCGCCGCACCGCCGATCGCTGCGCCGAATTGCGCGGCGACGGTGCGGAGGCGGATGTCCGCGAGCGCACCGGCCTGCTGCTCGATCCCTATTTTTCCGCCACCAAGGTCGCCTGGATCCTCGATCACGTCGACGGCGCGCGCGCGGCGGCGGAGGCGGGGCGCCTCGCCTTCGGGACGATCGACAGCTTCCTCCTGTGGCGGCTGACCGGCGGCGCGGTACATGCCACGGACGTCACCAATGCCGCGCGCACGCTGCTCTGGAATATCCGCGAGGAGCGGTGGGACGCGGCGATGTGCGACCTGTTCCGCGTGCCGATGGCGATGCTGCCAGAGGTGCACGACAACGCCCATGTCTATGGCCTGACTGCGCCGGGCCTGTTCGACGCGCAGATCCCGATCGCGGGCATCGCCGGGGACCAGCAGGCCGCGCTGTTCGGCCAGGCCTGTTTCGCGCCCGGCATGACGAAATCGACCTACGGCACCGGCTGCTTCATGCTGCTCAACACCGGCACGCAGGCGATCCGGTCGAACCAGCGGCTGCTGACGACCCCCGCCTATCGGCTGAACGGCGAGACGACCTATGCGCTGGAGGGATCGATCTTCGTCGCCGGCGCGGCGGTGAAGTGGCTGCGCGACGGCATCGGCGTCATCACCCATGCCCGCGATACCAACGACATGGCGACGCAGGTCGCGGACAATCACGGCGTCTACATGGTGCCCGCGTTCGTCGGCCTGGGCGCGCCGCACTGGGATGCGGAGGCGCGCGCCGCGATCTTCGGCCTGACGCTGGGCGCGACGCAGGCGCATCTGGCGCGCGCGGCGCTGGAGGCGGTGGGGTATCAGACGCTCGACCTCATCACCGCGATGGTCTCCGACGGCGGTGGGCGGCCGGCAACGGTCCGCGTTGATGGCGGCATGGCCGCGAACGACTGGCTGTGCGGGTTCCTGGCCGACCTGCTCGAAGTGCCGATCGAGCGGCCCGCCGACCTGGAGACGACGGCGCGCGGCGCGGCGTTCCATGCGGGGCTGGCGACAGGCATCTGGTCCGGCCTGCCCGAGCTGGAGCGGCTCTGGTCGCGGGAGCGGTGCTTCGAACCGTCGATGCCGCAGGACCGGCGGCAGACGCTGATCGCCGGCTGGCACGACGCGCTGTGCCGGACGCTCGGCAAGACGGTGGCCCGGCCCGGCCACCCAGCGGCCGACCACGCGCCGGGATGACCGCGCTCCGGATCATCGGCAACTGGAAGATGCATGGCGACGCGGGGCGCCTCGCCGCCTTCGCCCGCGCGCCGCTGACGCCCCCCGGCGTCGCGGTCGGCCTCGCCGTGCCCGCCACGCTGATCGCCCCGGCCGCCGCGCGGCTGCCGGGCGTCGCGATCGGCGGGCAGGACTGTCATGCCGCGCGTGAGGGCGCACATACCGGCGACCTGTCCGCCGCGATGCTGGCGGACGCGGGGGCGCGCTTCGTCATCCTCGGCCATTCTGAGCGGCGCCGCGACCATGGCGAGGACGATGCGACCGTCGCCGCAAAGGCGCGCGCGGCGCTGAACGCGGGCCTGACCGCGATCGTGTGCGTGGGCGAACGGCAGCGCGATCCCGCCACGCTCGGGGCATTCCTGTCCGCGCAGGTCGCCGGCTCGCTGCCCCGAGGCGAACGGGGGTCGCTGGTCATCGCCTACGAACCCGTCTGGGCGATCGGCAGCGGCGCGCAGCCCGACGGCGCGGCGATCGCCGCCGCCGCCGCGATCGTCGCCCGCGCGGTGCCCGGCAGCGACTGGCGCGGCGCACCGCCGCCGGTCCTCTATGGCGGCTCGGTCGATCCCGGCACCGCGCCCGCGCTGCTTGGCGTTCCGGGCATTGCCGGCCTGCTGGTCGGCGGCGCCAGCCTTGACCCCGCCGCCTTCGCCGCGATCGTGGCGGTAGCGGCGCCTTTGTCCGACGCGCCCCGGCGGCCAAGCGGCGACATTGTTTCGTTAGGCATCGACCGGTAGGGTCCCTCGCCATGACCATGACCGACCGCTTCCTCGACCCCGCCGCCCTGCCCGACTTCCCCGCCATCACGCCCGACCGGATCGCCCCCGTCATCGCCGCCGGGATCGCCGACCATCAGGCCGCCGTCGCCGCCATCACCGCGGAAAAGCCGACCGACTTCGCCGCCGCCTGGCTGCCGCTGGAGCGCGCGGACGCCGCGCTCGATCATTTCTGGTCGGCCGTGTCGCATCTGCACGGCGTCGCCGATTCGCCCGAGCTGCGCGAGGCTCATGCGGCGGCGCAGGCGCGGCTGGTCGAGAACGGCATGGCCGTCGCGCAGAACCGCGATCTGTACGATGTGCTCGTCGCGCTCAGCACCGCGCCCGACTTCGCCGACCGCCCGCTGGCGGACCGCGTGGCGGTGGAACACGCGATCCGCGACTTCACCCTGTCGGGCGTCGCGCTGGAGCCTGCCGCGCGCGATCGGTTCAGCGCGATCTCGGTCGAGCTGTCGCAGCTGTCGTCCGACTTCGGCAGCGCGGTGCTCGACGCGACCGACGCCTGGTTCGAACATGTCACCGACGAGGGCCGCCTCGCCGGGCTGTCGGACACCGACAAGGCGATGTTCGCGGCGGCGGCCGCCGCGCGCGACCTGCCCGGCTGGGTCGTCACGCTGCAACAGCCCAGCGTCAACGCGATCCTGACCTTCGCCGAGGATCGCGACCTGCGCTTTGCCGTCTATCAGGCATTCGGCACGCGTGCGTCCGATCAGGGCCCCCATGCCGGCCGCTTCGACAACGGCCCGCGCATCGCCCGCATCCTGGAATTGCGGCGCGAGGCGGCGGCGCTGCTGGGCTTTACCGACCCCGTCGCCCGCTCGCTCGCGACGAAGATGGCGCCGAACGCCGCAGAGGTGCTCGCCTTCCTGCGCGATCTCGGCCGCCGCGCCCGCCCCGCCGCCGAGCGCGATCTGGCGGCGCTGCGTGACTTCGCCGCGACCGATCTGGGCATCGCCGACCTGCAACCCTGGGATGTCGGCTTCACCGCCGACCGGCTGCGCCGCGCCCGCCTTGCGATCGACGAGCAGGAGGTGCGCGCCCATTTCCCCGCCGACCGCGTGATCGCCGGCTGGCAGGCGCTGCTCGGCCGCCTGTTCGGCCTGCGCCTGACGGAGCGGCAGGACGTCGCGCTCTGGCACCCGGACGCGCGCTATTTCGATGTGGCGGACGATAGCGGCACGGTGTTCGCGGGCGTCTATGTCGATCTGTTCGCGCGGTCCGGCAAGCGCGGCGGTGCGTGGATGGCGCAGGCCCGGCCGCGCATCGCCGACGGCGGCGCGGCAACCGCGCTGCCCGTCGCCTATCTGGTCTGCAACTTCGCGCCGCCCTCCGCCGACACCCCCTCGCTGCTCAGCCACAGCGACGTCGTCACGCTGCTGCACGAGACGGGGCATTGCCTGCACCACCTGTTCACGCGGGTCGATCGGCCCAGCGTCGGCGGCATCAACGGCGTGGAGTGGGACGCGGTGGAGCTGCCCAGCCAGCTGATGGAGGATTTCGCCTGGGACCGGCAGGTGCTGACCGCCATGTCGGGCCATCACCGCACCGGCGCGCCGCTGCCGCCCGAACTGTTCGAGAAGATGGTCGCCGCCCGCCGTTTCCAGTCGGGGTTGTTCGTCGTCCGTCAGGTGGAATTCGCGCTGTTCGACCTGCTGCTGCATCTCGGCACGATGGGCTCCGACCCGATCGAGGTGATCGAGGCGGTGCGCGACGAGGTATCGGTGATCCGCCCGCCCGCGTGGCATCGCTTCCCCCACGCCTTCAGCCACATCTTCGCGGGCGGCTACGCGGCGGGCTATTACAGCTATCTGTGGGCGGAGGTGCTGGCGGCGGACGGGTTCCAGCGCTTCGCGGAGGCGGGGCTGGTCGATCGCGCCACGGGTGACGGGTTCCGCGAGGAGGTGCTGTCGCGCGGCAGCACGCGGCCGGCGGCGGACAGCTTCCGCGCGTTTCGCGGCCGCGATCCCGATCCCGCCGCGATGCTGGTGCGGCACGGGCTGCTGTGATGCGCGATGCCGACCGGGCCTGGCTGGCCGAGGCGATCCGCCGAATCGAGGCGGATTACAACCGCTCCGCCGACACGCATCTGATCCGGGTGGAGCTGCCGCGCTATCCCGGCATCACCCTGTATCTGAAGGACGAAAGCTCGCACCCGACGGGCAGCCTGAAGCATCGGCTGGCGCGGTCGCTGTTCCTCTATGCGCTGTGCAACGAGTGGATCGGCCCGCGCACCACGGTGATCGAGGCCTCGTCCGGATCGACCGCCGTCAGCGAGGCCTATTTCGCCAGGATGCTGGGCCTGCGCTTCATCGCCGTCGTCCCCGCCGCCACCGCCGCGCCGAAGCTGGACGCGATCCGCTTCCATGGCGGGGAGATCCACGCCGTCGACGACCCGCGCACCGTATACGACGTCGCGCACCGGCTGGCAGCGGAGACGGGCGGCCACTTCATCGACCAGTTCACCTATGCGGAGCGGGCGACCGACTGGCGCGGCAACAACAACATCGCCGAATCGATCTTCGCGCAGATGGCGGAGGAGGAGCATCCGATCCCCGCCTGGATCGTCTGCGGCGCGGGCACCGGCGGCACGTCGGCGACGATCGGCCGCTTCATCCGCTATCGCCGCCATGCCACCCGGCTGTGCGTCGCGGATCCCGTCCACTCCGTCTTCCATCGCCATTATGCCGACCGCACCGTCACGACCCTGCCGGAAGGGTGCGCCAGCCGGATCGAGGGGATCGGCCGCCCGCGGGTCGAGCCCAGCTTCGTTCCCGGCGTGATCGACCGAATGATCGCGGTGGAGGATTGCGACAGCCTGGGCGCGATGCGCGCACTGTCCGACGCGCTCGGTCGCCGGGTCGGCGGCTCGACCGGCACCAACATCAACGCCTGCATGACGCTGGTCGAGGAAATGGCGGCGGCGGGCCGCACCGGCAGCATCGTGACGCTGCTGTGTGACGGCGGCGAGCGCTATGGCTGCACCTATTACGATCCCGACTGGCTCGCCGGCTGCGGCGGCGCCTGGGAGGCTTCGGCAGAGCGCACCGCGGCGTTCCTGCGCTAGCAGAAGGCCGGGCAGCATCGGCGCTGACGCGTTACGCCGCCTTGCCCGTCACGGTGCGCAGCATCCGCGACAGCTGCTCCGCCGAATAGGGCTTGTGCAGCAGCGCGAAGCCGTGATCGCCATCCTCGGCCAGCACATGGCTGTAGCCGGAGGCGAGGATCACCGGCAGATGCGGCATCATGGTGCCCAGCCGCCGTGCCAGCTCCACGCCGCCCATGCCCGGCATGACGACGTCGGAGAAGACGACGTCGAACGCGTCGCCCTCCGTCTCCAGCACGCGCAGCGCCTCTTCGGCATTGACGACCCAGCGTGCACGATAGCCCAGATCGTCGAGGATCTGCGTGGCGAAGCGGCCGACCTCCACATTGTCCTCGACCACCAGCACCGATCGGCCGTCGCCCGCCTGCGCCAGTTCGGCGGCCGGCGCGGGGATGACGGGTGCGGCCGGCGTCACCTGCGGCAGGTAGAGGGTGAAGGTCGTGCCCCGGCCCGGCACGCTTTCGACCGCGATGTCGCCGCCCGACTGTTTGGCGAAGCCATAGACCTGGCTGAGCCCCAGGCCCGTCCCCTTGCCGACCGCCTTGGTGGTGTAGAACGGCTCGAAGATGCTCGCCAGGCGGTCGGCCGGGATTCCCTCGCCCGTATCGCTCACCGATACCGCGACGAAGCTGCCCGGCGCCGGCCCATGCCCCCGGATGGAGGGCAGACCGCCACCGCTCGTCACCGACAACGTCACCGTGCCCTGCCCGCCCATCGCGTCGCGCGCGTTGATCGCCATGTTGACGATCGCGGTTTCGAACTGGCTGACATCGGCGTGGATGAAACAGTCCTTGGGGCAACCCATAATCGTGATCGTCACCGTGCTGCCGACGATCGTGGCCAGCATGTCGGCGATCTCGGCCAGCTTCACATCGACCGCGAAGCTTTCGGGCTTCAGCGCCTGCCGCCGGGCAAAGGCCAGAAGCTGCCGGGTCAGCTTCGCCGCCCGGTCGACCGTGTCGGACACCGCGTCCAGATAGCGCTGCTGCCGCTCCGGCGGCAGTTCGGGGCGGCGCAGCAGGTCGACGGAGGACCGGATGATCGTCAGCAGGTTGTTGAAGTCATGCGCGACGCCGCCGGTCAGCTGGCCCACCGCCTCCATCTTCTGCGATTGGCGCAGCGCCTCTTCGACCTTGTCGCGCTCGGCCATCGCCTGGTCGATGCGCTCCTGCAGCAGCGTGTTCAGCTCCAGCCGCTCGCGCTCCACCGCCTTGCGGCTGGTAATGTCGATCGAGGTCCCGACCAGTCCCGTCACCTCGCCCGCGGCGTTCAGCAGCGGCGCCTTGGTCGACAGCCAGACGGCGTGGTCGCCGCTGGGCAACCGCACCTCCTCCTCCAGCTGCTCGCCGATGCCGCTGTCCATGATCCGGCGGTCGTTCGCCATGATCCGGCGCGCCTGTTCGGGATCGGAAAGGTTTTCGAGGTCGGTCTTGCCCAGATACTCTTCCAGCGGCTTGCCGATCAGCGCGGTGGTGCCGCGATTGCCCGCGATCATCCGCCCCTGCCGATCCTTGGCGAAGACGACGCCCGGACTTGCCTCCATGATCGTGCGCGCCAGAATATGGGCACGATCGCGTTCCGCCTCCACCGCCCGGCGCTGCTCGACGTCCAGCAGCACGCCGGGAAAGCGCAGCGGCGTACCGTCCGCCGCCTTGTCGACCCGGCCGTTCGCCTCGATCCAGCGATAGCGGCCATCCGGCCGCCTGACGCGATACTGATGCGCATAGGGGCCGCCACGCGCGATGGCGGCGTCGATCGCGGCGGCCAGGCCGGGCTTGTCATCCGGGTGGACGATCGCCATCACCTGTTCGTGGCGATGGCCGATAGGTCCGGGCAGGGGTTCGAGGCCGAAGGCGGCGGCGAAGCCCTCGTCGATGGTCAGACGGTTGACGGTCAGGTCCCAGAACCAGGTCCCGATGATCGCCCCCGCCGCCAGCGCCAGCTGCATCCATTCGGCGTCATCCAGCAGCTTCGCATCTTCGCCCATCGGCTTCCTGTCCCGCTCCGTCCGGCAGTCGAGCCGGTTTTGTGGGTTACGGCAAGCCCGCCCGGCGCACTAGCGATAATATACTGATCTGGCGCTAAGCTGCGCCCGCGCCGCGCGCTCGACTATCTGCTCGGACCGCTGACCGAGGCAACGCTGCACTCGCTCGACGCGGCCCGCCGCCGTACCGATGTCCTCTGCCCGCAAGCTGGCATGTCGAGCGTGACCGGCGGAAAGAAGACGAGCAGCACTCGGCGGGATGGGACGTCCTCACGATCCGGGAATGGCAGACGGAAGCTGTGATGGCGCCTCGATCGTAGCTGGCGCATGGTCGCAGCAGCCCTGAACTTTTTCGCACGCTACGGTCGAGGTGCGAAACGAGCGACAAGCAAGTTTCTTCGCCGCCCCCCGGGGAAAGTCAGGCGCGGCAATCTCGGTTGCCGCCAGACGCAGCGATGAATGTCTCAAGCCGGCGAGACTTTCCACAACCGTCAATGGGGATATGGTGGGGCGTTTTTTGCCGTCACCCTCGGCATAGCCTGTAAGTCTTTGAGAAGACTGGAGCGGGCGAAGGGATTCGAACCCTCGACCCCAACCTTGGCAAGGTTGTGCTCTACCCCTGAGCTACGCCCGCTCTGGCGCCGTGATCGGAAGCGAAGGCCGCTCCCGCCGGGTGAGGTGGTGCCATTAGCGGCGACCTTTTCCCTCTGCAAGCACCTTGATCGTCAGATGGCGATTTTTTTGGCTTGGCGACTCGCTTTATAGAACATTACAAGAACATATATGCGCGACTCCGCCACCCTCCCCTCTGGCCTTCTCGCCGATTTGCGCCGCATCGCCGGCGGCGACAAGGGCGTGGCGCTTGGCGGCGCGCTGGCCGGGGCGGCGCAAGAGGATTGGGCCCGGCACGGCCTTCCCGCCGGGCAACTGCATGAAATCCATGCCGAAGAGGCGGCGGACGAGGCGGCGGCGATCGGCTTTGCGGTGGCGACGGCGCTGGCGGCGGAGGCGTTGCCGCTGCTGTGGATCCGCACCCGGGGCACCGGGCGGCCGCTGGCGGGCGGGCTGGCGGAGATCGGATTGCCGCCGGATGCGCTGCTGCTGGTCCTGGCCGCCGATTCGGATGCGCTGCTGCGCGCCGCCGCCGATGCCGCGCGCTGCCGGGGGCTGGGCACGGTCCTGATCGAGACGCGCGGGCGGATGCCGGGGCTGGACCTGACCGCGACGCGCCGGCTGGTGCTGGCCGCCGAGCAGGCGCGCACGACCGTGCTCAGCGTCCGGCTGGCGGCGGAGCCGGTGCCCAGCGCCGCCGCGACCCGCTGGAGCGTCGCCGCCGCCGGATCGACCCCGCTGCCGGCCAATGCGCCCGGCCGCCCCGCCTTTCTGATCGAATGCCTGCGCCGTCGCGGCGGCCCCGCCGGTGCCCGCAGGCTGTTGGAGTGGAACCGTGACACGCGATGCTTCGTCCCCCCGGACGCCTCCCCCGCCACGGGCGCGGAAACCCGTGCCCCGCCGCTATCTGGCGCTGGTCTTCCCCTGGCTGCCGATCGAGCGGCTGCGCAGCGACCGGCCGCACCTGTTCGTCGGGCAGGATGAGGCGCCGGTCGCGCTGGTGGAGACGGTGGGCGGCGCGATGCGCATCGCCGCGCTGGACCGGGCGGCGGCGCTGCTGGGCCTTGCCGCCGGCATGACGCTGGCGGACGCGCGCGCGCAGGTGCCCGCGCTCCAGACCTTCGCGCACGATCCCCATGCCGATTGCGACTGGCTGGAGCGGCTGGCGGCGGCCTGCCATCGCTACACGCCCACCGTCGCGGACTGGCCGCCCGACACGCTGGTCCTCGACGTCACCGGCTGCGCGCACGCGTTCGACGGGGAGCGGCCGCTGGCGGCGGATGTCGAGCGGCGCTTCGCCCGGCGCGGCGTGCTGGTGCGCCACGCGTTCGGCGACACGCCGGAGATCGCGCACGCGCTGGCCCGCCATGCCGGCGCCCCCGCTCCCGACGAGCGCGGCGCCGTCCGCCGCCTGCCCGTCGCCGCGCTGGGGCTGGATGCGGAGGACAGCGCGGCGCTCGCGCGAGCCGGGCTGAAGATGGTGGGCGACGTGATGGCCCGCCCGCTCGCCACCATCGCCGCGCGGTTCGGAGAGGGCGCCGCCACCGCCGTGCGCCGCCTGTCGGGGGAGACGGCGGGCGCGCCGCTGATCGCCCGCCGACCCCCCGCGCCGATCGCCGCCGAGCGCCGCTTCGCCGAGCCCGTCGCCCGGACCGAGCACGCGCTGGCGGTCATCGGCGAACTGGCGGCCGACGCGATGGCGATGCTGGAAGAACGGCACGAGGGCGGCCGCCACTGGCAGGTGCGGCTGTTCCGCTGCGACGGCGCGGTCCACGCGCTGCGCGTCGAGACGGGGCGGCCGACGCGCGACCTGGCGCTGCTGCTGCGGCTGCTGCGCGAGCGGATCGACGCGCTCGCCGATCCGCTCGACCCCGGCTTCGGCTACGACCTGATCCGCCTCGACGTGCTGCTGGCCGAGCGGCTGGAGGCGGGGCAGCTGCACCTTGAGGGGGGTGCCGCCGGTGACGGCACGGCGGGCGAAGAAGTGGCGGAGCTGCTCGACCGCCTATCGACCCGGCTGGGCCGCGACCGGGTGCGCCGCTTCGCGCCCCGCGACAGCCATATCCCCGAACAGTCCGAACTGATGCTTCCCGCCGCCGCGCCGCAACCCGCGACCGCGATGCCCTGGCCGCAGCCCGAACCGGGCGAGCCGCCGCGCCGGCCCATCTATCTGTTCGATCCGCCCCAGCCGATCGAACAGGTGATGGCGGGCGTCCCCGACGGCCCGCCCGCCCGCTTCCGCTGGCGCCGCACGCTGCACGAGGTCGCCCGTGCCGAGGGGCCGGAACGGATCGCGGGCGAATGGTGGCGCCGCCACGACGCCGCCATCCCGACCCGCGACTATTACCGCATAGAGGATCGCCGCGGCCGGCGCTTCTGGATCTTCCGCCACGGCCTGTTCAACGAGGTGGAGGCGCCGCGCTGGTACGTCCACGGGCTATTCGCATGAGGGGCGGGATACGGATTCCCCCCGACCATGGGATGCGAAAGTGGCGAGAACCCAGAAAGCCCCTCCCCTTCAGGGGAGGGGTTGGGGTGGGGCGTACCCACAAGCGCATCACGTACGGCGAGGCCCCACCCCCGCTCGTGAAGGGCAGGGGCGATGAGGTCGGTCCGCCAATGGCCTGTTCATACGAAAGAGGGTTTCCCCCTGCCGCCTCCCCGGCGAAGGCCGGGGTCCGGTTGGGGGACGCCGATGACGACGCCCATCCCTCCATCACGGCCGCCTTCCCGACTGGGCCCCGGCCTTCGCCGGGGAAGCGGATAAGGGAGGTTCCCCCGCCAGAACTGTCACCCCACCCCTGTTCCGGGGCCCACTGTCCCGCACGCGCAATGGCTGTCGCCAACGCGGCCCGGTGGATGCGTGAACGAACCCGGCATGGCGGCTTGGACGAGGCAAGGCTTCGCCTCCATCACGCCGCCAGCCAGAACCCCCGCTCCCACCCCGCGCCATGACCCGCCCCCCGCCCCGCTACACCGAGCTTGTCGCCGCCACCGCCTTCTCCTTCCTCGACGGCGCCTCCCAGGCGGAGGCGATGGTGCAGCAGGCGCTTGCACTCGGCCTGTCGGGGATCGGCATCGCCGACCGCAACACCGTCGCGGGCGTGGTGCGCGCCCATGCCGTGCTGGAACGGGCGAAGCTGGGGCTGGTCGGCACGGGCCTGCCGCTCGACTTTCGCCTCGCGGTCGGCGCGCGGCTGGTCTTCATGGACGGCACGCCGGATATCGTCGCCTATCCCGCCACCCGTCATGGCTGGGGGCGGCTGACGCGGCTGCTCACCACCGGCAACCTGCGCGCCGAGAAAGGCGGCTGCATCCTCGGCCTCGCCGACCTGCTCCGCCATATCGACGACCTGCTGCTGATCGTGCTGACCGCCTCGACCGACCGGGGCGCGACGCCCGCCGGCCCCGCGCCGCTGCCGCCGCGCCGCGCCGATCCCGGCCTGCCCGCGACGCTGGCGGAGCTGACCGCCGCCGCGCCCGGCCGCGTCTGGCTGGGCGTCACCATGCCCCGCGCCGGGGCGGACCGCCGCCGCCTTCTGTCGCTCGCCACCGTCGCGGAGGCGGCGGAGGTGCCGCTGCTCGCCACCACCGACGCGCTCTATGCCGGGCCGGAGGATCGCCCGCTCCACGATATCGTCACCTGCATCCGCGAGGGGCTGACGGTGCAGACCGCTGGCCGCCGCCTCGCCGCCAATGCCGAACGCCACCTGAAACCGCCCGAGGAGATGGCGCGCCTGTTCGCCTCCCACCCCGACGCCGTCGACCAGAGCATCGCGCTGATGGACCGGATCGGTTTCGACCTGACGCAGCTGTCCTACGAATATCCGCACGAGCCGGTGCCGGCGGGATGGGACGCGCAAGGGTGGCTGGAGCATCTGACCTGGCAGGCGGCGCGCGATCGCTTCCCGGGCGGCATTCCCGAAAGGCTGAAGAAGCTGCTGGCGGAGGAACTGCCCCTGATCGCGGAGCGGCGATACGCGCATTACTTCCTGACCGTCCACGACATCGTCCGCTACGCGCGCGAGGAGTGCAAGCCGCCGATCCTGTGCCAGGGGCGCGGATCGGCGGCCAATTCGGCGGTGTGCTGGCTGTTGGGCGTCACCTCGGTCGATCCGCTGAAATACGACCTGCTCTTCTCCCGCTTCGTCTCCGCCGAGCGCGACGAGCCGCCCGATATCGACATCGATTTCGAACATGAGCGGCGCGAGGAGGTGATGCAGTATATCTATCGCCGCTACGGCCGCCACCGCGCCGCGATCGCCGCCACCGTCATCCACTATCGTTCGCGTTCGACGGTGCGCGAGGTCGGGCGTGCCTTGGGGCTGACGGAGGATGTGACGCAGCGGCTGACCAGCACGGTCTGGGGCAGCTATTCCGGCCGGTTCGAGGATCAGCGCCTCGCCGAAACGGGCTTCGACCTGGCGAACCCGGAGGTCGCGCGGCTGAAGGCGATGGTCGATGCGCTCATCACCTTTCCCCGCCACCTGTCGCAGCATGTCGGCGGTTTCATCCTGACCGAGGGGCGGCTCGACGAGACGGTGCCGATCCACAACGGCGCGATGGAAGGCCGCACCTTCATCGAATGGGACAAGGACGATATCGACACGCTGAAGATCATGAAGGTCGATGTGCTGGCGCTCGGGATGCTCACCTGCATCCGCAAGGCGTTCGACCTGATGGAGCGGCACGGCCTGCCCCGCCCCGATCTGGATGCGGTGGCGGTGGACGAGGACGACCGCGTCTATGCGATGCTGCAGAAGGGCGACAGCATCGGCGTGTTCCAGGTCGAAAGCCGCGCGCAGATCAACATGCTGCCGCGCCTGAAACCCAAGGCGCTCTACGATCTCGTCGTGCAGGTCGCGATCGTCCGCCCCGGCCCGATCGAGGGGGACATGGTCCACCCTTATCTGCGCCGCCGGGCGGGCAAGGAGAAGGTGGAATATCCCTCCCCCGCCCCGCCGCACGATCCCAAGGAACTCGAGACGCTGCTCGGCTCCACCTTCGGCGTGCCGCTGTTCCAGGAACAGGCGATGAAGCTGGCCATCACCGCCGCCGGCTTTACGCCGGGGGAGGCGAACCAGCTGCGCCGCGCGATGGCGACGTTCCGCAACGTCGGCGGGATGGACGATTTCCAGGTGAAGCTGGTCGAGGGCATGGTCGCGCGCGGCTACGAACGCGACTTCGCAGAGCGCTGCTATCGCCAGATCGAGGGGTTCGGCAGCTATGGCTTTCCCGAAAGCCATGCGCTGTCCTTCGCCCGGCTGGTCTATGTCTCGTCCTGGCTGAAATGCTTCCACCCGGCGATCTTCTGCGCGGCGATCCTCAATTCCCAGCCGATGGGCTTCTACGCCCCCGCGCAGCTGGTGCGCGACGCGGTGGAACATGGCGTCACGGTCCTGCCGCCCGACGTGAACCGATCGGGCTGGGACAATGATCTCGAATTTCTGAAAGCCCCTCCCCTTCAGGGGAGGGGTTGGGGTGGGGCGCTGCCGCATATGCGCCGCCTGTGGGAACGCCCCACCCCCAACCCCTCCCCTGAAGGGGAGGGGCTTGATGACCCGAACGTCCGCCTTGGCCTGCGCCAGATCGACGGCTTCCGCCGCGACTGGGCCGACCGCATCGTCGCCGCCGCGCCCTTCGCCTCGATCGAGGATCTCGCCCGCCGCGCCCAGCTGCCGCCGCGCGCGCTGCGGCTGCTGGCGGATGCCGATGCCTGCCGCTCGCTGGGGCAGGATCGCCGCAATGCCGGGTGGGAGGTGCGCCGCACCCCGCCCGCGCAGCTGCCGCTCTTCGCCGCCGCCGATGCGCCCGAGCTGGGGCGGGAGCCGCCCGCCGCCCTGCCCGCCATGCCGCTCTCCGAAGAGGTCGCGATCGACTACCGCACCACCCGCCTGTCGCTGAAGGATCACCCGATGACCTTCCTCAGGCCGCTCTTCCGGGCCGAGGGCGTGCTGTCGAGCGCGGACGCCGCCGCCTTGAAGGACGGCCGCCGCGCCAGCGTCGCCGGGGTCGTGCTGGTCCGCCAGCGCCCCGGCAAGGGCAATGCGATCTTCGTGACGATCGAGGACGAGACGGGGATCACCAACGCCCTGCTCTGGGCCCGCGATTTCGAGGCGAACCGGCGCGCGGTGATGGCCGCGCGCCTGATGGTCCTGCACGGCATCGTTCAGCGCAGCGAGGAGGGCGTCGTCCACCTGATGACCGGCCATGTCGAGGACCGGACGCACGAACTGGCCCGCCTTTCCGCCGATACCGGGGTCGCGCCGGCCCCCGCGCCCATCCCCGCCGCCCCGATCCGCAGCCAGGATCCGAGAGGGCAGGGGCATGGGCAGGCCTCCCCCGAAAAGGGTCGCGACACCCGCGCGATCGGCCCGCGCGGCGGCCATCCGCGCGATGTGCGGCTGCTCCCGAAGTCGCGGGACTTCCATTGAGGCGCCGCCTGCCCCACATACCGCCCCGATAGCCGAACACGGGAGCAGCACTTGGCCACCTTGGGAATGTCGCCTGCCGAGAAGGACGCGGTCGCCGCCTTCCGTCGCGACGTCGTCGAACCGTCGATGACCAGCCTCGTCATCATCGATTTCTGGGCGGAATGGTGCGGGCCGTGCAAGGCGCTGACGCCGGTGCTGGAAAAGGTCGCGGCCGCCTATGCCGACAAGGGCGTGGTGCTGGCCAAGGTCGATACCGACAAGAACCAGTTCATCGCCAGCCAATTCCAGATTCGCTCGATCCCCACCGTCTATGCGATGTTCCAGGGCCAGCTGGTCGCGGACCTGACCCCGGCGCGCACCGAAAGCCAGCTGCGCACGATGCTGGACCAGCTGCTGCGCCAGCTGCCGATCCCGTCCGCCGCCGCCGACCAGCAGGCCGAACTCGAACCGCTGATCGCGATGGGCGAGGAGGTGCTGGCCGCCGGCGACGCGGATCGCGCGCTGTCGATCTTCGACCAGCTGGTCGAGATGGCGCCGGAAAACCCCGCCGTGCTGTCCGGCCGCCTGCGCGCGCTCGTCGCCGCCGGCCGGCATGACGAGGCGCAGGCGCTGGTCGACACGCTGCCCGCCGACCTGAAGGATGCTGGCATCGACCAGGCGAAGGCCGCGCTGGCGCTGGCGCGGGCGGCCCCCGCCGTCGACGACATGGCGCCGCTGGTCGCCGCGGTGGAGGCCGCGCCCGACGATCCCGCCGCCCGCTTCGCGCTCGCCAACGCGCAGATGGCCGCCGGCCAGCGCGACGCGGCGGCCGACAACCTGCTCCGCATCGTCGCCACCGATCGCGAATGGAACGAGGGCGCGGCGCGGCAACAGCTGCTCAAGCTGTTCGAGGCGGTCGGCCTGATGGACCCCTGGGTTTCGGCGCAGCGCCGCCGCCTGTCCGCGATCCTGTTCGGATGAGCCGCGCGACGCGCCTGTCGATCTTCCCGCTGCCGGGCGCGTTGCTGTTCCCGGGGATGCACCTGCCGCTGCACATCTTCGAGCCGCGCTACCGCGCGCTGGTGTCGGACGCGATGGCACGCGACCGGCGGATCGGCATGATCCAGCCGTCCGGCCCCGGCGAGCCGCCGCCGCTCTACGCCACCGGCTGCGTCGGCCGCATCGCGGAGGTGGAGGCGCTGGACGACGGCCGCTACAATCTGGTGCTGGAAGGTGTGTCGCTGTTCCGCATCGTGCGCGAGCTGGACGTCGCCACCGCCTTCCGTCAGGTCGAGGCGGAGCTGCTGCCGACGCCGGAGGAGGACGCCCTGCCCTTCGCCCGCCGTGCCTCGCTGGAGCAGGAGGCGCGCCGCTTCGCCGAGCGACACGGCTATGCCGTCGACTGGGATGCGGTGGCCCGGCTGGACGATGCCAGCCTGGTCAACGGCATCGCGCAGATCGCGCCGTTCGACGTCGCCGCCAAACAGGCGCTGCTGGAGGCGCCCGACATCGCCGAGCGCGCGGAACTGGCGATCCAGCTGATGCAGTTCTTCGGCCGGCATGACGGCAGCGACACGGTGACGCTGCAATGACCGCCACCCCTGCCCCGGCCCATGCGATCGACCCGTGGCTGCTCGAACGGCTGGTCTGCCCCGTCACGCGCACGCCGCTGCGCCACGATCCCGTGACCGACGAGCTGGTCTCCGACGCCGCCGGCCTCGCCTATCCGATCCGCGACGGCATTCCCGTGATGCTGCCCGAGGAGGCCCGGCGTCTGGACGACGCGGCCGCGTGATCGCGACCGGCACCGGCCCCGACGGCGCGCCCCGCTGCCGCTGGTGCCTCTCGACGCCGGACTATATCGCCTATCACGACGAGGAATGGCGCTTCCCCGTCACCGACGACGTGCGCCTGTTCGAGAAGCTGTCGCTGGAGGCGTTCCAGTCGGGCCTCAGCTGGCGCACCATCCTGACGAAGCGGGACAATTTCCGCGCCGCCTTTGCCGGCTTCGATTTTCGCGTCGTCGCGGGGTTCGGAGAGGATGACGTGGCGCGGCTGCTCGCGGATGCCGGGATCGTCCGCCATCGCGGCAAGATCGAGGCGGTGATCGCCAACGCCGCCCGCGCCTGCGAGATGGTGGCGGTGGAGGGCTCACTCGCCGCCTTCCTGTGGCGGTTCGAGCCGGCGGAGCCCGCCCCGCCGGTCGTTCGCGCCACCGCCCCCGAATCGATCGCCCTGTCAAAGGCGCTGCGTACGCGCGGCTGGAAATTCGTCGGTCCGACGACCGCCTATGCCTTCATGCAGGCGATGGGGATGGTCAACGATCACGCGCCCGGCTGCGCGGTACGCGCCGCCGTGGAGGCGGCGCGGGCCCGCCTCGTCCGCCCGACCTGAAGCCGCCCGCGCGCCGTTCAGCTACGCTTGCGATAGGCGTGGTTTATATCGGTCATCCAGCCGGACTTCACCTGCCCCGCTCCGCGCGGCGCCCGTGCTTCCTGCAGGTCGATCGCCTTGTCGAACTGCAGCCCGGCCAGCTTGTCGCGCGTCCACATGACACGGGCGACCATGCCTTCCAGCCGCCCCATCGTCACCCGGATCTGCTGGCCGACGCTCAGGTCGCCCGCATCGTCGATACAGGCGCCATGCTCGGACAGGTTGCGCACGCGCCGTTCCTCGCTCCAGCCACCGAAATCGACAATGGCGCGGATGATGACCCCGCTGCGCTTTTCGCGCCCCTGTTCCGGTCCGTCGCTCATATCATCACTCATGCCATGCGGATGTTAGGGATTTCCTAACCGCGACCGACGCGAAAACGATTATATTGCAAGTCCTTGCAACAGTCTCGGCAGATCGCCGCTTTCGCCGCGCGCCTCCGCCATGAACCGCGCCTTCAGCGGTGGCAGCGCATCGACCGCCGAAATGCCGAATCGGCGTATCGCGCTCGCCGCCCGGCCCGGAATGCCGAACAGGCGGGTCAGCGTATCGGTCGCCGCCGCGACCATCAGCGTATCGACGCTGCGCCAGCGCTCGTACCGGGCCAGCAGCTGCGCGTCGCCCGCCTCCAGCCCCAGCCGCCGCCCCTCGACCAGCACTTCCGCCAGCGTCGCGACGTCGCGCAGGCCCAGGTTCAGCCCCTGACCCGCGATCGGATGGATGCCGTGGCCCGCATCGCCGACCAGCGCCAGCCGCTCCGCCGTGATCTTCGCGGCATGATGAAAGCCGAGCGGATAGGTCGAGCGCGGACTGGCGTCGGACAATGCGCCCAGAAACCCGCCCATCCGCGCTTCCGCCTCGGCCAGGAAGGCGCGGTCGGACAGTTTGGCCAGCCCCGCGCCATGCTCCCGGTGGACCGACCATACGATCGCGCAGCGATGGCCGATTTCGTCGTCGGGCAGCGGCAGCAGCGCGAACGGCCCGGCGGGGTAGAAGATCTCGTAGGCGACGTTGCCGTGCGGCCGCTCATGGTGGAAGGCGCCGACGATCGCGGTGTGGTCATACTGCCAGCGCGCCACGTTGATCCCGGCGGCGGTGCGGGTGGGCGAATTGCGCCCCTCCGCCGCGACCAGCAGCGATGCGGCCACCTGCGTCCCGTCGCTCAGCGTCGCGCGGACGCCCGCGGCGCCGCGCTCCACCGTCACCGCGCGCGTCTGCATCCTCAGGTCGATGCCGGCGGCCTCGGTCGCGGCCTCGTGCAGCGCGCGGCGGATCGCCTTGTTCTCGTACATCACGCCCAGGCTGCCGTCGTCGGCGTCGGGTACGAAGTCGAGCGCCCCCGGCTTCAGCCCGTCGCTGACACGAATCTGGCCGATCGGGCAGCCCTGCCCCGCCAGCCGCGCGCCGATGCCGATCGCATCCAGCATCCGTCCGCTGGCGCTCGCGATGGCGGAGGCGCGGCCATCGAAACCGGGGGCCAGCGTCACCGCCGGATCGGCCGGATCGACCACGATCGCGGTCAGGCCGTGCGCATCCAGCGCCAGCGCCAGCGTCGTGCCCACCAGCCCGCCGCCGAGGATAAGGACGTCCGCGCTCTTGCTGCCTGCGTTCATGCCGATCCCCCTAGCCCAGCCCGCACGCCGGGCCAAGCGGATCGGGCCCCGCGCCTTCGCCCGGCTTGACGCATGGGCCGCGAAGGCCGATGATTCCGGCCGGCATTCTTCGCACATTTCTGGGGACGATCATGGCGAGCCAGGCGCAGCCTGCCTTGTGGCGCGAGACGGTGAAGGCGGGCGCGGTGCGCAGCGGCGCGGTGATCGTGGCGATGGCGATCTTCATCGTCACGGCGGCGCTGGCGCTGGCGCTGGCCAGCTATCACCCGGGCGATCCGGCGATCAACACCGCCTCCGGCGCGGTGCCGTCCAACCTGCTCGGCCAGCCGGGCGCCTGGATTTCGGACCTGCTGCTGACGCTGTTCGGGCCGGCGGTCGCGCTGCTGCTGCCGGTCGGCCCGATCATCGGCGCGCGGCTGTGGCGCGATCAGCCGCCGGGGCGCTGGGGGCGGATGCTGGCGGGCGCGACGCTGGGCGTCGTGCTGATGGCGACCGCGCTCGCCTTCGTCTCGACCTCGGCGGTGCTGGCGCTGCCGGCGGGCTGGGGCGGCCTGTCGGGCATGGCGGTGGCGGGCGCGGTCCATGCGCTGCTCGACCTTGCCGGCGAGCCGCAGGTGTCGCTGTGGGGCGCGCGCGGCGTCGGGCTGATCGCGGCGATCGCCGGCGTGCTGGTCTGGAGCCGCACGCTCGACATCGACCTTGGCGAGGCGCGCCAGCGGCTGATCCGCCGTCGCCGCCGCGCCGCGCCGGGCGAGGACGGGTATGACGACGACGCCTATGGCCTCGACGACGAGGCGGACGGCTATGCGGACGGCGATGACGAGGACGACGCGCCCGCACCCGCCCGCCGCCTCGCCATGCCGCGCGCCGTCGCGGAGCCGGACCCCCGCCCCGCCCCCGTCATCGCCGACCGGCAGGTCGCGCCCTCGCCGGCGCCCGCGAAGCGGCAGCAGTCGCTCGACCTGCGCGACAACTACACGCTCCCCGGCCTCGACCTCCTCGTCCCCGCGCCGCCGTCGAACAGCGGCCCGGTCGACAAGGCGGCGCTGGAACGCAACGCCCGCCTGCTCGAAACCGTGCTCGACGACTTCAAGGTGCAGGGCGCGATCACGGAGGTGCGCCCCGGCCCAGTCGTGACGATGTACGAGCTGGAGCCCGCGCCCGGGATCAAGGCCAGCCGCGTCATCGCGCTGGCGGACGATATCGCGCGCAACATGTCCGCGATCTCGGCGCGCGTCGCGGTCATCCCCGGCCGCAACGTCATCGGCATCGAACTGCCCAACGCCAAGCGCGAATCGGTGTCGCTGCACGAACTCGTCGCCAGCCAGTCGTTCGAGGATCAGGCCGCGCAGCTGCCGATCATCCTGGGCAAGAACATCGCCGGCGACCCCGTCATTACCGACCTTGCGCCCATGCCGCACCTGCTGGTCGCGGGCACGACCGGCTCGGGCAAGTCGGTCGGCCTCAACTGCATGATCCTGTCGCTGCTCTACCGGCTGACGCCCGACCAGTGCCGCATGATCATGATCGACCCGAAGATGCTGGAACTGTCGATGTACGACGACATTCCACACCTCCTCTCGCCCGTCGTCACCGATCCCGCCAAGGCGGTCCGCGCGCTGAAATGGGCGGTGGAGACGATGGAGGACCGCTATCGCCAGATGTCCTCGGTCGGTGTCCGCAGCCTGGCGGGGTTCAACGACAAGGTGCGCGCGGCGAAGGCGAAGGGCCAGCCGCTCGGCCGCAAGGTGCAGACGGGCTACCACCCCGACACCGGCCAGCCGGTCTATGAGGAAGAGCAGCTGGAATATGATCCGCTGCCCCAGATCGTCGTCATCGTCGACGAGCTGGCCGACCTGATGATGACCGCCGGCAAGGAGGTCGAATTCCTGATTCAGCGCCTCGCGCAAAAGGCGCGCGCGGCCGGCATCCACCTCATCATGGCGACGCAGCGCCCCTCGGTCGACGTCATCACCGGCGTCATCAAGGCGAACCTGCCGACGCGCATCAGCTTCCACGTCACCTCGAAGATCGACAGCCGCACCATCCTGGGCGAACAGGGCGCGGAGCAGCTGCTGGGGCGCGGCGACATGCTCTACATGCCCGGCGGCAAGGGCATCGTGCGCGTCCACGGCCCCTTCACCAGCGACGACGAGGTGCGCGCGGTCGCGGATCACTGGCGCGCGCAGGGCCAGCCCGATTACATCAGCTCCGTCACCGAGGAACCGGCCGAGGCGTACGAGCTGGAAGGCGCGCCGACCGGCGAGGATTCGCCGGAGGACCAGCAGTATCGCGCCGCGATCCAGCTGGTGTGCGAAAGCCAGAAGGCCTCGACCAGCTGGCTCCAGCGCCAGCTGCGCATCGGCTATAACTCCGCCGCGCGCCTGATCGAGAAGATGGAGAAGGACGGCATCGTCGGCCGCCCCGACCATGTCGGCCGCCGCGAGGTGCTGCGCGACGCGGAGGGCCACGCGATCTGACGCTGGCGCGGTGCCCGGAAACATCGCCCGCCGAGACCATTCGGCCGTCAGCGATTGCGCCCTCCGCCTTTCGGACAAGGTGGGCACCGCAACGACAGGCAACGATTTCAACGCCGCCGCGGCAAGGTTAAAACCTGTTAAGACGTCGTTAGCTATCGGGGGTTAACCCTTGGTAATGGCTCGTTTCGCTCCCCTCGTCGCCCCTTGGCCGCGACGGCTGGTCCCGCCCCTCGCGACCGGGATCGCCTATTATTGCGCGGCGTCGATCTCGCTGTTTCTAACGGAGGGGGGGCACGGTATCGCGACCCTCTGGCCGCCCACCGGCATCCTGTTCGCCGTGCTGATGATCGCGCGTCCGCAGGGCGCGGGCTGGCATGTTGCGGCGGCCGCGACCGCCAATGTGCTCGCCAATATCGGCGCTGGCCATAGCGCCGTGTCGACGATCGGCTTCACTGCCGCCAATATGGCGGAGGCGGTGCTGGCGGCGTGGCTGCTGCTCACGCGGGCGCGGTGCCGCGTCACCTTCACCGATCCCGCCGGACTGACCTGTTTCTGCGTGGCGGCCGCGCTGGGCACGATGATCGGCGCCACGATCGCGACGCTGTGCGCCCCGGTCGTCTCGATCGGCTTCTGGCTGTCGTGGTTCGCGACCGACCTGCTCGGCATCCTCGTCGTCACGCCGCTGTTGCTGATCGTCGCGACGGTGCTGCAACGCGGAGAGGGTCGCCGCCTGCGCACCGCGATGCCGGAGGCGGCGGTCGTCTTCGGGCTGGTCGCGCTGGTCGCGGGGCTGGCCTTTACGAAGGCGGCCTATCCGCTGCTGTTCGTCCCGATGGTCGCCGTCCTGCTCGCCGTATTCCGCCTCGGCCCGGTCGGGGCGGCGGGCGGCGTGCTGATCGTCGCCATCATCAGTTCGGTCGCGATCGGCATCGGCCACGGGCCGTCCGCGCTGATCCACGCGGACGCGCTGAGCCGCAGCCTGTTCCTGCAATTCTACCTGCTGTCGCTGTTCGTCGCCGCGCTGCCGGTCGCGGCGCTGCTATCGGCCCGCGAACGCCTCGCCGCCCGGCTCGCGGGCAAGATGCGCCTGCTGGAACTGGCGGAAAGCGCGGCGCATGTCGGTCACTGGCGGCTCGACACCGACAGCGGCACCGTCACCTGGTCGCAGGAGGTGTACCGTATCCACGGCCTGGCGGGCGACGTGCCGCCGACGCTCGATTCGGCGCTGAACGCCTATCATGTCGACGACCGCCCCTTCGTATCCGAACGGCTGGAACAGGCGATCCGCGGCAATCACGGCTTTGCCTTCACCGCCCGGATCGTACGCCCCGATGGCGAGGTGCGCCATGTCTTCTCCCGTGGCGAGATCGATGCCCGCGTCGACGGCGATCCGCCCGGCCTGTTCGGGATCATCCAGGACATTACCGCCCAGGCCGCGCACGAGGCGGAGTTGCACGCCGCGCGCGTCCGCGCCGAACATGCCGCCGCGCAGGCGACGATCCTCGCCGAAACCGACCAGCTGACGGGGATCGCGAACCGGCGCCGCACATCGGCCGTGCTCGATCAGGCCGCCGCCACGTCGCGGACTTGCGGCAGGCCGGTTTCCATCGCCATGTTCGACATCGATCACTTCAAGCATATCAACGACGCCTTCGGCCATCAGGCGGGCGACGAGGTGCTGCGGCGGGTCGCGGCCGATGCCGGCGGGCAGTTGCGCAGCACGGACACGATCGGGCGGTTCGGTGGGGAGGAATTCCTGATCGTCCTGCCGGATGCGACGGCCGGCGTCGCCATGGCCGTCGCCGAACGGGTGCGCGCCGCGATCGAGGCGGGCGGCGACAATCCGTGCGTGACGATCAGCATCGGCGTCGCGGAACTGGCCGCCGGAGAGGCGTGCGACACGCTGCTCCGTCGTGCCGATCAGGCGCTCTATCGGGCGAAGCGGGAGGGGCGGAACATCCTGCGGCTCGCCGCCTGATACCCAACCTCCCGGATCCGCTCCGCCCTCACGCCCGCAGCGCCATCTCCACCGCCGCCGCCGCGTGGAGCGCGGTCGTGTCGAACAGCGGCACGGCGCTGTCTTCCGGGCGGACGAGCAGCATGATCTCGGTACAGCCCAGGATCACCGCCTCCGCGCCGGCATCCACCAGCCGGGCGATGATCGCGCGGAACGCCGCGCGGGATGCGGGTTCGATCCGGCCGGCGACGAGTTCCTCATAGATGATCCGGTGCACCGTCGCCCGGTCGTCCGCGCCGGGCACGATCACCTCCAGCCCTTGCCGCGCCGTCAGCCGCCCCTTGTAGAACTCCTGCTCCATCGTGAACGCGGTGCCGAGCAGGCCGACGCGCCGATGCCCGCCCGCGCGGATGCGCGCCGCCGTCGGGTCCGCGATATGCAGCAGCGGCACCGATACCGCCGCCTCGATCGCGGGGGCGACGCGGTGCATCGTGTTCGTGCAGATCAGCAGCAGCTCCGCCCCCGCCGCCGCCAGCGCCCGCGCCGCCTCCACCAGCCGCGCGGCCAGTGCATCCCAGTCGCCGTGATGCTGCAACGCCTCGATCTCGGCGAAGTCGAACGACCAGAGCAGGCAGCGCGCCGATGCGGTCGGCCCCAGCCGGTCACGCACTCCTTCATTTATGATGCGGTAATATTCCGCGGAGCTTTCCCAGCTCATCCCGCCGATCAGTCCGATCATCCGCATCCCACCACCCCGCGCCTTTCCGTCCGGCGGCCACGGGTATCCTGCGCGGGCACCTCCCGCAAACGAAGGGATCAGGCGCCGTCGTGCGCCAGATGCAGCGCCACCAGCCGCGCCAGCAGCGTGGCCGGGAACAGCTGCCCGAACACCGCCTCCAGCGTCGTCAGGCTCCGGGCCAGCGGCGACAGCGGGGTGATGTCCCCCAGTCCGGTCGTGGTGATCGTCGTCAGGCTGAAATAGGTGAACGACGCGGTCGCGCCCGCCGGCCCGGGAAACGCCGCGCCCGTGCCCCGGAAGGCGCCCGGCGCGTGCATCGCGATCACGCCATAGGCGATGGCGAACAAGGCGGAGACGTTCAGGTACAGCAGCACCGCGCCGCGCACCCGATGCTTCGTCACACGGCCTTCGGCGAACACGGTCTGCGCGACCACCGCCGTCACCGCCGCGTTGAAGACGAAGGCGACGACCGCGATCGCCTCATGCTGCTCCATCGGATCCAGCCTGAGCGACGCGGAGACCACATGGCCCAGCAGCGGCCACGCGGTCAGCAGCACGATCACCGCGACCTGCACGATCCGCAACAACCGGTTACGCGTCAGCACCACCACACAGATGAAGGCGAAGCTGATATGGCATATGTCCAGCAGCGTCCGCCCCGCCGGCCAGTCGTGCGCCAGCGGCACGACGATGAACAGCGTCAGCCCCTGCAACGCCAGCAGCGCGGTCAGGCTGCGGTCGACCCAGGAGTCGCGATCGAGAATCCAGTGCATGGCTTCCGGGTAATTCCGCCAGTTTTCGTGTCGTACGCGCCTGTCCCGTACGCCATGGCCCATGCCGTTCCCATCCTGAACAATCGCTTTCTGCCCCCCCCTCCTCCCATGGGCGGACGTGCACCGGCAGGGATCGCGGCGATCCGGCATCCGCATCGCACGGCTGTCCTACACCGGCGCCTGCGCGGTAGAACGCCGCCATGCCCGCCCCGTCCTTCCCATCCGAAGCGCGTCTCAACATTCGCCTTGCGACAACCGTCCCGTCTCAACATTCGCGCCGGGCCCTGCCCGGGCAAATGCAGCTTACCCAAGGACTTGAGGCTCTCAACCTCCCGGCCGCCACCCTCCACATGTCTCAACAGTCTCAACGTTCGCGGTGGAACCGGGCGCGCGTCGCGGGCGTATCGAGCGGCCGGCGGCGGCCCTTGCCGCCGCCACCGGCCTGCCCCACGGGGGTTCACAGGTCGTTCAAACGCCGTCCGGCAGGGACGCGTGCATGGAGTGTCGCATGATCCGATCCGCTTTCGCCCTGGCCCCCGTCGCCGTGATCGCCACGATGGCAGCGCCCGCCGCCGCGCAGACCGCCGACCTCGCCTCGGTCCAGCGCTTCCTCCAGTCGCTGACGACGATGACGGCCGATTTCTCGCAGACCGATCGCAACGGTCAGGTGCTGACGGGGACGCTGACCTGGAAGCAGCCGGGCAAGATCCGCTTCCAGTATCAGAAGGGCGTGCCGCTGCTGATCGTCGCCGAAGGGGGGGCGCTCACCTTCGTCGACTATTCGGTCAACCAGGTGCAGCGCTGGCCGATCCGCAATTCGCCGCTCGGCGTGCTGCTCGATCCCAGCCGCGACCTGTCCGCCTTCGCGAAGCTGGTGACGGACGCCGATCCGCGTCTGGTGACGGTGGAGGCGCGCGATCCCAAGCATCCCGAATATGGCCGCATCACGCTGGTCTTCGCACGCGATCCGGCCGGGCCGGCGGGTCTGACGCTGCAGGGCTGGGCCGCGCTCGACAGCCAGAACAACCGCACCACCGTCCGGCTTTCGAACCAGCGGTATGGCGGCGCCATTTCTGACAATAGTTTCAAGTGGGTTGATCCGCGCCGAACCGCTGGTCGCAGATAGGGTTTTCATTCATCCGGGCGACAGGTTCGGTACGCTAGAGGCCTCTTCGCGGATGTGGGGCGTTCGGGATTTTCCCCCCTGTTGCCCGGACCAGTTTCCACTCCCCGCCTGCGTGACGAACGCTGAGTCGGCCCTCGCTCCATGCCCCCGGAGCGGGGGCCTTTCTGCTTGTGGGGCCTTAGGCCCCACAAGCACGGCCGGCGGGTCGGCCTTGCCGAACCCGTCCGACGACGCGGGCTTTGCCCGCGGCGCCGCTCCCATTAAGAGCCACCGCGTGAAAATCGTCAGCTGGAACATAAATTCCGTCCGCTTCCGCATGGAGATCGTCGAACGCTTCCTGCGAGAGGCGGCGCCCGACATCCTGTGCCTCCAGGAAACGAAGGTCGTCGACGACGACTTCCCCTTCGCCCCGCTGCGCGCGCTCGGCTACGATCACATCCTGATCCACGGCCAGCGGATGCACCACGGCGTCGCGATCATCAGCCGCGTGCCGATCGTGGAGGACGACCGGCTCGACTGGCAGGCGAATCGGGAGGCGCGGCATCTGGGCGTGCGTTTGCCCAACGGCGTCCGGCTGGAGAACGTGTACGTCCCCGCCGGCGGCGACGTGCCTGATCGGCACGTGAACCCCAAATTCGGCCAGAAGCTGGATTTCGTCGAGCGGATGACACGCTGGTCCGAGACGCTTTCCCACCCGACGCTGCTGGTCGGCGACTTTAACATCGCCCCGCTGCCCGAGGACGTATGGAGCCACAAGCAGCTGCTGGGCGTCGTCAGCCACACGCCGGTCGAGGTGGAAGCGCTCGGCCAGCTGCAGGCGGCGGGGAACTGGGTCGATCTCGGCCGCCATTTCCACCCCGCCCCCGCCCGGTTGCACACCTGGTGGAGCTATCGCGCGAAGGACTGGGCGGCCTCCGACCGGGGCCGCCGGCTCGACCATATGTGGGCGACGGCGGATGTCGCGGCGCAGGCGACCGCGCACACCGTGTTCGAGGATTGCCGCAACTGGCTGAAGCCGTCCGACCATGTGCCGATCATGACGGAATTCGCATGGTGACGCTGGCATGGTGACGGACGCCCCGCGCGACGCGGCCCGCGCGATCGACGCGATGCGGCGCGGCTGGCCGATCGCGATCGCCGCCCCGGGGGAGGCACCACTTACCCTACTCGCGATCGAAACCGCCGATCCGCGCGCACTGGTCGCCTTCGCCCCCACGGGCGAAAGCCCGGTCCTGCTGTCGAGCGGCCGGGCCGCGACGCTGAAGCTGACCAACCAGCTGGACGCCGCCGATCCCGAGCGGCCGGTGATGGTGGAGCCGGCGCCATGGCTCGACTTCGACACCGCCATCGCGCTCGCCGACCCGGCTCTGGACCTCGCGACGCCGTTCAAGGGGCCGTTCCGGACGCAGCCGGTGGCGCAGCCCGTCGCTTCGCTCGCCGCGATCCGGCTGGCGCGGATCGCGGGGCTGCTCCCCGCCTTCTTCACCGGCGGTCGCGATGCCGAGGTGACGATCACGCCCGCCGCGATCGACCGCCATCAGGACGCGCGCGCACTCGCCATCGCGACGCGCGCGCGCCTGCCCGTGGACGGTGCGGAGGATGCGGAGATCGTGGCCTTCCGCTCCCCCGATTCGGCGGACGAGCATGTCGCGCTGGTCATCGGCCAGCTGGACGGCCGCGCGCCGCTGGTGCGGCTGCATAGCGAGTGCCTGACCGGCGACGTGCTCGGCAGCCTGAAGTGCGATTGCGGGCCGCAGCTGCGCGCCGCGATCGCCGCGATCCGGGAAAATGGCTGGGGCATCCTCCTCTATCTTCGGCAGGAAGGACGCGGCATCGGCCTGGTCAACAAGCTGCGCGCCTATCGCCTGCAGGATCAGGGGTTCGATACGGTGGACGCGAACACGCGACTGGGCTTCGCCGTCGACGCGCGCGATTTCGGGGTGGCGGCGCGAATGCTGGACCTGATGGGCCAGCGACAGGTGCGACTGCTGACGAACAATCCCGCCAAGGTCGCGGGGCTGGAGGCGGCGGGCATCGCCGTGATCGAACGGGTGGCGCACAGCCTGCCGCCCAACCCGCACAATGCCCGCTATCTGGCGACCAAGCGCGACCGGACCGGCCACCAGCTATAGGGTAGGATCAAGCCGCGATCGCGGTGGACCAGGCGGCGGCGATCTCCGCCAGGCTGTCGGCGGCGGCGCGGAACGGCGCGGGATCATTGCCAACCGCCGCGTTGACGATCGAGCGGCGCGCGCCGGCATAGATGCGCGCCAGCGTCTTCGACAGATCGCCGCCCTGATCGTAATCGAGCCCTGATTCGAGCGCAAACAGGATCGCGGTGGCCCGGGTCACGCGCTCGCTCTTGATCCGCTGGTGGCCCTGTTCGGCGGCGCTGGCAGCGGCGCGCAGCGCGGCGAGCAGCTCCGTATAGAGCAGCTGCACGAGCTGCGGCCCGCTCGCGGCCTGGCTGGTGCGGCCGACCGCGTCGATCTCGCGATAGGTGGCCCAGGGATCGCGGAGCAAGGTGGATGCGTAGGCCATGTCAGTTGCTCTTCGTCCAGACCTTGACCTGCTGTTCGATGAAGCTCTGCGACGCCTTGTACGCCGCGACACGCGCGTCCATCGCGGCATATTGCTGCGTCATCCGCGTCGTCGTCGTCGCGATGTCGTCGGTCACCTGGCTCTGCTGATCGGTGATCTGCTTGATCTTGGCCTGGTAGCTGGCCGTCGAGGCGGCGAGGCCGGATGTCTTGTCGGTCGCCTTCGTCGCGATGGCGGAGATGGCGGTGAACAACCCGCCATTGCCGCTGCTGTCCGTCGCGAAGATCGCTTCCACGCCCGCCGGGTTCTTGGCCATGACGCTGGCCAGCTTTGCCGTATCCAGCTTCAGGCTGCCGTCGCGCTTGTCGGTATCGGTGCCGATACCCAGTTCCGCCAGCGTCTTCGGTCCGCCGGGGGTGGAGGTCAGCGGCGTCAGGGTCAGCCCGCTCAGCATCCGGTTCAGTGCGGCGGCTGCCGAATCGGACCGCAGCGCGCCGGTCGTCGCGTCCCGCTCGGTATTGATGATCGACTGGAGGGCGTTGAACGTGTCGACGACATCCTGCACCGCCGCCGTCAGCGCGCTGCCGGGGGGCGTCGAACCGAGCGTCACGGGGCTGGTCGATACGCCGACCAGATTGAGGTCGACGCCGGGCAGCAGGTCCGAAATGGTATTGGTGGATCGGGTGAAGCTGGCCCCGTCCAGCGTCAGCATCGCATCCTTCGCGGTGCTGCCGACGGTCATGCCGGTCGCGCCGGAACCGACCGCCAGGATCGACAGGCTCTGATTGGCCGCCGTGCTGGCGTTGCCATCGGCGCTGCTGATCTCGAACGCCTGCGCGGCACCCGTCGCGCCCTTGATGCTCAGGCGGACGCCGCCATTGTCCTTGATCAGCGCGGTCTTCAGGCCGGTCGCGCTGGTGATCTGCGCCGCGATCTGGTCGATCGTCGCGCCGTCGGCGATCGTGATCGGCACGGTCTGCGATGGCGACAGGCTGGTCGTGCCGTTCGCGGTGACGTAGCTGCCGATCTTCACGGTCAGCGTCCCGCCCTTAAACGCCTGCGTCGTCCCGATCGGCGCGTTGCTGGTCGCGGCCTGGTTGCTCGCGATCTGCTGGACGTTCAGCTGCGCCGACAGGCCGACCGCGCTGCCCCCCTTCTGCAACGCGACCGTCGCGACGGCGGCATTCGAGCTGGAAGGCTGGGTCGACAGCGTACCGCCCTGCACCAGCGCCTTTAGCGCGTCGCGAAAGCCGGTGATGCCCTGCGACAGCTTCGCCACGCTGGATACCTGCGCGGTCAGCTTGTCCGACTGCGCGCTGAGCTGCTGGTTCTTTACCGAAAACTGCGCGTTCACCAGATTGGTGACCAGCGACTTGATATCGATGCCCGACCCTGCGCCCAGCGTCTGCGTGATAGACTGGCTCGTGCTGGTCGCGGCCGTACTGGACGCGCTGCTGGTGCTGCTGCTCACGGTGGTCATGACGCGTTCTCCGGCATGTCTCAGTTAACGGCCGGATCGCGCGATTCTTTAGCGCGCATGGGCCCGTTTCAGTCGGTTTTCCGGCCATTCTCGTCGAAGCGCGCCGTCGGCGGCACATCGACCGGCGGCAGCGGCGATCCGCCCGCCGACACGTTGAGCCCGAAGACGAAGGCGAGGACGGTCGCGATCGGCATGTACAGGTCGTCGCGCACCTCCTGCCCCTCGCGGCTGGTGTAATAGACGGCGCGGGCAAGCTGCGGATATTCCAGCACCGGCACCGCCACCTCGGCCGCCAGTTCGCGAATTGCCAGCGCGGTGGCGCCGCGCCCCTTTGCGACCACCACCGGCACCTGATCCCGACCCCGGTCGTAGCGGAGCGCGACGGCGAAATGCGTCGGGTTGGTCAGCACGACATGCGCCTCCGCCACCGCCTGCCGCACGCCGCCCGACAGGATCTCGCGCATCTTCGCGCGCTGATGGCCCTTGGCCTCGGGGTTACCCTCGCTCTCCTTGTGCTCGTCCTTGATCTCCTGCTTGGTCATGCGCATCTGCGACAGGCGGCGGATGATCTGGATCGGAATGTCGATCCCGGCGATCGCGACGAGACCCAGGCTCATCGTCAGTAGGATGCCGGTAAAGGTGCCGCCGACGGTCTGCAGCGCGGCGTCTAGGTTCGATTGCGTCAGCCCCAGCGTCGGCCGCGACGCCTTCCACAGCATCCAGCCGCCCAGCGCACCGAGCAGGACGACCTTCAGGAGCGACTTGCCCAGCTCGATCCAGCCGTTCATCCCCAGGATGCGCTTCAGACCGGAGGCGGGGTTGATGCGGCTCATCTTGGGCGCCATCAGCTTGCCGTTGAAGCCGAAGCTGCCCAGCAGCGCGCCCGATACGGCCGCCGCGATCAGGCTGATCGCCAGCAGCGATCCGATCGGCAGCGCCAGCCGCCAGCCGGCCTGCGCCAGCGGTCGCCATGGCGAGAAATCCTCGACGTCGGCCCGGCCGAACTGGAAGCTGGCGGCCATCACCTCGCGGCAGGCGGCCAGCAGTGCGGGCCCCATGAACAACAGCCACGAAACGCCCGCGAGCACGACCAGCGCGGTCGCCAGATCGCGGGAACGAAGGACATTGCCGTCGTCGACCGCCTGTTGGCGTCGCTTGGCTGTCGGGGCTTCTGTCTTTTCGCCGCCCTCCGACATCAGCCGAGCACTAGCGTCTGCACGGCGCCCAGCGCCTCGCGGATGATGACCAGCATATAATCGCCCATCGCCGGGAACGCGATGGCAAGCGCGACGACGCCCACCGCCAGGCTGGCGGGAAGGCCGACGGCGAACAGGTTGAGCGCTGGGGCGGCGCGGCTCATCATGCCGACGACCAGATTCAGGCACAGCAGCAGGAATCCGACCGGCAGCGCCAAAAGGAGCCCCGCCAAGAACGCATAAGCGCCGAAGAAGGCGATCGCCTTCAGCCGGTCCGCGCCCAGCCACGCGGCGCCGGGCGGCAGCGCCTCATAGCTCTTCACCAGCATATCGACGAGGACGAGGTGCCCGTCGACCGACAGGAACAAGAGCGTCAGCATGATCGAGAAGAACTGGCCGAGCGCGGGCGAGGAGCGGCCGTTCTGCGGGTCGATCGAATTGGCGAAGCCGATCCCCATCGCCCCGCCGATCACCTCGCTGGCGATCAGCGGCGCGGAGAAGGCGGCCTGCAGGATGAAGCCCATCGCGAACCCCACCAGCGCCTCCGCGGCGATCGACAAGAAGGTCGCGACCGCGAAGACCGACGGCGGCGGCGTGATGCTGTGCGATCCCAGCACGAGGATGCCGATCGCGCCCGCCAGCGACACGCGCACGGTCAGTGGCAGCGACACCGCCCCGAACACCGGCGCCGCCACGAACGCCGCCCCGACCCGGACCATCACGAAGATTAGGGCCCAGATCTGGGGTTCGATGGCAAGGCCGAGGCCTAGCACGGCGCAGCCTGCGAGAGCGCGCACGCTGCGCGCCACGCTGGCAAGCCCGGCCGGCGGGGCGCAGCATCCGTCCGACGACGCGGCTTTGCCGCGGCGGGCAATGTGGTGGCTATGGCCCGCCGCGGCAAAGCCGCGTCGTCGACCCTCGGCAGGGCCGAGGCCGGCCGGGCTTGCGCCCCGGCTGGCGCCGGGCGCGCGGGCGTGGCCGCGCTGGCGCTGCGCCTCACTTCACCAGATCCGGGATACGCTCGAACATCCCCACCGTAAAATCGCTCAGCAGCCCCAGGATCAGGCTGCCGAAGATCAGGATGGAGAAGGCGACCACGACCAGCTTCGGCACGAAGGTCAGCGTCTGCTCGTTGATCGAGGTCGCGGCCTGCACCATGCCGAGGATCAGGCCCGCCAGCAGCGCCGGCACCAGGATCGGCGCGGAGGCGAGCGCCAGCACCCACATGGTCTGGTTGGCGACGGTGAGGAAGTAATCGGCGTCCATGTCATCTTCCTGGATCGGTGAAGCCCCTCCCCTTCAAGGCGAGGAGAAATCGCTTAGGTCGCGAACGAATTCGCCAGACTGCCCATCGTCAGCGCCCAGCCATCGACCAGCACGAACAGCAGCAGCTTGAACGGCAGCGAGATGATCGTCGGCGACAGCATCGCCATGCCAAGGCTCATCAGCACCGTCGCCACGACCAGATCGATGACGATGAAGGGCAGGAAGATCAGGAACCCGATCTGGAACGCCGTCTTCAACTCCGACGTGATGAAGGCCGGCAGCAGCACCGCGAAGGGAATGTCCTTCGGGCTGGCGAAGGGGCCGGCTTTCGCCATGTCGGCGAACATCTTCAGGTCCTTCGTCCGGGTCTGCTTGGTCATGAAGTCGTGGAGCGGCGCGCCGGCGGTCGTGATCATCTGCGTGCCGGCCAGCTGGCCCGCCGCATAGGGCTGGATCGCGGTCGTGTTGATCTGGTTGATCGTGGGCGCCATGATGAATAGCGACAGGAACAGCGACAGACCGATCAGCACCTGGTTGGGCGGCGTCTGTTGCAGGCCCATCGCCTGGCGCAGGATCGCCAGCACGATGACGATCCGGGTAAAGCTGGTCATCATCAACAGGATGCCCGGCAGGATCGTCAGCAGGCCCATGATGATGAGGACCTGCAGCGACAGCGACAGCGGCGCCGACTGGCCCTGCTGCCCGCCCAGCTGCTTCAACGCGCGGTCGACCGCGTCGCCCGCGCCCGGCGTGGCGGGCGCCGCCACCGCCGGCGTCTCGGGCGCGGCGGCGGCGGGCACCGCCTGCGTCGTCGCCGTCTGCGCCAGCGCGGGCGCGGCGACGACAATGGCGAGCAGCATCGCCAGCATCCCCCACACCAAAGTCATCACGCCGCCCCTGGCGGGACGCGCGGGCGCACGCACCAGCGCCGGGCCGTCGCCACGCCGCGTCACCGAGACCGTCATTGGTCCACCCCGTGATCCACCTTGTCCACCAGCGTCACCCCGCCCCGCCCGACCGAGACGAGCAGGCGCCGGCCCTCGAAATCCAGGACCGCGAGGCGCAGGCCCGGCGAGATCATCATCGTCTCCTTGACGGAGATGAGGCGCGTCGACGGCTTGCCCGGGATGCGGCTTTCCAGCCGGCGCCACAGATAGAGGCAGCCGATCATCAGCCCGCACACCAGCGGCAGCAGCACGAGAAGCTTCAGGATATAGGACCACAGCATCGGATCAGCCGCGCTTCTCGGGGCTGACCAGCTCGGTCATGCGCACACCGAACCGCTCGCCGACGGTCACGACCTCGCCGCGACCGATCAGCGTGCCGTTGACGAACACGTCGAGCAGTTCGCCCGCCTGCCGGTCAAGCTCGATCACGCTGCCCTCGCCCAGCGCCAGCAATTCGCGCAGCGTCAGGCTGGTCGAGCCGATCTCGACCGTCAGCTTGACGTCGACATCCTGCAACAGCCGGAAATTGTTCGCGATGCCCCCCGGGACGGCGGGGTCGGTGGCGAACCCACCGGTCATGTCGTTCATGCGTTCAGTCCTTCATCGAATTCGGCGTCGGGATTGGCGAGTGAGGTCAGGCGGATGGCGGCCCGGCCGTTGGAGGTGCCGACGGTGCCGCAGCCCAGCCGGTCGCGGCCGACCATGACGGGCACGTCGGGGGCGATGGTGATCGGGATCACGTCGCCCGGCTTCAGGTCCATCAGCATCGACAGCCGCACGACCGGCTCGGCCAGCACGGAGCGGACGGGGAAGCGGACGCCCATCGTCACGCGGGTCAGCGCGTTGCGCCACGCCGGGTCCGGCTCCGCCTTGTCCAGCACCTTGCCGGTCAGCGTCGCGCCATGCGTCTTGAGCGCCTGCACGGGATAAAGGACATCGACGAACACCGGCTTGCCCGGCGTATCGATTCCGATGCGGGTCACGATCACCGCATCCTCGCCATCCAGATCGGCATTCTGCTCGGGCTTGCCCGCAACGAAGCCCACGCGCGTCAGTGGTTCCCAGGCGGTGCCCAGCGCACCGGCCATGAGCGTCGCGACACGCGCCGCCATCGCTTCCGCGGACGGGGAGAATTCGGTCGGTAGCATCAGCGGCACCGCGCCGGTCCCGCCGAAGAACAGGTCCAGCATTTCCATCAGGAACCGGCCGTCGATCATGCACCACGCATGGGTCGTGCCCGGCGGCGTCATCGACAGCGGCAGCCACGCGGTCAGCAGGTCGCCGCGCGCGGCGCGATAATCGGCGAAGCGCTCGACGCTCAGCGGCTCGGAAAAGCAGCGCACCTCGCGACGCAGCAGCTTTTCCCACATCGGCCGCGTCCCCCGCGCCAGCCGCGCGGTGAGATGCTGCAACGTGTTGAGATCGCCGAAGGGGTTGAGCTTCTGCGCCCCCAGCACCGCGGCTTCGACAGGCATGTCGTCCGCATCCCCCAGCAGGGGCGATGCGGCTCGTTTAACCTTGGTTGTCGCGGCGTTAACCATGGCTCACTGAACAACGAAACTGGTAAAGTAAACGTTACTGATCCCGCCGAATCCCTCCTTTTGCTCCAGTGTGCGGTTGATCGCCTTGACCAGCCGATTCTGCAGCTCGCGCTTGCCCTCGGTCGTGAACACCGCCTCCTCGGTCGTGTCGCTCAGCGCCATCAGGACGGCGGAGCGGACGGCGATGTCGTTGGTCTTCAGATGCTCGATCACCTTGTCGTCGAACGGCGTCGACACCGCCACGCCGACCTGGATGAAATGCACCGAATCCTGCAGGTTCGCGGTGAATTCCTTCTCCATGGCGTAATAGTTCGAGGCATAGACCTCGCCACCATGGCCGCCGGGGGTCGGCAGGCCGACATTCTCCGCGCCGCTGCTGTCGCCATGCTCGCCGCCGCCTTCGCCGCCGCCGCCATGGCCGCCCTCGCCGCCTTCGCCGCCCTCACCCGCGCGCTTCTGCTCGGCCTTCGGCACCAGCTTGGGCTTGTTGGGATCTTCCGGCTCCTTCTCCTCTTCCTTGGCATGGGCGCCGCCGCCGCCGATCAGCCCGGACGAGGCGGCGTAGACGCCCGCCCCCACGCCGCCGCCGACCAGCGCCAGCAGCGCGACCGCGCCGATGATGATCTTCTTCAGACCACCCTTCTTCTTGGGGGCGGCCTCTTCCTTCTCTTCCTTCGCGTCACTCATGGGTCTGGTCCTTCGGATCAGGCGATGCGGGCATCGTCAGCGGCCGGATCGGCCGATTGGTTGGGGGAAAGCGCGGATGCGGGGCGGGCGGGCGTTGCGGACTGGTGTTGCGGGCGGGACTGGCCCTGCCCAGCGCCCTGGCCCCAGGCGGTCGACTGGAAGCCGCCACCGCCTTGCGCCTGTTGCGATGGCTGGCCGTTGCCGCCGGTCGTGCCGGCATCGACGCTGGTCTGGCCCAGCTTCAGTCCGCGCGCCTCCGCCGCCTCGGCCAGCCGGGGCTGCGCGTCGGCGAGCAGCTGGCGGGTCTGCGCCTGCTCGGCGGTGAACTGAACGTGCAGCGTATCGCCGTCGCGCTTCACCGCCACGTCGATCGCGCCCAGCGCGTCCGGGATCAGTCGGATGCGCGTGTCCGCCGCATCGGCGGCGTCGCGCAGCGTCTCGATCCGCTGGATCATCTGGTGCGGCCACTGCGGCTGCGTCAGGTCGAGCGCCGCCTGCCCGCTCGGATCGGCGCGTGCCGTCGCCGCGACGGGAAGCGCCAGCCCGGCGGCTCCGACGGGCGCGGGCGTCGCGCTGTCGGTCGTGACGGGCTGCACCTGGCGCTCGCGCTCCTCGGCGGCCGCGATGGCGGGGGCGAAGACGACCCCGGCGGGCGCGGGCGTGACGGGACGTGCCGCGGCCTGTGCGGCAGGCGTAACGGCGGCGGGCGTGGCAGGGGTCTGCGTAGCGGTCGAGACGCCGGCCTCCTTCACTGTCGGCATCGCGGCCCGCATTCCCTCCGCAGCCCCATCGGACGGTGACGAGATCACCGAGCCCGCCGCTAGGGTTACGGGCGTGCCCGATATCGGCGCGGCAGCGACCGTGGTGGACTGGAGCATCGCGCTGACGACCCCCGGTGCGGGCGCGGCGTTGGATGACCGCACGACCGCCGGCGCGAACCGCCATGGCACCTGCGTGGTGTCGACCGGCGTCACGAGGGTCGATGCGACAGTCGCGGGGGCCCGTAAGTTCGCGGTCGTCGAAGACAGCGTTGCCGCGCCCTTGATTGAAGGCGTCACGCCAGCCGGTAACGGGGTGGACGGGGCCGAAGCCACGGCAGAGGCGGCGGGGGTCGCCTCGCCGGTTGGGATCGGGGACGCGGCAGGAGCGGGCGACGCGACAGTCGGGAGCGCCTCGCCCTGATCGGTCCGGGGTGAGGGCGCAACCCCCTGGATCTCCTCGCCGCGCCCGGGCGTCGCGCCCGTTCCCGGCCGGGTGGCCGGGTCTTGACGCATGACGGGCGCGGGGGTCGTCGACGGCGCGGCAGATGGCGTGCCTGCCGTGGCATCCGGCACAGCGCGTGGCGGGGCCATGGCGGTATCGCGCGCGAGGCCGGTCGCCGGCACGGACGCGACCGCCGGGCTGGCGACTGTGGTCGAGGCGACCGCCACCTCCTTCGCGGTGACGGGCGCGGCGGCTTCGATCGGCACGGGCAGACTAACCGCCGCCAACAGGGTGACGGGCGAGATCGCGGCCACGGGCGCCGGATCGGTAGCGGGATCGGAGTCCGCCCTGTCGCCATCGTCCTTCGCTGGAGCGCTTGCGTCCTCGCGGGGCAGGTCGCGCCCCTCCCGGCGGACGGTGCGGGGTACGATCGCCAGCGCCGCGGCGGTGGCGGTCTGCGGCTCGGGGGCGGGCGGCGGGGACTTGGCGGACGGCTCCGGCATGACAGCCGCGACCACCCCCGCCGCCGCGGCCATGGCGGTGGCGACCGCGGGCGCGACGGAAACCTGTTCGGACGTCGCCGGGCTTCCGGCGGTCGCGGCCGACGCCACCGCTTCGGGCGCCTCCGCCGGCGGATCGACGTCGATGAAGCGCGCCGCTGCGCCCGTGAAGCGCGAATCGACCGGCAGCGACGGGGCAAGCGTGGGGATGCCGGCAATCACCGGCACGTCGGCCGCAGGCTGCACGATGCCCGGCAAGCTGGTGCCGGGGGCGGCAACCGATTGCCGATCCGACACCGCCGTGATCGCCGGGAATGCGACCGCACCGCCGCCCGCCCCGCTCGTATCGGCGCCGGTCAGCAACGCGGCCGGATCGGGCAGCACGAACGCCTGCTCCCCGCCCAGCACCGGCATGGCGGGCATGGCGCCTGCAGGCGGGGCGGCGGGGGCTAATCCGGGAATAGAGGCGGTCAGGCTGATCATACGGCGGTGCCCTGGCTCGTCGTGGGTCGTTAACCCTGTATCAGCAAGAGCCGTGCCGTTTTCGCGCCTGGGGCGGCGCGTTCTGCAGATCGCGGGCCTCTCGATACAGCGCCTCGCGCCGCGCACGGTCGATCAGCTTCTCGACGACGCTCTGGTCGCGATGCGCCGCGCGGCTCGCCTCGCCCGCGCGGGCGACGCGCATCTCCGCATATTCGACACGCATCGCGGCGGCATCGGCGGAACGGTGCAGCCGCTCGCGAAACAGTGCGGTGCCCGCAAGCGTGAAGGCGCCCGTCGTCGCGGGTGCGGGCGCGACCGCATCGACCAGCGCGGCGATCCGGTCTGTCATCGCGGTTTCCGCCGCCAGCGCGGCGGTGGCACGCGCCTCGTCCGCCCGCGCAAGGTTCAGCTGCGCGGTGCGCACGCGATGGATACGGCGCAGCGTGCTGGCGTCCATCAGCCGTCGCCGAACACGCCGGTCAGCTCGGCCGCCGCCGTCTCCAGCGAGACCACCTCGTCATAATCCTGCCGGACATAGTCGGTGATCGCCGGATGATAGGCGATCGCGGCATCGATCGCCGGGTCCGCGCCCGCGCGATAGGCGCCCATCAGGACGAGGTCGCGATTCTCCTCATAGGTCGCCAGATGCCGGCGCAGCACACGGGCGGCGAGCACATGATCCTTCGCGACGATATCGTTCATCACGCGGCTGACCGAGGGGCCGACATCGATCGCGGGATAGACGCCCCGCTCCGCCAGCGCGCGACTGAGGACGATGTGCCCGTCCAGGATCGAGCGCGCCGAGTCGACCACGGGGTCATTCCCGTCGTCGCCATCCGCCAGCACCGTATAAATCGCGGTGATCGATCCCGTACCGTGCGCATCGGCGCCAGCGCGTTCGATCAGGTTGGGCAGCATCGCGATGGCGGACGGGGGATAGCCGCGCGCGGAGGCGGGCTCGCCCAGCGCCAACCCGATTTCGCGCCCGGCATGGGCGACGCGGGTCAGCGAATCCATGATGAGGAGAACCTTCTTCCCCTCCGCGCGGACTGCCTCGGCGATCGCGGTCGCGCGCAGGGCGCCGCGAATGCGCAGCACCGGCGAATGGTTGGCCGGCACCGCGACGACGACGGACCGTGCCCGCGCTGCCCCCGCGACCTTGGTTTCCAGAAAGTCGGCGACCTCGCGGCTGCGCTCGCCGATCAGGCCGATGACGATCACGTCCGCCTTGGCCGCGCGCACCATCATGCCCAGCAGCACCGACTTGCCGACGCCCGATCCCGCCATGATGCCGACGCGCTGGCCCTGCCCGATCGTCAGCAGGCCGTTGATCGCGCGCACGCCGACGTCCAGCGGCTTGAGTACCCGGCCCCGGTCCAGCGGCGATTGCAGCTTGCCGGCCAGCGGCCAGCGACCGGCGCCCCGGATCGGGCCCAGTCCGTCGATCGGCCGGCCCGCGCCGTCGACGACGCGGCCCAGCATCGCCGCGCCCACCTCCGCCTCGCCCGGCGGGCCGATCGGGCGCACCGGTGCACGCGGCAGCAGCGGCGCGGGGCCGCCCAGGTTCATCAGCAGCGTGCGTTCGCCGCGAAAGCCGATCACCTCCGCCTCCACGCTGTCACCGACGCGGCAGACGGTGCCGACCGGCAGCCGCAGCCCGATCGCCTCCATCAGCAGGCCGTCGCACGCCGCCAGGCGACCCGACACGCTGGGCGCGGGGGAGAAATCGGCATCGGCGAGCGTCGCCAGATAATCGTCGGCAAAGCGGTTCAGCATCGGTCGTCCGGTCAGGCGGCCAGCGGCAGTGGCGCGCGGTCGATCGCGGCGGCCAGCTGCTCCAGCCACATCGCCGGACCGTCCTCCACCACCGTCGATGCGCTTTCGAGTACGAAGCCGCCGCGTTCGACCTGCGCGTCGCCGACCGCGAAGATGGTCTGCGGCAACCGGCCCTTCAGCAAGGCGACGTCGTCGGGGTGGACGCGCAGCATCGCCGATTCGGACTCGTCGGCCAGCATCCCGGCCGCCGCCTCAATCCGCTCCGCCAGGCGCTCGGCGGACACGCCGACCTCGCCGACGATGCGCGTCACGAGCATCATCACCGTCTGGCGCAGCCGCGCGGCCATCGCCTCGCGGTCCATCCGCCCGGCAGCCAGCTGCGCGACGATGCCGTCCAGCAGCGCCATGTCGCGCGCGGCGTTGGCCTCGATCGTCGCCATCGCGGCGGCCATGCCCTCGGCATAGCCCGCGCTGTGCGCGGCCTCGACCGGATCGATATAGGGTGTGGTATCGGCGGTCGCATCCAGCGGGTCCCAGCCCTCGGTCGGGTTGGCGTCGCGATCGGCGGGGACGAAATGCTTCGGCCCCGCGGTGCGCGCGGCCGCCGCCGGGGCGTTCGCGGCACCCGCCGGCACCGGCCCCAGCCCCCGCGTCGGATCCACCGGCGCGAAGCCGGCCGGCGGCGCGAACACCGCGTGCAGCAGGTTGGCCGCGATCTCGTGGCGGCTGGCGAACCCGGCGACGAAATCAGACATAATCGTCCTCGCCCCCGCCCATCTGGAGCGTTCCGTCCTTGGTCAGCTGGCGGGCGATGGCGATCATCGCCTTCTGCGCGTCCATCACCTCGGCCAGCTTCATCGGACCGCGCGCCTCGATCTCGTCGCGGATGCCGTCGGCGGCGCGCGCCGACATGCAGCCCAGGAAGCGGTTGCGCACCGCCTCGTCCACGCCCTTCAGCGACTTGACCAGCACCTCGCCATCGACGTTGCGGATCAGCGTGCCGAGGTTCTTGTCATCCATGTCGAGCAGGTTGTCGAAGACGAACATCGCCTCCTCGATCGCCTTGGCGACGTCGCGGTCGATCTTGAACAGCTTGGGCATCACGCGCTGCTCGGTCGCCTTGCGCGCGCCCGACAGGATCAGCGCCGCCTCGCGCGCGCCGCCCAGCGTCACCTGCGCGCCGCTGCCGGCCGCGCTGGTCTGATGGGTCAGCAGCGCCTTCAGCGTCTCGACCGCCTCGGGCGTGATCGGCCCCAGCTTGGCGATGCGATGCAGGACGTCGGGCTGCGTTCCCTCGGGCAGCTGTTCCAGCACCTGCCCGCCGATCGCGGGATCCAGGTTGGCAATCACGACGGCGGCGATCTGCGGATGCTCCTTCTCGATCATCGCGGCGATGTCGCCCGGCTCCATCCAGTCGAGCAGCTCAAGCTCGCACGCGGCCTCCGCCGGGGTGATGCGGGCGAGCACGCTCTCCGCCTTTTCCCGGCCGAGCGCGCGGTTCATCACCGCCGTCACCTGCGGCTTTGGGTCGAAGGTGATGCTGGTCCGCTCCCGCGCGCGGCCGACGAAATCCTCCAGCACGCCATCGACTTCCTCTTCGGACACGTCGGCGACGGCGAACATCGCGGCGCCCAGCTGGCGCACCTCGTCCGGCTCCATTTTCTGGAGGATCGCCGCCGCCTCTTCCTCGCCGACGACCATCATCAGCACGGCGGCGCGCTCGATCCCGGTAAAGGTGCGGGGGGTGGCGGCGGCAGCCTCGCTCACTTCTGGTCCGCCTTGATCATGTCACGCACCGCCAGCGCCGCGCGGGCGGGATTGTCGCGGGTGAAGCCGCGCACCAGATCCAGTCGCTCGCCATAATCGCCCGCCTTCTCGACCTGGTCGATGTTCACCGGCGGCGCGACCATCGGCATCGCCGGCACCGGCTCGCCGTCCGGCCCGATCACCGTCGCCCCGCCAGTCGCACCGGCTGCACCGGCTGAACCGGCGGCGGTCGCGGCGGCCTCGGCCTTCGCCTCGTCCTCGCGCTTCTTCGCCATGCCCTTCACGATCGGGCGGACGCCCATGAACAGGACCAGCAGCGCGATGATGATCGCGGTCAGGTTGCGCGCCAGCATCGGCAGCCAGCTATTGTCGTACCACGGCGCCTTGTCGGCCATATCGGTCGCCGCGCCGGCGAACTGGCGGCTGATGACCGTCACCTGATCCTGCCGCGTCTGGTCGTATCCGACCGCGCTCTTCACCAGATCGGTGATCTGGTTGATCTCCATCGCGGTGCGCCGGCCCTTTTCGGGATCGCGCAGCACCACCGCGACCGACAGCCGCTTGACCGAACCCGGCGCCGCGCGCGTCACCGACACCTCGCGGCCCAAATCATAGGCGCGCTGATAGCTGTCGGTCTGCTTGTTCGGGTCGGGCGCGGGGCCGCCCGCGACCGGCTGCGGCCCGCCGGTGGCGCCCACCGCCGGGGTCGGCACCTGCAGCTGGCTGGCTGGCGGCGGCGTGTTCGACAGCGCGCCGGGGATACCGCCGGGCGCGGCATTGTCCTTCTGGTTGCCGGTCCACTGGCCCGTCTCGGCCCGCAGCGCGCCCTGCTTCTCATAGCTTTCGCGCGTCGCCTGCGTTTCGTCGAGATTGACGTCGGCCTGCACCTCGGCGGAGAAATTGCCCGCGCCGAGCAGCGGGGTCAGCAGCTGCGTCAGCTGCTGGCGATACTTGTCCTCGACACGGCGCTGGAAGTCGATGCGCTCGTCGCGGATCGCGCCCGCGGCATCGCGCCCGCCGGGCTTCGTCAGCAGCGCGCCCGCCTGATCGACGATCGTCACCGCATCGGGCTTCATCCCCGGCACCGACGAGGCGACGAGGTTGATGATCGAGGCGACCTGCGCCTCCGACAGGCTGCGTCCCGGCGCCAGCTTCACGATGACGGAGGCGGACGGCGCGGCGGCGTCGCGGACGAAGACGGAGGCCTCGGGCGTCGCCAGATGCACGCGCGCCTCGATGACCGCGTCGATATCCTGGATCGAACGCGCCAGTTCCGTCTCGCGCGCCTGGCGCAGTCGCTCGCCCTCGACGGCACGGCTGACGCCCATCGGCAGCTGGTCGAGGATCGCATAGCCGCCGGGCGCCTGTTTCGGCAGGCCCTGGCTGGCCAGCAGCATCCGCGCGCGGCTGTAGCTTTCCTCGTCGACGGTGATCGCGCCGGTGCCGTCGTCGACATGCGCACCGATGTTCGCCTGCTCCAGGCTCTGCATCACCGCCGCCTTGTCGGCATCGGCAAGGCCGGTGAACAGCGTCTTCTGCGTCGGCGTCGCCAACGTCGTCCAGGCGAGCGCGGCCGCGCCGACCAGGCCGATGACCATCGCCATCGGCGCGGACCGGCGGACGGCGGGCTGCGCCAGCAGGCCGCGCACCTGCTCCAGCGGGTTGGCGAACCGCTCGGGCACGGCGGCGGGCGTGGTGGTGGTGAGGGCAGTGCTCATCGATTACACCGGCATGCTCATGATGTCCTTGTAGGCGGACAGCAGTTTGTTCCTGACCTGAAGCGTCGCCTCGAACCCGACAGAGGCCTGCTGGCGGGCCAGCATCACCTTGGCGATGTCGACCGTCTCGCCACGCTCGTAGCTGTCGGACAGCTTGGCGGCCTCGTTCTGACCCTCGTTGACGCTCTTCAGCGCGGTATCCAGCGTCGCGGCGAAGCTGGTCGGCTTCGCCTCCGTCGCGGGTGCGGCGGCGGGCGCGCTGCTGGCGCGGGCCAGCGCCTGGTTGCGTTCGAGGATCTGGGCACGCAGCTGCATCACGCGGTCGATCCCGCCGACACCGCCCACCCCGCCGATGCCGCTCATGCGCTAGCCTTCCAGTCAGCGGCGGCGGGCACGATCTCCTCGCCCTGCTCGCGCGCCTTGGCGAGGCGATAGCGGAGTGTCCGCTCGGAGATGCCCAGCCGCTTCGCCGTCTCGATCCGGCTGCCGCCACAGGCGCGCAGCGTGTCGCGGATCGCGGCGAACTCGCTCATCTGCACGACCTTGCCCAGCGACACCGGCGTTTCCGCCGGCACGGCGGCCGGCGCCGCCATAGCGGGGGCCGCCGCCACGATCGGCGTAACGCTGGGCACGAAGCTCATCGTGACGGGGCGGTCGAAGACGATGTGGTGCGCCTCGATCGTGTCGCCACCGGCGAACAGCAGCGCGCGCTGGATCACGTTTTCCAGCTCGCGGACATTGCCCGGCCAGTCGTGTGCCTTCAGCACCTCGATCGCGTCGGCGGTCGGCCAGGGCACGACCGCGCGGGTGCCGGCGTGGCGCAGGATCATCGTCGCGGCCAGCGCGGGCACATCCTCCGGCCGGTCGGCCAGCGCCTTGGTCGTCAGCGGAAACACGGCGAGGCGGTAATAGAGATCGGCGCGGAAGCGGCCCGCCGCCACCTCGGCCTGCAGGTCGCGATTCGCACAGGCGACGACGCGCACGTCGATCGGCTGCGGCACGGAGGCACCGATCGGCACCACCTCGCGCTCCTGCAGCACGCGCAGCAGCTTCGCCTGAAGCGCCAGCGGCATCTCCGCGATCTCGTCGAGCAGGATGGTGCCGCCGTCCGCCGCCCGAAAAAAGCCCTCGCCGCCTGACGACGCGCCGGTGAACGCCCCCTTCTGATGGCCGAACAGCAGCGCTTCCAGCATGGTTTCGGGCAGTGCGGCGCAGTTGATCGCGATGAACGGCTTGCCCGCGCGCGGCGAATTCATGTGGATGGTGCGGGCCAGCACCTCCTTGCCGGTGCCCGTGGGCCCGTTGATCAGGACGGTGATGTCCGCCTGGGCCACCCGCTCGGCCAGTGCGAACAGCGCCAGCGTCTCGGGATCGGCGGCGGTCGGCATCTCCGGCCCGCCCAGCATCGCCCGGACGAAGGCGTTGCCGACGGCGGCATCGCCGGCGCCGAAACCGATCCGGTGCGGCGCGCCGTCGCGGCCGGGGGCGACGTGGCGACCATCCGCGCCCTGCGCATCGCCGACGATCAGCGTGCGCGCCGGGCTCGCCACCGGCTCGCCGGCGGCGACGACGAACAGGTCGCCCGCGCGCGGCGCCGAATCACCCTCGCCGATCGCGAAGCCCTGCGCCCGGAGGGACGAGATCATCGCGTAGCGGCTGTCGGCGATTGTCGCGGATGGAAAAATCGTGCGCATCTTTGCCCCTCTGTTGCGAAGTGTGATGCGCCCGGGAAGGTAAATGGCCGGTAAATCTCCGCCGCCGACCGGCAGATATTTTCCGGGCGCGCGCGGGCCTGCCCATGCGGAAGAATACTCCCGTACGCGAAGGGCCGACCGGCGCCGCGACTCGCGCAAAATCGTCCTTAAACCCGCCGCAGACCGGCCGTTCCTTGTTGCGACGGCTCGGCCCTCCGCTCTGGGGGCGGCGGGGAAGCCGTAGGAAACGGAGACCAATCATGACCGTTATCGGAACCAACATCTCGGCCCTTCGCGCCGCCAACGCCTCGGCCGGCGCCTCGTCCGCGCTGCAGACCGCGATGGAGCGCCTGTCGACCGGCAAGCGAATCAACTCCGCCAAGGACGATGCCGCCGGCCTCGCCATCGCCAGCCGTATGGACAGCCAGATCAAGTCGATGGCCGTGGCCGTCCGCAACGCGAACGACGGCATCTCGATGGCGCAGACCGCGGAAGGCGCGCTGGGCGAGGTCACCTCGATGCTGACCCGCATGAAGGAACTGGCCACCCAGTCCGCTTCGGGTACGCTGGGCCAGACGGAGCGCAATGCGCTCCAGTCGGAAGTGTCGCAGCTGACCAGCCAGATCGACACGATCTCGAAGACCACGAACTTCAACGGCATCAACCTGCTCGACGGTTCGTCGAAGTCGGTGACGCTGCAGACCGGCACCAACGCGTCGGAAACCACCGCCGTCAGCTTCGGCTCGACCTCGTCGAAGGATCTGGGACTGTCGAGCGGCGGCGCCGCCGGTCAGGTGACGACGGGCCGCGTGACGGCGGCGGGCGGCTCGGTTGCCGTGGGCGACCTCACCTTCAACGGCGTCGCGGCCTTTGCGAGTGCGCCGACGATCACCGATGCCAAGACGCTGGTCACGGCTATCAACGCCAACAGCACGGCGACCGGCGTCACCGCCACCGCCTATAACCAGGTCAGCGGCACGACGCCGACCGGCTCCAGCTGGGCCGATGGCGAGCTGACGATCAACGGCAATGCCGTCGGCAAGGCGAATAGCGTCGCCGAACTGGTCAGCAACATCAACCGCGACGTCGGCGGCGTTACCGCCTCGCTTCAGAACGGTCAGATCGTCCTGTCGAACGACACTGGCGCCAGCATCACCGTTCAGGACGGTTCGCCCGCGGGCGGCTCGGCCAAGGCGGGCTTCACCTCGTCGGCAACCGCGATCACCGGCTACGTCACGCTGAACACCAGCAACGGCAGCCCGCTGAAGATCGGCGGCACCGGCACCGCCGCGGAATTCCAGGCGCTGGGCCTCAACGCCTCTTCGACGACCGGCACCGGCGTGCAGGGCACGACCGTAACGAGCACGACGTTCGCAGCGACCGACAAGCTGTCGATCAACGGCACCGCGATTGGCGCTTCGACTGATGCCTCCGCGTCGGCCAAGGCGGCGGCGATCAACCTGCAATCGGGCACGACCGGGGTGGTCGCTACCGCCCAGACCGTCGCCCGAATGACTTACACGCAGGATTCGTCCGCAGCATCTGCGATCACCATCAACGGCACCACGGTCAACTTCGCTACCACCGATACGCTGGATAGTGCGATCACCAAAATCAACACGGCGGTCGGTGCTGCGGGCATCCAGGCGACCGCGGGAACCGATGGCAAGCTGACGCTGACCTCTGCATCCGGCGCAAATATCACGGTTGCCAACTCCACCGGCACGACGCTGAGCGCTCTCACCGACGGTAACGGCACGGCCGGTACCCTTGGTACGGCGATTTCGGGCGCGATCTCGCTGACGAGCACCAACGGCTCGCCGATCCGCATCGAGGGCGCCAATGCCAGCAAGATGGGTCTTTCGCAGCAGGGCGGCACGGCCGGCGGCGGTGCCAGCTCGGCCTTGTCGATCGCCAGCCAGTCGGATGCGACTGCGGCCATGGCGAAGATCGACGCGGCGCTGACGCAGGTTTCCTCGACCCGCGGCAACCTCGGTGCGATCCAGAACCGCCTGCAGGTCACGGTCAACAACCTGACGACGACCTCGACCAACCTGTCGGACGCCAAGAGCCGCATCGAGGACGCCGACTTCTCGGCCGAAACGACCGCGCTCGCCAAGGCGCAGATCCTGGGTCAGGCCTCGACCGCGATGCTCGCCCAGGCGAACCAGTCGCAGCAGTCGGTGCTGAAGCTGCTCCAGTAATCCGTCTCTACCGGACCGGCGCCGGCACCAGCCCCCAACGCTGACAGGGGTGCCGGCGCCGGCCCTTCCTTCCGGAAGGGCACGATGGACCCCGGTGGTGTCTCACGACACCGCCGGGGTTTTCGCCTGTCCGGCATCCGCGTGCGGGACGCCCGCTGCGCCAGCAGCCGGATCGTGGATCGCCGTTGAGGGCGTCGTTTCCGCGCGATAGACCGGACGGCATGATGCGCGTCGCCATCCGCCACACGACGGCTGCCCTGCTGCCCCTGTGGGCCAGCACGGGGATCGCGGCCCCACCGCCGCCGCCGCCACCCAAAATCTACGATCCGGTGCCCGGGCCCTTCATCATCCATCTGGATGCGCGAGGGCGGATGCTGCCCGATCAGGACGGGATCATCGCCAACGCCGTCGAGCAATGGCGGGGCGAGAGGCTTCAGGCGTTTCGGATCTGCTATCGCGATACACGACGGCAGAGGGATCGGATCGACGGGCACGCTGCGCTGGAAGCTGTTGCCGCCTCGCTGAAGCGTGACGGGGCGCGCACCGTTGTCGCGCCGAACGGTCTCATGTGCGAAACGGACTTCAAAAGCGCGAACGGCGACGGCCCACACGTCGAGATCATGGGCGTCGTCGCATTCTGACGGACAGACGGACCGCCCGGCGGGATCAGCCCCGGCTCATCGCCTTTTTCAGCTTCGCGTGCGCGCTCGCCTTGATCTGGCAGATGCGCGCGGAGCCGACGCCGAAGACCTGGCCGATCTCCTCCAGGTTCAACTCCTCGACATAGTAGAGCTGGATCACCTGCGCCTCGCGCTCGGGCAAGGCCGAGATCGCGGCGATCAGCCGGTCGCGGACCTCGCCATCAGCCAGCTGGGTGAACGCATCGGGGCTGTCGTCCGCGAACCAGGGCAGGTCGTCCGAATAGACCTCGTCGATCGAATCGAACCGTACCGCATCGGCGGACATATAGTCCGCGCGCAATCGCTCCACCGTCACGCCCAGCTGCGACGCCAGCGCGCCCTCGGCGGGCGCCTGCCCGGTCAGGGCGGTCAGTTTCTGCACCGCCTCCGCATATTGCTTGCGTCGGCGCATCGCGCCGCGCGTGGTGGTCGCCTGCCGGCGCAGCTCGTCGATCATCGCGCCGCGCAGCCGCGTGGCGAGATATTGCCTGAACGTCACCTGCCCGCGTTCCTCGAACGCGGCGGCGGCCTCGACCAGCGCGACCAGCCCGACCTGCACCAGATCCTCGACATCGATCAGCGTCGACATGGAACCATGGACATGCCACGCGATGCGGCGGACCAGCGGCAGATGCTGGCGGATCAGCGCCTCGCCCTCGCCGCGCGGCTTTTGCGTGGGGCGATAGGTCAGCGGCATCGCCGCCGCGCCGTCGAAGGCGTGTTTCATCGGTTCCGCGCTCATGCCGCCAGCGCCTGCTGCTGGTGCTGGCCGATCACCGCGACGACCTCGACCGCCTTTTCCTCGGGCACTTCGAAGAAGGAGAGGACGGGCGTATCCGGCAGGCAGGTGCGCACCAGCTTGCGGATCGCCAGCCGGATCGACGGCTGCACGACGAGCGCGAAGGGCTGCGCCTGCGCGATCAGCGGCTGCGCGGCCTCCTGCAACGCCTCGACCAGACGGCGGCCGAGATCGGGCTCGATGACATGGCGGCGCGCGGTATCGGCGCGCGCGGCCTGGCCCAGCAATGCTTCCAACTGTCCCTCCAGCGTCATGACACGCAGCGGCTCGCGCACCCCGCACAGTTTCTGGATGATGAGCGGGCCCAGCGTGGGGCGGATCAGCTCGATCAGCTCCTCGGGGTCCTGCGTCCGCGGCGCGACCGCGGCGAGTGCGCCGGCGATGCGGCGGAATTCCTTCAGCGAGATACCCTCGGCCAGCAGCCCCTTCAGCACCTGCGTCAGCTGCGTCAGCGGCAGCGGATTGGGCGTCAGCGAGGCGACGAGGTGCCCGGCCTTCTCCTTCAACTCGTCGAGCAGGCTCTGCACCTCGTCCGGGCCGAGCAGCTCGGCCGAATTCTGGCTGAGCGCATGGTTCAGATGCGTCGCCATCACCGTGCCGGGATCGACGACCAGATAGCCCGAGCCCGTCGCGACATCGGCATCGCCCGTCGCGATCCACGTTGCGTCGAGGCCGAAGGTCGGGTCCTTTACCATCTTGCCGGGCAGCTCGCCCACCGCCTGGCCGGTATCGAGTGCCAGCATCTCGTCGGGCGAGACCTGATCCTCGCCGACGCACACGCCGTTGACCATGATGCGATAGGTGTAGGGGGCCAGGTTGATATCGTCGCGCACCCGGCATTGCGGCACGACGAAGCCCAGTTCCTTCGACAGCTGGCGCCGCACGCCGGTGATCCGCCCCATCAGTGGCGCGCCGCGCCGTTCGTCGACCAGCGGAACCAGGCCGTAGCCGATGTCGAAATTGACCTGCATCGCGTCCGTCACCTCGTCCCAGCCGATCTTCGACGGGTCGGGCGCGGCGGCGGCGGCGGCCGGCGCCTCCTCGACGATCTGCGGCCGGCGCTCGATCTGGCGCAGCTTCCACGCGGCGAATCCCGACATGGCGGCAAAGGGCAGGATGACGAAATGCGGCATCCCCGGGAACAGGCCCAGCAGCGTCAGGATGCCGGCGACCGGCATCCAGGTGCGCGACGCGCCGAACTGGCTGCCGATCTGCCCCGCCAGATCCTTTTCGGAAGAGACGCGGGTGACGATGGCGGCGGCCGCGATCGACAGCATCAGCGAGGGCAGCTGCGCGACGAGCGCGTCGCCGATCGCCAGCAGGATATAGCTTTTCGCCGCCGCCGCGATCGACATGCCGTGGCTGACCGGCCCAAGGATCAGGCCGCCGACGACGTTCGCCGCCAGGATCAGCATCGCGGCGACCGCGTCGCCCTTCACGAACTTGGACGAGCCGTCCATCGAGCCGTAGAAATCGGCCTCGGTCGAAACCTCCACGCGGCGCTTCTTGGCGTCGTCGGGGGTGATGAGGCCGGCGTTCAGATCCGCGTCGATCGCCATCTGCTTGCCGGGCAGCGCATCGAGGGTGAAGCGCGCGGAGACTTCCGACACGCGGCCCGCGCCCTTGGTCACGACGATCAGGTTGATGATCATCAGGATCGCGAAGACGAAGATGCCGACGACATAGTCGCCGCCGATCAGGAACGTGCCGAACGCCTCGATGACATGACCAGCCGCGCTCTCCCCCTCATGCCCGTGCACCAGCACGATGCGGGTCGAGGCGACGTTCAGGCCGAGGCGGAACAGCGTCGCGAACAGGAGGACGGTCGGAAACGCGCTGAAGTCCAGCGGCTTCTGCGCGTTCAGCGCGACCATCAGCACCGCCAGGCTGATCGCGATGTTGGCGACGAAGAACACGTCGAGCAGCGCCGCCGGGATCGGCACCACCATGACCACGACCAGCAGGAGGATCGCGAGCGGCAGCGCGCTGCCGCGCAGGTTGGCGAGCATCTTCACGGCGTTACGCCCCCAACCGCGCGAGCATCATATAGGCCAGCCGCGCCGTGTCCGGCGTCGGGCGGAGCAGGCTGGCGCGCGCCTGCGCCCCATCCTTGCCGCCCAGACGACCGAGCGTGCTGTTCGCCCAGGCGAGCGCGTCGGACGCGCTTTCGTTGGCGCCCGTCACCACCGTCGCGTCGCCATCCAGCGCCAGCGCCTGCGCGGCGAAGGACAGGTTGGCATTGCGCGTCTCCGACACGCTGTCGGCGCCGTCGCCCAGCTTGCTCGCGAACCGGCTGTAGATATCCTGCAGCGACCGCGCCGAACCATCTGCGGCGTAGAAGATGCCATGGTTGGCGCGCGCCGCACCGGGAAACAGCGCGGCGCCGCTCGCGCCCGGATTGGTCTGCATCGCCGACAGGAACTTCGTCGCGCCGCCCAGTCCCAGGAAATGCGCCATATACAGGTCGGTGCCGGTCGCATTGCGGCCCAGCGAGGCGGACAGCGCCTGTGCATTGTCCGACGCGTGGCTGGCCGCCATCAGGCTGGCCGTCGCGGGATCGTTGCGCAGGTTCAGGATCGCGCGGCGCGTGGCTGGATCGGCGACGCGGTTGCCCGGCCCGATCGCATCGGCGGCCCAGCCCAGGCCATGCTCGGCGCCGTGCTTCTTGACGATCGCCAGCCAGCTGGAATCGATGAACTGGAACAGCCCCGTCGCCGACGAACTGCCCGCCTTCGCGGTCGCGTTCAGGCCGCTTTCGACCTTCGCCTGGCCCATGAGATAATCGAAGTCGACCCCGGTCCGCTGGCTGGCGAACGCGATGGCGGACTGGATGCGGTTGGCGTTGACTGGATTGATGCTCACGCGTGTCGTCCCTGTTCGAAGGTGACAACAGCAAGGGGCGTGCCATTTCGGCCGGCAGACGCGCCGGCCGGGGTATCAGCCGTATCTCAGGCGTAGCTGGCACGCAGGACCGGCGCCGTGCCGAAGGCGTTGCCGGTCAGGGTTTGCAGGCGGCGGCGGGTATTTGCCGCCATCAGGTTGACGTAGATGCGGCACGTCTCGTTCAGGCGGTTCGCCTCGTCGGCCAGCTCGCGCAGCTCGGGGCCCGCCGGGCCGGTGCCGGCGGCGGCGATCGCGTCGATCCCGGCCAGCTTGTCGGCGGTCGCGCGCTCCAGCGCCCGCACGTCATTGGCCTTCAGCGCCGCGATCTCGGCGTGAAGCGCGTCTATCACGCGGATCAGCGCGTCACGACGCGTCACTGGCCGGCGACTTCATTGGGGTTCCACGCCAGTTTCAGCGCGATCATCTGATCCGCGATCGTCGACGGCAGCAAGGGAAACTTGCCCTTCGCGATCGCCGCGCGGATTTCCGATACACGGTCGCCATCCACTGGCGGCTTCGCGGCCATCGACCGCGCGAGCGCGGTCGGGTCGGACGCGGCGGCCGACGGGGTTGGCGTCGTTTCCGTCGCGGGGCTGGCTACCGGCGACGCAGGAGCGGTCGGCGCGACGCGCTTGACGCTCCCCACTCCCTTGATCCCGATTGATTCCATCATCTCCGCACCTGTCGGTTCTGGCTGACACAGCAGGGAACGACCGTTTGCGCGGGGGCTTAAGCGTTTTTTTTATTCCCAGCCCGGCAAGGTCGCGCGACCGGCGGAAACGGCAATGCCCTGAATGGGTTGCGCCGCACCGTCGACGCGGATCAGCAGCCTTCCGCCGGCCGGTGCCTCACCCACCGCCACGCCTTCGCGCGTGATTGCGAAGCCGTCCGATCCCGCTTCCACCACCACCGGATCGCCGCGGCGGATCACGGGCTCGGCCTTCACCGGCGGGGCCGCGCGGGCGATCGCGACGGCGGGCGTGGTCGCGCTGGCGGGGCGGATGACGGGCACGAACAGCCGCCATTCGGGGCCCGTGCAGGCGACGACGATCGCGTCATGCGCGTCGGTTCGCCACGACAGCGACACCATCGGGCATGCCTTCAGCCGCAACCGGCTGTCGATCGGGGTGCGCGGCCCGCCCTCCGCGCCCTGCGACTTGCCGGCAAAGGCGGCGACCGCGCGGTCGAGCGCGTCGATATCCTGAAACGCCATGGGCGCGGCAAGGGCAGCAAGGATCAGCAGGGGGGTCATGGTCGATAGTCCGGTTGCGGAGTTTCGCCGGCAAAGGCGAGGGAAACGGTGACGCCGGCGGGGCCTGCGTCGGTGGCGATCGCGATGCGCTGCGGCGCCTCCGCCGTCAGCCGGATGGCGAGCGCGCGGGCGCGATCGGCGGCCAGCACCACGGCGGAGCGGGTCCCCGGATCGACATCGCCCGCCTCCGCGCCGGCACTGCCGGTCACGGTCAGGCGGACGCGTGGATCGCGCAATTGCGTTCGCGCCCAGTCGATCATCTCCTGCGTCGCGGGCGGCAACGTGGCGGAGCCGGGGGCGAAGCCCGTCAGCCGGTTGGCGGCGACCGGCAGCGGCGGCTCCTCCGGCATCGCGACGGGCGCGAAACCGCGCCGCACCGACTGCGCCAGCGCGCGGCTATCCGTCCGGCTCGCCTGGATCAGCACGAAGAACCCGACCAGCAGCAGCGCCAGATCGGCCAGCGTCACCAGCCAGAGCGGCCGCGTCGCGATCGGTTCGGGCCATTCGCCGTCGGTCATGCGACGCTCTGCAGCGCGGGGCGCGGCGTCGCGCAGGCGGTGGCGAGCGCGACGAGCGGCGCTTCCAGCCGGGCGCGCTCCGCCGCCTCGATCCGGCCGGCGGCGCGCAGCCGCGCGGCAACCGGCGCCAGCACCAGATTGGCGAGCAGCGCGCCATACAGCGTGGCGAGCAGCGCCACCGCCATGCCCGCGCCGATCGAGGCGGTATCGTCCATCCCCGCGAACATCCGCGCCAGCCCGATCAGCGTGCCGACCATACCCATCGCCGGCGCCGCCTCCGCCGCCGCCGCCCACATCTCGGCCGCAGCGACATGGCGGGCGATGCGCACGCGGCGATGATCGCGGACCATCTGCTCCACCTCCGCGACCTCCGCGCCATCGACGATCAGCGCGACGGCGGCGGCGACGTCGGGATCGGTGATGACCGCTCGGTCGAGCTGGAACACGCCATGATTGCGCGCGATCTTCGTCAGCGCGCGCACCTGGCGCAGCAGCGGATCGGCGGCGAACGGCCGGCGCATCAGCACGCGCAGCGCGCCGATCCCGCCGGCCAGATCCTGCGCGGGCGTGCGCAACACCGTGGCGAGCATCGTGCCCCCGCCAACGATGGCGAGCGCGACCGGATCGATGAGCGTCGTCCATTCCATGCGGGCGGCATTGCAAGGTGTGGGCCAACTCGTTCCAAGCCGCCCGGCCCCTCACCCGGCGCTGGCGCCCCACGCTCTACGACAGCGCGGGCGGCGGAAGCCCCCCATCACCGGCAACGTATCCGGCAATCCGTGCCGCCGCCCCGGCAAGACCTTGCCGCCGGGGCTGCCGGCTCCGGCAATCGCCCGGCAAAACACGCCGCCGGGCCGCCCCCGCCGAAACTGGCACGCCGGTTGCTTATGTCCCGACAGGTGCAATCCCGCGCCGGAGGAAAGGGTCGTCATGGCTGGTGACACGCTGTTCGGGGTACATGGAGCCGCGCTCCAGGTGCGTGCGCAGCGCATGGGCGTGCTCGCGTCCAACATCGCCAACGCCTCCACACCCGGCTTCAAGGCGCGCGACTTCGACTTCAACGCCGCGCTGTCGGCGGCGGAGCGCAGCGGCGGCACCGGCGATCTCGACGGCGCGCTGAAATATCGCGTGCCGCTCCAGACCTCGATGGACGGCAACACCGTCGAGCTGAGCCAGGAGCAGACCGCCTTCGCCGAGAACGCCGTCCAGTATCAGACCACCCTGTCCTTCCTGAACGGGCGGATCAGCCAGATCACCCGCGCGCTGAAGGGAGAATAAGATGCCCGCCCCCCTCAACGTCTTCCAGGTCGCCGGCCGCGCGATGACCGCGCAGCTGGTGCGGCTGAACACGACCGCGTCGAACCTCGCCAATGCGGGCGACATCGCCAGTTCGCAGGAAACCGCGTACCGCACGATGAAGCCGGTGTTCCGCACCAGCTTCGACGCCGCGTCCGGCCTTGCCACGGTCGATGTCGACAAGGTCGTCACCGCCGGCTCGCAGCCCACCAAGCGCTACGACCCCGACAATCCGCTCGCCGACAAGGACGGCAACATCTGGGAAGCCGCCGTCGACGAGACGCGCGAGCTGGTCGACATGATGGAGACCGCGCGCGGCTACCAGAACAATGTCGAGGTCATGCAGACCGCGAAATCGCTCATCATCGACACCCTCAAGCTGGGACGCTGATCCATGGCTACCACCACCACTACCTCCTCCACGTCGGCCTATGACCAGACGCTGGCGAACCTCGGCATCGCGCGATCAAGCACGTCCAAGGCACCCACCGTCTCCGCCGCCGGGGCGAAGACCTCGCTGGGCCAGGCCGACTTCCTGCGCCTGATGACCGCGCAGATGAAGAACCAGGATCCGTTCAGCCCGGTCGACAACACCCAAATGGTCGCGCAGATGGCGCAGTTCTCGACCAATGCCGGCATCAGCGAGATGAGCACCACGCTGAAGGCGATGGCCGCCAAGATGACCTCGGCCAGCGCGTCGGACGCGATGGGCTTCGTGGGGAAGGCGGTGCTGACCGCCGGCTCCACCGCCTATGAGCGGACCACCGGCGGGCTTGCCGGCGCGGTCGAGGTGGACGGCACCGCGACCGACGTGAACGTCACGATCACCGGCGCCGACGGCAATGTCGTCAAGACGCTGCAGCTGGGGCGTCAGGCGAATGCCGGCACCGCAACCTTCGACTGGGACGGCAAGGACGATGCCGGCAACAAGGTCGAGGACGGGCCGTACAAGATCGCGGTCGACGCCGCGAACGTATCGCAGGCGGTCACCGCCCGCACGCTCGTGTGGGCGCCGGTCGAATCCGCATCGCTGCCCGCCAATGGCGAACCGACGCTGAAGGTGACGGGCGTCGGCGACATCAAGACCAGCGCCGTCCGCGCCGTTTCCTGAACCCCTTCCCCCCGAGGAGCCTAACCGATGTCCTTCTTCACCGCGCTTTCGGGTCTGCAGGCCTCGCAGACCGACATGGCCACGATCAGCCACAACCTCGCCAACGTCTCCACCACCGGGTTCAAGAAGAGCCGCACGGAGTTCGCGGACGTCATCGCGTCCAGCGTCGCTACCGATCCGCGCAAGATGGTCGGCTCCGGCGTCGTCGTGAAGGGCAATACGCAGCAGTTCAGCAACGGCAACTTCCAGACGACGTCGAACGCGCTCGACCTCGCGATCGTCGGCGAAGGCTTCTTCGTCATGAAGTCGACCGGCATCAGCGACTCGGTGCAGTATACCCGCAACGGCGCCTTCTCGGTCGATTCGAACCGCAACGTCGTCGACGCGCAGGGCAGCTACCTGATGGTCTATCCGGTCGATAACGACGGTAACGTCACCGCGACCGGCAACGACGGCCTGACCAACCTGCAGATCCAGCAGACCAGCGGCACGCCGAAGGCGACGAACAAGGTCGTGACCGCGATCCAGCTGTCTGCAACCTCGACGGTCAAGGATCCCGCCGCCACCCCGCCGCCGGCCGCGTTCAAGCGCTCGGATACGACGACCTACACCAACTCGGTCGCGACCCGCGTCTATGACGCGAACGGCAACCCGTCGCAGATGACCAACTATTATGTCCGCACCAAGGGAGCGACGGCGGCGGTGCCTGCCTCCGCCGGCCCGCCCGCCGTCGCCGCGCAGCCCGCGACAACCGGCACCTGGGACGTCTACACCTATGTCGGCGACCAGCAGATGACGGTCAATGGCGCGAACAAGGTTACGATCCAGTTCGACGACAAGGGTGCGATCATGAACCAGACCGCGCCGATCGCCTTCGACCAGTTCGTGCCGACGTCGGGCGCGGCCGCGCAGAACATCTCGCTGAACCTCGCCAATTCGACGCAGCTGTCCTCCGCCTTCGCGGTCAACAACAAGAGCCAGGACGGCGTGCCGGTCGGCCAGCTGTCGGGCGTCACCGTGACCGATGCCGGCCTCATCCAGGCCAGCTTCTCGAACGGCGACATCGTGCCGCTGGGCAAGGTCGCGCTCGCCAAGTTCTCGACGCCGACGGGCCTACGCCAGATCGGCAACAGCTATTGGGCGGCGACCGGCGTGTCGGGCTCGGCGTCGCTCGGCTCCGCCAGCGCCGACGGCTTCGGCGCGCTGATGTCGGGCACGATCGAGAATTCGAACGTCGACATCACCGAGGAGCTGGTGAACCTGATCGCCGCGCAGCGCAATTTCCAGGCGAATGCGAAGGCGCTCGATACCGCCAGCCAGGTCTCGCAGACCATCTTCAACATCCGCTCGTGATCGCGTACGGCGCGGGAGAAGGATAGATGGACAAGCTCGTCTATACGGCGGCGACGGGGCTCAAGGCGCACATGGCGGCGCAGGCCGCGATCGCCAACAACATGGCGAACGCGTCCACCACCGGCTTTCGCGCCGATCGCGTCGTGTTCGACCGGATCGAGCTGAAGGGCACCGGCAAGACGATCGAGGCGCGCGCGCCGACGTCGGAAGAGATCACCGACGCCGATCGCGCGCCCGGCGCCATCCAGCAGACCGGCCGCCCGCTCGACGTGGCGATGACCGGCGATTCGTGGCTGGCTGTGCAGGCGGCGGACGGGACGGAGGCCTATACGCGGCGCGGCGATCTGGAGATCGCGCCGTCGGGGGTCCTCCAGACCGGCGACGGGCACATCGTGATGGGCCAGTCCGGCCCGATCACCATGCCGCCCGCCAGCTCGGTCAGCATCTCCGCCGACGGGTCGATCTCGATCATCCCGGTCGGCGGCGACGCCACGCAGACGCAGGTCGTCGATCGGCTGAAGCTGGTCAGCACCAAGGGATCGACCACGCTCAAGGGGCTCGACAACCTGTTGCGCGTGAAGGGCGGCGGCACGCTGCCGGCGAATCTGGACGGCACCGTCGTCGGCGGTTCGCTGGAGGGGTCGAACGTCAACATGACGCAGGCGCTGGTCGACATGATCGAGAACCAGCGCAGCTACGAGGTGACGGCCAACCTAATGAAATCGGCCAAGGACATGGATGAGGGCGGGGCATCGCTGATGCGCCTGCCGAGCTGAGGAGTTAACCGATGACCACTGCGGCCATGCACATCGCGCGGACCGGGCTCGACGCCCAGGACATGCGGATGCGCGTCATCTCCAACAACCTCGCCAACGTGAACACCACGGGCTTCAAGCGCGACCGCGCGGCGTTCGAGACGCTGTCGTATCAGGTCATCACCGCGCCCGGCGCCGCCTCCACGGCGGACACGAAGTACGCGACCGGCCTGAACCTTGGCACCGGCGTACGCGTGCAGGGCACCGCCCGCATCGACACGCAGGGGTCCGCGCAGCAGACCAGCAACGCGCTGGACCTGATGCTGGACGGCGACGGCTATTTCCAGGTGCAGCTGCCCGGTGGCCAGCTGGGCTACACGCGCGCGGGCAACTTCTCCCGCTCCGCAGAAGGCCTGCTGGTGACGGGCGAGGGCTATCAGGTGATGCCCGGCATCACCATTCCGCCCAATGCCAGCGCGATCACGATCGGGCTGGACGGCACCGTATCGGCGAACCTGCCCGGCCAGAACCAGTCGACGCCGCTCGGCCAGCTGCAGGTCGCGACCTTCGCGAACGGCGCGGGCCTGCAGTCGAAGGGCGACAACTATCTGCTGGAAACGGCGGCCAGCGGCGCCGCGAACCTCGGCGCCCCCAACCAGGACGGCCGCGCCGCGATCCGCCAGGGCACGCTGGAGGCGTCGAACGTCAACGTCGTCGAGGAGCTGGTCGACATGATCGAGACGCAGCGCGCCTACGAGGTCAATTCCAAGATGATCTCCGCCACCGACGACATGCTGAAGACCGTGAACCAGAACCTGTCATGATCCGCCCCGCCCCCATCAGCCATCTGGCGATCGCCGCGCTGACCGCCGCCGCGGTGGCCGCCGCCGCGCTCATCCCCTCGCCCGCCGCCGCCGGCCTGTTCGGCAAGAGCCGTCCGCCGGAGGATTATTCCGCCGCGCCGCCGCCCATCCCGGCACCCGCGCCGGCGGTGGCGACCGGGTCGATCTTTCAGGTCAGCGACGGCTATGCCGCGCTGTACGAGGGCTGGCGCGCGCGCCGGGTCGGCGATCCGCTGACGATCGTGCTGGTCGAACAGACCGCCGCGTCGAAGTCCGCCAGCTCGAAGCTCGATTCGAACGGCACGATCGGCCTGACCCCGCCGACGACCGGCCCGCTGAAGCTGTTCTCGCCCACCGACGTCAGCGCCAGCGGCACGCGCGGCTTCAACGGCAAGGGACAGGCGGACCAGGCCAACAGCCTGTCGGGCGAGGTCTCCGTCACCGTCGCCGCCGTCTATCCCAACGGGACGATGCTGGTGCAGGGGCAGAAGCGCGTCACGCTCAATCGCGGCGACGAATATGTCCGCATCAAGGGGCTCGTGCGCATCGCCGACGTCGATCGCGACAATCGCGTGCTGTCGACCCGCGTCGCCGATGCGCAGATCTCCTACACCGGCAAGGGCGATGTCGCCCGCGCCAGCCGGCAGGGCTGGCTGGGCCGCTTCTTCTCCGCCGTCAGCCCATTCTGAAGGCTAATCCAATGCTTCGCTATCTGCGCCTCCTGCTCGCCTTCGCCGACCTGCTGTGCATGGCCGCGCCCGCGCACGCCGACCGGATCAAGGATCTGGGCGGGTTCCAGGGCATCCGCACGAACCAGCTGACCGGCTATGGCATCGTGGTCGGCCTGCCGGGCACGGGCGACGACAATCTGGAATATACCGTCCAGAGCGTGAAGGCCGCGACCTCGCGCTTCGGCCTGCAGCTGCCGCCGGGCACCAATCCGGGGCTGAAGAACGCGGCGGTGGTGATGATTACCGCCGACCTGCCGCCCTTCGCCAAGCCGGGGCAGAAGCTGGACATCACCGTCGCGTCGATGGGCAAGGCGAAGAGCTTGCGCGGCGGATCGCTGATCCTGACGCCGCTGCTGGGCGCGGACGGCCAGATCTATGCGATGGCGCAGGGCAACCTGGCGGTCGGCGGCCTCGGCGCGGAGGGCGCGGACGGGTCGAAGATCGTCGTCAACGTGCCATCGGCCGGCCGCATCCCCGATGGCGCCACCGTCGAGCGCGCTGTCGCGACCGGCTTCGAGAATGCGCCCACCCTCACCTTCAACCTCCAGCGCGCGGACTTCACCACCGCGCAGAACGTCGCCGGCGCGATCAACGCCCGGCTGGGCAACGGCACCGCGCAGGCGATCGACGCCGTGTCGGTCGCGGTGCGCGCGCCGATGGGCGCCGACGTGCGCGCAACGCTGATGTCGGAGATCGAGAATCTCGACGTCGTCGCCGCCGAGCCCCCCGCCCGCGTCATCGTCAACGCGCGCACGGGCACCGTCGTCATCAGCTCCGCCGTGCGCGTCGGCACCGCCGCCGTCACCCATGGCAAGCTGACCGTGCGCATCGACGAAAGCCAGCGGATCAGCCAGCCCGCGCCCCTCTCCGCCGGCCAGACCGCGGTCGAGCAGCGCAGCAACGTGCAGGTCGAGGAGGAGAAGAAGCCGATGTTCCTGCTGAACCCCGGCCCGAAGCTGGCCGATGTGGTGAAGGCGGTCAACGCGATCGGCGCCAGCCCCGCCGACCTCGTCGCGATCCTGGAGGCGCTGAAGGAAGCGGGCGCGCTGAAGGCGGAGCTGGTGGTCCTGTGAGCGGCGTCGGCGCCACTCCCGGGCTTTCCGGCCCCGCCGCGTTGGCGACCGCCACGGGCGGCATCTCCACCGACAGCAGCCGCCTGACGAATCGGGCGAACCTCGAAAAGGCGGGCAAGCAGTTCGAGGCGGTGTTCACCGGCATGATGCTGAAATCCATGCGTGCGGCCAAATTGTCCGACCCGCTGTTCGACAGCAAGGCGCTGGATACGTTCCGCGACATGCAGGACCAGAAGACGGTGGCGGCGATGGCGGACCATACGCCGCTGGGCATCGGCAAGGCGATGACCGCCTTCCTCGCCAAATCTCAACCCGATCTTAAAGACTCGGCTGGATAAGGGCCGGTCATGAGCGACCTTCTGTCGATCGGCGCTTCGGGCGTTCGCGCGTATCAGACCGCGCTATCCGTCGTTGGCGAGAATATCGCCAACAGCGGCACGGTCGGCTATTCGCGTCGCTCGGTTACCACGGCAGAGGTGGCGGCCGGGATCGGAGTCGCCGAAAAGAGTACGGCGGGCAACGGCGTCCGCCTGACCGGCATCACCCGGGCCAGCGACGATTATGCCGCCAGCGCGGTGCGTAACGCGGGCGCGGACCTGGCGCGCACCGAAACCAGCGCGACGTGGCTCGATCGCGTGCAGAAGGCGCTGACCGGCAACCAGCTGACCGAACGCGTCACCGGATTTTTTACCGCCACCACCGCGCTGGCCGCCGAACCCACCTCGAACGCGCTGCGGTCTTCCATGCTCAGCGCCGCCGATTCCGCCGCGACCGCCTTTGCCGCGACGGCGCAGTCCTTCGACCAGATGGGGCAGGACATCGACACGCAGGCGGGCCAGGCGATCACCACGCTCAACTCGCTGTCAGCAGGGCTGACGCGCATCAACGAGGGGCTGGGCCGCACCACGCCGGGCACCGCCGCCGCCGCGCAGCTCGTCGACCAGCGTGACCAGATCCTGGAACAGATGAGCGCGATCGTCGATGTCGGCGTCAACACCGACGCGCTCGGCCGCGTCACCGTGTCCGCCGGCGGCCAGGGCGGACCGACGCTGGTGCAGGGCGATTTCGCCGCGACCGTTCGCTATTCACGCACCGCCGGCGCGGTCGCGCTGTCCGTATCGACGCGCGGCGGCGACCCGGATGCCATATTGGTGCCCAATGGCGGCGCGCTGGCGGGGCTGGACGAGGCGGCCGACCGCATGGCGGGCGCGCGTTCCACGCTGAACACGATCGCCACCAACTTCTTTACGCAGATGAACGCCGTGCAGACGGCGGGCCAGGATCTGACGAACACGCAAGGGACGAAGCTGTTCGTCGGCGATCCCGTCGATCCGGCCAACCCGGCCGCGCCGCTCGACCCCGCGCGGTTCAAGGTCGCGCTGACCAGCGGCAGCCAGATTGCGGCGGCGACGCTGGGCACCGATGTGCGCAACGGCGGCAACCTGACGGGCTATACCACCGCCCGCACGACCGGCGGGTTCGAGACGGGCCTGACCACGCTCGTCAACAACGCGGCCACCGCCTACAAGCAGAAGAGCGTCGTGGCCGATGCGCAGACCGCGATCCGCGATGGCGCGGCCAATGCGCTGTCGAGCGCGACCGGCGTCAACGTCGATTCGGAAGCGATCGACCTGATGCGCTTTCAGCAGGCCTATCAGGCGTCCAGCCGCGTCATCCAAGTGGCGCGCGACACCTTCCAGTCCATCCTAGAGATCCGGTGACGCGCGATGCAGGTATCCACGGCCACCTTCTATAACGACACCGCCAAGCGGCTCGGTTCGCTGAATGCCCGCGCGCAGACGCTGCAGGTCGAAATCTCGACCGGCAAGAAGGTCCTGTCCCCCTCCGACGCGCCCGAAGTATCGCAGCAGCTGGCCGAAATCGCGCAGAAGGACACCGATTCGCAGGCCTATGCCGCCAATCTGAAGACCGCCGATTCGCTGCTGTCGCAGACCGATTCGACGATCAAGCAGATGATCGCGCAGGTCACGCGCGTGAAGGAGCTGGCGCTGAACGGCGCCAACGGCACGCTGGGGTCGAACGATCTGAAGACGATCGGCACCGAAATGGCCTCCACGCTGGAAGCGATCGTCGGCCTCGCCAATGTCGACAACATCCGGGGCGAACCGCTGTTCGGCACGACGGCCTCGGTGAAGGCGGTGACGCTGAAGCAGGACGGCACCTATCTGTACGCCCCCACCAACGTTTCGCCCATTCCGATCGCGGCCGGGCAGGACGTGCAGGCGACCGAGGGCGCGGCGCGGCTTTTCAAGCTGCCCGACGGCACCGACCTGCTCGCGACGATCAACACGCTGGCCACCGCGCTCCAGTCCGGCGACGCCACCGCGGCGGCGAGCGCCAACAGCGCGCTCGACACGTTGCAGAAGGGACTGGATCAGCTGGGCGACGTACAGGCGTCGGTGGGCGCGCGCGGCGCACGCGTCGACCTTCAGCAGAACCTGCTCCAGACCGCCAACACCGATCGCGCCGACCTCCGCTCGAAGCTGGAGGATACCGACATGACGCAGGCGATCGTCGAACTGCAGCAGATGATGAGCGCGCTGTCGGCGACGCAGGCCAGCTTCTCGAAACTCGCCCAGCTGTCGATCTTCGACTATATCCGCTGACCGGCGGGCGGCTGACGCCCGGCGCGCGGCCCGCCACTTTCCCGCGGCCCTTTCCCCGCCCGGTAACGGGTTGTCGACGAAATCCGGTTAATCCGGGAATCATGACGCCGGTCCTGCCGGCCTTGACCCCGGGGTGAGCCTTTCATGTTTCCTGCAATCGGCCTCGTCGTCCTGTTCGGCATGGTCTTCGGCGGCTTCGCCATCACCGGCGGCAACCTCGGCCCCGTGTTCGAGGCGATCCCGCACGAGATGCTCATCATCGGCGGCGCCGCCGCCGGCGCGCTCATCATCGGCAATTCCGGCAAGGAATTGAAGGCGATGGGCGGCGGCCTCGGCAAGGTGTTCAAGGGGCCCAAATACAAGAAGCAAGATTATCTCGACGTCATATTCCTCGTGTCGAAGCTGATGAAGATGCTGCGGATGGAAGGGCCGATCGCGCTCGAACCGCATGTCGAGGACCCCTCCTCCTCGTCGGTCTTCGCCGAATATCCGAAGCTTCTGAAGGACCACACGCTGATCAACCTGATCGCCGACACGCTGCGCCTCGTCGTGGTGTCGTCGGGCACGCTGGACGTGCACGCGGTCGAGGAGGTGATGGACCATTCGATCAAGACGCATCACCACGAGGTCGAAAGCCCGGAGCATACGCTGACCAGCCTGGCCGACGCGCTGCCCGCGCTCGGCATCGTCGCGGCGGTTCTGGGCATCGTGAAGACGATGGGCTCGATCGACAAGCCGCCGTCGGTGCTGGGCGGCATGATCGGCTCGGCACTGGTCGGCACCTTCATGGGCGTGCTGCTGGCCTATGGCGTGGTGAACCCGCTCGCCAACCGGCTGAAGCAGGTGATCGCGGCCGATTCCGTGATCTACGGCGTGGTGAAGCAGATCATCATCGCCTCGCTCCACGGCCATCCGCAGCCGCTCGTCATCGAGGCGGCGCGGGCTGGCATCGACCACAAGAACCAGCCCGGCTTCGCCGAGGTGTTCGACGGCCTGAGGGGCAAGTAACATGGCGAAAGCCGCCCCGCACGGCAGCAACGTGCCGCCGAAGATCATCGTCAAGAAAGTCTATATCGAGGGCGGCGGCGGGCATCATGGCGGCGCGTGGAAGGTCGCGTATGCCGACTTCGTGACCGCGATGATGGCGTTCTTCCTCCTCCTCTGGCTGCTCGGCGCGACGACGGAAAAGCAGCGCAAGGGTCTGGCCGACTATTTCGCGCCGACGATCATGGACCAGAAGAAGCTGGGCATCGGCGGCCATGGCCCGCTGGGCGGCGAATCGATGATGTCGAACAACAAGACGGGGCCGAAGGCCGCCGCCTCGCTGATCGCGTCGATGGGTATGCCGACCAAGATGGAAAGCGGCGGCCCGCAGGCGGGCATGGGGCCCAAGGGCTCGCTGCGCTCCACCCCCGCCAGCCGGCAGGAGGACATGAAGTCGTTCGCCAAGATGAGCGAGCAGATCAAGGACAAGATCATGTCCTCTCCCGACCTCGCCAAGCTGGCCAAGCACGTCCGCTTCGTGCCGACCGACCAGGGCCTGCGCATCGATCTGGTCGACGACGCCGATTATTCGATGTTCGCATCGGGCACGACGATGCTCGATCCGCGCGCGTCGGAGCTGATCGGGATGATCGCCGGTTCGATCAAGGGTACGGACAATCCCGTGATGATCCGCGGCCATACCGACTCGGTGCCGTTCGGTGACCCGCGCGCGATGAACAACTGGATGCTCGCCACCGGCCGGGCCGAGGCGACCCGCCGCCGGCTGGCGCTGGGCGGCCTGCCCGAAGCGCGCTTCGAACGGATCGAGGGCGTCGCCGATCGCGAACCGATGATCGAGAACGATCCCGGCGATCCGCGCAACCGCCGCGTCGCGATCACGCTGCTATATCGCAAGGGCAGCTTCGGCCAATAGGCGCGGCGTAACGGACCGGGGGCAAATCCGACGGCGCCGCCCGGAGCGCAGCGATCACGGGAAGCGTGGGAGAAGGGCCCTCCGCCCCCCTTGGGTGGACGGTCCGGCGACATTGCGGTCGCAATTGCCACGTCGCATTCGCGTCGTCGCGAGGCAAGCCAGGACGTCCTGATCCGGCTCCGCGTCGCTGCGCTTGAAATGACCAACATGAGGCAGGCCCGAGTCGTTCGGCTCTACGGTCACGACGTGGACGGAAACATTTCGCCGACGATGTTGGGAACGACGCGATCCCATGCGGGAGAGATAACACGAAGTTCATCCCGGGTCGTTGGCCACCACGGATCAATTGAAATTAAGCCATGCGATAATGCCGGCGACATCGTCGCTTTCGGGATGCTGAAAACGACCCGCGCCATTCCGATCGATCCGTCCGGCCGTTCCCGAAAACGAAAAAAGGGCGCCCGGACGGATCGAACCGCCCGAACGCCCCTGTCCTTTAGCTCCCCCGCCGGGCGGCAGGAACTTGCGGCTTATTCCGCCGGCGCGGCCTCGGCCGCCTTGCGGCGACGCGGGGTGGCGGCAGCCTCTTCGGTCTTGGCGACCTTGGTTCCGGGCTTGCGACCCAGGCCGATCTTCTTCGCCATGGCACGGCGGCTTTCCGAGTAATTCTCGGCAACCATGGGATAATCCGCCTTCAGGCCATAACGGTCGCGGTATTCCGCCGGCGACAGACCATGCGTCGCGAGATGCCGGCGCAACGTCTTGTAGGGCTTGCCGTCGATCATCGAGATGATGTGGTCCTTTGACGCCAGCGACTTCCGCACCGACACCGCAGGGGTGTATTCGGTGGTGTCGATAGCGTCTGCTGCCGCCGCCTCGCTGCCGCCGGCCAGCTTCAGGATGGCGCTGTGCATGCTGCCCAGAAAAGCCGGTACCTGCTCGGCGTCGATGCGCGTGTTGGGATTGCCCAGCCAGGCAATGGTCAGTTCGGTGGCGAGTTCGACCGCATGCGCGGTGTCGGTGATGGTTTCGTCAGCCATGGTCTATCCAGATGGGAGTGGCAGGAGTGTTGAAACGCTGCGCGGTTCCGGGGAACCGTAAACGGCCATGTCACAGCAACGGCCTTGCAGCAGCAATAAGGACACGGCGTCAAGCGACGATTTGATCCGGTATACGGCCGATGTGTTTCATCGCGCTATCACGCGGAGTGAATCGTTGATTTGTCTCATACGGTTGGAGACATCGTTGTTTATTTAGCGACGTACCTTCCATTCACGATATGCAAGCTGCCCCGTTCGGATCAAATCGGTGAGGCGGCACGAACGGCGGTATATGCCAAGCGTTATCTCAGCCATCCCAAGCGCATGCTCAGGCGGTGGGTTTGTTCCGTCTTCGAGATGTGGGTGGCGTAGCACCCAAACCCGCGCATATGGAGGCCGCTCCACAACTTGAGAGCATGACATGAACAATTCCGACCTCGCCGACCGTATCGCTGCCAGCCACGACGTCAGCAAGGCTGATGCCCGCAAGCTCGTCGACGGTGTCTTTGCCGCCATCGTCGAGGCCGCGGTCGCCGGTGACGAGATTTCCGTCAACGGCTTTGGCAAGTTCAAGGTCAAGGACAGCCCGGCACGTGAAGGTCGTAACCCCGCCACCGGCGAGGCCATGCAGATTGCCGCGTCCAAGAAGCTCGGCTTTGCGCCGGCCAAGGCCGTCAAGGACAAGCTCAACGGATAAGCGTCCGTCGCTCCGCCCGCACGTCGGGCGGGGCGGCGCTATAAGCCTGACATAGGGCGGACCCCAGCAATTGGTCCTTTCGAGCGCACCAGCCCTCTCGTGCTATGAAGGTCAAGCAGCACGTTCGCTCATTATTGCCGAATATAGATACTGTGCAGCGTCCTCGATTGGGGAGGGAAACCGACTGGCGGCGAACGGTCCATCTTCTAGCGCGAAGCGTAATAGACGACCGTCTATTTGAGCGAGTCCGCTGCGGACTGCCCCTGTCAAATCTCGCAGAATGACGAGAAAACGCGAGCGATAACTTCGACCGCTTGCCATAAGCCCCCGACCCATCGTTTGAAGCAGGCTTGCGCCGACTTCATGATAGGATGAAGACCCGTAAACGCTTCATCGCAGGAAACATTCTTAAAGTAGCGAAAATTTCCAAGCGGTGATGTTAATTGTGGTCATATGCAGTGATCTAGATTAGCGAAGACGCAGGGACAGGCCGGGGGGCGAGGTCCGCTTTCGGATGGCGGAATGATCAGAACACGACCGAGCAGCATTTTCGACCGGATCGTCATCTGGTCCTTCGATCGGCCTTTGCCGGGTGTCACGCGATACGCCTTGGCCGCCTTGGCGATAGCGCTGGTGGCCACGGCACGCATCCTTTTCGTGCCCGACGAACTTCCATGGCTGCTGTTCATTCCTGCGGCGATCGGCGTTGCGCTAGTGTTCGGACAGGGGGCCGGGTTGTTTGCCGCCGCGCTGTCTACGCTTGCCGGTGCCCTTTCGATCGGAAGCGCCTCCAACGACTATTGGTTGCCGGAACCGCAGTGGGTGGCGGCAGGCCTCTTCGTCGTGATCCTGACGGGCATGGTCATGCTTGCCGGCGAGCTGCGCGAATCCATGCGTCGGTCGGTCTCCCTCAATGCAGAGTTGGTCGAGCGGGAGCGTTCGTCAGCGGAACGCGAGGCCTTCCTGTCCAGCGTCCTTGCGGCGTCGACTGACTGCATCAAGGTCCTGGATCTGGACGGCAACCTGACCTTCATGAGCGAAGGCGGCATGAAGGTGATGGACATCAGCGACTTCAATGCCGTACGTGGTTGCCCCTGGCCTGATTTCCTCAAGGACGGCGGCTCGGTCCAGGCCCGCGCAGCGCTGCAGGTGGCGGCCGAAGGACGCTCGTCGCATTTCGAGGCCGCAGCCGACACCTATATCGGCATTCCGAAATGGTGGTCGGTATCCGTCTCGCCCATTCCCGGCCCCGATGGTCAGCCTGCTCGCGTCCTGTCGGTGTCGCGCGACCATACCGCATTGCACGAATCACGCGAACAGCAGCGGCTTCTAAACGGCGAATTGAGCCACCGTCTCAAGAACGTGCTGACCCTGGTCCAGTCCATTGCCAATCAGACGCTGCGCGGAACGCATAGCGTCGAGGACGCATCAGCTGCCTTTTCCTCGAGGCTTGCATCGCTCGGGCGGGCTACCGACGTTTTGACCACCACCGCGTGGCAACCGGCTGAGCTTCACGACGTCGTCGATGCCGGCATGTCGGCCGTGTCTGGCATGAAGGACAGGATCACGATCGAAGGCCCGCGCATCCGATTGAACTCGCAGGTCGCTCTGGCGTTGACCCTGGCTCTCCATGAATTGGCGACCAACGCGACCAAGTATGGCGCGCTCAGCAACGACACGGGATCGGTAGCGCTGCGATGGCAGGTGAATGGCAACAACGGAGCGTCCTGCTTCCATCTGATCTGGCAGGAACGGGATGGGCCGCCGGTCGTGCAACCGACGCAGCGCGGCTTCGGCTCGCGTATGATTGAGCGCTCGCTCGGGGCCTATTTCAGAGGCAGGACGTTACTGGATTTCCCAGTCGAAGGCGTCGTGTTCCGGATCGATGCGCCACTCGGCGACACCGGCCAACTGATCGACGACTGACATGGGACAGGCCATTCCCCCACGCAGCATCCTCATCGTCGAGGACGAGCCTTTCGTCCGCTACGACCTTGTGGACTTTTTCGAAGACCGAGGCTTCAAGGTGTTCGAAGCCGAGGACGCGGACGAGGCGATCGAGGTGCTCGCTGCGAACGCGTCCATTCGTATCGTGCTGACCGATGTGCAGATGCCAGGATCCATGGACGGCGTGAAACTCGCCCACTTCGTCCGCGACCGCTATCCGCCAACGATCCTCATCGTCGTTTCGGGCATGGCTAATCCATCTGCAGCCGACCTACCCGACCGGGCGGTGTTCGTGGGAAAGCCGTTCGACCCACGCCATGTACTGGGCGTGATCGACCACCTTTCGGCTTAATGGGCGGCTCCGCCCGGCAGAGGTCGAATTTGTGAACACCCCATCATTCGGCAAGTGTCAGTGTCGGCGTTCGCCAGATCGTGCGATACGACGTTGCAGCGCGACCGACAGCTGGCCGGCGGAATAGGGCTTGCGGAGCAGATCGATGCCTTCGACACCTTCCTGCGCAAGGACATGGCTATAGCCGCTGGCGAGCACGACAGGCATGTCAGGCAGATCCCGCATAAGCCGCTTGGCCAGCTCGACACCGCCCATGCCGGGCATCACGACGTCCGAGAACACGATGTCGAAGCCGTCGCCATCGGAACCCAACCGTTCGAGGGCCTCCTCCGCGCTGGTTACCCACGCAGTCTGATAGCCCATGTCCTCGAGCAGCTGGGTCGCGAACTGGCCGACGCCGATATTGTCTTCGACCACGAGCACGCAGCGGCCCCCTCCGTCGATGTTATCCTGCTGATCGGCGGGCCGCCCTTCTGCGACAATCGCCGGATCGGCCTGTGGAAGATAGAGGGTGAATGTCGCACCCTCTCCGACCACGCTCGAGACGTCGACGTCGCCGCCTGACTGCTTGGCAAAGCCGAAGACCTGGCTGAGGCCCAGACCAGTGCCCTTGCCCACGTCCTTGGTGGTGAAGAAGGGCTCGAAGATGCGCTCCAGATCCTCGGGTGAGATGCCGGTGCCAGTATCGGTGAGCGATATGGCGACGAAGTGGCCCGTCCCGGGGCCATGCCCGCGTATCGACGGCATCTGCGCATCGCATCGCAGGCGGATCGTTACCGTGCCCTCGCCATTCATCGCATCGCGTGCGTTGACGGCGAGGTTGACCAAGGCCGTCTCGAACTGGCTGACGTCTGCGCGCACGCGGCATATGCCGTTCGGGACCTGGAATCGGACGAGCACACGGCTGCCCGTGATGCTGTCGAGCATGTCGGTGATGGCATCGAGCCGCTGCCCGACCTCGAACACTTCCGGCTCCAGCGTCTGCCGACGGGCGAAGGCGAGAAGCTGGCCGGTCAGCTTGGCCGCGCGATCGGCGGTGTCGCCGATCGCATCGAGATAGCGCTGGCGCTTCTCCGGTGCGACATTGTCCCGCCGCAGCAGGTCGACCGAGCCGCGGATGACCGTCAGCAGGTTGTTGAAGTCGTGCGCCACTCCCCCGGTGAGCTGGCCGATCGCCTCCATCTTCTGACTTTGACGCAGACGTTCTTCCGCCTCCATCAGCTCGGCCGTCCGGTCGGCGACCCGCTGCTCGAGTGTTTCGGTAAGCGTGCGAAGGGCTGCGGTCGCACGGTCGCGGTCGGCTTCCACCGCACGGCGTTCCTCGACGTCGATCAGTACGCCAGGGAAGCTCTGTGCAGTGCCATCTGGGCCCATATCGACGCGGCCATTCGCCTCGATCCAGTAATAGCGGCCATCGGTTCGACGCACGCGGTACTGGTGCGCATAGGGGCCGCCGCGGGCAATGACGGCTCCGATCGCTTCCGCGAGGCCAGCTTGGTCGTCCGGGTGAACGGTAGCGACGATCTGCTCGAGCGGGATGCCCTCGCGACCCAATGCGGGATCCAGTCCGAAGGTATGGGCGAACGCCTCGTCGATCGTGAAGCGATCACCAGGAACATCCCAGTGCCAAGTACCGATGATGGCACCCGCAGCGAGCGCAAGCTGCACGCGCTCGACATTCTGTCGTGCAATGGCCTCGCTTTCCCTCAGCTTTTCCTGTGCTTCGCGACGTGCAGTGACGTCGTTGAACAGGATAGCGATCTGTCGATCGGCAGGGTCACCGACGCGAACAGTACGCACGTCGAACCAGCGTCCGAACGCCTCGGCATAGTTCTCGAAGTTGGTCGGCTCGCCCGTCCTCGCGACATGGCCATAGGTCTCGAACCAGAAACGCTCCAAGTCAGGTGCGAACTCGGTGACCCACTTGCCGCGAAGATCGACACCCGACTGCTCGGCGAATGCAGGGTTCGCTTCGAGGAAGCGATAGTCGATCGGTCTGTCGTCAGCGTCGAACTTGACCTCGACGATGGCAAAGGCGGCATCGATCGTGTCGATGATCGTCTGAAATCGCTCCTGCGCATGCCGGAGGGCGACGCCGCTCAGATGCTCGTGCGTCCGGTCACGCAGCATTTTGACGAAGCCGAGATGTCGATCATCCGCATCGAACAATGGCAGCATCTCGCCCGAGGCCCAGAAGCGCTCGCCGTCCTTGCGCAGATGCCATCGCTCGTCGGTGGCACGACCGTTCCGGAGGGCGCCGGACATCTCGTATTCGATACGATCGCTTTCGCGGTCTTCCGGCGTGAAGAACCGTTCTGCATCCTGGCCCACCATTTCCTCGGCAGTCCAGCCGAGCACGGTCTGTGCGCCTGGATTCCAGTCGGTGATGATGCCTGACGGATCGGTGACGATCATTGCAATGTCGGTGGCGTTTTCGAAAATCGCGCGCTGTCTGGCCTCGCTGGCAGCGAGCGCGATCTGGCTTTCCCTGAGCATGGCGACCAGTTCCCGAGAATCGCTCAGGTCCGCCAAGGCATCCGCAATGTGTCGCCGATGGGTTTTCGCCGCAGCCTGTTCGCGTTCTTGCGCCGCGATGGTTCGCCCATTGGCCTCGATGGTCTGCCTGCGGCTTACCGTCAGGTCGGTCAGGTGCCGATGTTCCTGTTCCGTCTGTCGTTGGCCGAACCGGTCAGCCCGGATCTCCGCTTGCGCCAGTGCCGCGCGCAGGTGCGCGACCTCCGCCTCGAGTTCCTCTCTGGTCATCGTATTCAAGGACGGTTCCGCTGCTGGCATCGCATGATTGTTATCGCGATCCTTATTAGCGGCGACGGCGGCGCCGCAATCGAAAAAAATGTTACGGATCGGGGCATTAACCCGTGGCGACCGGGAGGCATGGCTCGGCAATGCGGTTTATCTCGACACGTAGCCAATCTTATAATCTGATTGATGGCCATGGTCAGGGCCGCGGGTCATTTGCCCACGATGTACTGGTGGCTGGTCGCGATGAACGAGGCATTCGATGCTGGACGGAGGGCGGGTGTCGCACCTCTGGGCTCGGCGGTCGATTGCCCGATCACCCATGCCGAACTCATGCTGCGCATGAGTTGGATGAACGGCTTCAGCTGGGGCCGGATCAACGGAATTTCGAAGCGAACATGAGCTGGTCCAACCGTCCGGTCACCTTTCTCAGCCGGATGTCTCTACCGTGTCGCGCGCCCGTTCCCCAGCTGCGGCGAAATAAGCGGCCCTGTTCAAATGCCGCGCCTTCAGGGTCAGGTCGTCGACCGACTTGGCCAAGGCCAATTCCTCATTGGTGCGTCGTTCGAAATAAGCCGGGCAGTCTTCGCTCACTCGTGTCACCTCTACATTGGCCGCACCCAAAACGAACGTCGCCCATACTGGCCTGAAGGAACCTGGCTGGAGCCATTGCGAAATGGGAATATTCGCCATTTCGTGGGCCGACTGATCGTTCAGAGGGACATTATGTTCCCGATCATCACCAAGCGTTTCCAAGCTGCATCAGCAACATATGCGTGATCGACAGGAACCGGATCGACCTTGGCAAGCGTTATGAATTGGTCGGGTCGGGAGCCGGATCATGTGTCATGTACTGATTATCGAGGATGAACCATTCATCGCCATGAGCATCCAGGTGATGCTCGAGGAGGAAGGTGCGACGTCGTTCGATTTCGCCGTTACCGAACAGGATGCGGTGGCGGCGGCGATGGCACATCGCCCGGAATTGATAACCTCCGACGTGAAGCTGGTCGAGGGTACCGGCCCCATGGCGGTGGCCCAGATCCATGAACGGCTGGGCACCCTACCGGTCATCTTCATCAGCGCGACTCCCGGCGAATGTAAACCTTGCGACCCTCCCGGAATCATCCTGAGCAAGCCGCTTCGCGAGCGAGATCTCAAGGATGCCTTCCACAAGATCGGGATGTGCCAAAGCGGATAGGCCAGCAGGCGACGCGCCCGTTCGCGAAGATTGATTGCCCTTATTTCAAGGGCCTGTGCCATCTATTGACACGAATGTGACGTACGCGCAGTGCGAGGCATGACCTCCCGACTTTCCTGCAATGTTTCGCTGACCCCTGAGCTGAAGAGCTTCATTGCGGACAGCATCGCCACGGGCGACTATGCCAATGTCAGCGAAGTCGTCCGGGCGGGCCTGCGTGCCCTGCGTGACGGACAGGGCGTGGTGGCCCGGCCGATGCTTCAGGACTGGCCAGCCTCGGGCGGGGAGTGTGGCGCACTCATTCGCCATCGGGATTGGAGCCGGACTTCACTCGGGGCACCGCAAGGATGGTCGCACGAGATGCGTGCGACGATTTCAAATCTGGTCAATTCACCGGTCGCCAAAGTTCTGATGTGGGGCCCCGACCACGTCATGTTCTACAATGACGCATATCGGGAAATCGCAGGCGACCGGCATCCGCTGGCGCTCGGGATGCCGGTCGCCGAGGCATTTCCGGAGGTCTGGGACTGGAATGGTCCGGTGCTTGCTGCCGTCCTGAAGGGTGAAGCTCAGTCCCATCTCGACCAGCCCATCGTCTTTCAGCGCTCCGATGGCCCACAGACTTTGTTCCTCGGCCTGTTCTACACGCCCGTCTACGATGCAGATGGCCAGCCGGGTGGCGTCTTGTGCACGATCATCGACAACAGCGCGCGCGTCGCAGCCGAGCGGAAGGTCGCGGCCAGCGAGGCGGAACTGCGTCGGATTACTGACGCCGTGCCGATGCTCGTTTCCTATGTCGATCGGGATCATGTCTACCGCTTCGCCAATGCCGACTATCAGACCTGGTTCGGCATAGCGCCCGACGCCATGGTCGGCAGGCATGTGCGAGACGTGATCGGCGACGTCGCCTATGGCAATCGTCGTGCAGACCTCGATGCCTCGCTCGCAGGGGCTTCAATCGTGGCGGAGACGGTGCTCCAGCATCGCGAGCTAGGCCCCCGCCAGACCGAGATCCGCTACGTGCCCCATGTCGACGATGATGGCATCACACACGGCGTCTACATCCTGGGCATCGACGTCGGAGAACGAGCCGAACGGGAAGCGCAGATCAAGGCGAGCAACAGCCGTTTCCGTACCGCTATGGAGGCAGTGCACGGCGTCCTGTGGACCAACAGCGCGGATGGGCGGATGCTCGGGGAACAGCCAGGCTGGGCTGCGCTCACCGGCCAGAGCATCGCCGAATATCAAGGCTTCGGCTGGTCCTCGGCGGTCCACCCCGACGATGCTGCTGGCAGCGTTATGGCCTGGAACGAGTCGGTCGCCTCGCGCAGCATGTTCGTCCATGAACACCGCGTCCGTCGCCATGACGGCGAATGGCGGACCTTTGCCATTCGTGCGCTCCCTATCCTGAACGACGCGGGCGAAATCACCGAATGGGTCGGTGTTCACACCGACATCTCGCATCAGCGCGCGGCCGAAATGGCGCTGCGTGAACACGCGGATAACCTGTCACGCCAGGTGCGCCACCGCGAACGTGCCGAGGACCAGCTGCGTCAGCTGAACGAGACGCTGGAAAGCCGCGTCATCGCCGAGATCGGCGAACGGCGTCAGGCCGAAGCCAAGCTGGCACAGGCGCAGAAGATGGAGACGGTCGGCAAGCTGACGGGCGGCGTTGCGCACGACTTCAACAATCTGCTGCAGGTGGTTGGCGGCAATCTGCAACTGCTGGCCCGGGACGTCGCGGGCAACGAGCGTGCCGAGCGGCGTGTGACGAACGCCATGGCAGGCGTATCGCGCGGCGCTAAACTGGCCGCCCAGCTTCTCGCCTTCGGGCGCCGTCAGGCGCTCGAGCCGAAGGTCGTGAACGTCACCCGCTTCGTGCAGGGAATGGACGACATCCTGCGCCGCGCGATCGGCGAGGCGATCGAGGTCGAGACTGTCTTCTCCGGCGGTCTTTGGAACACCTTCATCGATCCCAACCAGATCGAGAATGCGCTGCTCAACCTTGCCATCAATGCGCGCGACGCGATGGAGGGGCGCGGCAAGCTGACCATCGAGCTCGCCAACGCCCATCTCGACGACGCCTATGCCCGTGCGCACGAAGAAGTCACGCCTGGTCAGTACGTCATGCTGGCGGTGACCGACACCGGTTCGGGCATGTCGCCCGAGATCGTCGCCAAGGTGTTCGAGCCCTTCTTCTCGACCAAGGCCGAGGGCAAGGGGTCGGGGCTTGGCCTCTCCATGGTCTACGGCTTCGTCAAGCAGTCCGGCGGTCACGTAAAGATCTACTCTGAGGTCGGCGAAGGCACCACGATCCGGCTGTATCTGCCGCGTGCCACGGAATCGGAAGATGTCGAGGTCCTAGTCGATACGGGACCGATCACGGGCGGAACGGAGACGGTCCTCGTCGTCGAGGACGACGAGGAAGTGCGCACGACCGTCGTCGAGATGCTGACCGATCTGGGCTACCGCGTCCTGAAGGCGCCCGATGCGACCAGCGCACTGGCGGTGGTCGAAAGCGGCGTGGCGATCGACATGCTCTTTACCGACGTGGTGATGCCCGGCACGCTCAAGAGCCCCGAACTGGCCCGCAAGGCCCGCGAGCGGCTACCCAACATCGCCGTGCTGTTCACCAGCGGATACACCGAAAACTCGATCGTTCATGGCGGTCGTCTCGACAAGGGCGTCGAGTTGCTGTCGAAGCCGTATACACGCGATGCCCTTGCTCGGAAGTTCCGCCACGTGCTGGCCAACCAACAGCAGCGCCGTCAGGTGTCGGCACCGACGCCTGAGGTTCCCGAGGTGGAATTCGTCTGTGCAGCCCCGATCGCCCCCAGTGCGACGATCCGACGGACAGCACTGCTCGTCGAGGACGACGACCTGATCCGGATGAACACGGGCGAAATGCTGGAGGAGGCGGGTTTCGTGGTTGTCGAGGCCGCCAGTGCGGAGGAGGCGCTGACGGCGCTTCAGACGACGCCGGTCGACGTGCTGGTCACCGATCTCAATCTTCCTGGTGCCTCGGGACAGGAACTGGCCGCCAAGGCGCGGGCGCTACGGCCTGATGCGCTGGTGGTGTTCGCGACCGGTGACCCAGGTGCGGTGGCGAAGGAGGAAAACTGCGTCGTGCTGGCCAAGCCCTATGACGCACGCGCCCTCGCTCGCGCTTTGGACATGAAGGAAAATCGGTCCGTTCTAACCGACGGTTGACCGGTCCTTGCTGGTCAAGACGGTGGTTCGCCCCGATCAAGACGGCAGTAGGATTGCCGTAATTTGTGCCTCCTGCTGCCTGCAAGCAACGAGGATCACGCCGACCAGCGTGCGGCGTGACCCTTTGCAGCCGAGACGATGGCCTCAATCTCCGTCGGGAGGACCGGGTAGCCATAGTGCCATCCTTGCCCTTCGTGGCAGCCCTTCGCGCGCAGCCACCGGGCCTGCACGATCGTCTCGATCCCCTCGGCGATGACTTCCACGCCGAAGGCGCGTCCCAACGTCAGGATGCTGTCCACCACGGCGGACTGATCAGACCCCACGGCGATGTCGGCGACGAAGCTGCGGTCCACCTTGAGCCTGGTGATCGGAAAGTCCCGCAGCACGCTGAGCGAAGCAAAGCCGGTACCGAAATCGTCGAGTGCGATCCCGACGCCCAATGCTCGCAACGCGGTCAGCGTTTCCACCACGGCGCGTGTATTCCTGACCGCGATGTTCTCGGTCAGTTCGAGTTCGATCCGGTCGGCCGCCACGCCGTGCCTCTGCAACGTCTTCGCCACCTTTTCGGCGAGGGAGGTCGAACGGAACTGCGAGGCAAAGAGATTTATGCCGACGCGTAGCGGTATGCCTGCGGCCGCCCAGGCGGCTGCCTGCGCGATGGCCTCGTCCAGCACCCAGGCTCCAACGGCAGCGGCAAGCGGCATCAGTTCGAGGATGGGCAGGAAACGATCCGGGGTCAGAAGGCCATGTTCGGGATGCCGCCAGCGGAGAAGCGCCTCGGCGCCCACCACGGTTTCGTCGGACAGGCGCACCTGTGGCTGATAATGGACTTCGAACTCGCCACGCTCGAAGGCTTCGCGAAGCTGATGCTGGATGTGCTGTCGGTCTTCGACCTGATGACGCAGGTGCGGCTCGTAGAAGGCGATGGAGCCGGCGCCGCGCTCCTTGGCGCGGTAGAGAGCGAGGTCGGCATGACAGATGAGCCGATCGATCTGGTCGCCATGATACGGCGAGATGGCGACTCCAATGCAGGTGTCGACCCGCAACTCCTGGTCATCCACGATAAAGCCTTCGTCGAAGTCGGATCGCAGGCGTTCCGCAATGATCAAGGCGGTACGCGGGTCCGCGACGTCTGACGCGATCACGACGAACTCGTCGCCCCCCAGGCGCGCCAAGGTCTGCCCATCCTCCAGCCGCGCCGATAGCCTGTAGCCAATGGCCGACAGCAACGCGTCGCCCATCGCATGGCCGAACACGTCGTTGACGTCCTTGAAGCCGTCGAGGTCGAACAGGAGGACGGCCATTGGCCGCTGCGTGCTGAGGATGCCGCTGGCACGTTCGTGAAGGAGCGTCCGATTTGGCAGCCCGGTCAGCGGATCGTAATGGGCAAGGTGGGCAAGTTCGCGCTCCTGGCGCCGCACTTCGATGCGATCGACGACGACCTGACCAAGGCATTCGAGCAGGTGCCGATCGCGCTCGCTGAAGAGGCGAGGCGTCTCGTCGACCACGCAGAGCGTGCCGATCACCTGTCCAGACGCGACCCGAAGCGGTACGCCGGCATAGAACCGCAGGCGGGGGCCATCGATAACGAGCGGATTGTTCATGAAGGCCGGATCCAGGGCCGCGTCCGCGATCACGAACGGACCCTCATGATCGAGCGCATGGGCGCAGAAAGCCACGTCCGTCGGGGCTGAGCAGACGTCGAGCCCCGTGCGCGCCTTGAAGTGGACCACGTCGCGGGTCACGATCGACACCATGGCGGCGGAAACCTGGAACAGCTCCCTCGTCAACACGACGATGTGATCGAATTCGGCTTCGGCCTCGGAATCGCCCATTGCATAATCGGCAATAGCCGCTGCCCGCGCATCGTCGATATGGGTTTCGTATGTGGAGCCTTCGAGCATACTGAACTTCTTAATGCCCTGGCGGCGGAATGCTCGACGGGAACGAGCCCGAATGAGGCATAAATCCTTAGCAAATCATTGACTATGCGCCATTTTGGTCACTCCGGTACTTGCGCCTGTTTGGCCGTAAGCGCGACCGTATGACGTCTCGAATTCAAATCTCGGTCGCGAAAAGCATGCCGTACATGGTATGGATGCCCGACTTGGTGGCATGCGCATCGGTTTCGCTAATGAAGTTGTGCTCGTCTGGCGCTCATGGACACTGCAGCCGTACATATCCCGGCGGCTTACGCATTCAAGGATTGCCAGCTCACCAAGCTAAACGAACGTGGGATTTTGTCGGCTCGGCCCACCACAGCTGTCTAGTTTAACTAGCTCTGTCCAATGTGGATGGTTTGCATTTATCATTTTTATAAATCCGCCATCGGCTCTGGCAGGTTGGCAGCCGTCATCCCGCAGGATGATCATCGACGTGGTAGAACATCGGATTGCGTAGCCATTCCTCGACGGTCGAGGCGCGCCAGCCGACACACCGGGTGGTGAGCTGGATGTTCTTCGGAAAGGTGCCGTTGGCCATCTTGCGATAGAGGGTTGAGCGGCAAAGCCCGGTCTGGTCGAGGACGGCTCTCAGGCGCAGGATACGGTCGGGGCTGGTGGACATGGCATTGCCTCGCGGCTCTTGGGATGAGAACCGCCAAGGTCCTGCTTTTGCCTGACGGATAGTAGGGCCTGACTGAGGTCAGGACAGCGCTTTCTAGGGACATCCAGACAGCAGAGTGATGCCGTCTCCTGCGATGCCGCAGGGCCGGGCTCTACGCCGCTGGCGCGGCGCCGAGCCGTCCCGTCTCGGCCCGTGCGGGTTGCGATCCCTGACGGGTGACGGTGCGGCCTTCGCACCGTCAGCGGACAGCGTGGGGTGCCCCCACGCTGGTGTGACGCGCCGGGCGCGTCTGGCGGGGGTGGGCGTCACGGCCCTGTAGTGCCGCCGCGGCGTGCTGCAACCGGCTGCGCCGGTCCTCCACGATGTTTCGGCCCGTTGGGTGCAGCCCGCCTCATCTGGCGGGACTGTCGGTCCGCTCCTGCCGCCCACCCCCGCCTTTCCGGCCGGGCTGCGGTGGTTTTGAAGGAGTGAGGATCATGTCGAGGACCATCGACCAACGTCAGACCCTCTACGCCGAGGTGACGGCCCGTGTGATTGCCGAGCTGGAGGAAGGGCGGCTGCCCTGGGTGCAGCCCTGGGATAGCGCAGCCTGTGCCTGCACCATGCCGGCGAACGGGGTGGCCGGGCGGCGCTATTCCGGGATCAACGTGCTGATCCTGTGGGCCAGGGTCATCGAGGGTGGTTACAGCTTGCAGCGCTGGCTGACTTACCGCCAGGCTCAAGCGGCGGGCGGTAATGTCCGCAAAGGAGAGCGTGGCACCACCGTCTGCTATGCCGATCGCTTCAGGCCAAAGGGCAAGGATGACAGCGCGCACGACGACAAGCAGGAGGCGCGCACAATTGCCTTCCTCAAGCGCTTCACGGTCTTCAACATCGACCAGTGCGAAGGCCTGCCCGAGACGTTGACGCAAGCAGCAGAGGTTCGGCCCGAGATCGAGATCCTGCCCGAGGTCGCAGGCCTTATCGAGGCGAGCGGCGCGGATGTGCGGATCGGCGGAGACCGCGCCTATTACCATCCAGCGGCCGACTATGTCGCGGTGCCACCGGTTGCGACCTTTCATGAGCCGGTCAACTGGTACCGCACCGCGCTCCACGAGCTTGGTCATTGGACCGGGCACCCGACGCGCTTGAACCGCGACCAGAGCGGCGCATTCGGTAGCGCCAATTATGCCCGCGAAGAGCTTGTCGCCGAGATGGCAAGCGCCTTTGCCTGTGCGTCGCTGTCGATCAAGCCAAAGGTGCGGCATGCCGATTATGTCGGCTCGTGGCTCGAGGTGCTGCGGCACGACGACAAGGCGATCTTTCGGGCTGCGAGCGCGGCCAGCAAGGCGGCGGATTATCTACTCGGCTTTGCCGCGGATGAGGGGCAGCCGTCATGACGCGCGATCACCACGTCCAGGCGCGCTTGCGCGCCTGGAACGCACTGCCGCTGCATGACCGTGCGATCTTCGCCAGCGTGCGGATCGACGGACTGGATTACGACGAAGCGGCGCGCCGCCATGGCTGCACGGCAAACGACGTCGAACAGGTCATCGTGTGCGTCCTCGTCGCCCTCATCGAAGCAGAGGATGCTGCCTCGCCTTGAGGCGAGCGCCGGCATCAATCGAGTACAAAGGATGTACGCATCCGTAACGGTTCGCTAGGAATAGCATCATGCGCGACGACGTTGCTCATCTGCCGGACAAGAAGCGCCGCGATCTCGACCGGATCGTGGAAGTGCTGTTCGCCGAATTCGAGCAGGCAACGTCGCTGTCGACGCAGAAATGGCGTCGGCAGGGCCGCATCCTCAAGGTCATCCTCTACGGATCCTACGCGCGCGGCGACTGGGTCGATGATCCGATTGGCGGCTACCAGTCCGACTATGACATCCTCGTCGTCGTCAGCGACGAGCGGCTGACCGAGCCGGGCGAGTTCTGGGCCAAGGCTGACGACCAGTTCGCCCGTGAGGTGACGATATCGAAGCGCATCAGTGCGCCGGTCAGCTTCATCGTCCACAGCCTCGCCGACGTAAACAACCAGCTGACGCAGGGCCGGCCGTTCTTCATCGACGCGATCGAGCAGGGCATCGCCCTGTATGAGGTCGAGGATTTTCCCTTCGTCACGCCCCAGCCGCTCGAACCGAAAGCCGCTCGGGCGGAAGCACAGAAGCATTTTAATTATTGGTATGAGCAGGGCGGCAGCGCGTTGTTGGGCGCCCGCTTTTACATTCGTGAGAACAAACCCCGTGACGCGGCTTTTTTGCTGCATCAGGCTACCGAGCGCTTTTACCACTGCCTGCTGTTGACCCTGACGCTGTACAGTCCGAAGTCGCACAAGCTGAACTTCCTGCGCAGCCAGGCCGAACCGCTCGTGCATGAGCTCATCGCCGTCTGGCCGCGCGACACCAGGTTCGCGCAGCGCTGTTTCGAGCTGCTGCGCCAGGCCTATGTCAACGCGCGCTACTCAGCCCATTACAAGGTGACGCCGGCCGAACTCGAATGGCTCGCTGAACGTGTCGAGTTGCTCCAGCAGATCGTCAAAGAGGCCTGCGAAAAGCGGCTCGCGCAGGCCTGACCTCCGTCAGCCTGCGCTCGCGTCATCAGCAAAGGCACGCCGCCCCCGCCGCGTCCAGATCAGCCGGTAGCGGTCGCTATCCTCGCCGCGCAGCCTGCTCGCCACGTCGACGAGCGCGCCATAGATCAGCGCGCGGTCGTCGTCGGTCAGGTCGATAAGACCGGCCTTTGCGACAAGGCCGCCCAGCTCGATCAGCTGGCGCGTGCGTTCGCGGCGCATTACTTGCCAGTCGCGCGTATTATGCCGCGCCCGGCGCAGCTGGAGCCGGGCTCGCAGAGCCGCCGTCCGACGTGTTGCCCCTATCGTCACGGCGAGCCCCTTCGCGTGAACCGGATTTCGCGCGAAAGAATGCCGCCCCGCGCGTCTGCTGCGCCTCCCTTCCGCGCTCGTCTGTCGATTCCACCGCCAGCAGTAGCGCCCCTGTCAGTTGCTCGATCGGCAGCGCATCGGCGCCGGTCGCGATGACCAGCTCGCCCAGGTGTTCGCGCTTGCGGGCCTTCAGCTGTCTGGCCTTGTCATCGAGCGCTTTCAGCTCAGCGTCATAGTCACGAGGTTTGCGCATGCGATCATCCTTCCATTGTGGAGCAACGGTGACCCAGTTATCGGGGTGTTCGATCAGCAGCAATGCGCCGGGATGACTTGGGACAACCGCGTCCCGAGACAGATGAAATCTTCGAAGGGCGCGCTTATACGTCGTGCCGACGTCGCTTGTTTGGTGTAAATGGTTCGCCGCCATGGCGATCTACCATTTCTCCGCCAAGAT
>CAJYLQ010000012.1 GCA_913775975.1 uncultured Sphingomonas sp. | reverse complement strand
ACAAGCAGAAGGTCGGCCAGCTGGCCGCCGAGATCCGCCGCTGGCGCAAGCCGGAGCCGTACAAGGGCAAGGGCATCAAGTACGACGGCGAGTTCATCTTCCGCAAGGAAGGGAAGAAGAAGTAATGTCCAAGGGTATGTCTCTCTTCGAGAAGCGCCGTCGGCGCAACCGTACCGCGCTGCGTGCGCGGGCCGGCACCCGTCCGCGCCTGTCGGTGCATCGCTCGGGCAAGCACATGTATGCGCAGGTGATCGACGACGTCGCCGGCCGTACGGTGGCGTCGGCCTCGACGCTGACGGCGCGCGACGCGTCGGGTGCGAACATCGACGCGGCCACCGCGGTGGGCAAGCGCGTTGCCGAGGCGGCGATCGCCGCCGGCGTCACGCAGGTCGTGTTCGACCGTGGCGGCTTCCTGTTCCACGGCCGCGTCAAGGCGCTGGCCGAGGCGGCTCGCGAAGCCGGTTTGGAGTTCTAAGATAATGGCTGACAACGATACCCAGCAGCAGGCCGGCGACACCGCCGCGACTGACGCTTCCGCCGGTGATGCCGGCGCTAACACCGGCAACACTGGTGGCGGTTATCAGGGCCAGGGCGGCGGTCGCGGTCCCGGTGGTGGTCGTGGCGGTCCGGGTGGCGGTCGTGGCCGTGGTGGCCCGGGTGGCCAGCGCGGCGGCCGTGACGGCGGTCGTGGCGGCCGCCGCGACGATCGTCGCGGTGCGCAGGACGATGGCGGCGAGGAGCTGATCGAAAAGCTCGTCCACATCAACCGCGTGTCGAAGACGGTGAAGGGCGGCAAGCGCTTCGGCTTCGCGGCGCTGGTCGTCGTGGGCGACGGCAAGGGCCGCGTCGGCTTCGGTCACGGCAAGGCGCGCGAGGTGCCTGAGGCGATCTCGAAGGCGACCGCTGCCGCGAAGAAGAAGATGGTCCGCGTGCCGCTGCGCGAGGGCCGGACGCTGCACCACGACGCCACCGGCCATTTCGGCGCGGGTCGCGTCTATGTCCGCTCGGCGCCGCAGGGCACCGGCATCATCGCGGGCGGCCCGATGCGCGCCGTCTTCGAGAGCCTGGGCGTGGCGGACGTCGTGACCAAGTCGGTCGGCACGTCCAATCCGTACAACATGATCCGTGCGACGTTCGAGGCGCTGGGCGACCAGACCTCGCCGAAGAGCGTTGCGCAGCGTCGTGGCAAGAAGATCGCGGACCTGCTGGGTCGCGGCCAGGGCGCCAACGCCCAGACGGCCGAGGCTGACGCCGCGGCGATCGTGGAGTAACCGAGATGGCGACGATCAAGATCAAGCAGACCGGTTCGCCGATCCGCCGTACAAAGGATCAGCGCGCGACGCTGATCGGCCTTGGCCTCAACAAGATGCACAAGGTGTCGGAGCTCGAGGATACCCCCGAGGTCCGCGGCATGATCCGCAAGGTCCAGCACATGGTGTCGATCGAGGGCTGATCCCTCCCGTCCCAATGTGATACAGATCGGGAAAGCGGCGTGAGTCAGACGACTTGCGCCGCTTTTCTGCGTCTGGCTTCACACCCCTCGTTAACCATGCTTGGGGAAGCGGGATTATGGGGGGCGAGGGGATGTATGCCCGGGCGGTCGCGGACGTCCGGGCGGCAAAGCCGGTGATGGAACTGCAGTCGTTGCGGGGGCTGGCGGCGCTGATCGTGGTCGTCCACCACTGCGCGCTGTATTTCGATTATGGGTCCGGTGCGCGATCGTTCGTCACGCTGCTGCTGAACGCACACGGCGCTGTCGTAAGCTTTTTCGTGCTGAGCGGGTTCGTGCTGGCGCTGTCGCTGATGCGCGCGCCGATCGACCCGCAGCGACTCGTCGCCTTCTATACCCGGCGCGGCTTCCGCATCTATCCGGCGCTGTGGGCGGGCTGCGCGCTGGGGCTTGCCTATCTGCTGGTCCTGGGGCCGGGCGCGACGATGCTCGGGACGGAGTGGGCGCGCGGCAACTGCGGGCTCTGGCCGTTGCCCCCCTTCAGGATCCTCGTCAGCCTCGCCGGCCTCAAGCCGTATCTGCCGCTGCCGATCTGGTCACTGGCGATCGAATTGGTCGCTTCCGCCGCAATTCCCTTACTGGTCTATGCGATGAGCCGATCGGTGCGCCTGTTCCTCGTCATCCTCGCGGCGCTGGTGCCGCTGTCGGTGCTGGGCCATGGCAAGCTGCTGTTCGCTTCGACCTATCTCATCGATTTCGGGTTCGGAGCGGCGCTGGCGCTGGTGGTGCCGAACCTGCGCGGCGCGCTGCGCAGCCGCAACTGGCTGGCGGCCTTCACGGCGGGTGGGCTGGCGCTGCTCTGGAGCGCGCGCAGCCTGACGGGTGCGGATTTCGATACGGCTTATCATGACGCGGCGACGGCGATGATCGAGGGACTGGGTGCGGCGCTGCTGATCGGCGCGATCTACGTCCGGCCCGACGGCTTCGGCGTGCTGGCCGGCCGCCGGGCGATGCGGCTGGGGGACCATTCGTACAGCCTGTACCTGCTCCACCAGCCCGTTCTTTCTATCCTCGTCGGGGTCGCGGCACTGGTCGCGCCGGGCCTGATCGCCGCGCATCCGGCGCTGTCGACGCTGCTGCTGATCGCCGGCACGATCGCCGTGGCGCTGCCGCTGGCGGGGATCGCGTACCGCTGCGTCGAACTGCCCGGGATCGTGGCCGGGCAGCGCGTGGTAAGGCTGGTTCTGGCATGGATGGGCGGGGCGGGGCGGCCTGTGTCGTTGACCGTGGCCGGTCAGAATCTGCGTGACGCCGGGACGATCAGCCGCTAAGGGGCCGCCTTTCCATTTCCATCAGCGCGACAAAAGCGAAAGCGAGTGCATATCATGAAGCTCAACGAACTCCGCGACAACCAGGGTGCCCGCAAGTCCAAGATCCGCGTCGGTCGCGGCATCGGCTCGGGCAAGGGCAAGACCGCCGGTCGCGGCCAGAAGGGCCAGAAGAGCCGCGAGGGCGTCTCGATCGCCGGGTTCGAGGGCGGCCAGATGCCGCTCCACATGCGTCTGCCGAAGCGCGGCTTCAACAACATCTTCGCCAAGGATTATGCCGAGGTGAACCTGGGCGCGATCCAGAAGGCGATCGATTCGGGCAAGCTGAAGGCCGAGGGCACGATCGACCACGCCGCGCTGAAGGCCGCCGGCCTGGCGCGTGGTGGCAAGGACGGCGTCCGCCTGCTCGCCAAGGGCGAGTTCAGCGCGAAGCTGGCGTTCCTGGTCGCGGGCGTTTCGGCCGGCGCGCGTGAGGCGGTCGAGAAGGCCGGTGGCTCGGTCGAGGTGCCGGTGATCGTGCCGGCCGCCGAGAAGGCCGCCGCCAAGAAGGGCGTCGCCTACAAGGCGCGCCAGGAAAAGAAGGCGTCGTTCAAGGCGTAATCGCGCCTCGCCTTTCGCCGCGCCGTCGCGCCATGCCGGACCAAGCTGGTCCGGCTCCGGCGCGACGGGGGCTGGCGAAAGGATGAGAAATGCGTCGCCTCACGATTAGACAAGGCGCATCGCGCGCCTATATGAGCGGCGGGGGCGGATCGAAACGCATCCCGCCGCTCTTGTATCCAGGATCAATGATCGAATGGCATCCGCAGCCGACCGCATGCAGCAAAGCATCAACCTGGCGAAATTCGCCAAGGCGACCGACCTCAAGAAGCGGCTGTGGTTCACGATCGGTGCGCTGATCGTCTTCCGCCTGCTGTCCTACGTGCCGCTGCCGGGCGTCGACCCGACCGCGCTGGGGCTGCTCAGCCAGAAGACGACGGGCGGCGTGCTCGACTTCTTCAACACCTTCTCGGGCGGTTCGCTCAGCCGCATGTCGCTGATCGCACTGGGCGTCATGCCCTATATCACCGCGTCGATCGTGGTGCAGCTGGCGACCTCGCTCAGCCCCAAGCTGGCGGCGATCAAGAAGGAAGGCGAGAGCGGCCGCAAGAAGCTGAACCAGATCACCCGCTACGGCACGGTCGCGCTGACCGCGATCCAGGGCTATTTCATCGCGGTCGGGCTGGAGGCGCTGGGCGCGTCCAATGGCGTGCAGGCGGTGATCGAGCCGGGCATGACGTTCCGGGTCGCGGCGGTCATCTCGCTGATCGGCGGCACGATGTTCCTGATGTGGCTGGGCGAGCAGATCACCAGCCGCGGCATCGGCAACGGCGTCAGCCTCATCATCATGGCCGGCATCGTCGCGCATCTGCCGACGACGCTGCTGAACCTGCTGGAGGGCGGCCGGACGGGCAGCCTCGATCCGCTGCGCCTGATCGGCATCATCGTCGCGGTCGTCGGCCTGATCCTGTTCATCTGCTTCATGGAGCGCGCGCAGCGTCGCATCCTGATCCAGTATCCCAAGCGACAGACGCAGCGCGGGATGCAGGCGGATCGCAGCCACCTGCCGCTGAAGCTGAACACGGCCGGCGTGATCCCGCCGATCTTCGCCTCGTCGCTACTGCTGATGCCGCTGACCATCTCGCAGTTCGCGGGCCAGCGCGTCGCGGGCGAGAGCCGCTGGGGCGACTTCATCATCAGCCTGAACCAGTATCTGCAGCACGGCAGCCCCGTGTACATGCTGCTGTACGGCGCGGGCATCGTGTTCTTCTCGTTCTTCTACACCGCTGTGGTGTTCAACCCGGAAGAGACGGCGGACAATCTGAAGCGCTATGGCGGCTTCATCCCCGGCATCCGGCCGGGCAAGAACACCGAGAGCTATTTCGATTACGTGCTGACCCGGATCACGGTGATCGGCGCGGCCTATCTGCTCGTCATCTGTCTGTTGCCGGAATATCTGGTGTCGGCGCTGTCGATCCCCTTCTATCTGGGGGGCACCAGCCTGCTGATCGTCGTCAACGTGACGATGGACACGGTGACGCAGATCCAGTCGCACCTGCTGGCCCACCAGTATGGCGACCTCATCAAGAAGGCGAAGCTGAAGGGCAATCGCCTGCGTTGAACGCGCGGAGGCGCGGCAAGAGGGGATTAGGCGATGAACATCATCCTGTTGGGGCCGCCGGGCGCGGGCAAGGGTACGCAGGCGGCCAAGCTGGTCGCCGAGCGCGGCATGGTCCAGCTGTCGACCGGCGACATGCTTCGCGCCGCGGTGAAGGCGGGCACGCCGGTGGGCGTGCAGGCCAAGGCGGTGATGGACGCGGGCGAGCTGGTGTCCGACGCGATCGTCTCCGCGCTGATCGGCGAGCGGCTGGACCAGGGCGTGTCGCAGGGCGCGATCTTCGATGGCTATCCCCGCACCGTCGCGCAGGCCGAGGCGCTCGACCTGCTTCTGTCCGAACGCGGCCAGAAGCTTGACTGGGTGATCGAGCTGGAGGTGGACGAGGGCGCGCTGACCGAGCGGATCGTCGGCCGCTATACCTGCGCCAAATGCGGTGAGGGGTATCACGACACGTTCAAGCAGCCGGTCGAGGCGGGCGTGTGCGACGTGTGCGGCGCCACCGAGTTCAAGCGTCGGCCCGACGACAATGCCGAAACCGTCGCGACGCGCATGGCCGAATATCGCGCGAAGACCGCGCCGATCCTGCCCTTCTACGAGGCGCGCGGGTTGGTGCGCCGGGTCGACGGCATGGCGGATATGGCCGCTGTCGGCGCCGCGATCGCCGCGATCCTGGACGGCGCTGCAACCGCCTGATTTATCGCAGCCGGACAAGCCGGCCGATGTGTGACGTAAATGTCATGTCATCGTCACGCCCCGGCAACCGCGATCCGCATAGACCGATCGCAACGGGCACGGGGGCCGCGCCGGCCCGGCGAGACATTAGGATCGGCACCCGAACTCCCGGGGGTGTCGCAGGAGCCGGCGGAGACGATGGTTTCCGCCGGCTTTTCTCGTTAGAGGAGCGGTGGGGACCCAGCGTGCGATGACCCGCAAGATCTTGATCGTAGAGGATGACGCTTCCACCGCCGCCTATCTGGCGAAGGGTCTGGTGGAGGCCGGCTATTCCGTGGAAACCGCGACCGACGGCCGCGACGGCCTGTTCCTGGCGAGCGAAGGCGTGTTCGACCTGATCGTCGCGGACCGGATGCTGCCCGGGCTCGACGGCCTGTCGATGGTCGGTGCGCTGCGCGCCGCGCATATCGCGACGCCGGTGCTCGTCCTGTCGGCGCTCGCCTCCGTCGATGATCGCGTCGACGGTCTGAAATCGGGTGCGGACGATTATCTGTGCAAGCCCTTCTCCTTCGCCGAACTGTCCGCCCGGATCGAGGCGCTCGTGCGCCGCGCCGATCGCGCCTCCACCGAGCCGCAGAAGACGCGGCTGTCGGTCGGCGATCTCGAGATCGACCTGCTGTCGCGCGCCGTCACGCGCGCCGGGCGAATCATTCCGCTGGGCGGGCGCGAGTTCAACCTGCTCGAATTCCTCGCGCGCCATGCCGGACAGGTCGTCACCCGCACGATGATGCTGGAGAAGATCTGGAACTATCACTTCGACCCCGGCTCCAACGTCGTCGACGTGCATATCGGCCGCCTGCGCCGCAAGCTGGAAGACGGCTTCTCGACCCCGATCCTGCATACGGTGCGCGGCGCCGGCTATCGGCTGGCGGTCGAGGGCTGACGCGGGGCGGCGGGGATGCGCCTGCCCGTCACGGGGCGGATCGCGCTGCTCGCGATCGCGCTGGCGCTGATCTCGAACTTCGTGCTCGTCGGCTTCGTCTGGAAGCAGACGCATGACGATGCGATCGCCTCCACCCGGCGGGAGATGATCGAGCAGGCCGATGCGCTGCTGTCGATCTGGCGTGCGGGAGGCGAGGCGCAGCTCGCCGCCGCGGTCCGTGACGCCCGCCCGCCGGGCGACGTCTCCCTCATCATCGCGGTAGTCGATGGCGAGGGGCACCGGCTCGCGGGCTATGCGCCCGACCGGATCATCGTGCCCGTCCGCCCCACCCGCTTCCACGTCGCGCGGCTGGCGGAGGAGGGGCGCTGGCGCCAGCATGATACGGGCTTTCTGCTCCATCCGGTCGGATCGCATTGGCTGCTCGTCGGCCGGACGCTCGACGTGATCGAGGCGGAGCAGCGTGCGATCGAGCGCGCGCTGGCGCTCGCGGTCGCGCTGTCGCTGATGCTGGGGATCGGCGGGGGGCTGGTGCTCGCCCGCTATGTCGGCGCGCGGCTGGACCGGATCGCGGGCGTGATCGAGGCGGCTGGGCAGGGCGACCTGTCGCGCCGGGTCGAGATGGTGACGGGCGCCGCCGACGGCTTCGACCGGTTGTCGCTGCGGCTGAACTTCATGCTCGACAAGATCGAGCGGCTGATGACCGAGTTGCGCGTCGTGACCGACAGCCTGGCGCACGACCTGCGCTCCCCGCTGGCCCGGTTGCGGACGAAGGCGGAGCAGGCGGTGCTGGCACCCGATCCGCAGGCGCGCGAGGCGCTGCTGGGCGGGCTGCTCGCCGAAACCGATCTGGTGATGCGGATGCTGTCGATGGTGATCGAGATCAGCCGCGCCGAATCGGTGACGCGCGATCGCTTCTCAGACGTCGATCTGGTCGCGCTGATCGAGGAGATCGCCGACCTGTACGGCCCTGTGGCGGAGGAGGCGGGCCTCGCCTTCGCCGTCATCGTCGACGTGTTGCCGCTGACGCTGCGCCTGCATCGCGACCTCATGACGCAGGCAATCACCAACCTGATCGACAATGCGCTCAAACATGCCGCCTCGGGCGGCGCGGTGACGCTGCGCCTGGCGGATGCCGATGATGTGGTGATGATCGCGGTGGAGGATCGCGGTGCCGGCATCGCCGCAGCGGACCGCCCCGCCGCGCTGCGCCGGTTCGGGCGGCTGGATGCCGCGCGGACGAAGCCGGGGGCGGGGCTGGGCATGGCGCTGATCGATACGGTCGCGCACCTCCATGGGGGGCGGCTCGAGCTGGCGGACAACGCACCGGGCCTGATCGCGCGGATCCTGCTGCCGTTTCCCCAGGGCGTTAATCGCCCGTAAGGATAGACTCTCTAGCGAGGTTCCATGGTGCCACCCAGCTTTGTCATCGAGCCTGATCCCGCCCGTGAATTCTTGCGGATCACGATGACCGGCGACTGGACGATGGATACGCTGGACCGCTTCGCTGCGGAGGTCGGCACGACGCTACGCACGATGGTCGCCGCGCAGGGCGTCCGCCACGGCCACCTGATGACGCTGGTCGACATGACGCGAAAGGGCGTGCTGCCGCAGGATGTCGGCAACGCCATGGCCGCGATGGTCAACGGCCGGGATACCCCTTCGCGCAAGATCGCGCATGTGGTGAAGGGAGCGATCCACAAGTTCCAGGCGCGCCGCCTGTCGGACGATCCCCGCATCCGCCAGTTCGACACCGAAGCGGAGGCGGTCATTTGGCTGTTTGAAGGCCATCAGCCCAAGGGCGCGCATCCTCGCTGACCGTGATGCTGCGCCGGGCCCGGGCCTATCGCGGTCGACCGATGGGCTTTAAGCGCTGTCGTCATGGATGCCCTGACCGCCTTCGGCCTGTTCGCCGTCACCTTCATGCTCATTTGCTATATCCTTGAGGATCGCGCGCCGTTCTGGACGCTGCTGTTCGCGCTGGGATGCCTCATGGGATCGGCCTATGGTTTCCTGCAGGGGGCATGGCCGTTCGGTGCGGTGGAACTGATCTGGTTCGTCGTCGCGCTGCGCCGCTGGGTCGGCCTGCGATCGCGGGCCGCGCCGCGCGGCTGAGGCTGGGCGGCAGGGGCTGGGGCACGACCTCCCGGGAACCTGGCGGTTGACAGGGCGTTTGCGCGCGCTTAACTGACCCTCACTCCGCAACACCGGCTTCCGGCGGCGCTCGTCTGCGCACGCCGCGATCCTGCGTTCGGGGCCAACGCGTCGAGATAGCGTCCGTGCGGCCATGCCGGATGCTGTGGAGCTAGGAGAAACATACACATGGCACGTATCGCGGGTGTTAACCTCCCGACCAACAAGCGCGTCATCATCGCGCTGACCTACATTCACGGAATCGGTCCGGCCAAGGCGAAGGAAATCGCCGACAAGCTGAACATCTCGGCCGAGCGCCGGATTCAGGACCTGTCCGATCAGGAAGTCCTGCAGATCCGCGAGACGATCGACGCCGACCACACGGTCGAGGGCGATCTGCGTCGTGAGACGGCGATGAACATCAAGCGCCTGATGGATCTGGCCTGCTATCGCGGCCTTCGTCACCGCAAGGGCCTGCCGGTCCGCGGCCAGCGCACGCACACCAACGCGCGCACCCGCAAGGGCAAGGCGAAGCCGATCGCGGGGAAGAAGAAGTAAGGCGTTGAAGAAACAGTCCGGGGGACTGTTTCTAGCCTTACTCCGCCGGAGGCTGGTTCGAGGCTGACCGCCTCCCGGCTTCCGTACAGGAAATTTGGTCAGGATTCTAAGAACATGGCACAAGCACCGCAGCGTCTTCGCCGTCGCGAGCGCAAGAATATCACCGCCGGCGTCGCGCACGTGAACGCCAGCTTCAACAACACCATGATCACCATCACCGATGCGCAGGGCAATGCGATCAGCTGGTCGTCGGCCGGCATGATGGGCTTCAAGGGCTCGCGCAAGTCGACCCCGTACGCGGCGCAGGTCGCGGCCGAGGACGCGGGCAAGAAGGCCGCCGAGCACGGCGTCCGCACGCTCGAGGTCGAGGTGAAGGGTCCGGGTTCGGGCCGCGAATCGGCGCTGCGCGCGCTGCAGGCGGTCGGCTTCCAGATCACGTCGATCCGCGACGTGACGTCGATCCCGCACAATGGCGTGCGTCCGTCGAAGCGTCGTCGCGTCTGAGCTTCGCCGTTTGCGCCGGCTGACGAGTCGGCGCCCAGAATACCGAGATGCATCAGAGGCCGGCGCCCCACCGGCCTCCAACCCAGGGGAACCCCGTGGCTGTCAACGCAAAGAACTGGCAGGAACTCAAGAAGCCGAACGGCCTGGAGAAGAAGGGCGGCGATGGCAAGCGCAAGGCGACCTTCGTCGCCGAGCCGCTGGAGCGTGGCTTCGGCCTGACTCTGGGCAATGCGCTGCGCCGCGTGCTCCTCTCCTCGCTGCAGGGCGCGGCGGTGACGTCGATCAAGATCGAAAACGTCCTGCACGAGTTTTCCAGCCTGGCCGGCGTCCGTGAGGACGTGACCGACATCGTCCTCAACGTGAAGCAGATCGCGCTGAAGATGCAGGGCGAGGGCGCCAAGCGCCTGCAGCTCTCGGCGACCGGCCCGGGCGAGGTGAAGGCGGGCGACATCGCCGTCACTGGCGATATCGAGGTCATGAACAAGGACCTCGTGATCTGCCACCTCGACGAGGGCGCGACGTTCAACATGGAACTGACCGCGGACGTCGGTAAGGGCTATGTCCCCGCCTCGGCCAACCGCCCGGCGGATGCGCCGATCGGCCTGATCCCGGTCGACGCGCTCTACTCGCCGGTCCGTCAGGTGTCGTACAAGGTCGATCCGACCCGCGTCGGCCAGGACCTCGACTACGACAAGCTGACGCTGACGATCGAGACCGACGGCACCGTCACCCCGGAAGATGCGGTCGCCTATGCGGGGCGTATCCTTCAGGACCAGCTGGCGCTGTTCGTGCACTTCGACGATTCGTCGATCACCCGCGCCGCGCCCGTCGGCCAGGCCGCCGTGCCTGCCGCCGGTGCGGAGCCGGCTGGCGACACGCAGCAGATCAACCGCTACCTCCTCAAGAAGGTGGACGAGCTGGAGCTGTCGGTCCGTTCGGCCAACTGCCTCAAGAACGACAATATCATCTATATCGGTGATCTGGTCGGCAAGACCGAGGCGGAGATGCTGCGCACCCCGAACTTCGGTCGCAAGTCGCTGAACGAGATCAAGGAAGTCCTGTCGACCATGGGCCTGCGCCTCGGCATGGAAATCCCCGGCTGGCCGCCCGAGAACATCGAGGAAATGGCCAAGAAGCTCGAGCAGGAAATCATGGGCTAAGCCGCATCGGGTTAGCGATGCTAACCCGAAGACGGCGCAAGCCCGGCCAGCGGCACCGCAGGTGTCGACTGACGACGCGGGATTTACTCCCGCGTCGGCTCGGCCAAGGCAAAGGAAGAGGACCCTTCGGGACCTCACCTTCGCCCGACTTTCCAAGAGGCAACCGGCGGCCGCCTCACGACAAGCGCCGCCAGGTCTGGGGATTCCGTGACACGGCCCCTTAACGAACAAAGGAACTACCCATGCGTCATCGCGTCGGCGGCCGTAAGCTGCAGCGTACCTCCGCCCATCGTATCGCCCTGTTCCGCAACATGGCGGCCGCGCTCATCAAGCACGAGCAGATCACCACCACCGTCGCCAAGGCGAAGGAGCTTCGCCCCTACGTCGAGAAGCTGGTGACGCTGGGCAAGAAGGGTGGCCTGTCCAACCGTCGTCTCGCGCATGCGCGCCTGCTCGACGATGCGCAGCTGGTGAAGCTGTTCGACGTCATCGCGAAGCGCTACGCCGACCGCAACGGCGGCTACACCCGCATCATCAAGGCCGGCCCCCGCCAGTCGGACGCCGCCGAGATGGCGATCATCGAGTTCGTCGATCGCGACCTGTCGGCCAAGGGGCAGGACTCGGGTCCGGTCATGACCGACGATGAGGATTTCGACACCGCCGCGTAAGGCCTGGCCCGACGCGGGCCCGGCCAGCGGCGCTCAACGCCGGCCGGCGGCGCGGCTTTGCCACGACGGGTCATGAAATAAAGGAGGCCGCGTCCAGCGATGGGCGCGGCCTCTTTCGTTATCGGCCGCATCCCGCTATCGGGCCGCGATGGAACACCCCGACAGCATCCTCATCGTCGATTTCGGCAGCCAGGTGACGCAGCTGATCGCGCGCCGCGTCCGCGAAGCCGGCGTCTATTCCGAGATCGCCCCCTTCCAGTCCGCCGCAGAGGCCTATGCCCGGATGCAGCCCAAGGGCATCATCCTGTCCGGCGGCCCCGCCTCCGTCCTCGACGAGGGCAGCCCCCGCATTCCCGACGCGATCCTGTCGAGCGGCCTGCCGATGCTGGGCATCTGTTACGGCCAGCAGGCGCTGACGCAGCAGCTTGGCGGCCGCGTGGAAAAGGGCGCGGGCGGCGAGTTCGGCGAGGCGTTCGTCGAGGTCGGCGACGCATGCGCCCTCTTCGACGGGCTGTGGCAGACGGGCGATCGGCATCAGGTGTGGATGAGCCATGGCGACCATGTCGCGGCGCTCGCCCCCGGCTTTCGCCCGGTCGCGACCAGCAAGGGCGCGCCCTTCGCGATCATCGCCGACGACGCGCGCCGCATCTACGCGATGCAGTTCCACCCCGAAGTGGTCCATACGCCCGATGGCGCGAAGCTGATCGCCAACTTCGCCCGCCACGTCTGCGGCCTTGCCGGCGACTGGAGCATGGCCGAGTTCCGCGCCGCCAAGATCGCGGAAATCCGCGCGCAGGTCGGGTCGGGCAAGGTCATCTGCGGCCTGTCGGGCGGCGTCGATTCCTCGGTCGCGGCGCTCCTGATCCATGAGGCGATCGGCGACCAGCTGACCTGCGTGTTCGTCGATGGCGGCATCCTGCGCCAGGGCGAGGCGGAGCAGGTCGTCGGCCTGTTCCGGGGCCATTACAACATCCCGCTCGTCCATGTGGATGCGCAGGCGCTGTTCATGAATGGCTTGGCGGGCGTCACCGACCCTGAGGCGAAGCGCAAATTCATCGGCAAGACCTTCATCGACGTGTTCGAGGCGGAGGCGAAGAAGATCGGCGGGGCGGAGTTCCTGGCGCAGGGCACGCTCTACCCCGATGTGATCGAAAGCGTCAGCTTCACCGGCGGCCCGTCCGTCACGATCAAGAGCCACCACAATGTCGGCGGGCTCCCTGAGCGCATGAACATGCAGCTCGTCGAGCCGCTGCGCGAACTGTTCAAGGACGAGGTGCGCGCGCTGGGTCGCGAGCTGGGCCTGCCCGACGTGTTCGTCGGCCGCCACCCGTTCCCCGGCCCCGGCCTCGCCATCCGCATCCCCGGCGAGGTGACGAAGGAACGGTGCGATATCCTGCGCAAGGCGGACGCGATCTATCTGGAGGAAATCCGCAACGCGGGCCTCTACGACGCGATCTGGCAGGCGTTCGCGGTGCTGCTGCCGGTGCGCACGGTCGGCGTGATGGGCGATGCGCGCACGTACGACTCGGTGCTGGCGCTGCGCGCGGTGACGTCGGTGGACGGGATGACGGCGCAGGCCTTCCAGTTCCCCGGCGACTTCCTGCCGCGTGTCGCGACGCGGATCATCAACGAGGTGAAGGGCATCAACCGCGTCACCTATGATTACACCAGCAAGCCGCCCGGCACGATCGAGTGGGAATGACCCGGCCATGACGGCCTGAACTGTCCTGATGAGCGAGTGTGCGTAAGTGACGGAAACGGTGGAGGCGGGCTCGGAAATCCGGCGGACGGAGCACCCGGCCCGGCGCGGAGCGGCCTGGCTGGCGGCGGACCGGATGGCGGTGCTGGTGGTGGGGCTGATCGCGGGCTTCGCGGTCGGCCTGTCCTTTCACCCGCCGCAACTACCCGCGCCCGCACCGCTTGCGCCCGTTGCCGGATCGGCCCCCATGGCGGACGGGGTAGCCGCGCCCGCGCCCGGCGCCACCCCGGTCGCGGCCGCGCCGGTCGATGCGCGCGTCGTCCGCCATGTCGCCGCCGCCGATGGCCGCGTGCGGATCGGCGTGTTCGGCGACAGTTTCGGGATCGGCGTGTGGGACGCGCTCTATCGCGACCTGCCGCGCGAGCAGGGCTATGAAGTGCTGCGCTTCGGCAAGGAGGCGACCGGCTTCACCCGCTACAACGCGCTCAATTTAGAGGAGCGCGCGCGCGAGCAGCTGGCCAAGGATCCGGTCGATATCGCGGTCATCTCGTTCGGGGCGAACGATGCGATCCCATTCTACACCAAGGAGGGCGGGCTCCAGCCGCTGATGAGCCCCGGCTGGCAGCGGATCGTGGGCCAGCGGCTGGACGGCTTCGTCCGGGCGATTCAGGCGACGGGGGCGAAGGTCTATTGGCTGGGCCTGCCCGCGATGCGCGACCCCGTGCTGGACGCGAACATCCAGGCGATGAACCGGCTGTATGCGGCGCACATGCAGGCGCTGGGCGTCCCCTTCCTCGATACGCGGTCGCTGTCGGTGGATGAGAAGGGGCAATACACGGCGCACCTGCCCGACGCGAAGGGCGTGATGCGGTTGATGCGGACGCCGGACGGGTTGCACATGATAGGCATCGGCTATGAGCGCATCACCTCCGGCCTGATCGATCGGATCCGCAAGGATGCGGACGAGGCGCGGCGCCGCGCTGGAAAGACCGCGCCCGCGACCGCCGCTCCGGGAGCGGGGGCATGATGCCGCTGCTGCTCGCGACCGCTTTGAGTGTGCAAGCTGCCCCCGCGCCGGCGGGCGAGCAGGTCGCCGTCACCGCCACGGCCGCGCCGTCTGCCTGTATCGGCGGGCTGTGCGACGCGGACCGGCTGCGCCCGTTCCTGACGAAGCTGGCCGCCGCGCGCGCCGGCGGGCGGCCGGTGCGGATCGTCCAGATCGGCGACAGCCACACGGCGGGCGACCAGATCACCGGGACATGGCGCACGCTGCTTCAGACCCGATACGGCAGCGGCGGGCGCGGTATCCTGCCGCCGGGGCGGCCTTATGCCGGCTATCTGACGCGCGGCATCACCGCCCGCCAGTCCGCCGGCTGGACCGTGTCTGGCATCTTCGGCGCGGCGTGGCGAGGGGAGGGGTCCGGGCCGATCGGCCTTGCCGCCTATAGCCAGACCGGCGGCACCGGCGCGACGATGGGCCTGTCCGCGACGACGGCGGAGCTGTTCGATCGCTTCACCGTCTGCGCGATGCGCGGGCCGGGGGCGGGGACGCTGGCGCTGACGGCGGGCTCGGTCAGCGTCACCTGGTCGCTGGCCGACAGCCGCGTCGCGCCCGATTGCCGCGCGGTCGATGCGCCGGCGGTGACGGATAACGCCTCGCTCACCGTGGTGCAGGGGCCGGTCACGCTGACGTCGTGGGCGACGGAGCGGCGCGACGGGGGCGGGGTGGTGCTGTCGAACCTCGGCACCGTGGGCGCGCAGTTCATGCATTACGACCGGGTTGCCGACACGGTCGCCCGCCGCGAGCTGCAGGATTATGCGCCCGACCTGATCGTCATCGCCTTCGGCACCAACGACGCGTTCTGGCCGTCCTTCACCGCGTCCGGCTATGACGCGATGTTGCAGGCGGGCATCCGCCGCATCCAGCGGCTGGCGCCCGGCGTGCCCATCCTGCTGGTCGGCGCGCCCGACAGCGCGACGAAGATCGCCAGCCTTCAGGCGGGGCCGGCGGGCGTCTCCCCCGCCTGCGATCCGGGGCTGCCCGGCGCGGCTGACGGCTCGCCCTGGCGGCCGACGGCGGCGCTGGCGGTTGTGCAGGCGACGCAGCGCGCCCGCGCGCATGATCTGGGCCTTGCCTATTGGGACTGGTCGGCGCGGATGGGCGGGCGCTGCACCGCCGATGGCTGGAGCCGGCAGACGCCGCCGCTGATGCGCGGCGACCATGTCCACTTCACCACGCCGGGCGCGGCGATCATCGCCGGGCGGCTGCAACAGGACATCGACGCGGCGGTCGCGGCCTATGCCGCGACGCCCGCCGGGGGCGACGCGCGCTAGATGCAGTTCCCGACGTTCAGCTTCGCGCTGTTCTTCCTGATCGTCTATGCGCTCGCCTGGGCGCTGAAGGCGTCGAACGAGTGGCGCAAGATCGCGCTGCTGATGGCCAGCTGGTTCTTCTACGGATCGTGGGACGGGCGCTTCGTCGCGCTGCTGTTCGCCTCCGCGACGGTGAACTGGGCGCTGGCGCGGCTGATCGTGCGCGGCGATGCCCGTACCGGGCGCTGGCTCGTCACGCTGGGCGTCATCCTGAACCTCGGCGTGCTGGCGGGGTTCAAGTACACCGCCTTCTTCCTCGAACAGCTGGCCGCCGCGCTGGGCCATTGGGGGCTGAGCCGCGACGTGCCACTGCTGGAGGTGTTCCTGCCGGTCGGCGTATCCTTCTTCACCTTCCAGGCGATCTCGTACCTCGTCGATGTCCACAAGCGGCGGGTGCCGGCGGCGGGGCTGCTGGACCTGTCGCTACTGATGTCATTCTTTCCGCATCTGGTCGCCGGGCCGATCGTGCGGGCGAGCGACCTGCTGCCGCAGTTCCGCCGCGTGCCGCAGCTGACGCGCGGCGCGGTGTCGGCCGCGCTGACGCTGATCCTGTGGGGCCTGTTCAAGAAGGCGGTCATCGCCTCCGAACTCGCCGCCAATCTGGTCGAGCCCGCCTTTCACGATCCCGCACATCGTACCAGTTTCGACCTGCTGCTGGGCGCCTATGGCTATGCCGTCCAGATCTATTGCGACTTTTCCGCCTATTCGGACATGGCGATCGGGCTGGCGGCGCTGCTGGGCTACAGCTTCCCGCGCAATTTCGACCAGCCCTATCGCGCGGCGTCGCTGCAGGAGTTCTGGCGGCGCTGGCATATCAGCCTGTCGAGCTGGCTGCGCGACTATCTCTATATCCCGATGGGCGGCAGCCGGAAGGGCAGGGCGCGCACCTATCTCCACCTGTTCGTCACGATGCTGCTGGGCGGGCTGTGGCATGGCGCCAGCTGGAACTTCATCCTGTGGGGCTCGCTGCACGGCCTGTGGCTGGGAATCGAGCGCGCGGTGAAGCGCCGCTGGCCCACCGGCTGGCCGGCGCTCCCCGCGCTGGCGGGCGTTGTGGTGACGTTCCATATCGTCGTGCTCGGCTGGATCTTCTTCCGCGCGCCGACGCTGGACGAGGCGCTGGCCTATCTGCACGGCCTGGGCGCGGGCGACTGGCGCAATACGCTGGTCACGCCGCTGTCGCTGCTGCTCGTCGCCTTGGGCCTTGCCATCCATGCGGTGCCGCCGCGCGGCGTGCAGGGAATCGCGGTGCGCGTGCGGCGCTGGCCGGCCCCCGCGCTGGGCCTGGCGCTCGGCGCGCTGATCCTGATCGTCGACGCGCTGCGCCCGGCGGGCGTCGCGCCGTTCATCTATTACCAGTTCTGACGCGGACGAGGAGGCGGGCGGCATGACCACGGGCGCGGAACAGGGCGAGATCGCGGAGGTCGGATCGCCCGTCCATGTGCCGGCCGATCCCGTCGACACGCGCGCGCCGCTAGGCTGGGCGACGGGCGTCATCGCGACGGCGGCGGTGTTCCTGGCGCTGACCAACGCGCCGACCGCGTCCGCCTGGCTGGACGGGCTGCCGCAGGGCCCGCTGACCGAGCGGCTGCGCCCCGCGATCACCGCCTGGGTCGCGGCGACCGACAATCTGGACGCGCCGCACCGCTGGGTGGCGGCGCGCTGGCAGGCGCTGCGTCGGTGGCGGTTCGGGGATGAGGAGCCGGGCGAGCAGGGCGCCAACGACGCGCCCTGATCCGTATGGCGGGGCGGCGCGTCAGCCCGCGCGCCTCAGCGGTAGAAGGTGTGGTCGGCGACCTGCGCCAGACGGGTGCGGCCGTTCATCGACGCGCCGGCGGAATGGAAGAACAGCGCGCCCGGCACCACGTCGTCGCCCTCGCCCTTCAGCGTCTCGCGCGCGATCGCGACGGCATCGTCCCACTGGTCCGAATGGCGCGACGGGCGATAGGCGTCGACGTTGAAGAACTGGCCCGGCTGACGCACGACGTCGCAGGCGTTGCCGCCGAAGCGGCCGTCGGTCATGCGGGCGCGGATCACCTGCGCCACCGCCATGCGGCCCCGGCGCGGCTGGTTGCCCGCTTCGTGCAGGATCACTTTCGCGACGCATTCCACCTGCGCCGCATCGGGCTCGGGGCGGGTGTCGGCGGCGGGTTGCATATCGGAGGATGTTTCGACGGCCGGGGCGATATCGGCCGGATCGACGGACTGGACCGTCGCGGACTGCAAGGTCGGCTGAACGTTCGTCTGGACGGCGCTGGCCGCGCTGTCGGCGGAGACGGTGGCAGGCACGGCGGCAAGCGCGATGTGCGTGCTGGCGAAGACGGCTGTGACAGGCAGGAGCTTCAGGAACGTTCGGGCACGACGAGGCGTCATCAAGGTCGATCACTTGTGCGCAGGAGTTTCCGGCGTACGCCATAAAAACGTACACGAGCGCGTTCGCCGGAATGTCCCCCACGTCTCGCTGTTCGAAGGCGCCAGCGATTCTGGCGACGAGCGGACGGCTGTTATCGTCGGTGCCCATCGCCGCGCGCGGTGAGTCGCACAACGACGAGTCGATGAATCGTTGCTGAAGCGAGACGAAATCCGGAACCCCATCGACGCCGATCGCAACGTTTGCAGCCGCTCCGGGGATTTTGCCCGGTGACACCATCCGGTCGCGATAGTGCCATCAATCTGCAACGCGTCGCCCATAATCGGCCGCCCAACGGCGGGATACACCGCCCGTGGGGGAATCCATATGTCATTGTTTTCGCGCCTGCTTCAGGCAACGGCTCCGCTCGCCCTCGTCACCTCGCTGCCGCTGGCCGCGCATGCGCAGACCGCGCCCGCGCCCCGTGCGCCGGCCGCCACTGCGCCCGAAGACGCGGGTGAGGACATCATCGTCAACGGCACCTACGCCCGCAGCATCTCGGCGGCGGCGGAGACGAAGCGCCGGGCGGATTACGGGCTCGATTCGATCGGTTCGACCGATATCGGCAAGTTCCCGACGCAGAACGTGGCGGAGGCGCTGCAGCTGGTTCCCGGCGTGTCGATCACCCGCCCGCGCGGCGAGGGCCTGTATGTCAGCGTGCGTGGCCTGGGGCCGCAGTTCCAGAACACGCTGCTCAACGGCCGCACCGTCGCGCTCAACGACCTGATCGAGAATGGCGGCGCGGCCGGCCGCCAGTTCCGGTTCGAGATGCTGCCCGCCGAATTCACCTCCAGCATCGACGTGGTGAAGACGCCGACCGCCGACATGAGCGAGGGCGCGCTGGGCGGCAATATCGACGTGAAGACCTTCCACCCGCTGGACGTCGGCAACAAGACGACGGTCAACCTGCGCGGCACCTATACGACGCAGACGGAAAAGGTCCGCCCGAACGTCACCGTGCTGACCAGCGCGAAGAACGACGACGGCACGTTCGGCATCCTGGCCGGCGCGCAATATTGGGGCAAGACCGTCCGCAACGACCGCTTCATGAACTTCGGCTGGCTGCTCGACCGCTATACCGCCGCCAACAAGGGCGGCATCCCCGCCGGCCTCTATTCGCCGACGCGCACCCGGCCGACGATCGAGACCGAGGATCGCAAGCGCATCTCCGGCATCGTTTCCGCGCAATGGGCGCCGACACCGGATCTGCTGACGACGCTGGACGTGATGGCGACCCGGCTGGACGTCGCCTATGACGAATTCGGGCTGGATATCTATCCGGACGATGGCGGCATCTATGGCAACGCGCCCTCGGCGATCCAGCCGGGCTATACCGTCACCGGCGATACGATCACGAAGGCGACGATCAACAACGTCCGCTTCATGGCGTCGCGCGAATACAGCCTCAACCGGCACGACCTGCTGACGGTCGGGCTGAAGCAGGCGTGGAACCCGGATCGCTGGCACGTCACCGCCAACGTCAACTGGTCGGCCGCGCACAGCTATCACCCCGACTATCGCACCGGCACGGTGCGCAGCCGCGCCTATTTCATCGCGCCGCTCAGCTACGACGTCAGCGCCGGCTATCAGTCGATGCCGAGCCTCTCCACGCCGGTCGACGTCACCAACCCGGCCAACTACAAGATCTACCAGTTCAATATCGCGCCAAAGGACAGCAAGGACTGGGACGCCTTCTCCCGGCTGGACGTCGCGCATGATTTCGACGGCTTCCTGTCGAAGCTGGCGGCGGGCGGCGAATATCACTGGCGCAAGCGCGATTATTTCCGCCGCGACTATCTGATCGACACCGGGACCAACCAGTCGCTGACCTCGCTGGGCGCCGCCGCGTACCAGCAGATCCCCTATGACGACTTCCTGTCGGGCGTGGCGGGCAATGCCTTCCGCAACTGGCTGGTGCCGTCGACGGCGGCCTATGTCGGCAATTTCTTCACGCCGGCGATCGCCGCCTCGCCGCTGACCAATGGCGACCGGCGCTCGTCTTTCGTCGTGACGGAAAAGATCGCCGCCGCGTACCTGCGCGCCGACTATCGCTTCGATGCCGGCGCGGTGCCGGTCAGCGGCAATCTGGGCGTGCGCTACGTCCATACCGATCAGGTCGCCAGCGGCACGCTGACCAGCGGCAGCACCGCCACGCCGGTCAGCTACCCCAAGACGTTCGACAACGTCCTGCCCAGCTTCAACCTGCGCGCCGACCTGACGCCGAAACTGGTCGGGCGCCTTGCCGCCAGCCGCGTGCTGACCCGGCCGAACGTGACCGACACCGCGCCGCGCATCACCGTGTCGACCGACGCGCCCACCGCCAGCGGCGGCAATCCGCAGCTGGTGCCGTTCCTGGCGACGCAGTTCGACGGGTCGCTGGAATGGTATTTCGCGCCCGCCGGGATGCTGTCCGGCGCGCTGTTCTACAAGGCGATGGACAATTACATCACCCAGTCGAACACGGAGATCACCATTCCGGGTCGCGGCATCGTGCGCCTGTCCAGCTCGGTCAACGGCGGCAACGCCAAGGTCTATGGCGCGGAGGCGGCGTACAGCCAGGTCTTCACCTTCCTGCCCGAGCCGTTCGACGGGCTGGGCGTGCAGGGCAGCTATACGCATACGGAGGTGAAGGCGGACTATACGGCCGGGTCGCGCGCGATCCGCGACCAGCTGATCGGCCTGTCCAAGAACAGCTTCAACCTCGTCGGCTTCTACGACAAGGGGCCGCTGTCGGCGCGCCTGTCCTATGTGTGGCGCGACAAGTATCTGTCGAGCACGGGCAGCACGGTGCAGGCGCCCACCTATGTCGCGGCGTTCGGCTCGCTCGACGGGCAGCTGTCGGTACAGGCGACGGAGAACCTGACGCTCAGCCTGGAGGGGATCAACCTCGCCGGCGCGCATCAGGACACGTATAACGACAATCCGCTGCGGGTCGGCGAGATCAACTATTACGGCCGGACGATCCTGTTCGGCGTACGGGCGGTGTTCTGAGGCCATGGGGATGCGTTGCATGAAGGTACTGGCGACGGTCGCGCTCTGCGCGGCCGCGCCGGCGGGGGCTAGGGCCAAAGCGGGGGCTGACAAGCCGCTGCGGATGAACGACATTCAGGTCGTCGGCTCGCACAACAGCTTCAAGCGGCGCATCCCCGTCGCGGTTCTGGCCGCGATCCGGGAGCGGAGCGCCAAGGAGGCGGACGCGCTCGACTACGATCACCTGTCGCTGACCCAGCAGCTGGATCGCGGCGTGCGCCAGCTGGAGCTGGACATCTTCGCCGATCCGCAGGGTGGCCGGTTCGCGGCGCCGCTGGGCGATAAGGCGGCCGTGGCGGCGGGGGAGGCGACCGGGTTCGACCGGGCGGCGATGCTGCGGCCGGGGTTCAAGGTGTTCCATATCCCCGACCTCGACTACCTGTCGGGGTGTGTCACTTTTCGCCGATGCCTGGCGGAAATCGACACATGGTCGCGCGCGCATCCGGGCCATGTGCCGATCATGGTGACGATCAACGCCGCCGACACGCCGCACGGCCGATGGGGGATGGCCGAGCCGCTGCCGCTCGACGCCCCGCTGCTCGACGCGCTGGATGGCGAATTGCGCGACACGCTGGCCCCCGGCCGCTACATCACGCCGGACGAGGTGCGCGGCACCGCCGCGACGCTGCGCGACGCGGTGACGACGAAGGGGTGGCCGACGCTGGCCGCCACGCGCGGGCGCCTGTATTTCGTGCTCGACGTCCGGCCGGAGGTTGGGGACGCCTATCGCCGGGGGCATCCGTCGATGAAGGGGCGGCCGATCTTCGGCTGGTATCCGACCGATCAGGCGGAAGCGGCGATCGAGATCGTGCAGGATCCGCTGGTCGACGAGGCGAAGATCCGCGACTGGGTGCGGCAGGGCTTCATCGTCCGCACCCGTTCGGATGCGAACACCGTCGAGGCGCGGACGGACGATCATCGCAAGCAGACCGCGGCGGTCGACAGCGGCGCGCAGGCCGTGTCGACCGACTATTATCCCGGCGCCCCGACACGGGCCTGGAGCCGGGGCTTCACGGTGACGCTGCCGGGCGGCGCGATGCAGCGGTGCAACCCCGTCACCCGCCCCGCCGGCTGCGTCCTGCCGCCCGAGGCCCCCCGTCAGCGGTAGAGCCGCTCCGCATCCGCCTTGAACGCCGCGCCGCTGTCGTTGCGGCTGTAGAACATGTGGCCGCCCGGATAGACGTGCAGCTGCACCCGGTCGGCGACGCCATAGGACGGCATCTGGTCGACGATCAGGCGCGAGGAGAAGAACGGGCAGGACAGGTCGTCCCAGCCATGGACGATCATCACCTTCATCCGGGGATCGTTGGCGATCGCCTTGCGCAGGTCGGTGACGGGCGTGTCGGCGGGCTTGCCGCGATCCCAGGCGGCGTTCACCGCATAGGACAGGGCGTTGTAGCGCGCGTCCGTCTTCCAGCCGACCTCGCGCGTGACGAAATCGACCATCGCGCTGGTCGTCGGCGCGATCAGCGTGTCGAGCAGCGGATCGTTCGATTCCTGACGCGGCGACCAGGGGAAGGGATCGAAGGCGGTGACGTTCGAATCATAGATGCTGCCGATCGTCCCGTCCGCGCGATGGATCTCGCGCAGATAGGTGCGCGTATCGACGCGCCCGCCCATCCGCTGGACCAGCGCCGGGTCCAGCCCGGTCAGCCGCGTGACGTTCTCCACGATCCGCTTCACCGCCTCCGGGTCGGCCCGGCCGCGCAGCAGGTCGCGGGCGAAGTCGCCGCGCGTATAGGCCTCCACCTCCGCCATCGCGGCGGCGTTCAGCCGGCCCTGCCGTTCCAGATTGGCGGCGGCCATGGAGGGCAGGTCGATCATCCAGGGCAGCGGCGACAGCGCCGTGGCATCGTCGCCCACCGCCGGGTCGAGATAGGGGGAGACGAGGATCAGCCCGTTCAGCCCGACGCCGATCTGCGACTGCAGTTCATAGGCGATGCGCGGCACGCGATAGCCGCCATAGCTTTCGCCCATGACATATTTGGGGGAGCGCAGGCGCTCCTCCTTCACCAGCCAGTCGTACACGACCTTGGACAGATAGCGGATGTCGGGATCGTTGGCGTAGAACGCCTTCTTCGTCTCGTCCGCATCGACCAGGCTGCGGCTGAAGCCGGTGCCGATCGGGTCGATGAAGACCAGGTCGGTGAAGGGCAGCCAGCTGTTGGGATTGTCGCGCGCGATCGGCGCGTCGGACGGGGCATCGCCCTGCGCGCCGAACTGCACGCGCTTGGGCCCCACCGCACCCATGTTGAGATAGACGGACGACGCGCCTGGCCCGCCGTTGAACGCGAAGGTGACGGGTCGCGACACGTCGCGGCCGGGCACGGTATAGGCGGTGTAGACGACCTGCCCGATCTCCTTGCCCTTGTCGTCGCGCACCGCGATCTTGCCCACCGTCGCGCGATAGGTGATCGTCTGGCCGCCGATCCGCGCGGTCTGCGTGACCGACTTGTCGGCGGGCAGCGGCGGCAGCTTCAGACCGTCATCCTCCTTCTTCTCCTCGACGGTCGTGGTGGTCTTCGCCTCCTTCGCCAGCGCGGAGACGCTGGTGGTCAAAAGCAGGGCGGCGGCGAGCGAGCGGAGAAGGACGGTCAACGGCAAGGGCTCCGGGCAGGCGGCGTCGGCGGAATGCCGGCGCGGGGATGACACAATGTTACAGCCTGCGCCGTACCGCGCAACGGCGGCACGGCGCAGGCCCTCAGGATCCGTTTGGAAACGTGCCGAGGCACGTTTCGCGGCACCAGCCCGCTCCCCCACCCGGCCTCCCATCAAGGATACTCTGTGGGTGGCCGGGTGGGGGAGCGGGCCGGTGCCGCCTCGAAACTCGCTATTTCGCGAGTTTCCAAACAGCCCCTCAGTTGGTCGCGATCTTCAGCGTCACCATGATGCGGCGGCCGGGCATCACCACCTGATCCTTGTTGAGCGCCGTGGCGAGCCGCTGCACGTCGTTGGTCAGGTTCTGGCCCACCAGCGCCAGCTCCACGCCCGGCATCGTGGTGAAGGGGCGCACTGCCAGCTGGCCATCGAGCGAGACATAGCTTGGGGTCGGCGTGTCGAAGGCGCCCGCCTTGTCCTGACGGCCCGCATAGATCAGGTTGAACCCGGTATCGAGCCGCTCCCCGCTCCAATTCAGGCCGCCGCCGATGCGATAGGGCGGGATGCGCGGCACGTTGCCGCCATTGCCCAGCGTCGCGCGCGTATAGTCGGCGAGCAGGTTGAAGCGATAGACGCCGCGTGCCGTCCGCACCACGTCGTAGCTCGCCTCCGCCTCCGCGCCGCGGAAGTGCGCGTCCTGCTGCCGATAGTTCAGCTCACGCAGGTCACCATCGCCGCCGACCGCGCAGGTGCCGTCGTCGTCGCAGGTGCGCCCGGTCAGGTCGCCATAGATATAGTTGTGGAACCAGCTGCTATAGACGCTGCCGTCGAAGCGGAACGGGCCGGAGCGGATGCGCAGCGTACCCTCCAGCGAATTGGCGCGCTCGATCTTCAGCGTCGGGTCGCCCGTCTCGAACGTGTTGGGCCCGTCATGCCCGCCGCGCGCGAACAGCTCCGTCAGCGCCGGGGCGCGGCCCGTGCTGGAGAAGGTGACGCCCAGCTTCACCGCCGGGGTCAGCTGATACAGCGCGCCGATCGCACCGCTGAGCGGCGTATATTCGGGCCGGGTCATGACGTTCGACGCGGGCGTGCCCTGCAAACGGACATTTTCCAGCCGGCCACTCGCCTCCACGTGCAGGCGGTCGCCGATCCGCGTGTCGGTGAACAGATAGCCGGCGAAGCTCTGCATCGTCGCGGGGAACAGATAGCTGCTGTCGTCACCCACCGCCGAGAAATCGCGATGCTGGTATTCGAAGCCCAGCGCCGAATTGTCGATGAAGCCGATGCGGTTCAGCAGCAGCTCGGCCCGGCCGTTATATTCCTTGTTGTGGAAGGTGGTGTCGATGGTGCCGTCCGGCTCCTTCTCGTCATGCGCATAGTTGGCGTAGCTGCCGTCGAGGTTCAGCCGGCTGAGCAGCCCGTCGCCCAGCGCGATCGAGGCGCGCGTCATCACCTTCGTCTGGCGCATGTCGATATAGGTCGTGTCGCTGGGAATGCCGTATTTGGCGTCATATTGCGTGATCGCCGCGCCGACATGGCTGCCATTGTCCGCCCCGAAGAAATAAGAGCCGCCGACCGACCCGCCATAGCCGCGGAAGAAGCTGTTCTGCTGGACGCCCAGCGGCGTATCGTAATTGCCCGCGTCGCGCGCGAAGCCATCGGCATGCAGCGCGAGGTGGCCGATCGCGGCATCGACCAGCCCCGCATCCTGCCACATATTCGACACCGAGCCATAGGTGCCGTTGACCTCCGCCGACAGCGGCGCGGAGGGCAGCTGCGTCGGCACGCGGTTGTTGAGGACGTTGACGACGCCGCCGATCGCCTGGCTGCCATAGCGCAGCGTGCCGGCGCCGCGCACCACCTCGATCGAGCGGGCGGCGAGCGGGTCGATCGGGATGCCGTGGTCGGGGCCGATGTCCGACACGTCGGAGGCGCTGGTGCCGTCCTCAAGGATGCGCACGCGGGTCGCGTCCATGCCGCGGATGATCGGGCGGCTGGCGCCGGTGGCGAAGCCGGTGGCGGAGATGCCGGGGACGCGGGCCAGTGCATCGGCGATGCTGGCGCCGCCCTGATGCAGGATATCTTCCGCATTGACCTTCACCGCGATGGCGGGGGTGTCGTCGCGGTCATGGCCGATGGGGGAGGCGGTAACGACGATGTCGGGGCCGGTGGACGGGCCGGGCGGGGCGGCGTCAGCGGGCGCGGCGCCCTCGGCAAGCGCGCAGGTGGGAAGGAGCGCGGCAAGGGCCGCGCCCAGGAACAGGGTGGTACGCATGGTCGGTCTTTCGAAACGGAAGTATCGGGCATCGCGCCCTGTTGCCCGCACGCCGGATGTGGCGGCGTGGCAGCGGGATCGCGCGGCGGGATCAGGCGGATCGCAGGACCGGAGGTGCGCGGCTGTGCCAGGAATGGGCCGGGCGGACATGCGCGGCGGCGACATGGCCGGGGGTATAGAGGGCGGGGGCCGTGCGGACCGGCCCGGCCAGGACGGGCGCATCGGTCGGCAGCAGCGGATCGATTGCGGCGATCGAATCGCACAGCGCGCAGGGACCGTCGTTCGCGTCCGGCTTGTCCGCCAGCGCAGTGACGCCGGCGACGCGGGGGCCGGGGTGGAAATGCGCGTCCAGCACCGTCCCGTTGCCGACCAGCGCCAGCAGCAGGAACAGCGCCAGCGCGAACAGGCGGGGACGCCGCACGGGGGGCGGGGCGGACAGGCGGGCCATCGTCACCGCCCCGCCGCGCGCCCGCCGGTGTGGCGGGCGTTGCGATGTATCATCGCCAGCGCGGTGCAGGACGGGACGAGTGCCATCGATCGCTCAGCTGCGCAGGCTGGGGGCGGGGCGGACCTCGGTCGGCGCGGTGCCGCGCGTGACCGCATAGGTGAAGCCGGGCAGCAGCGAGAAGGCGCCGACGCGGCCATCGGCCGACAGCGCGAGGAAGCCGACCTGCGTATCCTTGATCGCATCGCCGCGCAGCCGCGCGATATGCTCCACCGCCTCGCGGCAGGCGGCCTCTGGTGACAGGCCAGCGCGCATCGACGCGACGACGCGCGCGGTGCCGGCGATGCGCGTCACCTCTTCGCCAAGGCCCGTCGCGGTGGCGCCGCCGACGCCCGCCTCGACGAACAGGCCGCTGCCGACCTGCGGCGAATCGCCGACGCGGCCATGGATCTTGAACGCCATGCCCGATGTCGTGCACGCACCCGCCAGCCGCCCGTCGGGGCCGCGCGCGAGCAGGCCGATCGTGTCGTGGTTGCGCGCATCGCCGCGCACGCCGGTGCCGCCGATGCGGTTTTCGACATTCGCCTCCGGCTGATAGTGCGCGGTCTTCAGCCAGTCGCGCCACGCCTTCTCGGCCTCCGGCGTCAGCAGCTTCTGCTTCGGGAAGCCGTTGGCCAGCGCGAAGCGGGTCGCGCCCTCGCCCGCCAGCAGCGTGTGCGGCGTCCGCTCCATCACCGCGCGCGCGACGGAGACGGCGTGGACGACATCCTCCAACACCGCGACCGCGCCGACATGGCCGGCATCGTCCATGATGACCGCGTCCAGCGTCACCCGGCCGTCGCGATCGGGATAGCCGCCATAGCCGACCGAATGGTTGGTCGGGTCCGCTTCCGGCACCTTCGCGCCTGCTTCCACCGCGTCGATCAGCGATCCGCCGGCGGCCAGCGCCTTGCGCGCGGCCTCGTTCGCGGCGGCGCCGAAGTCCCAGGTGGACAGGATGACGGCCTCTGACGCCGGCGTAACGGCAAGCGCGGGGGCGGCGGGCAGCATCGCGGCGACCGCGCCCAGGCCCAGAACGCCGCGCCGCGTGGTGGCCGGTTGCCCGGTGTCGGTATCGCTCATCGCACAGCCCCTTCTTCGGAAAAATGGTCAATCATGCGTCGGGTGCACCGACAAGTTACAAAACGGCCATGAAGCCCGTGGCGGCGGCGGGTCAGTCCGCCACCAGCAGATGCAGCGTGTCAGGTGCCGGCGCCGCGAAGCCGCGCGTCACCCGCGCCAGCGCGGCGCGGTCCACCGCATCGGCATCGCGCAGGACGACGCGGATGCGACCGGGACGACGCAGCGTTTCCAGCACGTTGGCGGTGCCGCCCAGCGCGACCAGCAGCGCATCGGGCAATGGTGCCTCCGCGATCACCGCCATGGGCGGCGGCGGCGCAGTGGCGGACGGGGGGGCGGGCGGAGCGGCGGGCGGGGCGGCGGGCTCGCCGTCCAGCACGGCGCGCATGTCCATCGCCAGCCCGTCCGCGATTCCGCCGACCACGACCTGCACGTTGCCGGCCGAGGGGCGCAGCACGCCGCGCGCGCCCAGCGACCGCAACCCGGCCTCGTCGATCAGCGCGGCATCGCCGACGGTCAGGCGCAGGCGGGTGGTGCAGGCATCGACGCCGCGGATGTTCGCCGCCCCGCCCAGTGCCGCGACATAGGCGGCGGCGCGCGCATCGGCGGGGACCGGCCCGGCGGCGGCGGGCGCGCCCGGCTCCAGCGGCTCGCGGCCCGGCGTCTTCAGGTCGAACCGGGTGATCGCCCAGCGGAACAGCGTGTAGTAGATCACGGCATAGGCCGCGCCGATCGGCAGCAGCATCAGCGGCCGCGTCGCCTTGCCGAAATTCAGCACATAATCGAACAGGCCGGCTGAAAAGCCATAGCCCAGCCGCACGCCCAGCGCGTTCATCAGCGCCTCCGCCGCGCCGGTCAGCACGGCATGGACCGCATAGAGCGACGGGGCGAGGAACATGAAGCTGAACTCGATCGGCTCCGTCACGCCGGTCAGGAACGAGGTGAGCGACAGGCTGAACAGCAGACCGCCGATCGCCTTGCGCCGTTCGGGCAGCGCGGTGTGATACATGGCGAGGCAGGCGGCGGGCAGGCCGAACATCATGATCGGGAAGAAGCCGCTCATGAACGCGCCGGCGGTGGGATCGCCCGCGAAGAAGCGCGTCAGGTCGCCGGTCTTCCCCTGATAATCGCCGACGACGAAATAGGCGACGTTGTTCAGCAGATGGTGCAGCCCGGTGACGAGTAGCAGCCGGTTGAGCAGCCCGAACACGAACAGGCCCCAGCCGCCCGCCGCGACGACCGCTTCGCTCAGCGCGTCGACCCCGCCGCTGATCGCGCCATAGCTGACGCCCAGTCCCGCGCCGATCAGCAGCGCGGCGACGCCCGACAGGATCGGCACCAGCCGTCGCCCCCCGAAAAAGGCGAGGTAATCGGGCAGCTTGACCGTCGAGAAGCGGTTGTAGAAGCCGCCGCCGACCAGCCCCGCGACGATGCCGATCGGCACCTGCAGCTTGTCGATCGCGGCGATCTTCCACGCCGATGCCAGCGTTTTCGCGACCTTTTCGGTCATGTCGGGCGGCACCGCGTCGGCGGGCAGCGCGATCAGCGCCTGCGCGACCTCTCCGATCACGAGATAACCGACGACACCCGCCATCGCGGCGGCGCCGTTGCCGTCGCGCGCGAAGCCGGTGGCGACGCCGACCGCGAACAGCAGGCCGAGATGCGCGAAGATGGCCTCTCCGGCGGCGCTGATGAAGGCGATGTCGAACAGGTCGGGCTGACCCAGCCGCAGCAGCAACCCGGCGACGGGCAACACCGCGATCGGCAGCATCAGCGCGCGGCCAAGCGGCTGAAGGAAGGCCATCGGCGACCTCATCGGCCCATCTCCCCGGCATGGTGGCGGGCGAGCGCGCGCACCTCCGACGGGGAGGCGCAGGCGAGCGCGGCGCGGGCATGATCGCGCAGCGCGGCCAGCGACTGGCCGGCGACCAGCGCCTTCGTCGCGGCGATGCGCGCGGGCGGTACGGACAGGGCGCGCACGCCCAGCCCGATCAGAATCGGCGCGGCGAGCGGGTCGGCCGCCAGCCCGCCGCAGACGCTGACCGGCGTGTCGCCGGCGCGCGTGCAGGTTTCCGCGATCAGCCGCAGCACGGCCGGGTGCATCCCGTCCAGCATCGCGGCGACGGCGGGATTGCCGCGATCGGCGGCCAGCGCATACTGCGTCAGGTCGTTGCTGCCGATCGACAGGAAGTCGGCATCGCGCGCGATCAGGTCCGCGCCGATCGCGGCGGCCGGCGTTTCGATCATCGCGCCCAGCGCCACGCCCCGATCCCCGCGCAGCCGGTCGAGCGCGTCGCGCACCGCCGCCATCTCGTGCAGGCTGGCGACCATCGGCACCATGATCTTCACGCGCGATAGGTCCGGCAGCGACAGGATCGCGGCCAGTTGCGTTTCCAGCACGTCCCCATGCGACAGCGCGACGCGGACGCCGCGCAGGCCCAGCGCGGGATTCTCCTCTGCGGGCAGTGCCAGATAGGGGGCGGGCTTGTCGCCGCCGATATCGAGCAGGCGGATCGTGACGGGCCGGTCGGGCAGCGCGGCGAGCACGGCGGCGTAGCAGGCCGCCTGCTCCGCCCGGTCGGGCGCGGCGGCGCGGCCGAGGAACAGGAATTCGGTGCGCAGCAGGCCGCAGCCGTCCGCCCCGGCGTCCATCGCGGCGTGCGCGTCGGCGGCGCTGCCGCAATTGGCCTGAACCGCGACCGCAATGCCGTCCCGCGTCGTGACGGCGGCGGGGCCGATCGTGCGCGCCTGCGCCTCGGCGGCGGTGCGGCGGGCGATCGTCGCCTCCGCCCGTGCGCGCGTGTCGGCATCGGGATCGGGAAGGGCATGGCCGGCGTCGCCGTCCAGCAGCAGCGGCGCGCCGTCCATCACCGCGAGCAGCTGGTTGCCCAGCGCCACGACCATCGGCACGCCCGCGCCCGCCGCCAGGATCGCGACATGCGCGGTCGGCCCGCCACGGACCAGCGCGATGCCCGCAACCCGCGCGGGATCGAGCGCGGCGAATTGCGAGGGCAGCAGATCCTCCGCCAGCAGCACCGCGCCGGCCGGCGGCGTGCCGGTACCCGCGCGCGTGCCGAGGATCGCATGGGCGACACGCTCCCCCACATCCAGAATGTCGTCGGCGCGCTCGGCGATGCGGGCGTCGCCGCTTGCGCGCAGCGTCTTGGCCTGTGCGGTGGTGACGGCGAGGATCGCGGCGGCGGCGCCGTCGCCCGCGTCGATCGCGGCGGCGGCGGCCTGTTCCAGCGCGGGGTCGGACAGGATCTCGCGATGCGCGCCGAACACGCCGGCCGCCTGGCCGGGGGCGTCGGCGGCAGCATCCAGCGCGGCGCGGATCGCCGCCATGCCGCGCGCGAGGTTCGCGCGTTCCGCCTCCACCCCCGCGCCCGTTTCGGGGGGCACGGGGCGGGCGCGGCGCAGCCAGTGCGCGGGGCCGATGGCGAGGCCCGGTGCGGCGGCGACGCCGGCAAGCGCACCGGCCGGGGTATCGGCGGGCGGGGGCGGCGGGGGGGCAGGGGCCGGGGCGGGCGCTTCCTGCTCCTCGCGCGCCAGCAGGTCGGCGACGCGGGCGATCGCCTCCTCGGCGTCCGCGCCCGTCGCCCGGATCGTGACGGGCGTGCCATGGGCCAGCCCCAGCCCCAGCATCGCGATCGTGCTGGCGGCCGGCGCGCTGCGATCGCCCGCGACCAGCGTCACCTCCACCGCGAGCGGGCGGAGTGCTGCGGCGATACGCGCGGCGGGCCGGGCATGGAGGCCGTGCGGCAGGCCGACGGCCGTCTGACGCTCCATCGCATCGCTCGGGGCCTCCGTCGCCGCCGTCGCCGCGCCCATGGCGGGGGTCACGCGCAGCAGCACGTCGCCTGCCGCGACGAGGCCGCCGGCATGGCGGTCCACGATGACGGCCTCCGCGTCGGTGACGATCAGCGGCACCACCGCCGCGCGCGCGGACATGACGAGCCGGTCGAGGTCGAAGCGGATCAGCGGATCGCCTGCCGCGACCCGGTCCCCCGCCTCGACCAGCGCGGTGAAGCCCTCGCCCGCCATCGTCACGCTGTCGATGCCGATATGGATCAGCAGCGCGACGTCGCCATCCGCCTGCAGCGTGACGGCGTGGCGCGCGGCGTGGATCGTCGTGACCGTCCCCGCGCAGGGCGCGCAGACGATATCGTCGAGCGGCTCGATGGCGAGGCCGTCGCCCATCATCCCCTCCGCGAAGACGGGATCGGGCACCTCGGTCAGCGGCATCGCCCAGCCGGCGAGCGGGGCGACCAGTTCGATGACGCTCATCGGGGCGCCTTGGGGTTGGCGATGACGGGCACCTGCGGGCGTGGCGGCACGGCCAGCCGATCGAGCGTCAGCATGGCGGGCGCAAGGCCCGGCGCGGTCGCGCGCAGCACGATCCGCCCCCGGCCCGGATCGGCGCGGACGATCATCTGCGCCAGCCCGTTGAACAGGCGGCGATCGCCGCCCTTTTCCGATTCATGGCTGTTGGGATCGCCATTGCCGTTGCCGATGATCGCGCCGCCCGACACGGTGACGCTGGCGGGCAGGGCGGCGGTGGGCACGTGACGGCCGTGCGCGTCGACAGCATCGACGGTGATCGGCTGCACATCCTCGCCATCGCCCGCCATCACGCGGCGCGCGGGGGTGAGGCGCAGCGCGACGGGCGCGCCCGCCGTCTCGTGCGCGGCCAGCACCACCTGCCGGTCGCCGCGATAGCCGATCGCCTCCAGCCGGCCGGGGGCATAGGGCACCGACAGTTCCAGTCCCATCACCCGGTCCAGCGCCCCCGCGCCGACCGGCCGCCCGTTGAGGCGAACGACGACGCGGTCGACATTCCCGGTCACGAGCAGGCGGATCGGCTGCCCCTCGCGCCCCGGCCAGGTCCAGTGCGGCGCGATCGCGAGCACGGGCGCATCATCCACCCATTGTGCGCGGCGGATATCGTAGGCGGTATTGGGAAAGCCGCACAGGTCGAGGATGCCGAAGAAGCTGGAGATGGTCGGCCAGGCATAGGGCGTTGGCTCGCCATGATAGTCGAAGCCGGTCCACACGAACCCGCCCGCGACGAACGGCCGGCTGGTGATCGCGCGCCAGCTGTCGCGGTGCGTCGCGCCCCAGGACGCCGCTTCGGTATCGTATGAGGAGATGACGTGCGCGGCGGGATCGCTGGCGAAGGCGCCGCGCGTCATGAAGGCGCTGGTATCCTCAGAACTGGTCATCGGCTTGGCCGGGTTCAGCCCGTGGAACCTGTCGTAATCGCCCTGATAATAGTTGAACCCCATCACGCCCACGACCTGCGACACGTTCTCGGGCTTGTAGAAGGAGCCGTTCATCGCGGCGGTGACCGGGCGGCTGTCGTCCAGCCGGTGGACGGCGGCGGCCATGCGGCGCACCATCTCCACCCCGGCGGCGGTGCCCTGCATCGGTTCCTCGTTGAACACCGACCACAGGATGACGGAAGGGTGGTTGCGATCGCGCCGCACCATCCATTCCAGCTGCGCCAGATAGTCGGGCGCGGGATCGAAGCGGCGATTCTCGTCCATGACGAGGAAGCCCAGCCGGTCGGCGAGCGCCAGCAGTTCGGGCGCGGGCGCGTTGTGCGAGCAGCGGATCGCGTTGCAGCCCATGTCCTTCAGCCGCGACAGGCGCCACGCCAGCAGCGCATCGGGCACCGCGACGCCGACGCCGGCATGGTCCTGATGCAGGCACACGCCCTTCAGCTTCACAGGCCGGTCGTTGACGAACAGGCCCGCCGCCGGATCGAAGCGGACGGTGCGAAAGCCGATCGCCAGCCGCCGCTCGTCGGTGACAACGCCGTCGCGCAGCACGCGGGTGGTGAGGGTGTAGAGCGTCGGCCGCTCCACCGACCAAAGGTCGGGCGTGCCGGCGTCCAGCGTCAGCGCCGCCTCCTCCCGGCCCAGCGGCGGGACGGTGGCGTCGGCACGGCCGTGCGCGACCTGGCGACCGTCGGCGTCGGTCAGCACCGCCTCTACGGTGACGGCGGTGTCGGCCGCCGCGATGCTTTCCAGCGTGGCGGTGACGGGGACATGCCAGCGCCCGTCCGCGTCCCGGCGCGGATCGCCATGCACGCCGTCGGTGACGATCGAGACGGGCGCGCGGCTGGCGAGCCAGACGTGGCGATAGAGGCCCGCGCCCTCGTACCACCACCCCTCCATGACGTCCGCATCGACGCGGATCGCGATCACGTTGGCCGTGTCGCCATAGAGCGCGAAGGGCGTCAGATCGACATAGACGCTGTTATAGCCCGACCAGTTGTGCGCGACGACGTTGCCGTTGACCCAGATCGTCGCGTTGGTGGCGATCGCGCCGAACTGCAATTCCAGCTTGCGGCCGCGCTGCGAGGGGTCGAGGCGGAAGGCGCGGCGATACCAGCCGATGCCGCGTGGGCGATAACCCTGGCTGACGTTCGCGCTCTCGACGAAGGGCTGGAACGACGCCCAGTCGTGCGGCAGCGTCACGGTCTGCCAGCCGCTGTCGTCATAGCCGGGGGCGGCGGCACCGGCCGCTACGCCCGCCTTCACGCTGTCATACGTCTCGTCATGCGTCTGCGGGCGGGGCGGAAGAATATCGCCCTCGTGAAAGCGCCACCCCTCCGCCATCAGGATGCGCGACGGATCGGTGACGGGCAGGGCGGGGGGCAGCGTGTCGCCCGGCGGCGGCATCGGCAGGCCATCCGCGCGGCGCGTGGCGGCGGCGGCGGTCGCGAGCGGGTCGAGCGTCAGCGTCGCGCCGATCCCCGCCGATCCCGCCAGCAATGTGCGTCGTCCGATCCTCATGCCACGCGCTCCCCGCCGATCCATGTCCCGCGCGGCTTGAACTCCGCGTCCAGCGCAACCCAGTCCGCGCGCAGGCCCGGCGCCAGCCGCCCGCGCTCGGCGGACAGGCCCAGGAACGCGGCCGGGCTGGCGGCGGCCATGTGCGCCGCCGTTGCGGGCGGCAGGCCCAGCAGCCGCACCGCGTTGGCGACCGCGCCGGCCATGTCGAGATCCGATCCCGCCAGCGTCCCGTCCTCATAGGCGGCGATGCCGTTCGCGACGCGGATACGGCGGCCCTGCAAGGTGAAGTCCTTCTCCACCGCGCCGACCGAGGACATGGCGTCGGTGACGAGCATCATCCGCTCCGCCCCGCGCGCGCGGATCGCGACGCGCAGCACGGCGGGGGCGACATGGACGCCGTCGACGATCAGCCCGCACCAGGGGCGCGGATCGTCCAGCGCCGCGCCGACCAGCCCCGGCACGCGTTGCAGCATCGGCGGCATCGCGTTGAACAGATGGGTGACGCCCGTCAGCCCCGCGTCGAACGCGGCGATCGCGCCGTCATAACTGAGTTCGGTATGCCCCGCCGACACGCGCACCCCGGCCGCCGCCAGCGCGGCGATATCCGCCGGATCGGCGAGTTCGGGCGCGATCGTCACCATCACCGCGCCGCGATGCGGGCGCGACAGCAGCGCGACCATCTCCGCATCCAGCAGGCGGAAGCGGCTCTCGTCATGGATGCCCTTGCGCGCGGGCGACAGGAACGGCCCCTCGATATGCACGCCGACGACGCCCGGCACGCCCGCCGCGATCGCCGCGTCGCTCGCCTCCAGCGCCAGGGCGATCCGGTCGGGGTGGTCGCTGATCAGCGTCGGCATCAGCGCGGTCGTGCCGAAGGCGGCGTGTGCGCGGGCGATCGCGGCGATCCCGTCGACGCTCGTCTCGTCGTTGAACAGCACGCCGCCGCCGCCATTCACTTGGCTGTCGATGAAGCCCGGCATCAGCCAGCCGCCGGCCAGATCGATCGCGCCGTCATCGGTGTCGGCGCTGTCGAGCGGGGCGAGGACGGCGATCCGGCCATTTTCGGCCACGGTGATTGCGACGCCGCGCCACACGCCGTCGGGCGTCACGACATGGCCGCCGGTGAAACGATGGATGGTCATCGCGTCTGCGTCACCTTCGCCAGATGCGGGGGTTGATCGGGGTCCAGCCCGCGCGCGCGGGCCAGCTGTTCGGCCAGGGCATAGAAGCTGGCGAGCATCAGGATCGGCTCGATCGCCGGATGCGCCGCCTCCACCGGCAGCAGGCCGTCGCCGCCGGCATGGGCAGTCAGCACGATCGCGCCGCGCCCGGCGAACTCCTTTGCCGTTGCCACCACGCCAGCGCCCGCCGCGTCGGAGGTGGCGAGCGCCAGCACCGGAAAGCCGGGGCCGATGATCGTCATTGGGCCGTGGCGCACCTCCGCCGCGCTGAACGGTTCGGCCTGGATCGCGCAGGTCTCCTTAAGCTTCAGCCCCGCCTCCTGCGCGGCGGCGAAGCCATAGCCGCGGCCGATCACGAACATCTGTCGCGCGGCGGCGAGCGGCGCGACGCCCGCGCTCCAGTCCTGCGCCACCGCGCGGGCCAGCAGGTCGGGCAGCATCGCGACCGCGCGGGTCAGCGCGGCGTCGCCCGACCAGGCGGCGACCAGCGCGGCCAGCCCGGCCATCGCCGCGATGCAGGACTTGGTCGCCGCGACCGATCGCTCGGCCCCCGCCATCAGGGGCAGCAGCGTGTCGGCGCGGGTCGCCAGTGGCGAGGAATCGTCATTGACCAGCGCCGCGACGGGCACGCCCGCCGCCTGCCACGCATCGACCGTCGCCAATAGGTCCGGGCTGCGGCCCGACTGCGAGATGGCGATGCACAGCGCCTCGCTGGTCGCGACGGGCGAGGCGAACAGCGAGGCGATGGAGGGGGCGATCGACACCACCGGCACGCCGACCAGCGTCTCGATCAGATATTTGCCATAGGTGGCGGCATGATCGGACGATCCGCGCGCGCAAGTCGCGACGAGGCGGACGGGCTCGGTCCGCAGCCGCTCCGCCAGGGTGGCGATCGCGGCGCGGTTGCCCGCGAGCAGCCGCGCCACCGCCTCCGGCGCCTCCAGCGTCTCGCGGCGCATCAGGCTGTCGGAGGCGCGGGGCGCCAGCGTATCGATCATGCGCGTCACAGGTCCGTCAGTTCGGCGACGAAATCATAGGCGTCGCCCCGGTAATAGGATTGGGTGAACTCCACCGCCCGCCCATCACGTAGGAAGCCGCACCGTTCGATGAGCAGGCCGGGGCTGCCCGCGTCGATGCCCAGCTGCCGCGCATGGCCGCCCAGGAACGGCACCGCGCGCAGCCGCTGCAGCGCGCGCACCGGCCGATGCCCGGCGCCGGCCAGAGCGGCGTAGAGCGAGTCCGCCACGTCCTCCACGCCGTTCAGGCACCAGCCGGGGATGGTGGAAAACTCCAGCGCCATCGGCGCCTCGTCGGCATAGCGGATGCGGTGGAAGCGAAGGACAGGGGCGCCCGGCGACAGGTTCAGCTGCATCGCCTCACCCGGGGTGACGAGCCCGGCGGCGCGCATGATCCAGCTGCTGCTGGGCACGCGGCCGCGCGCGGCCATGTCCTCGGAGAAGGAGGTGATGCGGGCGAAGCTCTTTTCGATGCGGTGGGTGACGACGGTGCCCGCGCCGCGCCGGCGGGAGAGCAGGCCCTCCTCCACCAGTTCCGCCATCGCGCGGCGGATGGTGATGCGCGATACGCCATATTCGGTCGCCAGATCGCGCTCGGCGGGTAACGCCGCGCCTTCTTCCAGCACGCCGTCGCCGATCGCCTTGCGGATCAGGCGCGCGAACTGCACGTAGAGCGGCGCGGGATCGCGATCCGTCAGCTCGCCGATGCGCGCGGAAAAGGTCATGACGCGGCGGTGTCCCCGTTTGCAGCGACCGTGACAGGATTGCCGCTCATCCCAATTGGTCCCATTGGTTATAGAATGGCATTGTCGACGGCCGCGCGCAATGCCCTCACCACCGCTATATCGGCGGGTTGCGGCGCAAAGCCAAATCCAAACGGATCGGCGGGCGGGACAGTCGTGGCGGCGGCGGGCGCACGGGCGGAGCCGTGCAGCGCGCGCGTCCCTGCCGCCGCGACGAGCGCCGTGGCGGTGTCCGCGCGCACACCCGCGCCCGCAACGATCCGGCATCGCCCCGCCGCCGCCCGGTGCATCGCCGCGATCGTCGCGGCACCCGCCATCGCGCTCGTCGCGCCGCCCGACGTCAGGATCTGGTCGAAGCCGAGATCGACCAGCGGCGCGACCGCCGAGACGGGATCGGACAGCGTATCGATCGCGCGGTGGAAGGTGAGGGCGGGGCGCCGCTCGCCCAGGGCGTCGCGCCAGTGGCGCAGCGCATCGTGATCGATCCCGTCGCCTCGCGTCGCGCCGAAGACGAGGCCGTCGACCCCCAGCGCCGCCAGCTGCCGCGCCTCCGCGACCGCCACCGCCAGATCGTCCGCGTCGAGCACGAAGCCGCCGGGCCGGGCGCGGACCATCGCCCGCACCGTGACACCCGTGCCCCGCGTTGCATCGAGCACGCATTCGACCAGCCCGGCGGACGGCGTCAGCCCGCCAAGCGCGAGTGCGCTGCACAGCTCGATCTGGTCCGCCCCGCCGGCGATCGCGGCGCGCGCGCCGGCGAGCGATTCCACGCAGATTTCGACGAAGCCCGATGCCCGGGTAGCGGCTGGCATCGACGTTTCCGCCATCTTCGTCTGACCCCCCGCTCGCTGCACGCCGTCCCTTTGGCCGGGCATGGTCAGCCAGCTTTCCACAACGGACCCGCAATTGCAAAAAACATTGTGCGCTTGGTCCCATATTGGTTATCGATCCGTGTCGGATCACATGCCGGCGGATGCACCGGCCCCTGCGGAGAGCGGGCGGCCAGGGGAGATGGGCGATGCGTGACCGGGTTCGCGGCGGCGGTGTGACGATGGGGCTGCTGCTCGCGGCGACGCTGGCGGCAACCGCGCCGGCCGTGGCGGGGGAGCCGCTGCCGCTGCCGCTGGTGCCGATGCCCGCCTCCGTCGTGCCGGCGGCGGGTGCGTTCACGCTGGCGGAGGGCACGCGCATCGGCGCCCCGGCCAGGGATGCGGGGGCGATGGCGGCGGCGCGGCTGCTGGCGGAGCAGGTCAGGACCGTGCGCGGGCTGACGCTGCTGCCCGTGGCCGGCACCGCGCCCGTTCGCTTCGTCCGCGATGCCCGGATCAAGGGGGCGGAGGCGTATCGCCTGACCGTCGATCCGCGCGGGATCACCATCGCCGCGTCGGGCGATGCGGGGCTGGTATGGGGCGCGATGACGCTGGCGCAGCTGGCGAGCCCCGACGCGGCGACGGGCCGGCCGGTCGCGATCGGCGCGGTGACGATCGCGGATGCGCCGCGCTTCGGCTGGCGGGGGTTGATGATCGACCCCGCGCGCCACTTCCAGCCGATCGGGGAACTGTATCGCATCGTCGACCAGATGGCGGCGGTGAAGCTCAACACGCTGCACCTGCACCTGACGGACGATCAGGGCTGGCGCTTCGAAGTGAAGCGCTTCTCGAAGCTGACGCAGGTCGGCGCGTGGCGGCAGCCGCCCTCCACCGGCGCGCCCGTGACGGGCGGGGCGAGCGTCGGCGGCTTCTATACGCAGGCCGAGCTGCGGGCGCTGGTCGCCCACGCCGCCGCGCGCGGGATCACGATCGTGCCGGAGATCGACCTGCCCGGCCATGCGCAGGCGCTGGTTGCCGCCTATCCCGAATATGGCGTGCTGGGCGACCGGCCGCCGGTCAGCCATGACTGGGGCGTCAATCCCTATCTGCTCGATCCCGGGCCGCGCGGCGTCGCCTTCGTCAAGGCGGTGCTGGACGAGCTGATGGCGGTCTTTCCCGGCACCTATGTCCATCTCGGCGGGGACGAAGCGGTGAAGGACCAGTGGCAGCGCAGCCCCGCCGTGCAGGCTCAGATCGCCGCGCTGGGGCTGAAGGACGAGAACGGGCTGCAAAGCTGGCTGATCGACCAGTTCGGCGAGTATCTGGCGTCTAAGGGGCGCCGCCTGATCGGCTGGGACGAGATACTGGAGGGCGGCCTGCCACCGTCCGCCTCCGTCATGTCGTGGCGGGGGGAGAAGGGCGCGGTGGACGCGGCCAATGCCGGGCACGACGTGGTGCTGAGCCCCGCGCCGACGCTGTATCTCGACAGCCTGCAAAGCGGCCGGGCGGACGAGCCGCCGGGGCGGCTGTCGATCCAGATGCTGGCCGATGTCTATCGCTACGAACCGATGCCGGCGGGGATCGCGCCGGACAAGGCGGGGCATGTGCTGGGCGCGCAGGGCAATGCTTGGAGCGAGTATATCGTCACCCCCTACCAGCTGGAGCATCTGGTCTTCCCCCGCGCCGCCGCGATCGCGGAAATGGGGTGGAGCCCGAAGGCGGCGCGCGATTTCGCCGGCTTCCTGCCGCGCGTCGATGCGCAGGCGCGGCGCTGGCGGGCCGGGGGCGTGGAGGTGGCGGACAGCGCCTTCGCGGTCGGATACACGCTGCAGGGCACGCGCGGCGACGCGCTGCGCGCCAACCGAGTGACGGTGTCGCTGGCGACGCAGGCGCCATGGGGCACGATCCGCTACACGACGGACGGCAGCGCGCCGGGTCCGGCCTCGCCCGCCTATGCCGGGCCGCTGACGCTGGTGCCGGGGGCGGTGATCCGCGCGGCGGCGTTCCGCGCGGACGGGACGGAGACGGCGGCGGCGCGGATGTTCGACACGTCGCGCGCCGCCCTGCTGACGCGCACCGCGTCGGAGATGGCGGCCTGTCCACGCGGCGCGCTGGGCCTGCGCGTGCCGCTTTCGTCGGAGGCGACGGCGAACGCGCCGGTCTATAACGTCAACCTGTTCGACACCTGCACGCTCTACCCGGCCGCGCCGCTGGACGTGGCGGGGGGCTTTACCGTCGAGGTCGCGCGGCTGGCGCGCCATTATGGCCTGGCGCATGACGCGACCAAGGTGCGGCAGCATTACAATGTGACGCCGTTCGGGGAGCTGGTCGTGCTGGCCGGCTGTACCGATGAGGGCGGCAAGCCGACCGTCGCCGCCACCTTCCCGCTGCCCGATCCGAAGACCGCGCCGCAGCGCTTCGCCTTCACCGGCAGCCTGCCGGCGGGGGCGGGGACGGGGGCGGGGGATCGCGACCTGTGCTTCCAGTTCACGTCGCCGGTCAGCGATCCCTTCTACGCGGTCGAGCGGGTGGTGCTGACGGAGCGGGGCAAGTGAGACTCCGTTTGGAAACGTGCCGAGACACGTTTCGCGGCACCAGCCCGCTCCCCCACCCGGCCTCCCAACAAGGGTACGCTGTGGGTGGCCGGGTGGGGGAGCGGGCGGAGCAGCCTAAGGTTCCGGCGATGCGCAGCATCGGTGGAAAGGCTGAGGAGGGCGGTGCCGCCTCGAAACTCGCTCTTTCGCGAGCTTCCAAACAGCTTCTGAGGCGACTGGCGCTCGCGGCGCTGCTGCTGTCCGGCAGCGCGGGCGCGGCGCCGAAATCGGTGACGCCGCTCGATACCGGGTGGCAAGTGCGGATCGACCCGGCCGACGCGGCGGCGGCGCGGGCGCACCCACGCGCGGCGCGCTGGATCGCGGCGAGCGTGCCCGGCAGCGTGCAGCAGGACCTGATCGCGGCGCGGCAGGTACCCAATCCCTTCACCGGCACGAACGAGGGCGCGATCCAGTGGGTCGGGCTGACCGACTGGCAGTGGCGCACGACGCTGACGGTGACGCCCGCGATGCTGGCGCGCGGGCATCTGGATCTGGTGTTCGACGGGCTGGATACCTTGGCCGCCGTCGCGGTGAACGGCCGCCCGCTGCTGACCGCCGACAATGCGCATCGCCGCTGGCGGGCGGACGCGAAACCGCTGCTGCACGTCGGCGCGAACACGATCACCGTCGCGATCGCCTCGCCGATCCGGCGCTTGCAGCCGCAGGTGCTGGCGGCGGCGCATCCGCTGCCCGGCGAATATGACAGCGCGTTCGGGGACGAGCCGAAGGGGCGGCAGACCTCCACGCTGATCCGCAAGCCGAAGTATCACTATGGCTGGGACTGGGGGCCGCGCCTCGTCGCGATCGGCCTGTGGCGGCCGGTGCGGCTGGAGGCGTGGGACGATGCGCGGATCGACCGGCTGCAGGTGACGCAGGAAGCGCTGGGCGAGGCGGAGGCGCGGCTGAACGCGGTCGTCACCGTCGTCGCCGGCACCGCGACGCGCACGACGCTGCGCGCCAGCGTGACCGCGCCCGGCGGCGGCGTCGTGACGGGCGAGCGGCCGGTGACGCTGGCACCGGGCGAAAGCCGCGTCACCATCCCGCTGACCGTCGCCGATCCGCAGCGCTGGCAGCCGGCAGGCTATGGCGCGCAGCCGCTCTATCGCGTCACCGCGGATCTGGCGGATGCGGACCGGGCGGCGACGCGGATCGGCCTGCGCACCGTGGAGCTGATCCGCGGCGACGGCGCGTTCGGCTTTCGCGTCAACGGCATCCCGATCTTCGCCAAAGGCGCGAACCTGATCCCGTTCGACAGCTTTCCGGCGCGGGTCGCGCCCGTGACGATGCGCGCGCTGCTGGGCGATGCCCGCGCGGCGAACATGAACATGATCCGCGTATGGGGCGGCGGCTATTATCTCGACGACGCGTTCTACGACGCGGCGGACGCGCTGGGCCTGATGGTCTGGCAGGACTTCATGTTCGGCGGCGCGGTGCCGCCGCCCGACCCCGCCTATCGCGCCAGCGTCGCGGCCGAGGCGGACGAGCAGGTCGCGCGGATCGGCACGCATCCCTCGGTGGTCGTCTGGTCGGGCGGCAACGAGATTCTGTCGGGCTGGGAAAACTGGAGCGACCGCAAGGCGTTCAAGGCCGCGATCGGCGCGGACGAGCAGGAACGCTACGGCACCGCGATGACGGTGCTGTTCGACCGGGTGCTGCGCGAAGCGGTGACGCGCAACGCGCCCGGCACCCCCTATTGGCCCAATTCCCCCTCCACCGATTATGAGGGGCCGGTCGATACCGATGCGGCGGGCGACCGGCATTTCTGGGACGTGTGGTCGGGATCGAAGCCGGTCGAGCGTTATCTGGACGGCTGCCCGCGCTTCATGTCCGAATATGGCTTTCAGGCGATGCCCGACATGGCGACGATCCACGAGTTCGCTGGCGAGGTTCCAGGCGCGCGCGCGCTGACGCCCGACAGCCCGGTGATGAAGGCGCACCAGAAGTTCCTGGCCGGGGAGGGCAATGCCCGGCTGCAATTCTATATCGATCAGCGGCTGCGCCCCGCCAGGGACTTCGCCGATTTCGTCTATCTGACGCAGGTCAACCAGGCGGAGGCGATCGGCATGGCGGCGCGCCATCATCGCGCGTGCCGGCCGGTGACGATGGGCTCGCTCTATTGGCAGCTGAACGATGTGTGGCCGGCCATATCCTGGTCCAGCATCGACCATGCGGGCCGGTGGAAGCTGCTGCACTATGCCGCGCGTCGCTTCTTCGCGCCGCAGGCGATCGTGGCGGAGCATCGCGACGGCGCGACGCGCATCGTCGCGCTGTCGGACGCGACCGGGCCGCTGGCGGCGGAATGGCGGGTCCGCGCGATGGCGATGGACGGGCGGCTGCTGGCGGAGCGTCATGCGGCGGTGACGCTGCCGCCGCTGTCCGCGTCGCCGGTCGCGACGATCGCCGACGCCGCGCTGTTCGGCGATGCGCCGGCGACCGGCAGCTATGCCGTGGCGGAACTGGTGATGGACGGCCGGCCGGTCAGCCGCGTGATCGTGGAGCGGGCGGTGCCGCGCGCGATGGCCTATCCCGACCCGCATCTGACCGCGACGTGGCGGGGCCGGCAGGTGACGGTGACGGCGCGCAATCTGGCGCGCGCGGTGATGCTCGACTTTGGCGACGTGGCGGCGCACCCCGGTGACGATGGCTTCGACCTGTTGCCGGGAGAGAGTGTGACGATGACCGTGGATTCAAAGGCTTCGCCGGCCATGCTGGCCCGATCCCTCACCTTGCGGAGTCTGGCGCGATGATCTGGCTGTGGCTGGCGGGGGCCGCCGCCGATCCGGTCGCCGCCGCGATCGCGACGATGACGATCGAGGAGAAGGCGGCGCAGCTGCAATCCACCGCGCCCGCCGCGCCGAAAGCGGGCCTGCCCGCCTATGACTGGTGGAGCGAGGGGCTGCACGGCATCGCGCGCAACGGCCCGGCCACCGTCTTCCCGCAGGCGATCGGCATGGCCGCGACCTGGGATACCGCGCTGCTGGCGAAGATGGGCGAGGTCGTCTCGATCGAGGCGCGGGCGAAGTTCAATGCGGAGCCCGTCGGCGCGGACCGGCGCATCTATCAGGGGCTGACGATCTGGTCGCCCAACATCAACATCTTCCGCGACCCGCGCTGGGGCAGGGGGCAGGAAACCTATGGCGAGGACCCGTATCTGACGGGCCGGCTGGGTGTCGCCTTCATCACCGGATTGCAGGGCCCGGACCCGGCGCATCCGCGTGTCATCGCGACCGCCAAGCATTTCGCGGTGCATAGCGGGCCGGAGGCGGGGCGCGACGGGTTCGACGTCGATCCCAGCCCCCGCGATCTGGAGGCGACCTATCTGCCCGCCTTCCGCATGGCGATCACGGAGGGGCGGGCGCAGTCGCTGATGTGCGCGTACAATTCCATCCACGGCACGCCCGCCTGCGCGCTGCCGACGCTGATGGACACGCGGCTGCGCACCGACTGGGGCTTTACCGGCTTCACCGTGTCGGATTGCGACGCGGTGGCGAATATCCACCTCTATCATCACTATCGGCTGACCGGCGCGGCGGCGGCGGCGGCGGCGCTGAAGGGCGGGACGGACGTGAATTGCGGGTCCGCCTATGCCGCGCTGCCGGACGCGGTGCGGCAGGGGCTGGTGACGCCGGCGGAGATCGATACCGCGCTGACCCGCGCGTGGCGCGCCCGCGCGGCGCTGGGTATCGGTTTCGGCCAGACATCCCCCTGGTCGCGGATCGCGCCGACAGAGGTCGGCTCGCCGGCGCACCGCGCGATCGCGTTGCAGGCGGCACGGGAGTCGATCGTCCTGCTGCGCAACGAGAAGGATCTGCTGCCGCTGTCGCCCGCCACGAAGCTGGCGGTGATCGGCGCGAACGCCGACGATCTGGGCGTGCTGCAGGGCAATTACCACGGCACCGCGATCGCCCCCGTTACCCCGCTGGAAGGGCTGCGCGCCCGGTTCCGCAACGTCGTCTATGCGCAAGGATCGGTCCTGGCGGACGGCGCGGCGGTGGTGATCCCCGAAACCGCGCTGGCGGGCCTGTCCGCCACCTACAGCGTCGGCGGGCGGCCCTTCCTGACCCGGGCGGAGCGGCGCATCGATCTGGACATCAACCGCGCAGCCCCCGCGCCCGGCGTGCCCGCGACCGGCTGGCAGGGGCGCTGGACCGCGCGCTTCACCCCGCCGGGGCCGGGGCGTTACCGGCTGGTCGTCGATCAGGCGCAATGCTGGAAGGATTGCACGACGCACGACGCCGTCACGCTGACGCTGGGCGGGCGCGTGCTGCACGACGGCGCGCTGCCCGGCGGCCGCATCGTGCTGACGGTGGACAGCGACGGCACCGCGCAGCCGCTGGTTCTGACGCTGGATCACCGCAGCGAGGATGAGAGCATCCGCCTGTCCTGGCAGCCGCCCGCCGAACCGCTGCTGGCGCAGGCGGTCGCGGCGGCGAAGGCGGCGGACGTCGCGGTCGTCGTCGCGGGCCTGTCCCCCGATCTGGAGGGCGAGGCGATGCAGGTGCAGGTGCCCGGCTTCGTCGGCGGCGACCGGACGGATATCGCGCTGCCCGCGCCGCAGGTCCGGCTGATCGAGGCGATCCGCGCGACCGGCCGGCCCGTCGTGCTGGTACTGGCGACCGGCAGCGCGGTGGCGGTCGACCCCGCTTCCGCCGAGGCGATCCTGGCGCTCTGGTATCCCGGAGAGGCGGGCGGCACCGCGCTGGCGGAGACGCTGGCGGGCGCGGCCAATCCGGGCGGGCGACTGCCCGTCACCTTCTATCGCGCGACGGCCGACCTGCCGGCGTTCGTCGATTACGGGATGAAGGAGCGGACCTATCGCTACTTCACCGGCACGCCGCTCTGGGGCTTTGGCCATGGCCTCAGCTACACCCGCTTCGGCTATGCCGCCGCGACCGCGAGCGGCGGCGCGGCGGGCGCGCCGGTGACGGTCGGCGTGTCGCTGACGAATGCGGGCGCGCGGGCGGGGGCGGAGGTGGTGCAGGCCTATGTCGTGCCACCCGCCGACGACGAGGCGCGGGTCGGGACGGAGGCGGTGCTGCAACGCCAGCTGGCCGGCTTCACGCGGCTGACCCTTGCGCCCGGAGAGACGCGGGCGGTGACGATGACGCTCGATCCGCGCAGCCTGTCGGTCGTGTCGCGCGACGGCACGCGGCGCGTGCTGCCCGGGCGCTATCGCATCTGGATCGGGGGCGGCCAGCCGGGCGACGGCCCCGGCCAGTGGGTGGAGACGGCGCTGACCGGGGCGGCGCAGGTGCTGCCGAAGTGACGGGCGGCGGCGGGGTTGGCCGGCGCGCGGTGCTGGCGGGGGGCGCGGCGCTGGCCTTGCTGCCGCCCCGCGCGCTGGCGGCCCCCCGCTTCGCCTCGCAGCGGCCGCCGGTGGGGGAGCGGCGCTTTACCAGCCCGGCGGTGGAGCGGCAGATCGCGCGGCTTTCCGCCCGGATCGCCGATCCGAAACTGGCGTGGATGTTTGCCAACGCCTGGCCGAACACGCTCGACACCACCGTGCTGGCGGCGGGGGAGGACGACAGCTTCGTCATCACCGGCGATATTCCGTGCCTGTGGCTGCGCGATTCCGCCGCGCAGATGAAACCCTATCTGCATCTGCTGCGCGCGGATCCGCGCCTCGCGATGCTGGTGCGCGGCCTGATCGCGCGGCACGCCCGGTCGATCCTGATCGACCCTTATGCCAACGCCTTCATGCATGATCCCGCCGCGCCGACCGACCTTGGCTGGGCCAAGCATGACGAGACGCAGATGCGGCCCGGCGTCGCGGAGCGGAAATGGGAGGTCGATTCGCTCTGCTACGCGATCCGGCTATCGTACCAATATTGGCGGGCGATGCGCGATCCGCGCCCGTTCGGTCCGCTGTGGGCGGAGGCGATGCGCGCCGTCCTGCGCACCTTTCGCGAACAGCAGCGCAAGGACGGGCCGGGCCCCTATCGCTTCCGCCGCAGCGCGCCGCAGCCGACCGAGACGCTGTTGTGGGGGACCGGCAATCCGGCGCGGCCGGTGGGGCTGATCCATTCCGGCTTCCGCCCGTCCGACGATGCCTGCCTCTATCCCTTCCTGATCCCGGCCAATCTGTTCGCGGTGACGGCGCTGCAGGAACTGGCGACGGTCGCGATCGAGGCACGGCAGGACACGGCGCTCGCCGCCGATGCGCGGGCGCTGGCGGACGAGGTGGCGGCGGCGCTGGCGCGGCATGGCACGATGCGGTTGCCCGACGGGCGCACCGTCTGGGCCTATGAGGTCGATGGCTATGGCAATGCCGTCTTCATGGACGACGCCAACGTGCCGTCGCTGTCGGGCCTTACCTATCTGGGCTGCGTCGTGCCCGACGATCCGCGCTGGCGCGCGACCGCGGCGGCGGCGTGGAGCGAGGCGAACCCGTGGTTCTTCCGGGGCCGCGCGGGCGAGGGGATCGGCGGCCCGCATGTCGGACCGGGGCAGATCTGGCCGATGTCGCTGATCGTGCGTGCGCTGTCGGGTGCGGACGACGCGACGGTGCGCGGCTGCCTGCGCGCGATCCGCGATACCGACGCGGGCACCGGCTTCATCCACGAGGCCTTCGACCGGGACGATCCGGCGAAGTTCACGCGACCCTGGTTCGCCTGGGCGAACGGCCTGTTCGGCGAACTCGTCATCCATCTTGCCGAGACGCGGCCGCGCCTGCTGGAGGCCCCGTTGTGATCCCCACCACGATCCCCACCACGATCGATCGTCGCCGCCTGCTGGCGGGCAGCGCGCTGGCCGCGCTGGCGAGCCGCCTGCCCGCCGCGACGCCGCCCGCAGCCGCGCGCCCGAACCTGTTCGTCGGCACGGGCGGGCACGGCCACACCTATCCCGGTGCGACGCTGCCGTTCGGAATGGTGCAGCTGTCGCCCGATACCGATGTGGAGCGATGGGACGCCTGCTCCGGCTATCACCGCGACGATGGCTCGATCATGGGGTTCAGCCACACGCATCTGTCGGGCACCGGCATCGGCGATATGCTGGACGTGCTGGTCGTGCCCACCGCCGGGAGCGGCCCGGTGCGGCTGGTGCCGGGCCCGCTGGCGGACCCCGACGCGGGCTATCGCCAGCGTTTCTCTGGCGAGGTGGCGGCGCCGGGCTATTACGCCGTCTCGCTGGAAAGCGGCGTCCGCGCGGAGCTGACGGTGACGGAGCGGACGGGCTGGCACCGCCACCGCTTCCCCGCCGGGCCGGGGCATATCCTGATCGACCTGTCGCATCTGGTGCTCGACAGTTCGGACGGCGCGCCGTTGATCGACGACGCGCATCTGGCGATCGACGCGGACGGGACGCTGACCGGCGGGCGGCGCGTGTTTCGCTGGGCGAAGGGGCGGCGCATCTTCTTCGCGATGCAGCTGTCGCGACGGCCGGATCGCGTGACCCTGTATGGCGACGGCGATGTCGCGCAGCCCGCCGGCAGCGAGCATGTCGCCGGCAAGCGGCTGAAGGCGGTGCTGCATTATGATGAGGCGGGCGGTGCGCCGATCCTGATCCGGTGCGGCATCTCCGCCGTCGACGTCGAGGGCGCGCGCGCCAATCTGGCGGCGGAGGCGGCGCACTGGGATTTCGACCGTGTCCGCCGGGATGCCGCCGCGATCTGGGATCGGGCGCTCGGCACGGTCCGCGTCACGGGCGGCACCGCCGATCAGCGGACGATCATGGCCTCCGCCCTCTATCACGCGCAACTGGCACCGACGCTGCTGTCGGACGTCGACGGTCGCTATCCGGCGCTCGACGCGACGATCGCACGGGTGCCGGCGGGCGGCGCGGCCTATTCGACCTATTCGCTGTGGGACACGTATCGCGCGCTCCATCCGCTGCTGACGCTGGTCGCGCCCGATCGGGTGAAGAGCCTGGTAGACGACATGATCCGGCAGACGGCGCGGTCCCCCTATGGCCCGCTCGTCTGGCCGCTGCAGGGCAGGGAGACGGGGACGATGATCGGCTGGCACGGCGTCGTCCCGCTGGCGGAGGCGCGGGCGAAGGGGATCGCGGCGGACTATGCCGCCGCCTGGCCCGCGATCCGGCGGCGCAGCTTCGATTTCGCCGCTCCCGACAAGGACAACAGCCTCGGCCGCGCGCTGTATGACGCGAAGGGCTATATCCCCGCCGACGCGGTCAACGAAAGCGTCAGCCGGACGCAGGAATATGCCTATGACGACTGGGCGTCGTCGCATCTGGCGGAGGCGGCCGGGGCGGGGGCGGATGCCGCGCGGCTGCGGCGGCGGTCGGGCAATTGGCGCAACGTCATCGACGGCCGCATCGGCTTCGCCCGGCCGCGCTTCGCCGACGGATCGTGGTGGGCGCCCTATGACCCGATCCAGCTGGGTCATATGCCCAAGCCCTGGTGGCGCGACTATACGGAGGCGAATGGCTGGCAGGCGACGTTCCTGAACCAGCACGACATTTACGGGCTGATCGCGCATATGGGCGGAGACGCGGCGTTCGAGCGGAAGCTTGACGCGCTGTTCTCCGCCCCCTCCACGCTGCCGGCCAACGCGCCGCCCGATATCGCCGGGCTGGTCGGCCAATATGCCCATGGCAACGAGCCGGACCAGCATGTGCCGTACCTCTATGCCTATGTCGGCGCGGCGTGGAAGACGCAGGCGATGGTGCGGCGGCTGTGCACCGAGATGTACCAGAATGCGCCGAAGGGGATCATCGGCAACGACGATTGCGGGCAGATGAGCGCCTGGTTCGTGTTCTCGGCGCTGGGCTTCTCCCCCGTCGACCCGGTCGAGGCGGCCTATGTGTTCGGCTCGCCCTTGTTCGAGCGCGCGACGCTGCGGGTCGGTGGCGGCAAGCGGCTGGTGATCGAGGCGCCCGGCAACCGCGCGGACACGCCCTATGTCGCCGCGGTGACGTGGAACGGGCGGCCCTGGACGAAGAGCTGGATCAGCCACGCCGAGCTGGTGAAGGGCGGCACGTTGCGCTTCACGATGAGCGCGACGCCGGTCCCGGGCTTCGGTCGCGCGATGGCGGAGCGGCCGCCGTCGTTCGGGCGGGTGCCCGGGTGAGGACGGCGATCGCTTCTCACGGTGCCTTGGTAGCTCCCGACCGATCGCCCGAATTCCGTCAACCCGGCCTTGAGCCGGAGTCCATGCTTCCGCGAGAGCAACGTATGATGCGCGTGCGGACCCACGAATCCCGGCCCAAGGCCGGGATGGCGGAAGTCGGGCGATCGGTCGGGAGCTATCGAAGCACCATAAGGAGCGTTCGGCGCGCTCACCCGGGCACCCGTCCGAACGACGGCGGCCGGTCCGCCATCGCGCGGCCGAAGCCGGGCACCGGCGTCGCGCTCATCGTGAAGCGCAGCGTACCGCCCTCCACCAGCTCGGCGTGGCTGATCCAGCTC